>CAVQHG010000006.1:0-12676 GCA_963712325.1 uncultured Solirubrobacterales bacterium
TTCGCCGGGGCGGCCACGTGGTAGGTCTCATAGAGCGCCTGGCGCCTCGTCGAGATCGAACTGGCGTTGGTCCGAAAGCTGGTAGTGGAACTGTTCGAAGCCTAGCGGTCCTCGCCCGGCCCTCGTTGAGCGGGTTGCGCAGGGCCGGCAGGGCCGGGCGCAGGGCGGGGACCGGCAGGGGCGATACGCCTTTGAACGGCGCGCGGGTCGACCGCGACGAGGCGAAGGAGAGGCCACGAGGCGAGGATCTGCGCGATCAGGCCATCGAGGAGTGACCGACGATCGCCGGCGTCCGATCGAGGGCGCCGTCGCCTCGGCGAAGTGGTCGGCGACCTCGACGACGCCGCGGCCGGCGAGCGCCTGCGGGTTGGCCCTCGCGGCCTCGACCGTGCCGGGGCCGCCGGCCAGCCCGGGGCCAGCGGCGCGTAGCCCGCCTCGGCGAAGAGGTCGATCGAGTTCTGCCAGCTACCCGGCACCAGCCAGAGCCCGTGGACGAAGACGACCGGCGGCTTCCCCGATGCGTTCGCCTTCTCGACCTTCGCTGCCTCGCCCTGTGTGATCGTCGCCTATCGCGTCCTTAAGTGGAATTTCTCTCGCATCGTCAAATAGACGAGTGCGGCTGTCGATGAAGCGTCCATGTTCTCACTCCGAACAACCCGGTGCCAGCGCGGATCGCCTCCGGGCAACCCTGCTCCTCGCCGCCTGCCTCCTGCTCGCGGCGATCCCCGCCCTGGCCCCGGCGGCTCCGGAAGGGGGCGAAGGCCCTCCGGCTCCGCAACTCGCCTTCGAACCGGGCAGCTATGACTTCGGGCTCCAGGAAGCGAACCGCTCCGACGACCAGGCCTGGTCCAGCTCCGAACAACGGCAGCTCCTCGGCCACCGTCCACTACACCGAAATCTCCGGCTCCAGCGCCTTTGGACCGGCTACAACGAATGCGGGGGGCGCACCCTGAACCCGGGCGAATCCTGCTCGGTGCAGGTCAGCTTCGGTCCCTACGACGCGATCACCTTCGAAGCGGAACTTCGCGCCTACTCCGATGAAAATACGGTCTTCAGTGTGGCCTAAGCGCGAAGGCGGCCGGGCGGCGTTCGTACCTGCCGCCGACCAGCAGCTTCGGCTCGGTCCCGGTCGGCTCGGCTGGGGCGAACATGAAGATCGACATCACCACCCGCGGCAACATTGCCGGCGGCGTCTTCATCGCGGGGATCGCCGGCGGCGCGGGCTGCAGCTTCCTCCTGATCGATAGAACTGCAGCGGGGTGACGATCACCCCGGGGGCGACCTGCAACGCGGTGGTCAACTTCGAGCCGTCAGCAGCGGCGCCAAGACCGCCCGCCTCGGCCTCTTCGGCGACGGCGACGCGGGCGCCAAGCTGAACCTTGCGGCGTCGGCCTGGAACCCGAGCCCGGGCCGCCCAGGATCCCGGCCACCCAGGCCGCCGTTCCCGGCGCCCGCAAGGTCGAGCGCGCCCACGCGCCGGCGGGCAACCTGCGCAAGCGCCGCGGCGCGATGCGGCGCCTGCGACGGGCGTCCGTCGCCTACCGCAGCACCGTTCGCTAGCCCGGGGTCAGCCGGCGGCCTCGGCCCGCTTCAGGCCGCCACGGGCCCAGAGGGCGAAGAGGACCGGCAGGGCCACGGCGATCGCGAAGGCGAGGGCGACGACGGCCGGTTCGCCGGAGATGAAGCCCCGGCCCGCCTCGAGCAGGGCGGTGACCGGGTTGACCGAGGCGACGGTGTGGATCCAGCCGCTGAGCAGGCCGAGCGGCACGTAGACCGGGGCGAGGAAAAGGATCAGGAAGACGGGGAACTGCATCAGCGGGCCGCCCTGGATCGAGCGCACCCGCATCGCCACCCGGCCGCCCACATCGTCGCCGCCAGGTTGGTCATCATCGCGAGGCCGTAGAGGCCGACCAGTTCGACCCCCGCCCCGCCGACTTCCATCCCCGCGATGAGTGCGATCACGGTCAGCACGGTCCAGGTGATCCGGCGCGGATCAGGGCAGCGATCGCGTAGCCGGCGACGATCCCGTTGCGGTTGGCGGCGGCCAGCAGGTAGCGGTGGGCGAAGCCGATCTCGAAGTCGCGGGCGATGCCGAAGCCGGTGAAGACGCCGCCGAAGGCCGCCGACTGGAGCAGCACGAAGACAAACTGGAAGGCGGTGTAGCCACTGGGGAAGTCGAACCCCGGCAGGTTGCCGATCGCGGAGAGGCCGCCCGCGAAGGCGACGAAGAAGAAGAGCGGGAAGACGATCGCCGGCGCCAGGAAGGCCGGGTTGCTGAGGAAGATGTGGATGCTGCGCGAGGCGACCGCGAAGGCGAGGGTGCGAAAGCCGGCCAGGCCGCGGTTCTCGCGCCCCCCGCTCATGTCCGCACCAGCCGAGTCTTCAGCGCCGGCGCGGCGAGCATGCCGACGATCAGGATGGCCGCGGCGATGCCGAAGCCAAGCGCCAGGGCACCCGCGTCCCAGCCTTCGAAGAGCAGCGAGCGGAAGGCCTCGAGCAGGTAGGAGACCGGGTTGACGGCGGCGACGTCGTGGAACCACTGGGTCTGCATCAGTTCCAGCGGCAGCGCCATCGAGGAGAGGAAGAGGAAGACGAAGGCGACCGGGAAGAGGCTCTGCACCGCCTCGCCGGAGCCGGTGCGCAGGGCGGCGAAGAGGCCGATCGAGCCGAAGCCGACGGTGATCGAGACCGCGAGCGCGACGATCACAAGCGCCCCGGCGACGCCGGTAACCAGTTCCGCACCCGCGATCAGGCCCACCGTCAGGTAGGTGCCGCCTGCACCACTCCCAGCACGACGGCGCCGGCGAGCAGGCCGCTGAGCAGGGCGGCGCCGCGCAGCGGGGTCAGCGCCAGGCGGTTGAGGAAGCCGGTCTCGATGTCGCGGGCGAGGTCGGTGCCGGCGTTCATCACCGAGAACAGGCCCCCCTGGATGAAGGGCACGGCGAGGGCAAAGGTGAGGTAGGAGTCGGTCGGGAAGCCCGGCAGGCTGGTCGCGTCTTCGCAGCCCGCCCGAGTTGACCGCGAGCAGGAAGAGCGGGAAGACCAGCGCCGGGACGATCTGGGCCGGCTGGCGCAGGGTGCGCACCACCGAGCGGTGGGCGAGCTGCCCGACCTGGGTGCGCAGCGCCCGGCTCACGCGCTGCCGACCGGCTCCGCCTCGGCCTCCCCGGCGCCGCCGGAGCCCTCCAGCGAGCGGCCGGTCTTGGCGAGGAAGACGTCGTCGAGCGAGGGCGCGTGCAGCTGCAGGTCCTCGATCGCGATCCCCTCGCCGTCGAGCGCCCGCACGACCTCGGCGAGCTGGGACTCGCCCCCCTCCAGCCGCGCCGCGGCGCCGCGGGGGAGGAGCCGGCCCGCTCGCCGAAGCGCTCCAGCACCGCCGCCAGCCGCTCGCGCTCGCCCGGCTCGCGCGGCACCGCTTCCACGGTCGGGCGGCCGATCTCGGCCTTCAATGCCGCCGGAGTGCCCTCGGCGACGATCTGGCCGTGGTCGATGATCCCGACCCGGCCGGCCAGCGCGTCGGCCTCCTCCAGGTACTGGGTGGTGAGGAAGACTGTCACGCCCTCCTCGGCGGCGAGCCGCGCCACCTCGTCCCAGAGCGCCGTGCGGCTCTGGATGTCCAGCCCGGTGGTCGGCTCGTCGAGGAAGAGGATGCTGGGCCCGTGGGCGAGTGCCAGGGCGAGGTCGAGCCGGCGCTTCATCCCGCCCGAGTAGCCGCCGACTTTGCGGTCGCCGGCCTCGGCCAGGCCGACCCGTGCGAGCAGTTCTGTCCCGCGCGCCGCGCGCTCGGCCTTGGGGATGCCGTGCAGGGCGGTCTGCAGGCGCATGTGCTCGGCCCCGGTCAGCAGGGGGTCGAGGGCGGCCTCCTGCAGTGCCGCCCCGATCGAGGAGCGCACCTGCGGTCCCTGCTTGACGATGTCGAAGCCGGCCGACCCGGGCCGTGCCGGCGGTCGGCGGCAGCAGCGTGGTCAGCATCAGCACCGTGGTGGACTTGCCCGCCCCGTTGGGGCCAAGGAAGCCGTAGATCTCACCGGCCCCCACCCGCAGGTCGATCCCGTCCACCGCCCGCGGGCCGTTCTTGAACTCGCGAACCAGCCCCTCGACTTCGATCCCGTCTCCAGCGCTCATCGCGCCGCAGGCTACTCAACGCCCGACCTCGGCCGGTGGCGGGAGCACTAGGATCGTGGCGTGAAGCCGGTCACGGTCAGCGTCACGGTGGGGAAGCCGGTCGCGGAGGTCTACGACCACCTCCTCGTCCTCGCCAATCACGAGGCGTTCTCGACCACTACCTGGTCGACTGGAAGTTCAGCGGGCCGCGGCGTGGGGTCGGCGCCAAGGGCGAGGCGCGGGCGGGAACGCCGATGTCCCAGGACTGGACCGAGTTCGAGATCGTCGAGGCGGAGGAGCCGCGGCTGATCGTCGAGGACGCGGTCGGCGCCGGAGGCAAGCGCCACACCCACGGCACCTACCGCCTCAAGGAGCTTTCCGAGGGAAAGACCGAGGTCTCCTTCGAGCTCGAGTGGCTCGAGGCCTCGCGGGCCGAACGCATCCTGCCGCCGCTGACCCGCGAGTTCATCCGCCGGCCCACCGCCAAGGCGATGCGCCGCCTCGCCCGCCAGCTCGAGCAGGGCTGAGCCGGTCAGCTGAGCGGCGAGTCGAGGATGAAGACCTCGACCGCCATGTCGGGCTCGAGCTGGTTGTCGGAGAGCAGGGCGACCACACGGCGGCCGGTCAACCGCGCGACCGCCTCCTTCATCTCCGTCGCCATCGCCCGCTGGGAGAGGCGGCGGGTGGCGAGGACCGCCTCGCCCTCGCCGTAGGAGACGAGGTTGCGCTCGGCATGCGTCAGCACCTCCAGTAAGACGACGACGATCGTCTCGCCGCTGTGGAAGGAGTAGGACTTCTCGGCCCGCGGCCGATCGCGGCGGTGTGGATGCGGACGATCTCGCGGGTCACGGCCGCGTTCAGCTCACCGCCGCTCAGCACTTCCATCCGCTCGCCGTCCCCGCTCATCGCAGTTGGAAGCGGTCGCTGAGGAAGTGATGGGCGGCGACGATCATGCCGCCTTCGAAGCGCTCGATCGCCCAGAAGGAGGCCGGGCCGCCGGGACTGGCGGCGCTCAGCGTGCCGGAGGCGACCAGTTTGCCGTCGCTGGCGGCGCTGACCGCGGTGAGCTCGATCCGGTGGTGGTGCTCAAGCTGCTGCAACCCGGCGAACCACTCGCGCACGCCCGCGTGCCCGTGGTAGGCGCTCTGGAGTCCATGCAGTCGGAGGGGGCGGAAATCGACGTTTGGATGCATGCAGGCAAGCATTCCCTCGAGGTCGCGGGAGTTGAAGGCGTCGAACCAGCGCCTGACGGTGGCCTCTTCGGCATGAG
This sequence comes from uncultured Solirubrobacterales bacterium, assembly GCA_963712325.1. Lineage (GTDB taxonomy): Bacteria > Actinomycetota > Thermoleophilia > Solirubrobacterales > 70-9 > VRUE01. The sequence continues at coordinate 5,375 of CAVQHG010000006.1, forward strand.
AGGTGATGCTTCGGCTCCACGGGAAGGTTCCCGATAGGCCGAATCGCCGCCGCAACAGCCGCCATTGCACCCACCGTTTCGATGCCGACGCCTGTGCGAGCCCCTGCGAGGTGCGCGGGCGTCGGGCGCGATGGTAGCCGAGGCCGATCGAGTGTGGATTTGCGCCTGGCGATCCGGGCTGCGGCGATCCGCGCAGCGATTAGGCGGCAGCCGCTGCACGGACCGCCGGACCGGCGAGCTCGGCGACGGGGAGGGGATTGGCGCGCGGCCGCGTCTTGGTCATCGCCGTGAAGGCGGCTCGTGCGAGCAACCCGGGTTTGCTGTCGTGTCCTATGCGCGTGACCGTGACCGAGGGTGCATCGAGGAGCTTGGCCGGCGGATCGAGTCGCAATACCGCGGCGTGCACGTCGCCCGGAAAGGCGATCAACTGGTCGAGGCATTCGTCGAAGAGTTCGAAATCGGTGAGAGTGAGAAGGACTATGCGGTGGGAGTGGCTGTGGCGAAGCGCGATCTCCCGTGCCTTGGCCAAGCTCGCTTCAAGCAGGCTGATACCTGCCCCGTCGGCCGGGATGGCCAGGCTCTCGGCGATGTCCCCGTGGTGGTCCCGCGTGATCCGCGTCGGCTTCAGGTCACGCGAGGTCGGCGTGTCGAAATGGATGGTTGCGGTCATGTCCCGCCCGCAGCGGCAACGGTTTCCGATCCGCGTAATAGCGATGTATGCCTCGAGAAACCGTTGTCCGATGGGGTCGTTGCCACCGGTGACACTGCCGGAATTGTCGAAGATGAAAATCGAGAGGACGGGTGTTTCCGGACAGCGCCCCGGTTTGCCGACCCGGATCGCTTCCGCATAGCTGCGGCTTCGGCCCATCCCGGTGCTCACCCGTGTGAGGAGCATCCGGGAGGACAGCCATGCGCTGCTCAAGAGCCGGGTCGGCAGGAACTGGGCTGGCATCTAGGTCTCCTCGAGCGACTCTGGTGCGAGCAGCGAGCCTTCGTCGGGAAATTTGACCCCAGGACCGTTGCCGGCGACGCCGGGACTGTTACCGAGGGCTGCGTAGAGCGCTCGCCGGGCCGCTGCCGCTGCCGCCAGGCCTGCGCGCTCGTGTTCCTCGCGGATCGATTTCGCTTCGGTTTCTCGCTTGGCCCGATCGCCGATAGCCGCGTCCTTACGTGCGTTCGTTGCCGCTTTGTCGATCCGCCTGACCCTTGCTATTCGGTTGTCGAGATGCTCGGCGACGTCGTCGGCGGTGTCAAAGGAGTTGTAGAAGCTGGCAAGACCGAGTGCGAGCGCGAAGCAGCCGAACGCGATTGCGGCTTCTTCGCCCTCGGTGGCGTAGCGCAAGGCAAAGATCCCGCCCGCGATCAAGATCGATCCCGCGCAGCACACCAGCGCGATGATCTTCACCAGGGTGGCCGCCGTTTCCGGCCCGGCGAACCAAGCTGCATAGGGCAGCTCGATCTCGCGCAGTTCTTCCGGACTCTTTTTGCGGATGTGCGCCGCCATCAGGTAGCGAACCTCGCGACCGACCGCGCCCAGGGTTACCGCCGAGGCGGCCGCTGCCGTCGCTTGCAGGTAGGCATTGATCGGCTCCTCACCGAGCAGTAGGGCTGCTCCCGCCAGACCGACCAGATCACCGCCCAGAAGCAGTCCCCAACGAACCCACTTGAGTAGCTTCGCATCCGTCGGCCAGGCGCGCGTGCGGGCCGAGTACCTCTTCGTCGCGCTGTAGCGCTCCGCGCGCGGCGGCGGCATGAACGTGCTTTTCGTCGCTTTCCTCGACCGCCTTGTCGGCCTCGTGGCCAAGAGCGCTGGCCTCGGCCTCGGGGTCTCGCGCCGCCGCCTCGCCTTTGCGGCCATATTGGGCGCGCTGCTCTAATTCCGCCGCAGCGTACTCGTCCTCGATCCAGAATTTCCTCACCGAATCCGGCCGCGCAAATGCGTGCGGTTCGTCGCTCTGCCGGATGAATTCCGAGAGGAGCGCGTCGTCGTCGCTCGACCACGACGAGGAATTCCCGTTGCTGCCGGGAAGCCGGGCCACGGCTCAGCCCCCCGGGGTGTAGCTGGCCGTCACATGGCAGTTGGCATTGGTTCGCCTGCAGGCTCTTCTGTAGAAGGAGGCGATTGCCGCGGCGCGTTCGGTCGCGAGCTGGCGAGCGCCGCTTGTTCTGGCAATGCCAACGATTTCCACCGTTGCTCCGGAGAGGTTGGGAACCCGCACCTGCGCAGCTGCTCTCCGCGCGGACGCAAGGTCGAAGTCGGGTGTATTCATCTCAACGGGCTCTGTCGTCGCGATGCCATCCGTTGCTAGCTGGACGTGAAGCGTTCCTGTATGCCGCTGGTGCTGGAGTTCCTCGGCAAGGTCGAGTTGCGCCAGTACGTCGGTGCCATGGGAGTTGATTTCGCGCGTCGCGACCGGAAGGTTTTCTTCGACTTCGTGCATGAGGCCGCTTCCTCCTTTATCGGCATGGATCAAGCGTGCATTGTCAGTGCCGAAGTCGGTGGGAAACTCGGCAGTGCCAAGGGTGAAAGTCTCGGGCGCACTGGAGGAAAAGCCGACGACCTTGACGTAGCCTCCGCATGCCCCAATTTCGTCAACGAGGCCACGCAGGGCCCGAGCCGTTCATTGAGGAGGCCCGCCGCTCCGCGCGCGCTGGCGCTGAGGTCGATCCCCGCGTAACCGTTACGGGGGCCGTCGCAGTCGGCGGCAAGCGGCTTCAGCCGTTTGAGGACCCCTGCTATTCCGCCGGTCCCCGTCTGGCTTCCGCAACCGGCGACGATGGTGGCAATGCAAACGAACCCGAATATGAGGGCGAACCTACGCATTTTCAACAAACCCGACTCCCGCCGTTTAGTGCAATTGAAAGGTCGTAATGCCTCCGATGCACCTAGTAACGACTGTCTGATTCAAATACTTTCGGTCGCTTGAGGAAGTCGGTTAACTCTAAGATAAACAGTCCGTTACGGTTCACAACCCAAAGAGACTGCTGGAGGGGATGCCGATCAGCTCGCCGTTGAAGCGCTTCTCGCGGCCGTAGACCACCCAGGTGGTGTCGATTTCGCCGATGTCGAGGTCGAGCCGCAGCTCCTCGGCGTGCTCGGTGACGTGCTCCATGTGGGTCAGGCCGGAGTCGTAGTCGCCGCGCAGCAGGCCCTCGCCGACGACCGGCTTGGAGACCACGTCGATCACCTCATCCCACTGGGAGAGGTCGATGTAGCCCTTGGTCGCCGGCACGATCCCGATCGAGCGCGGCCTCCCCACATCGCGACGGCTGAGCAGGACCAGGTGCTTGGTCGGGTAGATGAAGGTGTCGACGACGAAGACCTCGGTCCAGTACTTCTCGGTGATCTCGTGAACCTTGGGGTGGGCGCTGCACTGGACGAGGAATGCGTTCGGCGTTTCCCGCAGCAGCTCAAGACCGTCGAAGAAGTCCGTGATCAGCTCGATCCGATATTCGTCTACGCCCTGGAACTCGAGGTAGCGCTGCACGGCCCGCTCGTGACATGTTCCCTCGGGCCGAGCGTGATCACCGTGACTTTGTCGCCCTGGGGTGCAACCATGCGCGCATCCAGCGTAGCGAGTGAACAGGAATCCTCAAGCAGTGGAAGGGTAACGATGAGCCGAGTAGCCAAGGTCTTTCTGGGAGCCGCAACCGTCGTGCTCGTCGCGATCGCTCCGCTCGCCGCGCCCGCAGGCGCCGCCGCACCGGTCGCGACCGCGTCCGGCTGCAGCCCGGCGACCAACATCGAGGCGATCGTCGACGACTCGATCTCGATGGACTTCACCGACTCCGGCCGGCTGCGCGTGCAGGCGATGAACCTGCTGATCGACACGCTGGGCAAGGGCACGCAGCTGGGCGCGGTCGAGTTCGGCTCCGGCGGCTATGAAAACAACCCCCCCGCCGCCGACACCTTCTTCCCGCCCGAGCCGGTCGGGCCGAACGCAAGCGCGATGCGCGCCGCGCTCGACCAGCAGATCCACGCCGACAACGGCGCCACCGACTACAACGGGGCCTTCGCCCAGTCCGATGCCGACAACCCGGGAGCCGATGCCCGCATCTTCCTCACCGACGGCGGCCACGACATCGGCGAATACACCGAAGCCCACCTCGTGCACGGCGTCCGCACCTACGTGATCGGCTTCGGCTCGATCCTGCCGGGCGAGGACCAGCAGCGGCTGGAAAAGATCGCCGGCGACACCGGCGGCCGCTACTTCCCGCTCAAAGACACCGCCCAGCTCGAAGTCGGTGATGAACACGATCGAGGCGGCGCTGACCTGCCAGACACCGCCGCGCCAGTTCATCGACCTGCTCAAAAAGGGCCAGAGCAAGACCCACGCAATCGCCATCGGCGCTGCCAGCAAAGCGATCCAGATCACCCTCACCTGGTCCAGCCCGCTCGACAAATTCAGGATCTACGGCCTAAAGCTCGTCCACAAGGGCCACCTGCTCGCGGTCGCCGCTCGCCGCGGCAAGAAGCCTGCCGAAGCCAAGATCTCGCGCAAAGGCAGCTCGACTTTCGCCGTGCTGAAAGTCTCGCGCCTGCACAAGGGCCTGCTCCACTTCTCGGTCGAGGCGGCGAAGGTCGGCTCGGGCGAACCGAAAGTGAGCCTGTCCACCCAGGTCAGCCAGAGTTCGCGCCGCTAGGCCGGAAGTGCCCGGCCGGGCACTTCCGCTCGATCCACGGCGTTCCCAGAACGTACCGGCCACGGTTACAAAGCCGTCGAGTTAGTAGGCTGGCACTCCGACTCGTCAATGGGTCGGCGCGCACGCCTTGAAAGAGCTGACATCGTCGGCACACATACATCCCGTGGAAGTCAGGCGCTAGTCGAGATCTCCAACGCCATGGTCGCCCTGCACCGCGAGTACTTCGGCCGGGGGCCGGGAGCGGCGAAGAGCTTCTTCAACGACGAGATGGTCGTCTGCATCCTCAGCGACATCTACACGCCGGTCGAGCGGACGCTGATCGGCGCTGGCCAGGCCGAGCACGTACGGCGCACGCGCAGCCTGCACCAGGAAGCGCTCGAGGGCGAGTACAAGGCCCGCGTCGAAGAGGTGGTCGGCCGTCCGGCGGAGGCGTTCCTAAGCGTCGTGCACGTCGACCCCGACGTCGCGATCGAGATCTTTCTGCTCGGCAAAGATGAAGAACTCGAAGGGCTAGGTTGGCCTCGATGTCGACCTGGCTGATGAAGACGCGCACGCTGCGGCCGGTGATCCGCTCGACCACGCCGATGAACTCCTCCCGGACCGCGTCTTGGAACTTCTTTCGCGTCTCGCTGACATGCTCGCCCGAACCGGCGCCGATCAGGGTGCGCTCGGCCGTGACGGTGCCGAGTTCTTCGAGCACGCAGGCCGCGTAGTCGTTCTGCAGGTAGCTGCGCGCCTTGGTCGGCCCGCGACCGTAAAGACGCGCGTGCAGCTGCACGATCTCCGGCGCGAGCTGAGATACGAGCACCCCGCGAGCAGGGCTTTCTTGTGGGTCCGGACGATCCAAGTGGACGGCTCCCGTGGAGTTGCTTGGAGCGAGGGGTACGCAAGGCTCTTGCGCCCGCTTGCCGCTGCGGAGCCGTTTGCCCTGGCCTCGGATCTGTCGCCGCCCCGCCCGGCGGCCACTGGGACCGCCGTGCCTGGCTAATGCTCGGCGCCGCCAGGGCACTCAAGCGCGGCAAGCATATCGGTGGGGGTGCCGAGCGGTTGGCTTGCGTTCGCAGACATTCATGTTTACCATCCGGCGCTCCAACGGCAGCGGGGGCGGGGGATGGGCAGCGGCGCAGGGCAAGCAGACGATTTCGCTTTCGCTTTCGATTCGGCGTTTGCGGCACTGCAGGTGCGGATCAAGTCGGCCTGCGCGGGGGCCGGCGATTGGCCTGACGGGGTGGCGGCCGGGATCGGGGCCGCCTTCGAGTGGGTCGCGGCCGAGCCGCTCGCGGCGCAGCTCCTGACCAACGACGCGCTGGCCGGCGGCAGCGCCGGCTTCGAGCGCTACGAGCGGATGGTCGGCTACGTCGCCGAGCTGTTCGCTCCCGGCCGCGAGCGAGCCGGACATGGCGAGCGCCTGCCCGAGATCACCGAGCGGGCGATGGCCAGCGGAGTGGCAATGCTCGTCGCCCAGCGCCTCTCCCTAAGGCAGGGGGAGCTGCCCGCTCTCGCCGGCGAGGCGACCCAGTTCGTCCTCACGCCCTACCTGGGCAGCGCCGAGGCGAGGCGATTCGCCGCCGGCAATTCGGCCCTTGACAGGTGACTAAATAGTCACGTATAGTCCCGGTCGTGGACGAGGTGTTCAAGGCGCTTGCCGACCCGACCCGGCGCGAGCCTGCTCGACCGGCTGTTCGCGCGGGACGGGCAGTCGCTGAGCGCCCTGGAAGAGGGCTGCCGATGACCCGCTTCGGCGTGATGAAGCACCTGCGGGTGCTCGAGGGGGCCGGGCTGGTCACGACCCGGCGCCGCGGGCGCGAGAAGCTGCATTTCCTCAACCCCGTCCCGATCCGGCTCGTCCACGACCGCTGGGTGAGCAAGTACGCCGAGCCCTGGGCCGCCGCGCTCAGCGGCCTCAAGGAGCGACATCGAGGAGGAGACAATGGAGAAGGTGTTCGAGATCTACATCAAGACGACGCCGGAGCGCCTCTGGGAGGCGATCACCGACAGCGAGATGCGGCGGATCTACAACTTCGGCGTCGGGGTCAGCTCCGATTGGACGCCCGGATCGCGCTACGAGGCGCCCACCCCGGCGCGGGCATCGCGATCAGCGAGGGCGAGAACCTCGAGGTCGACCCGCCGCGCCGGCTCGTGCAGAGCTTCGACGCGCTGTGGAGCGACGAGGTCAAGGCCGAAGGGACCTCGCGGGTCACCTGGGAGATCGAGCCGGTCGGCGACTCCTGCCGGCTGACCGTCACCCACGACCAGCTCCCCGAGGGCGCCAACGCCGAGCTCTACGGCGGCTGGCCGATGATCCTCTCCGGCCTGAAGACGCTGCTGGAGACCGGCGAGGACTGACCACGCCGGGCTCGCTGCGCTACTCGGGCCAGGGCAGCGAGGCCTGGTCGGGTTAGGCGGAGCGGGTTCTAGGAGACGACGCCGAGGTCGACCATGCTGCGGCCGGTCGCGGCGATCGTCTCCTCGACCGGGCGGGGCGTCCAGCCGAGCTTCGCTTCGGCCTTCTTGCTTGCAGCAGGTGAGCTCTGCCGAGCTGGTTGACGATCGAGCGGATGCCGGGGTCGAAGATGGCCATCGCCCGGACCAGCAGGTTGGGGACTCGCGGCTGGGGACCTTGGCCGCGTCCTCGCCCAGCTCGCGGCGCAGGACGGT
>CAVQHG010000007.1:0-397613 GCA_963712325.1 uncultured Solirubrobacterales bacterium
GCTCGCAGATGGCATGTCATCCAGGGGTCGACCCGTCCTTCCCTGTGCGGCTCGACCCTCGCGGCAACGCAGGCGGAAGCCCGGAGGGGCATCTCTCTCGCTCCTCCGGGTGGCCTGCGCTCCATATCCCTTTCGGATCGAGGGTGATGTTGGCCGACAGCGCGATCCAGCGAGACGAGGTCGAGGTCCTTCCTCGTGGAAGGCACGCGATCCCGCCCGAGGACGTGCTTGCCCATCAGCGAGCGCGTCTGCTGTCCGCTGCGGCTGCGGCACTCGCCGAGCAGGGCTACGCGGGCACCTCCGTCAACGACATCATCGGCCGGGCCCGCGTCTCGCGCCGCACCTTCTATGAGCTCTTCGAGGACAAGCTCGACTGCGCTTTGGCGACGCACCTGGGGGCGCTGGAGGTTCTCGAAGAGGTCCTCCGCAGAGCCTGCGCAAGGCAGAGCTCTTGGGCGGAGGGGGTCGCGGCAGCGGTCGTGGCCGGCCTCGAGTTCGCAGTCGAGCAGCCCGAGCAGGCGCGCCTGCTGGCGCTCGCTCCCGCCGCCGCAGAGCCGCAGCTGACCGCTCAGGCCATCGCCGCAAACGCCCGGTTGCTCGCGATGCTGCGATCCGGCCGGGAGGACCCAAAGGAGGCCGACGGCCCGGGCGAGATGGTCGAGCAGGCGTCTTTGATGGGAATCACCCATCTCGTCGGTGTCGAGCTGATCGAGGATCGGGCCGAGCGGCTGCCGGAGCTCGCCCCGGAGCTGACCGAGATGCTGCTCCTGCCGTACGTCGGGCAGGCTCAGGCACGGGGGGTGGCGGGACGGACCGCCGTCAGGTCGATGCCCAAGGCCTGATTGCGGTACGTACCGAGTTTAATAGACAGAGCTGTTTCCCGGTCGTTCATCGCCCAAGAAATCGCATTATAGAGCGGATTAGTGCGTAGATTGAGAATGATGGGACCGCCGACCTCGGGAGCTAGGATTGACTTTCCGGTCCATATATGTTCTCATTTCGGTGTCCTTTTGAAACGAACGCGTACCAGCCGAGAAGAGGGCCAGAGGGGCGAGTCGGATGAGCCGGACAAGGGAGCCAGGGGCATTGTTTGCGGGTCGCACTGAGGAAGGCCGAGAGTGCGAGTACCGGCGCCCTCCGATCAGCAACGCCGCCCGGGTGCGGGCCGAAGGGGAGGACTTCGAGAGGAGCTTCGAGGAGCTGCGCGACCGGGTCGAGCTCGCCTGCGACGGGCATCGGGAATGGGAGGCGAAGGTGGTTGCTGCGATCCGGGCCGTGGTCGACTTCACCATCGCCAGCCCGGCCAAGGCCCTGGCGCTGACCGTTGAAGCGCGGCGCCCGGGCTCCGACGATCGCCAGCGCGCCGACGAGGTGATCGCCTACTTCGCCGAGCGGCTCGCCGACGTCGCGCCGCGCGAGCAGCGCGCGCCGGTTTCCAGCGACGCGGCGATCGTCGAGTCGATGGCGATGATCGTCCGCGGCCACCTGCTCTCCCACACCGTCGAGCAGCTGACGGAGGCGGCACCCGACCTTGTCTACCTGGCGCTGGTGCCCTACCTGGGACTGGCGGAGACGCGGGCCTGGGCCAGGGCGCTGGCCCTGGGGGGGATGTAGGGATGGCCGCGCGGAGGACTTCAGGGAGGAGATGCCGAGGCGGGCGGGCGCGGGCGTCGGTGGTTGCGCTCGTGCTCTGCCTGCTCGCGGCAGCCTTCGCCGTCCCGGCGCTCGCTTCGGGGCCGGGCGCCATGGACGAAGCTCGACTCCGGCGGCCACGGCCGCTTCAGCTGGTCGGTCGGGGCGAGGAGCCTCGGGGCGCCGGCTGAGGCAGGGCGGCAGGGGGGACGGCTGCCCTGCCTGATGGTCAGCACGAGCTGGCGGCAGGGACTCGAACTCCACCGCAGCCGCTACCGGCAATGCGCCACCGAGCCGCGCCTGCGCCGCTCGGGCCCGCCGCTCTTGACCAGCGGCTTCCAGGCCAGCAACGGTGCGCCGGCGAGGCTCAGCGTCGTAGCGATGGCCCTCGCCCCCGGTGTGCGCCGGGTCCGGGTGACGCTCGGGGACGGGCGGACCAGTGTCCTCCGCCCGCACCGCCCGAGCGTCGCCCTGGCGAGCGCCGCCGGCCTGCGGCGCCTGCGCTTCGCCGACCTCGTGATCCGCGGCGAGGCCTGCCTGGAACGCGTCGTTAGCCTCGGCCCGGGCGGCCGGGTGCTCTGGGACAGCGGCGTCGACGAGTACCGCTGCGAGGGCTCGGGCCCCTCGACCTCATTGGGTGGGACATCGAAGTCGGCCGAGATTTCCCCCACGGAGTCCCCAGCCTGGAAGCGATCGACGAGATCCTCGACTCGTGCTCCTCCATGAACGACCAGCGGAAGCCCGAACGCCACCCTGGGGTCGACGATCACTTCCGTGTGTCCGTACGTGGGTAGCCGAACGCGATCGGCCCAGCCGTCGCTGCCGTAGTCGATCCGCTGAAGGTAGTCGCGGACCACGTCGGTGAACTGATGCTGCTTGGTCCGCAGAACGACGAGATCCGCGACCTCCGTTTCTCCGCGGCGATTCGCGTAGTCGAAGAGGACCTCGGCGCCATCTGTGTAGAGCCGTTTGGAGGCGAGCGCGTGCTCGACGCCGATCTCTTTGCTCAGGACCCGAACGGCGGGTCTGATCCGCTGCAGCGGAACTCCCGCTCTCCTGAAGCTGGAGAGGACGAAAGCCTCTGCGAAACCTATGAAAGGAACAGTCGCTTGGCGGCCCCTGGGGGGGAAGCAGGTGATCAGGGAGCCCCGGCCCTTTGGAGGTCTGGCCCACCACTGGACAGTCGACTTCGGGACATCGAGATACACAGCGGTCTCACGAAGTGTGAAGATCGCACGCGCGGACCCGGGGATCATCACCCCCGATTCGAGGTTTCGCTCTTACTGCCTTGCTGATCGGAACTACCTCCTTGGGGCTGAGAGGGCCCGATCGTAGCGCCGAATTCGGTCGATCCGAGGAGGGTGAGCCTCCACGCTCGCGAGGCTAGGACATCGACGGGTCGATCAGGATCTTCGCGTGGTGCTCGGGGTCGCCGAGGTCCTCGAAGGCGCCGGCGACGCCGTCGAGGCCGACCGTGCCGGTGATCAGCGGCCGCGGGTCGACCTTGCCCTCGGCGAGCATGTGCAGGGTGTCGCGGAACTCGAGCGGCGTGTAGCCGAGGACGAAGCGCAGGTCGATCTCCTTGTTGATCGCCATCGCCGGCGTGAAGGTGTCGGGGCCGACGCAGACCCCGACGACGACGACCCGGGAGAAGAGCGGGGCCGCGTCGACGATCTCCTCGATCACGCCCGGGACGCCGACGCACTCGAAGACGACCGGGTGCTTCGGGGCCGAGGCCGAGCGCGCTCGGCCAGCCGCCAGGCGTGCCACCAGCCGAACGGCAGCCGCTCCAGTTTCTCGCGCGCGCCGATCGCCATCTCGATGGCTCCGGGGAGCTCGTCAGCCAGCCGGGGTCCCTGCCCGGCGGCGGCTCGTAGGGCGAGTCCTCCGCGGGGTCGACGACGACGTCGGCGCCGCAGCGCCCGGCCAGCGCCCGCCGGCCGGGGGAGTAGTCGCTGGCGACGACGGTGCGCACGCCGGTCGCCTTCAGCATCAGGATCACCCCGAGGCCGACCGGGCCGCAGCCGATCACGACGGCGACGTCCCGCTTTCCGACCTCGCCGCGGCGCACCGCGTGCAGGGCGACCGCCATCGGCTCGGTGAGCGCCGCGACGTCGGGGTCGAGGCCGTTCGGCACCGCCATCATCAGCGACTCCTGGACCAGGGTCTGCTCGGCGTAGGCGCCGGGCGCTCCCAGCGAGAGCCCGGTTGGGTCGACGCCGGCGGCGCCGCGGAGCAGCCGGCAGCGCAACCACCGGGGCGCCGGACGGCACCTGCCCGCGGCAGCCCGGCCCGTACTCGGCGACCCGGCCGCTGAACTCGTGCCCGAAGACGATCGGCTGCTCGGAGCGGCCGAAGCGCCGGTAGCCGACCCTGGTCGCCAGCTCGGCCCAGTGGTCGATCCCCGTGCGGGCGTGCAGGTCGGAGCCGCAGATGCCGCAGCGCATGACCTCGATCCGCACCTGGCCGGGGCCCGGCTCGGGCTCGGGGCGCTCGACCAGATCGAGCTCGCCGTGTTGGCAGGCGACGGCTCTCATCGCTCGCCCCATCCTCGCACGCGCCGCGCGGCCGCGCACCCTTTACGGAGGGCGCGCCGGGCGTCAAGCTGGCGGGGAGTCCCGAACCCCTACACAGGAGGCTGACTATGGCCAAGGACTTCCCCGAGATCTACACGCACCTGAACGAGATGATCGAGCGGCTGGGCGACGCCGCCCCGGCGACGATGGCCGGCTTCGGGCAGCTGCACGAGGCGAGCACCGAGGAGGGCGCGCTCGACCCGCGCACGAAGGAGCTGATCGCGCTCGCGATCGGGATCGCCGTGCACTGCGACGGCTGCATCTCCTTCCACACCCACGAAGCGCTCGAGGCAGGCGCCAGCCGCGAGGAGATCGTCGACGTGATCGGCGTCGCGGTGATGATGGGCGGCGGGCCCTCGGTCGTCTACGGCTGTCAGGCGCTGGAGGCCGTCGAACAGTTCCAGGCCGCGCCCGCCTGAGCAGTCGGCGGCACTCCGGCCTGCGACGGCTCGGCGCTTCGAGCAACCGGGAGCTGCCCGCTCCGCTGTACGGTGGGAACCGTGACGACGCCACTGCGCACCCTCGCCGTCGCGGCCCTGATCGCCTGCGCGACCTGGCTGGCCGCCTGCGGCGGCGGCTCCGAAACGACCACGACCGAAACCGAGCAGGCGTTCTCGCCGCGCGCCTCGCTGCGCGCCGTGGGAGCGACGCAGCGGACCGGGAAGCCGGAATTCGTCTTCCGGGTCGAGCCCAGGGCGGGGCAGCCCAACCTGAAGTCGGCCTCGGTGGAACTGCCGCCGGTGGTGCTGGTCGACCCGACCGCGATCGGCACCTTCTGCTCGGAGAGCGAGCTCTCCGAAAAAGAATGCGCCGGCCGCCCGCGGCTGGGGGTCGCGCGGGTGCTCAGCCCCGCCTACGAAGCGCCGCTCGAAGGGCCGGTCTACCCGGTGACCGGCTCCGGCGGCCTGCCCCGGCTCGCCTACCTGCTGGGCGGGCCCAGCGAACTGCTGTTGAGGGGTGAAGTCGTCTCCCAGGGCGGGACGATCGCAGCGGGGGTCGAAGACGTCCCCGACATCCCCTTCGACAGCTTCGTGTTGCGGATCGAAGGGGGCAAGGAAGGCTTCCTGGTTCTCAGCCACGACATCTGCCAGGGCAATCCGACCGCGACCGGCACCTTCACCAGCCAGGACGGCCAGACGAGCACCGAGAAGTTCCCCCTGGAGGCCGACTGCAGCGGATAGGATCTCCGCGGTGGCCTCGATCCGCCTCCGGCGGCCCACTTGCCTCGCCCCCCTGATCGCTCTCGTTGCGACGGCGGTGCTCGCCCTGGCCCCCGGCGCGGCCTCGGCGGCGCGGGTCAGCTGCCCGGGGACCTTCCGCGTCCTGCACGACGACAGCATCGGCCGCCTGAAGCTGCCGCGCGGCAACTACCGGATCACGATCCTCTCCTCGGGGCGGCCGGGCTGCGCCCAGGCCTCGCGCCTGTTCACCCGCTTCCTCGACGACTTCGACGGGATCCTGCCGCGTCCCTGGCGGATCGGCGTCGCCAACTCGACCTTCATCCGCTCCCGCGGTGTCGGCTTCCACGTCAGGCGCGTCGCGCCGGTCGGGCGGCGGCGGCTCCGGCAACAGCGGCGGCGGCGGCCCGGGCAGCGGCACCGCCAACGCCTTCTTCTGCCCCGGCTCCTTCCGGGTGCTGAACGACGACCACATCGGCGCCCTGCGCGTGCCGGCCGGCCGCTACAACCTCGTCCTCCTCCAGCGGCGGGGCCTGACCTGCGCCCAGGCCTCGCGCCTGTTCACCCGCTTCCTCGACAGCGTCAGCGGCAGGCTGCCGGCGCCCTGGCGGGTGCGGCCGCAGACGGCGTCCTTCCTCCGCACCACCAACGGGGTCGGCTTCCGCCTCGAGCCCTTCGGATAGGCAGGTGGGGCGGGGGCGGGTCATCCTCGCCGTCGGGCTGGTCGGCCTGAGCGGCGCCTGGAACGCGGGCAACGTCGGCCCGGTCGCCTCGGAGATCGCCGGCGACTTCGACGTCTCCCTGGCGGTGGTCGGCGTGCTGGCCGGGACCTGCTTCCTCGGCTCCTCGATGGTCGGCCTGCTGTTCGCCGCCCAGCTCGGCGAGCGCACCGGGATCGTCGCCGGGCTGCGGATCGCCTGCGCGATGCTGATCGCGGGCAACCTGCTGTTCGCGATCACGCCGGCCTTCTCGGGGCTGGTCCTCGGCCGCATCCTGCCGGGGCTCGCCTTCGCGCTGATCAACACTCTGGGCGCCGTCTGGGCGCGCAGCGCCGGCGGCGTCGGCCTGCTCGGCGTCTTCGGCGCCTCGATCCAACTCGGCATCGCGCTGGCGCTGCTGCTGGGCAGCGCCCTCTCCGACCTTGGCGCCGACTGGCGGATCGGCTTCCTGATCAGCGCCGCGCTCGGCGCCGCCGCCCTCCTGGCGATCCCGGCCCGCGTCGAGGCGACCGCGGGGGGCAGGCGGGGCTCCGGGTTCCTCGCCGCCGCCCTGCGCCGCGCCCGCGTATACCGGCTGGCGCTGATGTTCGTCTCGATCTACGGCGTGCCGATGATCCTCAGCGCCTGGCTGATCGAGTACCTGGGCCGTGAAGGCGACGTCGCCAAGACGGTCGCCGGCGCCCTCGCCTTCCTGCTCTTCGGCCTCTCCGCCGCGGTCCGCGTGCTCGGGGCCGAGCTGCAGAAGCGCGGCCTGCGCCACGCGCTTCTCTCCGGGGCCCTGGGCCTCGCCGCGATCGGGATCGCCGCGCTCACCCTCGACCCGGTCGCCGCGGTCGCATTCGCCGCGGTGGTGCTGGTCGCGCTCGGCTTCGGCATCCCCTACGCGACCGCGCTCTCCGAGGCCCAGGAGCTCTACCCCGACGAGCCCTCGGAGCCGGTTGCCCTGATGACCCTGGCGGCGATGATCCCGCCGATCGTCGCGATCCCGCTGGTCGGCCACGCGCTCTCCCGCGGTGACGGGGAGCTGGCCTTCGCGCTGCTTGCGGCCTTCGTCGCGCTCGCCGGCCTCGCCAACCTGCGCCGCGCCGGGATCCCGGTCAGCGCCGAGGAGGCGCCGGCGACCTCGGGCCTCGCGCCCTCATAGCCTGCGCCCCGCCCAGAGCGAGGCGATCGCGGCCGCCGTCCCGGAGGCGACTCCGCCGAAGGAGCCGGGGCGGGTCGCCGGGTCGCGGGCCGCGAGGCCGGAGCTGAGGGCATCGGCGGCGTCGAGCGCGGCGCCGGTGAGCGTCATCCGGCGCAGCGTCTCGCGGTCGCCGGCGGTGACGGTGAGCAGCCCGAGCGCGATGTCCCGGCCACCGGCGAGCTTCGCGAGCGCCCTGCCCGTCGCGCCGCCCTCGCCGAAGCCCATCGACCGCAGGGCGGGCTCGGTGAAGAAGACGGCGCCGATGCCGAGGGCGACTCGGGCGGCGCCGATCGCGACGGCCGCTCGGCGGGCGAGGGGATCGGGGTCGGCGGGCATGCCCCCAATCTAGCCCCCCGGCCTCAAGGGCTGCCCCCGGCTGCCGATTCATCACCTGCGATGGCCGAGTCGCGCCGCAGATCCGCAGACGACGCCGCCGCGATCGACTCGCGGCGGCGCTCGCTCGCGCAGGCGACCGGCGCGATGCTGCTTCTCTCGGCGGCCTTCGTCGCCCTCGCCCTCTCCCTGCCCCACCCGATCGGGGCCGACGTGCGGGTGGAGGCCGGGGTCGGGGTGGCGATGGCGATCGCCGGGCTCGGCGCCAGGCTCCTCGGCGGCCGCCTCCCGGTCGCCGCCTCGCACGTCCTGCTCGCCGGCGCCAGCGCCTCGGTCGGGGTGCTGATCGTCGCCACCGGGGTCGCCACCGGCGGCTACTGGGCGATCTTCGTCTGGGCAATCCTGATCGCCTCCTACTTCTTCCCGCGGCGGGTCGCCGCCGTTCATCTGGCCTGGATGCTCGGCGTCTACGCCGCCGCTCTGCTGCTTGTCTCCAGCGCGGCGGGCTACTCCCCGCTCACCCGCTGGCTGCCGACCTCGATCTCGCTGACGGTCGTGATGCTGCTGATGACCGAGATCGTCAGCCACCGCGCCCGCGCCGACGCTCGGGCGCGTCGCTTCTTCGAGATCTCCCAGGACATGCTGAGCACGATGGACACCGAGGGGCGCTGCGTCGAGATCAACGACGCCTGGCGGCTGCACCTGGGCTACGAGGAGGAGGACATGCGCGGGAGGCCGCTGCTCGAGATCGCCCATCCCGATGACGTCGAGCGTGCCCGCGAGCAGGCGCGCCGGGTGTTCGCGGGCGAGCCGGCCGCCTCGATGGAGACGCGGGTGCGGGCCAAGGACGGCAGCTGGCACTGGCTGCGCTCGACGGCGACCTATGCGCCCGACGAGAAACTCGTCTACGCGCGCTCGACCGACATCACCGAGCTGAAGCTGGCCGAGCAGGAGCGCGAGCGGCTGCTGGCGGAGGTCGAGAGCCTGGCCCGCACCGACCCGCTCACCGGCCTGCCCAACAGGCGCAGCCTCGAGGAAATGCTCGAGCGGGAGACGAACCGCGCGCGGCGCACGGGCGAGCGCCTCTGCGTCGCCGTCCTCGACCTCGACCGCTTCAAGTCCTACAACGACGCGCACGGCCACCTTGCCGGCGACCGCCTCCTGCGCGAGTGCGCGATCGCCTGGAAAGCCGACCTGCGCGCGGCGGACGCGATCTGCCGCTTCGGCGGCGAGGAGTTCGTCGTCGTCCTTCCCGAATGCGAGCCGGAGGAGGCCGGGGCGATAGTCGAGCGGCTGCGGGCGGCGACCCCGAGCGGGCAGACGGCCTCGGTCGGCCTCGTCGCCTGGGACGGCGCCGAGCCGGTCGAGGAGCTGCTGTCCCGCGCCGACAGGGCGCTCTACCGGGCGAAGGCGGCCGGCCGCGACCGGCTGGTCGCGGCGTAGAGGGCTCCCGCGAACCGCATCCCCTGGAAAGAGACCGGGCCCTGGCGGGCCCGGTCGTCTCTCGTCGTGCCTCCTCCTTGGATCAGGTACCGCGTGGGTGCGGCATGTGGTCGCGGAGGTGCATGTCCTCGAGCACCCTCGGGACGTGGATCAGCCCGCAGACCCCGACCACGACGTAGATGACGTCTGTGAGAGTGCCGGTGCCGAACACGTCCGAGATCACGTTCGTGTCGAAGAGGCCGACCATGCCCCAGTTCAGCGCGCCTAGCACGACGACGAGCAGGGCGATCGGCTCGAACCGCTTGATCATCTCCATATCTCTTTCCCTCCTGAGGAGATAATGCGGATAGTTACGAACTAAGGAACACCGGAGGGCGGCGGCGGTTACCGGGCAGGCTCCGCCGGTTCCTCCGATCCGGCCTTCGGGCCGGCCGGACTAGAGGTCCAGCCAGGTGCCGGAGGGGCCGAGGTTGCGCACCGGCGTCTCGCCGACCCGGCTCTCGCAGCCCCAGGACTCGTGGATGTGGCCGCAGACCGCGACCCGCGGCCGCTTCGCCTCGATTCCCTCGAGCAGCGCCTGGCTGCCGAAGTGGTCGCCGCCGCCGCCCGTGTCGCAGTGGCCCCTGGGCGGCGAGTGGATGACGAGGATCGCGCCCTCGGGGCAGTCGCCCATCATCGCCCCGGCGGCCGCGTCGTCGAGGTCGAAGCTCCAGTCCCAGGGGGTGACCGGGACGCCGGCGCCGAGGCCGAAGAACTCCTCTCCCTCGATCGTCGCCGCTTCGCCGTGCAGGACGGTGGCCGCGGGCCAGGCGCGGGCGGCCTTGCGCAGCGCATCGTCGGTCTCGTTGTTGCCCGGGACGAGCACGGTCGGCGCCTCGATCGCCGCCAGCGCCTCGATCGTCTCGCCGAGCCCCTCGTGGACCGAGGCGAAGTCTCCGGCTCCGATCACCACATCGGCCTCGGCGGACATCTCGACCAGCTTCGCCGCCTGCCCGAGGTCGCGGTGCAGGTCGCTGAAGGCGAGGATCCTCATCGCCCCAAACCTATCGACCTCAGGCCGTCCACAGCTCCCATCGATTCCACCTCAGGCCGTCCGCAGCCGCCGCGGCAGCCGCGCCCGCCAGCGTTCGGGCAGTCGCTCGCGCCAGCGCCGCGCCGGCTCCTCCTCCGCCCGGGCCTGGAGGTCGAAGTAGAGCAGCGTGCGGCCGACGGCGACGTAGGGGACGAGCAGGGCGAAGATCAGCGAGCCGATCAGGTTGACCCAGATCAGCGGGAAGTTGGTGAAGATCAGCGCGAAGCCGACCACCGGGCCGGCGACGATCCCGACCAGCCAGAGGAAGCCGGCGACCCGGACCGTGTGCCACCAGCGGCCGCGGACCAGGTCGGAGCTGCCGCGGAAGGCGGCCCGGATCGGCCTGTCCTCGAAGAGGATCTGCTGCTGGACGAACTGCCAGCCGACGTACTTCCAGATCGCGAAGGGGAGGCCGATCACCGTGATCGCCATCAGCAGGACGCCGAAGGTCGCGAGCAGCTGGGCGGCGACGACCCGGCCGAAGCGCTGCCACATGCCGCGGAAGGAGTCGGAGAAGCCCATCCGGCCCGTATCGACCAGGAGGCGGACGGCGACGATCACCACCGCGGCGACGACGGCCGAGGCGACCGGTTCGCCGAAGGACTGGACGAGGTCGGCGATCGCCAGATGGGCGCCGGCCCTCCCGGTCGTGCTGTCGACGCCGCGACCGCTGGCGATCGCTTCGGAGAGCAGCCTGATGCCGCCGACGATCGGCAGCGCGGTCAGCCCGATCGGCAGCAGCGTCCGCCAGTGCCGGCCGTAGAGCTGCCGCGCGGCCCGGACAAGCTGGCCGAAGGCGCGCCGGGCGCGCAGCCTCTCGAGGTCGACCGGCCCCCAGCGGGTCACACCGACGAGGAGGGCGAGGAGCAGGGCGATGCCGACGAGGACGCCGATCGCCGCCCAGCGCGAGCGCTGGTCGAGGTTGATCAGGTCCGAGGCGGCGGCGATCGCGCCGCAGAAGGCGCCGGTCACCTGCGGGCCGAGGATCGAGCCGCCGGGCAGGTGCGGGCTCGAGGAGCGGATTTCGGTCATCCAGGTCATCGGCTCCAGCCAGCGGGTCTTGGTGTTGGGCCCGGTCGGGCCGTTGTTGAAGCCCTTCTCCTTCTGGCCCCAGTGGCCCTCGAAGGTGAGCCAGGCGAAGCGGCCGCGCGGGCTCGGGTGGGTGGGCACCTGGATCGGCCGCACGTCGAGCCGGCGCAGCGGCGGGCTGGTGTTGTCGCAGCCCACCCCGGAGCCGCCCTGGCCATTCTCGACGTAGACGGCGGAGTCATAGAACGTCGCGTGCGAGCCGGCGGCCGGGTAGACGATCGGGTGCGTGCCCTCCTTCTGCACCTTGCCGTCCTCCCAGTCGGCCTTCTCGCCGCCGCCGTGCTGGAAGAGGCCGATTTCGCTCGGCCCTTCGGCCAGCGCCCGCTTCGGGTCCGAGGAGTCGAAGACGACCTGCATCCCCTCCCAGTCGCCCTCGTGCAGGTCGTTGAACTGGTTGAAGTACCAGAAGAACCAGTACTGCACGGCGAGCCCGGGCATCCCCCTCTCGCGGGCGATGTGGGCGTAGGTGACGGCCGGCGCTTCGCCGCGTTCGCGCAGGGCGGCGAAGTCCCTGGCGTAGACGCAGGTGTCGCCGAGCGGGTCGCCGGGCAGGTCGAGGTGGAAGGAGTCGCCCCTGCCGGCCAGGTCGACCGCCCGCGGCGCCCGGCGGAGCAGCTCTTCGGGGCCGCCCGGGGCGGCGTCCTTGAGCTCGACCCCCGGGTTGCCGAGCACCGTGTCGACGGTGGTCGCCTCGTACTGCTCGGCAGAGGTTTCGCAGGGCGGGTCCTGCTCTTCGCGCACCATCAGGATCGGCGCGTAGGTCTCGATCAGCTCGCGTTCGGCTCCGGTCGCGGCGGCCGCCGGCGCGGCGATCGAGAGGAACGCGAGGCAGGCAAGCGCCAGCGTGAGGGGACGAGCCCGGGCCATGCGCGGCTCAAGGTACCAGTGCCCGCGCGGGGTCGCGACGCTTCGATAATCTCCCGCCGGCAATGCCAGACGTCTTCTGGATCGGCCTCACAATCACCGGTATCTGCGTGCTGGTCGGGCTCTTCGCCGGCGCCCGCTCGCACTCGACCCGGACCCTGACCGGGCTCGCGGTCGGCGCCTACATCGGGCTGATGGCGGGCTTCCCGCTGCTCGCGCTCGGGCTCGCGACCAGCTAGTCCCGCGGACCCTCAGCCGCTCGCGGCCTCCGGGCGGCGGAGCCGGTGGCGGCCCTCGCCGTAGAGCCGCGTCTCGTAGGCGATCATCGCCCAGAGCAGCGCGGTGACGATCGCCAGCGCGGCGAGGGCCGGGATCCCGGTGGCGAGCGGGACGAGGGCCAGGAGCACGATCGCCAGCGCCAGCCGCTGGCGGTTGATCGTGTGGATGTGGCGGTAGCGGAAGAGCACGTGGCCGAGCAGGTAGATGGCGACGCCGCCGAGCAGGGCGAAGGCGAGCTCGGCGTGCAGGTGACCGCCGTAGTGGCCGATCGTCTTCTTCAGGCCGAGGGCGACGAGGATCGTGCCGGCGATCATCGGCAGGTGCAGGTAGGAGTAGGAGTCGCGGGCCATCTCGTTCTGGACCCGGCCGGGCTCGGCCTCGGCGAGGCGGCGGCCGGCGACGATCGCGACGACGTCGAAGTAGATCCACCACATCGCCGCGGCGAGGGCGACCCCGAGCACCCCGGCGACGCCGATGCCGAAGGTGAGCACCCCCGCGGCGCCGACTCCGATCGCGACGATCGACTCGCCCAGGGCGATGATCACGACCAGCCCGTGGCGCTCGGCGAAGTGCTCGGGGACCAGCTTCCAGCCGGCCGAGCCGAACAGGTAGGGGCCGCCCATGTCGAGGGTGAGGGCGAGCAGCCAGATCGCGCCCTGGGCGAGCCCGTCGAAGAAGGAGGCGCAGGCGAGCAGGCCGACCGCGATCAGAGTGCTGTAGCCGAGGCCGAGGACCGAGTGGCGCAGGGCGTCGTCCTCGGGGCTGGCGAGGATGAAGAGGCCGATGTGGGCGATGCGGACCGCGCCGAAGGCGAGGGCGAAGACCAGGGCGAGCTCGTCGAAGGCCTCGGGCACGGCGAGGGCGACGACCAGCAGCGCCCCCATCGCCCCGAACATCACCAGCCGCACGGCCCCCTCCTCGGGGTCGATGACGCTGGTCAGCCAGGCGTAGCCGACCCAGGCCCACCAGAGCATGCCGAGCACCAGCAGGCCCTGGGCGAGGCCCGACCAGGTCGGGTCGTTGGCCATCAGCGCCGTGCACTGGGTGAAGGCGAGCACGAAGACGAGGTCGAAGAAGAGCTCCAACGGCGTGACCCGATCGCCTTCGCGCAGGGTCGCGCCGATCCTCGATCGGGTGGGCTCCGCGGCGGCCGCCATCGGCGCAAGTCTCGCAAGCTGCCGGGCCGCCGCATAGGATCTCGCGCCATGGATCCGGCAAAGAGGCGCATCGTGATCGCGATCTCGATCCCGCTGATCATGGTCGGGATCGACGGCACGATCCTCAACGTCGCCCTGCCGACCATCGCTCGCGACCTGAAGACGACGTCGTCGGAGCTGGTCTGGATCAACTCCGCCTACATCATCATGTTCGGGAGCACGATCCTGCTCTCGGCCTCGGTCGGCGACAAGTACGGGCGCAAGCGGATCCTGCAGGCGGGGATGGCGGTCTTCATCGTCGGCTCGGTGCTCTCCGGGCTCTCCGACGCGATCAACAGCGCCACCTTCCTGATCTTCGCCCGCGCCCTGCAGGGACTGGGGGCGGGCGCGATCCCGCCCTCGACCCTCTCGCTGATCCGCTCGACCTTCAGCGACGACAAGGAACGGGCGCAGGCGATCGGGATCTGGGCCGGGATGTCGGCGATCGGGCTCGCCGCGGGCCCGATCCTCGGCGGTCTGATCCTCGACGCGACGACCGCCTGGGGCTGGATCTTCTACATCAACGTGCCGATCGTGATCCTCGGCCAGATCATGATCCATCGCCGGGTCGACGAGTCGAAGGACCCGACCGCGCCGCCGATCGACGGCGTCGGGGCGCTGCTCAGCCTTACCGGGCTCTTCGCCCTCTTCTACGGCTTGATCGAGGGCCCCGTCCGGGGCTGGGCCTCGGCTCCGGTGCTGGTCGCCTTCGCGCTTGCCGCCGTCCTGCTCGTCTACTTCGTCGTCTACGAGCTGCGCCAGAAGTTCCCGGAGCTCGATCCGCGCCTCTTCAAGTCGGCGCCCTTCACTTCGGGGATGGTCGCGATCACGATCGCCTTCCTCGCCCTGATGGGGCTGATCTACGAGCTGACCCTCTACCTGCAGACGGTCCGCGACTACTCGCCGCTGAAGGCCGGCGTCTCGCTCGTCCCGTTCGCGATCGCGCTGATGATCGTCGCTCCCCTGGCGCCGAAAATCGCCGAGAAGCGAGGCGACCGGCTGACGGTGATGGCCGGGATGCTCGTGCTCGGCGCCGGGATGCTCGTTCTGCTCGCCGCCGGCACCGACACCTCCTACGCGATCGTCCTCGGCAGCCTCGTGCTCGCCGGCACCGGCGTCTCGCTGATCCAGCCGCCCGCCTCGGCGGCGATGATGAGCTCGGTCTCCGCCGCGAAAGCCGGCATGGCCTCGGGCACCAACGCCGCGATCCGCCAGATCGGCGCCTCCTTCGGGATCGCGGTGATGGGGGGGATCGGCCAGGAGGTCTTCGCCTCCCACCTGACCGACTCGGCGATCTTCGGGAAACTTCCCGCGGAAGCGGCCAGCACCGCCGAATCGAGCATCAGCGGCGCCGTCGCGGTCGGCGAAAAGGCCGGTGGCCCGGCCGGGGAAGAACTGATCGCGGTCGCCTCGCAGGGCTTCGTCAACGGGATGCACTGGGCCGTTCTCGTCGCCGCCGGCTTCGCCGCGCTCGGCCTGTTCCTCGCAGCCTGGCTGATTCCGAAGCGGACCGTGGGCGACGGCGAGCACCGGCGCCCCGCCGGCGGGGTTTGAGCGCCGTCACGCAGCCGCCCGCCTCTCCCTGAGAGGATCTCCGACGATGAGCGATCGCAAGCGGCCGGAGGCGCCGCGCGGCGAAAGGGTGCTCCCCGGCGTCTGGCGCCTGCGCCTCGCCCTGCCCTGGCCCGGCGTCCCGCACGGAAACGTCTGGGCGGTTGCCGCCGACGGAGGCATCGTCCTCTTCGACACCGGAATCGGCGGCAGGGGCCGGATGAGGCAGTTCGAACTGGCTCTCGCCCAGGTCGGCTTCGCCATCGAGGACGTGCGCCTGGTCGTCTGCACCCACTCCCACACCGACCACTACGGGCTGGCGGCGCCGATCCTGGAGGCCGCGGGCTGCGAGCTGTGGATGCACCCCGCGTGGGAGCATGTGCGCCTGCTCGCCGACGATCCGGCGGCAGCCCTCGAGCAAAGGATCGAGGTCGCCCGGCAGAGCGGCGTGCCGGCCGAGGCGCTGGAGCGCTATCGGGAGGCGCGCGGCGACGCGGAGACCGGGATCGACGCGATCGTCGAGCCCGACCGCGAACTGCTCCCGGGGGTGGAGGTGGAGACCGACCTCGGCGCCTGGCAGGTCCACGAGACGCCCGGGCACGCCCCATCCCACGTGGTCCTGCACCAGCCCGAGCGCAGGCTGCTGATCTCCGGCGACCACCTGCTCGGCCGCACGGTCCTCTTCTTCGACCACGGCCACACCCCGGACCCGGTCGGCGAGTTTCTCGGCAGCCTCGACGAGGTCGAGCCGCTGGGGGTCGATCTGGTCCTGCCCGGTCATGGGCGGCCGTTCCGCGATCCGGAGGTGAAGATCGCCGAGGCGCGCCGCCAGGTGGAGGAGCTGATCGGCAAGGTGCGGGCGGCGCTCGGCGAGGGCGAGCGGACCGGCTTCGAGATCGTCGGGGAGATCGTCGGGGCCGAGAACGTCAACACGCCGGTCAGTGCCTGGGTGCTGCAGATCGTGCTCTCCTGCCTCGACCACCTGGCGCTGCTCGGTGAGGTCGAGCGGGTCCCCGATACCGATCCTCAGCGCTGGGCCCTTCGGTAGCCTGCCGCGCATGGCCAGCTTCACCCTCGACCGCCGGGTGGCGGCACCGCCGGCTACGGTCTTCGACGTCCTGGTCGACCACCGCAACCTGGCGGCGATCACCCCTCTGCGCGGCTCCGAGCTGGAGCGGGAGGGGGAGCCGGCGCCGAACGGGGTGGGGGCGATCCGGGTCCTGCGGGCGCTCGGCCCGGCGCTGCGGGAGGAAGTCCTCACCTACGAGGAGCCGACGCGCTTCTCCTACCGGCTGCTCTCCGGGCTGCCGACGCGCGATCACGTCGGCACCGTCGAGCTGACCCCCGAGGACGGTGGCACGAATCTGGTCTACGCGGTGCGCACGATGCCGACGCTGCCGCTCGTCGGCGGCGTCGTCGTCGCAATCCTCAGGTTGGGGGTAAGGCAAATCGTCGACGGCGTCTCGGCCGAGGCGGAGCGCCGGGCCGCCGCCGCGCCGGATGGCTGACGGCGGGGGCAAGCCCCGCCGCTGGCATCCGAAGAGGCTCTGGCGCGAGCACCGGCGCCTGTGCCTGGCCGCCGCCGGGGTGGTGGTGCTAGCTGCCGTGGGGGCGGTGATCGCCTACCAGTCGCTGAAGCGCCCGGCCGACGTCCACAACCCGCACGCCGTCTTCCGGCCGGAGAAGCCGAAGAGGCAGGTTCGGAAGACCGTGTCCTGGCCGCTCTACGGCTACGACCGCTCGCGCACGCGCTATCTGCCGGCGAAGGGCGTGAGGCCGCCGTTCGAAGAGGTCTGGCGCTACACCGACAGGCCGCTGCTCGAGTTCCCGCCGGTGCTGGCGGGCGGACGGCTGTACTTCGTCAACAACAACGCCTACGCGGTCTCGCTCGACGCCGACACGGGCCGGCAGCTGTGGAAGCGGCGCATCGGCCGCCTCAACGCCTCGAGCCCCGCCTATTACCGCAAGCGGCTCTACATCGTCAATCTCGAGCCCGGGCACGTGGTGAAGCTCGACGCGAGGACGGGGAAGGTGCTCTGGAAGCGCTCCCTGCCCGGCCGGGCCGAGTCCTCGCCGCTGGTCATCGACCGCACCGTCTACTTTGGCTGCGAGGATGGGCGCCTCTACGCGCTCAGCACCCGCAACGGCAACGTGCGCTGGTCGACGGCGCTCGGCGGCCCGATCAAGTCGGCGCCGGCCTACTACGGCGGCTACCTGTACGTGGGCGACTACGGCGGCGACATGAACGCGGTCAACGCGCAGACCGGAAAGGTCAAATGGCAGAGCGGCAGCCTCGGGCCCGGCTTCGGGGGGACCGGCGAGTTCTACTCGACTCCGGCGGTCGCCTTCGGGCGTGTCTATGCGGGCAACAACGACTCGCGCGTGTACAGCTTCGACCTCTCCGACGGCGAGCTCGCCTGGAGCTACTCGACCGGCGGCTACGTCTACTCGGGCCCGGCCGTGGCCCGCACGCGGCACACGGGCCCGACCGTCTACATCGGATCCTTCGACGGCAACGTCTACGCCCTCAACGCGAGGAACGGGGAGCCGCGCTGGATCCGCCCTGCGGGAGGCTCGGTGATCGGCTCGCTGACCGCGATCGGCAACACCGTCTACGCGGCGGAGTTCAACGGCACCTCGACGACCGGCTTCGCGATGAAGGGCGGCCGCCGGGTCTTCCGCTATCCGCGCGGCACCTACACGCCGGTGATCTCCGACGGCCGCCGCCTCTACCTGGTCGGCTACTCGAGCATCACAGCGCTGCGCCCATACAGGTACAAGAGGAAGGTCCTCCCGGCGATCATCGCCCCGAAGGCCGGGCCCGGGCCGGCGCCCAACCAGGCCAATCGCAAGCAGCAGCGCCAGGGGAGGAAGAAGCAGCGCCAGGCGAGGAAGAAGCAGCTCCAGGGGGACCGACAACAGAAGCGCGAACAGCGTTAGAGGCGCAGGGGGAGGGGGGAGGCGGCCTCCGGACGCTGCGGCGGGCGCCCATCCGCCTCCGGCTCCTCCGGACCCTCACCGAGCACAGGGGCTGCACGTCGCTCAGTTGCGCGGGGCGAGTCCTGTCTCGCTCAGTTGCGCGGGGCGAGGCCGCCGGGGGGCGGCGGCGGTGGTTTCGGATGGCCCGGCGCGAAGGGAGGGAAGCGCTTCGAGTGCAGCATCTGGTCGAGGACCCCGAGGCTGGCCGGGTAGTTCTGGATCCGGTAGGGGCTCCAGGAGCCGAAGTCCTGGTAATAGACGAGCATCTTGCATCGTGAATGGCGCCGCACCCAGGTGAGCAGTCGCCTCACGTAGCGGGGGTCGTCGCCGTTGGCGACGCCCCACTCGGGAATCGCGAAGGGCTTCGTCCGGTGGCGCTTGTACAGGCCGTCGAGCGCCTTCCAGTCCTGGTTGTCGGAGTAGAAGTCGGTTCCCACCCAGTCGACGTAGTCGTCGCCCGGGTAGAAGTGCCGCGGCCGGTTCCAGGGCTTGGTCGGCGATCCGGCCGGCAGGGTGCTCCAGATCACCGCGACGGGAGCGCGGGGCAGTCCCCTGACGGCGCTCCGAAGTGTGCGGCAGCCCGGCGCTCCGCAGGCGGGCGTTGATCGCCCCGCGCTTGCCGCCCCCGTGCACGATCACGTAGATGCGGCGGAAGGCCCGCCGGTACCAGAAGGGGCGATGGGCGCGGTCGCGCCGCTTGCCGGCGCAGTCGTAGGAGGCGTAGACGTTGAGGCAGCGATTTGGCTCTCCCAGCGGCCGGATGTAGGCGCGCATCCGCTTCGCCCAGAACAGCTTGTTGAGCCGGACCAGGTAGTCGTCGCCGCCGCCGAGGGCGATCGCCTTCGGGCTGATCAGCTCATGGCCGTCGTTGTTGTCGGCGGTGGTTATGTGGAGGACCGGGCGGGCCCGCGCCGACTGCCAGCGCTGGATCGACTCGGGGAAGTCCGAGCCCCAGGTGCGGAAGCTCTCGATCAGCGCCGGGTGCTTGTCGAGCAGGTCGCTGAACTGGCCGAAGTCGGCCGGGTTGCCGGTGTCGCTGATCCCGAAGAAGACCTTCTTGCCGGGCGGCCTCAATGCCCTGGCCCCGGCCGTCGGCGCCGCCAGGAGGCAGATCGCGAGGACGGCAGCCATGGCCGCAGCGGCGAGCGCCGGAAGTCCCCCGCTCGCTCCGGGCCGGACATGGTCCGCGGAGACTCCGAGCCGTTCCTGTTTCGTGGACATTCCGAGCCTCTTTCGACCCAAATCGCCTCCAAACCTCCCCACACCCCCCGCCGATGGGCCGATTCCCGACGCTATGCGTCGGGAATCGGCCCATCGGCGGGTGTAGGTGGAACACTTGGGGGCGGTGATCGATCCTCTCGAGCGCTGGCGCGAGTTCGGCGAGAAGCCCGACTTCGCGGGCCTGCCGAGCTTCTCCGGGATGCCCTACACGGAGGACCCCGCGGAGCTGGCGGGGGTGGACGTGGCGATCGTCGGGGCACCCACCGACGACCTCGTCTCCGACCGTCCCGGGGCGCGCTTCGGGCCGCGGGCGATTCGCGCCGCGAGCTGCCCCCCGGGCCCCCACCTGGAGGCGGGAATCGACGGCTTCGAGGCGCTCCGGGTCGTCGACTTCGGCGACGCGCCGGTGCTGCCCGCCGACCCGGCGGCCAGCCACGCGGCGATCGAGCGCACCGTCGGCCAGGTGCTGGCGGCGGGGGCGATGCCGATCGTCCTCGGCGGTGACCACGGGATCGCCGAGCCGGACATCTCCGCCTGCGCCACCCACCGGGCGGGCCGGTCGGCCTGGTCCACTTCGACACCCACACCGACACCGGCGGCGAGGTCTTCGGGGTCGAGGTCTCCCACGGGACGCCGATGAGGCGGCTGGTCGAGGCGGGTCACGTCGACCCGGCGCCGCTACGCGCAGGTCGGCCTGCGCGGCTACTGGCCCGGGGAGGAGGAGTTCTCCTGGCAGGCCGAGCGGGGCATCGCCAGCATCTTCATGCACGAGGTACGCGACGCTGGCATCGAGGCGGCGGTCGAGCGGGCGGCGGAGGTCGTCGGCGACGGCCCGGCCTACCTCTCGGTCGACGTCGACGTGCTCGATCCCGCCTTCGCGCCGGGGACCGGCACGCCGGAGCCCGGCGGGATGACCACCGGCGAGCTGCTGCTGCGCCTGCCGCGGCTCGCCGCGCGGCTCGAGCTGGTCGGCGCCGAGGTCGTCGAGGTGATCCCGACCGCCGTCGGCTCGGCTGACATCACGGCGTTGGCGGCGGACCGGATCGTCCGCGAGATCGTCACCGGGCTGGCGCTGCGGCGGGCGGCCTGAGCCCTCGGCGGGCTCAGCGGGTGACCGTCAGCGTCCCTCTCTCGCGTTCGCCGCCGGGGCAGTAGAGGGTGTATTCCCCCTTCTCCAGCTCGACCGAGAAGCTGCCCTCGAGCCCCTCGGAGATGTTCTCGGCCTCGCCGACGATCGCATCTCCGTCGAGGACCTCGAACTCGGTCACCGCCGAGCTTCCGGTGTTCTCGATATCGAAGGCGACGGGGCCGGCGGGCGCCGTGGCGCGGCGAGGAACGCAGCCGGCGTCGGTCAGCTCGAAGGACATTCGCGTGGCGTCGGCCGGGACCGTGTCGGACCCGCAGGCCGTCGCGAGCGCGGCCGCCCCCGCGGCGAGCGCTATCGACAGCAGAGGGCGGATCGGGGTCGGGGGCATCTGGATCTCCTCGGAGGTCAGGCGGTGCTCTCGGCGGTGACCGAGCGGGTGCGGGTGGAGCGGCGCAGCCGCAGGCGGTCGGGCCAGAGCACGTAGACGGCCATCGGCAGGGCGTAGACCAGGTAGACCCCGACCTCGCCGACCGTGGGAGAGGGCTGCAGGCCGAGCATGCCGGTCAGCAGCGCGCCCGAGATCGTGCCCGGCTGGACGAGCCAGGTGAGGTCGGCCGCCTGCCCCTGCATCGCGTCGAACCAACCGGCCTCGTGCGCGGTGTGCAGCGAGGTCGCGAGCAGGCCGGCGGCGACGAAGACGAGCACCAGGCCGGTGATCCTGAAGAAGCGGGTGAGGTTGATGCGGACGCCGCCGCGATAGATGCCGAGGCCGATCGCGATCGCGGCGAGGAGGCCGATCACCGCCCCCGCCCCGGCCGCCGCCGTGTCGGTCGAGTCCTGGAAGGCGGCGAGCAGGAAGACGGAGGTCTCAAACCCCTCGCGCAGCACCGCGAGGAAGGCCATGCCGACCAGCGCCATTGCCGAGCCTCGCGCCAGGGCACCGGCGGCGCTGCCTTCCAGCGTCGCCTTGATGCCGCGCGCGTTGCGGCGCATCCAGACGATCATGTAGGTGACGGCACCGACCGCGATCAGGCCGATCACCGTCTCCAGCTGCTCCTGCTCGCGCTGCGGCAGCTGCCGGCCGACGAACTCCAGCGACGAGGGCCGACCGCTGACGCAGCAGCGCGACAGCGACCCCGACCCCGATCCACATCTGCCTGATCGCGTCTCTGCGACCCTCTTTGACGAGGAAGGCGGCGATGATGCCGATGATCAGGGAGGCCTCGACTCCCTCGCGCAGCGCGATGACGAGGGTCGGGATCACCTGGCGAGAGGTAGGGGATGTGGGCTCGGACGTGTCACTTAGGCGCTCCCTAATAAGGGAACCCCAACGCTACCAGGACGCTCCTCTCAGAGTAGCCAGGCCCCGGTCTAGGGTTTGCCAGGCCCCGGTCTCGGGTCTTACCAGGCCCCGGTCTCGGCGCGGCCGGCCCTCCTCTCAGGGTAGCCAGGGCTCGAACCACTGGCAGATGCCGCGGGTGAGCTCCTTCGGCCTCCTTCGGTCCCCAGGTCCCCGGCTCGTAGGGGTGCACCGGGCCGGGGTCGTCGAGCAGCGGCTGGACGATCCGCCAGGTCTCTTCGACCGTGTCCTGGCGGGTGAAGAGCTGCGGAGCGGCCGCGCGATCGCGTCGTCCGAGCAGGCGCTCGTAGGGCTCGGGGTCTTCGCCCGGGCACCTTCTCGAAGAGGACCTCGAGGTCGGCCGGCTCGAATGCCTCTTCGCCTGCCTGCTTGGCGAAGAGGCGGATCCGTGCGCCCGGCTTCGGCTCGATCCGCATCGTCAGCTGGTTCGGTTCGGGCAGCCTGCCCTGGCCGATCCCCAGCCGCGGCGGCCGCTTGAAGACGACCGTCACCTCGGTGGCCTTGACCGGCATGCACTTGCCGGCGCGGATGAAGAAGGGGACGCCGCTCCAGCGCCAGTTGTCGACCTCCAGCTCGACCGCGGCGAAGGTCTCGGTGGTCGAGTCGGCGGCCACGTCCTTGACCTCGAGGAAGCCGTCGTACTGGCCGCGCACGTACCTCTCCGGGTCGGCCGCTCGCACCGCCTTGAAGAGCTCGAGCTTCTTGTCGCGGATCGAGTCGGGGTGGTTGCCGGCCGGCGGCTCCATCGCGACCAGGGCGAGCACCTGCAGGGCGTGGTTCTGGATCACGTCGCGCATCGCCCCGACCGCGTCGTAGAAGCGGCCGCGGTCCTCGACGCCGAAGTCCTCGGCGATCGTCATCTGCACGTGGTAGACGTGCTCGCGGTTCCAGACCGGCTCGAGGATCGAGTTGGCGAAGCGCAGGTAGGCGATGTCCATCACCGGCTCCTTGCCGAGGTAATGGTCGATGCGCAGGATCTGGCTCCTCGAGCACCTCGCGCAGTTCGGCGTTGAGCGCCCGGGCGGACTCGAGGTCGTGGCCGAAGGGCTTCTCGATCACCACCCGGGCGTTCTCGGTCAGGCCGGCCGCCGCCGAGGCCGCTGACGACGGTGGCGAACAGCGAGGGCGGGATCTCCAGGTAGAAGACCGGCTGGCTGCGGCGTCGCCGATCGCCTTCCCGACCCGCTCGAAGGTGCCGGCATCGGCGTAGTCGCCCTGCACGTAGCAGAGCCGCGTCGGCGAGCCGCGAGAAGACGTCCTCGTCGGGGTCGGCGACCGTCGCCGCGATCGCTTCGCGGGCGTGCTCGCGCAGCTGCTCGTCGTCCCAGTCGTCGATCGCGACGCCGACGATCGGGCAGTCGAGCTTGCCGCGCGCCTCGAGCCGGTAGAGGGCCCGGAAGGTCATTTTCTTGGCCAGGTCGCCGGTGATCCCGAAGATCGTCAGCACGTCGGCGGCCGCGTCGGCGCTCTTCTCGGCTGTCCTGGCCATCGCCAGGCCAGGCTATCCAGTCCACCGCCAGTCCGCTGAGTTCGCGCTTCATGGCCAATGCGCGAGAAAACGCGAAGTCAGGGCGGCTGGCTAGGGTTAGGGCGATGGAGCTCGGAATGGTCGGCCTCGGGCGGATGGGCGCCAACATGGCGCGCCGCCTGATGCGCGACGGGCACGAGTCGTCGTCTACGACGTCAACCCCGACGCGATCGCCGAGCTGGCGAGGCGAGGGCGCCGAGGGCGCCGCCTCGCTGGCAGGAGCTCGCCTCGAAGCTGAGCGCGCCGCGCTGCGGTCTGGGTGATGGTCCCGGCGGGCGAGATCACCGAGAAGACGGTCGACGACGTCGCCGCGGCGCTCGAGGCGGGCGACGCGATCGTCGACGGCGGCAACTCCTACTACCGCGACGACATCCGCCGCGCCGGCGAAGCTGCGGGAGAGGGGATCGACTTCGTCGACTGCGGCACCAGCGGCGGCGTCTTCGGGCTCGAGCGCGGCTACTGCCTGATGATCGGCGGCCCCGACGGGGCGGTCGAGCGGCTCGACCCGGTCTTCGCCTCGCTCGCGCCGGGGGTCGGGTCGGCGGAGCGCACGCCGGGCCGCGACGGCGACCCCTCGCCCTCGGAGAACGGCTACCTGCACTGCGGCCCCAACGGCGCCGGGCCACTTCGTGAAGATGGTCCACAACGGGATCGAGTACGGGGTGATGGCCGCCTACGCCGAGGGCCTCAACATCCTCAAGAACGCCAACGCCGGCAAGGTCGAGCGCGAGGCGGACGCCGAGACCGCGCCGCTCGAGCAGCCCGAGTACTACCAGTACGACATCGACCTGCCCGAGGTCGCCGAGGTCTGGCGGCGCGGCAGCGTGATCGGCTCCTGGCTGCTCGACCTGACCGCGGCGGCGCTGCAGGAATCGCCCGACCTCTCCGACTTCGCCGGCCGCGTCTCGGACTCGGGCGAGGGCCGCTGGACCTCGATCGCGGCGATCGACGAGGGGGTGCCGGCGCCGGTGCTGACCACGGCGCTGTACGAGCGCTTCTCCTCGCGCGGCCTCGACGACTTCGGCGACAAGGTGCTCTCGGCGATGCGCAAGCAGTTCGGCGGCCACGACGAGAAGAAGCTAGCTCGATGCCGCCGACCCTCGAGGTCGTCGCCGACGAGAAGGCGGCGGCGCGGCGCGGCGCGGAGCTGATCGCCGCGGCCGGGCGCGCAGGCGGTCGCCGAGCGCGGCTCCTTCGCGCTGGCGATGAGCGGCGGCCGCACGCCCCTGGGCGATGCTGGCGATCCTCGGCGAGAGCGAGGAGATGCCCTGGGCGCAGACCGAGCTGTTCCAGGTCGACGAGCGGGTCGCCGCGCCGGGCAGCGAGGACCGCAACCTGACCCACATCGTCCTCGGCCTCTCGCTGCGAGCACCAGGCGGCGCTGCGGCCGATGCCGGTCACCCAGCGCGACCTCGAGGCCGCCGCCCGCGAGTACGCGGACGTCGCTGCCGGAGCGCCTCGACCTGGTCCACCTCGGGCTCGGGCCCGACGGCCACACCGCCTCGCTGGTCCCCGGCGACCCGGTGCTCGAGGTGAGCGACCGGCGGGTCGCGCTCACCGAGACCGCCTACCAGGGCCACCGGCGGATGACCCTCACCTACCCGGCGCTCGCCGCCGCCCGCCGCATCGTCTGGCTGGTCACCGGCGCGGAGAAGCGCGAGGCGCTGGCGAAGCTGCTCGCCGGCGACGACTCGATCCCGGCCGGCCGGGTCGGGAACGCAGGAGATGCTCGTCGTCGCCGACGAGGCCGCGGCGGGGGACCTGGCGCCGTGACGGCGGGGCCGGGCCTGACTTCGAGACGATTCTCTACGGCGAGTCCGACGCGGTCGCGACGATCACCCTCAACCGCCCCGAGTCGCTGAACACGATCGTGCCGCCGATGCCCGACGAGGTCGAGGCGGCGGTGGAGCGGGCGATCGCCGACCCCGAGGTGAAGGTGATCGTCGTCCGCGGCGCCGGCCGCGCCTTCTGCGCCGGCTACGACTTCGGCGGCGGCTTCCACCACTGGGACGAGTGCGCTGGCCACCGACGGCGAGTGGGACCCGGGCAAGGACTTCGTCGGCGCCACCGCGCCCGCGCTCGCGCCGACCCAGAAGCTGATGAGCGTCTGGCGGGCGCCGAAGCCGGTGATCGCCCAGGTCCACGGCTGGTGCGTCGGGGGCGGCAGCGACTTCGCGCTCTGCGCCGACCTGGTGATCGCCAGCGAGGACGCCCGCATCGGCACGCCCTACTCGCGGATGTGGGGCGCCTACCTGTCGGGCATGTGGATCTACCGGCTCGGCCTGACCAAGGCGAAGGAGCACGCGCTGACCGGAAAGCCGCTGTCGGGCGTCGAAGCGGCCGAGGTCGAGGCTGATCAACCGCGCCGTGCCCTTCGAGCGGCTCGAGGACGAGGTGGCGGCGACGGCGAGCGGCTGGCCTCGATCCCCGCCTCGCAGCTGGCGGCGATGAAGCTGGTCGTCAACCACGCCTACGAGAACATGGGCGCTCGCCTCGACCCAGACCCTCGGCCCGATCCTCGACGGCCTGATGCGCAACACGCCCGACGCGAAGCGCTTCATCGAGCTGGCCGAGCGGGAGGGCGTCCCCGCGGCGGTGGCCGAGCGCGACGGCCTCTTCGGCGACTACAGCCAGGCGCCGCCGGACGAGAAGCCGGACCCGGGCAACGTCATCGAGCCGTAGCGCTCGTTAGCTGATTCGCTAACATTCGCCTATGACTGCCAGGCGCTCAAGTCGTCGCGAAATTCCGGCGGAGTCTGCCGTCAGCGACATCCTCCGCCGCAGCGGCCTCACCCAGGCGGAGCTCGCCCGCCGGGCCGGCATGCCGCGCTCGGTGCTCAACGTCTACCTGCACGGGCATCGGGAGCCGGGCGCCGACACGCTCGCCCGGCTGGCCGCCGGCGGGGGCCTTCGAGCTCGAGCCTGACCGGCCGCAGGCCCCCGGTCGATCCGGAACGCGCCGGCCGGATCCTCGTGCAGGTGCTGGAGCTGGCGGAGGCGCTTCCGTTCCGGCCGCGGCCGACCCCGACTACCCGCGGCTGCCCGAGCGGATCGCGACCGGGGAGGCCGATGAGCGAGCTGGTCGAAAAGCTCCTCCTGATCCACGACTCCCTCGCCGAGGCCGGCTACCCGCACGCGTTCGGCGGGGCGATCGCCCTCGCCTATTGCGTCGAGGAGCCGCGCGGGACCAGGGACCTCGACGTCAACATCTTCGTCGACGCCGGCGGCAGGCGCGAGGCCGTCTCTGGCGGCGCTGCCCGAAGGGGTGCGGGTGCGAGAGGAGGGACGTGGAGATCGTGGAACGAGACGCTCAGACGCGCCTCGACTGGGACGGCACGCCGATCGACGTCTTCCTCAGCAAGATGCAGCTCCACGACGCCGTAGCGGCCGCGGTCGTCTGGGTCCCCCTCGAGGGCCGCGAGGTGCCGGTGCTCGACTGCGCCTCGCTGGCGGTGTTCAAGGCGTTCTTCGACCGCACCAAGGACTGGGCGGACATCGAGGCGATCGCCCCGGCCGCGCCCGAGGACATCGAGGCGGCCGCGGCGACGATCGGGGAGCTGGTCGGCGAAGAGGACCCGGCGCGCCTGCGCCTCCTGGCTCGCTGCTGTCCAGCGCGGACCGCGCGCGGCTAGTCGGCGCGCGGCCGCCGACCAGCGCGTGGTTGGCGACGAGCCGGTCGTCGGGGTCCCAGCGCCGCTTCACCTCGGCAGGCGCTCGCAGACGTCGGCGGGCAGGATCGACTCGACGTCGCGGGGCGCCTCGGTGAAGTTGAAGTAGGGGCCCCGGCCGACCGAAGGGCCCCATCGCCTCGTCGATCTTCTCGAGTGGGCCGGGGATCGCCTCGCCCAGCTCCGGCGTCATCGGCATCCCGACGCTGTACATGGCGAAGGCGGCGTCGAGCTGGGCGAGCGCGCCCGCCCCCTCGGCGGGCCGGCCCAGCGCGCCGCCGAGCTGGCGCAGCTCGCTGAGCAGCAGCGGCGAGCCGGAGTCCGGGCCCGGCCGAGGCCGACGAAGGCGTCGATCGCCTCGTCGCGGTAGCTCGGCGACCGGCTCCCTTCGCCGATCCCGGGCACCGGGTGCTCGGGGTCCATGTGGATCCGGCTGAGCCCCGCGGACGGCATCCACTCGAAGGTGTCCATGATCGTCTCGCCGATCTCGCGCAGCGGCGCGAAGGCCGCTTCGCCCTCGCCTCGCGGTGCCGATGCAGGCGCCGTCGATGGTCAGCAGCGGGCGTGCCGCGCAGCGGCTCGGGGACGTCGGGGATCGGCGGCGGGGTGATGAAGCGGACGATCGAGGTGACCTCCTCGGGCGCCTCGGCCGCCCAGTCGCGGTAGGTGCGACCGCCGTCGGCGCCGACCGCCGCGGGGAAGAGCAGCGCCCCGGCGTAGATCTCGGCGATCGGCAGCAGGGCGAGGTGCAGCGCGGTGACGATCGCGTAGCCACCGCCCCCGCCGCGCAGCGCCCAGAAGAGGTCGTCGCCGCTCTCGGCGTCGACGGTGCGCGGCTCCCCGTCGGCGGTGACCAGCTCGATCGCCCGCACGCGGTTGCAGGCGAAGCCGTGCTTGCGGCCCAGCCAGCTCAGCCCGCCGCCGAGCGTGAAGCCGGTCACGCCGACGTCGGGGGAGGAGCCCGGCATCGAGCAGAGCCCGTGCGGGCTGCGCGGCCTCGCCGAGCTCGAGCGCTGACGCACGCCGGCCTCGACCCGGGCGGTCTTCGCCTCGGGGTCGACGTCGATGCCCCGCATCCGCTCCGTCTTGATCAGGATCGTCCCCGCCAGGTCGGGCAAGCCGGGGCGGCGCCGTGCCCCGTTCCCTGCGCCGCTGACCCTGAGGTCGTTGCTCGGCGGCGAAGCGGACGGTCGCGGCGACGTCCTCGGCGCCCTGCCGCGAGGACGACCGCGACCGGGTTGCAGGTCGGCGGCCAGGTTCCAGCCCATCCGCACCTCGTCCCAGTCGGCGTCGTCCGGGGTGGCGACGCGTCCCTCGATCGCCAGCTCGCTCGAAATCACTCATCTATCCTCCGTCGGGGTCTCACTGTGGGTTAAGCTCAGAGAGTCCTTCGTCTCGACCGCGTCGTCCCTGCCGACGAGCACCTGGCTGACCATGCCGCGGGGGAAGAGGCCGTGTGCGGCGACGCCCGGATCGGCCTCGAGCCGGGCGGCGAGCGCCGCCGGGTCGCCGACTCCGCCGCGGTAGTCGGCGATCACGCCGCCGTCGGGGCTGCGCGGGGTGTCCGCGCGGAGCTCGACCGCCGTCGCCCGAGCCGGGCGAGGGTCGACTCGATCCCGAAGGAGAAGAGCTCCAGCGGAACCGGCCAGGTGAAGTCGTCGACGGGCTTGCTCGAGTCGGCGATGACGACGAAGCGCTCGGCCGCCGCGGCGACGATCTTCTCGCGCAGGTGGGCGCCGCCGCCGCCCTTGATCAGCCAGCCGTCGGGCCTGATCTCGTCGGCGCCGTCGATCGCGATGTCGAGCCGGCCCAGCTCGCTGAACTCCTCGACCGGGATGCCCAGCCCGCGCGCCTGCTCCTCGGTGGCGACCGAGGTCGCGACGCAGCGGATCCCGTCGAGGCCGCGGCGCGGCGATCGCGGGCAGCAGGTGGGCGACCGTAGAGCCGGTGCCGAGCCCGATGGTCATCCCGTCGTCGACCAGCTCGGCCGCCGCCTCGGCGGCGAGTCGCTTCTCGTCCCGTCGGTCAACGACTGCCCCGCGCTCCGCTCGCCGCGCGATGAACCAGATATGACGCTGCTCGCTCCGCGCTCATCATCACTGGTCGAAACCGTCCGGCGCGAGGAACCAGATATGGACGTTGCTCGCTCCGCGCTCACGGCCGGCACTCTATTCTCGCGGCGGCATGGAAGCGAGGATCTGGCTCACCGGGAAGGGCGGCGAGCCGCGGTCGGTGCCGCTCGCCGGGGAGCGCACGATCGTCGGCCGCGACCCGGAGGCCGACGTCCACATCGACGAGGAGGCGGTCTCCTGGCATCACCTCGAGATCGAGCTGCCGCGGCGGGGTGCTGATGGCGACCGACCTCGACAGCCGCAACGGCACGGCGCTGAACGGCGAGCCGCTCGACCGGCCCCGCCGCCTGCGCGACGGAGACGTGCTGAGCGTCGGCGACCACCGGCTCGAAATCTCCGACGCGCTGACCGGCCGGGGCGGCGGAGACGGTCGCCGCCGCGCGCCCGCGGTGCCGCTCAGCGAAGAGGAGCGGGCGACGGCGGCCGCGCTGGTCGCGCCCTACCGCAGCGAGGGCGCCTTCGCCGGCCGGCCCGCGACCCGGGCGGAGATCGCGGCGAGCTCCACGTCAGCGAGCGCACCGCGCAGCGCCGCCTCGAGGCGCTCGCCGCCAAGCTCGAGATTCCAGGCGGAGGCAGGGCGCGAGCGACCGCGGCTGATCGCGGCCCGCGTGATCGAGCTCGGCCTCGACCGGCCGCGCTGAGTGACCCGGCGACCGGATCGGTCGACCACGAACCGTCAATTCGACCCCCATGCGGGGTCCAATCGACGCCTCGCTGCCGTCTCACCTCGGCGACCGAACCGTTCGACCTCGAACCGTCAATTCGACCCCCATGACGGGTCCAATCGACGCCTCGGCCCGCGCCTGTCCCGGACCGGGCCAAACGCGTCCCGTTCGCGGTCGCCGCCGTCGTTTTCGCGGACGGCGGCGGCGCCGACCATCGGTGGGCACTGGCACCGCACCGAAAGGATGCCCATGTACCACCGAATCCAGAACGACCGAATCATCCTCACCGCCCTCGCCCTGACGCTGGCGGCGTGCGCGGCGCTCGCCCTGCCGGGCGCCGCGTCAGCCTCCGGCTCCGGCGGGGCGGTCGTCTTCTCGCGCGTCGTCACGACGACGACGAAGACGATCCTCCGCGACGCGGAGGGGAATCCGCTCAAGGAAGCCGATGGCACCTACCGCTACGACGTGTCGACGAGCGAGGAGGGCGGTTTGTTCGCGGCCAAGAGGGGCCGCCTCAACCAGCTCACCGAAGACACCACCGACGCCGAACCGTCATTCGCGCGGAACGGCCGCGCAATCGTCTTCGCTCGCTCCGGCGACCTGTACACGGTGCGAGCCGACGGCTCTGGCCTGCACCGTGTGACCGGCGGGCCGGAGCTCGACGGCGCGCCGCGGGTGGCACCCAACGGACGCTACGTGGTCTTCGAGCGGCGCCCCCGGGAGGGCGCTCCGGCCGACCTCTACACGGTGCCGGTCGGCGGCGGCCGCCCGAAGGCTCTGGCCGCGACACCCGGCGACGACCACGAAGCGTCGTTCTCGGGCGACGGCAGGCTGGTCGTCTTCGTCCGCAGCGTGCCCCGGAGCGACGGCAGCAGCGCCGACGACCTCTACTCGGTCAGGCCGTGGGGCGCGGGGCGGAAGCGCCTGACCAGGACCGGCGGAATCGACGAGTGGGCGCCCCGCTACTTCGCCGGCGGCATCGTCTACAGCCGCGGGCGCGACGCCGGGGGCGACAGCGGCTACGCCGACGTCTACACCATGCGCCGCAACGGCGGCCGGCAGCGCTCGCAGGTCGCGGGCGCCGGCTCCGCCTCCGTGGAAGACGTGAGCCCCGACGGGCACACCCTGCTCTTCCGCCGCTCCCAGGGCCTCTGGGTAAAGCGGATCGGCCACGGCCGGGCCCGTAAGCTGAGCGAGCTGCCCGACGAGTCCCGGACGAACTGCGGTGTTCTCCTCGAACGGCCGCTGGGTGGCCGCGTTCGTCCAGGCCGACGAGACGGACGCAGCTGACCGCGACGCCGCCTGGCGCGACCGCTCCACGCGGGAGCTGGCCGAGGGCGTCGTCCCTCGCCGACCGCGGCACTCCCACGAGCGGCACGACCACGGCGAAAGGACCCGTGATCGCCTGGCAGCCGAGCCGGTAGCCGATCCATCGCCCCCACGCGGCGATATAACCGCCGCGTGGCAGAACCGGCGATCGGAGCGACCGTGGCGGATACCGGCTCGATGCGCTGATCGCGCCCGGGCGGGATGGGAGTCGTCTACCGAGCGACCCACCTCGCCCTCGACCGGCCGGTCGCGCTCAAGGTGATCGCCCGCCACCTGGCCGGGCGACGACTCGTTCCGCGCCCGCTTTCTGCGCGAGTCCCGGCTGGCCGCCCGCCTCGAGCACCCGACATGGTCCCGGTCTACGACGCCCGCGAGGAGGACGGCGAGCTGATCGTCGCGATGCGGCTGGT
Organism: uncultured Solirubrobacterales bacterium; assembly: GCA_963712325.1. Taxonomy (GTDB): domain Bacteria; phylum Actinomycetota; class Thermoleophilia; order Solirubrobacterales; family 70-9; genus VRUE01. Next base: position 31,495 of record CAVQHG010000007.1, read on the forward strand.
CGGGGGAGGAGACCTGAAGCGGCGCATCTCCGAGCAGGGGCCGCTCCCCCCGGTAGCGGCGCTCGACCTGCTCGGGCAGGTCGCCGACGCGCTCGACGCCGCCCACCGGGCCGGCATCGTCCACCGCGACGTGAAGCCCCACAACATCCTGCTCGAAGGCGACCGCGCCTTCCTCACCGACTTCGGGCTCGCCAAGGCCCTCGGCGAGACCGGCGTCCTGCAGCGAGACCTCGGTGGCCGGCACGGTCGAGTACATGTCCCCTGAGCAGTGGCGGGGAGAGGGAGGTCGGGCCGGCGGCGGACGTCTACTCGCTCGGCTGCGTCCTCTACGAGGCGCTGACCGGCATCGTCCCCTACGCCCGCCGCAGAGCCCGGCGAGCGCCGAGCCGGAGATCCCGAGGGCCTCGACGAGGTGATCGAGCGCGCCGTCGCCGGGGACCCGGCCGACGCTACCGAGCCGCCGGCGAGCTGATCGAGGCCGCCCGCGAGCGCCAGGGCGGGGCGCCGAGCCGCGACGCGGGTGCTCTCCGGGCCCGCCGCAGCGGCCCACCGCGTCCTCGGTCGACGGGCGAGCCGCTCGCCGGCGCCTCGCAGCGCTTCCGCCGGCGGCGCTGCTGGCGCTCGCGGCCCTGGCGGCGCTCGCCGCCCTCGCCGTCGCCCTGGTCCTGCTGCTCGGTGGTGGCGGGGTCTCGGTCTCCGGCGCCGATCGCGGTCGGCCAAGGCCCGCTGCGCCTGGCGGCGGGCGACGGCTCGCTCTGGGTGACCAGCGGGCCGACGGGACCCTGTCGCGGAGTCGACGTCGCCGAGTGCGCCGGATCGACGGCGAGCCGCTGCAGCTGGAGAAGGGGCGTCTGCCGGCGTCGCCGTCGGCGCCGGCTCGGTCTGGGTGTCCAGCCCGCGCGCGAGGAGGTCCTGCGGATCGACGGCGACAGCGGGCAGATCGAGGACCGGATCGAAGTCGACATGCGGCCGGGGGCGATCGTCTTCGGCGGCGGCAGGGTCTGGGTCGCCGACCAGGACGGCGGTGGCGTCTCGGCGATCAAGGCCGCCGGCGGGCGCATCTTCCGGCGCGGCATCGGCCCCACGCCGGGCCCCGTTGCGGCTGGGCGGTGGGCGCCGGCGGCGTCTGGGTCGAGCAGCGCCTCGACCGGGACGGTGGGCGGATCGACCTGGCGACGACGACAGCGGCGCCGCCGATCTAGGGTCGGCCGCAACCCCGCCGGGGTCACGGTGGGCGGCGGCCTGGTCTGGGTCGCCGACAGCCGCTCGGAGGGCGTCAGGCGGGTCGACTCGGCGCCGGGGCGCTGCTCGGCGAACCGATCGCGGTCGGCGGCCGCCCCGGCGGCATCGACGCGGGCACCGACGTCGTCTGGGTCGCCAACCGCGCGGAGGACGCCGTCGAGCCGAATCGAGATCGAGAGCGGCGAGGTGGTCGGCGATCCGATCGCCGTCGGTCCCGAGCCGGGGGCGGTCGCGGTCGGGCAGCGGCCGTCTGGGTCGCCAACAACGGCGACGGCACGGTGACCCGGATCGAGCCCTGAACGGCAAGCCAGTAGGATCGACCGCGGTGATGGCCACGGCCATCGACCAGCTCTGCATCAACACGATCCGCACGCTGTCGATCGACGCGATCCAGAAGGCCAATCGGGCCATCCGGGGACCCCGATGGCGCTGGCCCCGCTCGCCTACACGCTCTGGCAGCGCTTCCTGCGCTTCGACCCCGCCGACCCGATCTGGCCCAACCGCGACCGCTTCGTGCTCTCCGCCGGCCACGCCTCGATGCTGCTCTACTCGCTGCTCTACCTGGCCGACGTGCAGGCGGTCGACCCCGACTACGAGGTGCGTCGGCAGCCCGTCGGTCTCACCTCGAGGACATCGAACGCTTCCGCCAGCTCGACTCGCGCGACCCCGGCCACCCCGAGTACCGCTGGACCTCCGGGGTGGAGACGACGACCGGGCCGCTGGGGCAGGGCGTCGCCACCTCGGTCGGGATGGCGATCGCCTCCAAGTGGCAGGGCGCGACCGCTACGGGGCCGACCTCTTCGACTTCGACGTCTACGCGATCGGCGGCGACGGCTGCCTGATGGAGGGCGTCTCCAACGAAGCCGCCTCGCTCGCCGGCCACCTGAGGCTCGACAACCTCTGCTGGATCTACGACAACAACCACATCACGATCGACGGCAACACCGAGCTCGCCTACGAGGACGACGTGCCGCGCGCTTCATGGGCTATGGCTGGAACGTGACCCGGGTCGGGGACGCCAACGACCTCGAGCTGATCGCCGCCGCCTTCGAGGAGTTCAAGGGCGAGGAGGCCCGCCCGACGCTGATCATCGTCGACAGCCACATCGGCTACGGCTCGCCGCACAAGCAGGACACCGCCGCCGCCCACGGCTAGCCGCTCGGCGAGGAGGAGGTGCGCGAGACCAAGCGCGCCTACGGCTGGCCGGAAGACGCCCAGTTCCTGGTCCCCGACGGGGTCAAGGAGCACTTCGCCGGCGGGGATCGGGGCGCGCGGCGCCGAGCTGCGCACCGAGTGGGAGAGGGGCTCGCCGCCTACGCCGAGACGCGACGCCCGGGCTGGCCGCCGAGATCGAGGCGATGCAGGAGCGCGAGCTGCCCGAGGGCTGGGACGCCGACATCCCGAGCTTCGAGGCCGACGAGAAGGGGATCGCGACCCGCAAGGCCTCCAACAAGGTGCGAGAACGCGATCGCCGAGCGGGTGCCCTGGCTGGTGGCCGGCTCCGCCGACCTCACCGACTCGACCTCGGTCCGCCTCGAATTCGACGGCGCCGAGGACTTCGAGCCAGGCGCCTACGGCGGGCGCCAGCTCCACTACGGGATCCGCGAGCACGAGTCGGCGGCGATCTCCAACGGCCTCTCGCTCTCGAAGCTGCGGCCGCTCTGGTCGACCTACCTGACCTTCTCCGACTACGCGCGGCCGGCGATCCGGCTCTCGGCGCTGATGGAGCTGCCGGTGGTCCACGTCTTCACCCACGACTCGATCGGCCTCGGCGAGGACGGCCCCACCCACCAGCCGGTCGAGCAGCTCGCCTCGCTGCGGGCGATCCCCGGGCTCGACGTGATCCGGCCCGCCGACGCCAACGAGGTGGCCGAGGCCTGGCGGGTGGCGATCGACCGCACCCACCAGCCGGTGGCGCTGGTGCTGACCCGCCAGGACGTGCCGGTGCTCGACCGCGTCCGCTACGCCTCGGCCGAGGGCCTGCGGCGCGGCGGCTACGTGCTCGCCGACCCCGAGGACGGCGAGCCGGAGCGTGATCCTGATCGCGACCGGCAGCGAGGTGGCGCTGGCGCTCGCCGCCCACGAGGAGCTGCCGGCGAAGGCATCCGCTCGCGGGTGGTCAGCCTGCCCTGCTGGGAGCTGTTCGACCGCCAGGACGCCGCCTACCGCGACGCAGGTGCTGCCGCCGGCGGTCACGGCGCGGGTCTCGATCGAGGAGGCCTCGACCGCTCGGCTGGGACCGCTACGTCGGTCCGAGCGGGAGGAGGATCGGGATGCACACCTTCGGCAGCTCGGCGCCGCTCAAGGACGTGCAGACAAGTTCGGCTTCACGCCGGACAAGGTCGCCGAGACGGCCCGCGAAGTGAGGCGAGGGGAATGCGTAAACGCAGAGAAGGGACCGCCGTGAAGCCGACCCAGCAGCTGCACGACCTGGGCCAGAGCCTCTGGCTCGACAACATCACCCGCGACGATGCTCGGCGACGGCACGCTCGCCGGCTACATCGAGGAGCTCTCGGTCACCGGGCTGACCTCCAACCCGACGATCTTCGACAAGGCGATCTCCGGCGGCGACGCCTACGACGAGCAGATCGCCGAGCTGGCTCCGAGACGGCTCCTCGACCGAGGAGCTGTTCTTCGAGCTGGCGCTCTCCGACCTGCGCGAGGCCGCCGACCTCTTCGCCGCCGTGCACGAGCGCACCGACGGGGTCGACGGCTACTGCTCGCTCGAGGTCTCGCCGAAGCTCGCCGACGACACGAGGCGACGATCGAGCAGGCCGCGCAGCTGCACGGGACGGCCGGGCGCGAGAACCTCTTCATCAAGATCCCCGGCACCCCCGCCGGCCTGACGGCGATCGAGGAGTCGATCTTCGCCGGCATCCCGATCAACGTCACCCTGCTCTTCTCGCAGCGAGCACTACCTCGCCGCGGCCGACGCCTACATGAAGGGGATCGAACGGCGGATCGAGGCGGGGCTCGACCCCTACGTCGCCTCGGTCGCCTCGATCTTCATCAGCCGCTGGGACGTCGCGGTGCAGGACGAGGTCCCCGAGCGAGCTGCGCAACAGGCTCGGCATCGCGGTCGGCTACCGCGCCTACCGCGCCTACCGCGAGCTGCTCGAGTCCGACCGCGGGTGCAGCGGCTGATGAACGAAGGGGCCCGGCCGCAGCGGCTGCTCTGGGCGAGCACCGGGCACCAAGGACCCGGACGCCTCCGACACCCTCTACATCGAGGGCTTTGCCTCGCCCTTCACCGTCAACACGATGCCCGAGCCGACCCTGCACGCCTTCGCCGACCACGGCGAGCTCGGCGACCCGCTGCCCGCGGACGGCGGCGACGGCGAGCGAGGTGCTGGCCGAGTTCGAGCGCGCCGGCGATCGACGTCGCGGCCCTCGCCGAGCGCCTCCAGGAGGAGGGCAAGCAGAAGTTCGTCGACTCCTGGAACGAGCTGCTGAAGTCGATCGAGGCCGAGCGCGAGCAGGTCGCATGAACGAGGAGCGAGCGGGCGTCCATATCCGGGGCATTGCGCCGCGCGCGAAGCGCGAACGTCCATGAGCGACGCACCGAGCCTCCGCGAGGGCGCCGCCTGGAGGGCGCTTCGCGAGCACCACGAGGCCGGCATCGGCACCGCACACCTGCGCGACCTGTTCGCCGACGACCCCGGCCGCGGCGAGCGGCTCCTCGCCGACGGCGCCGGCCTGCACCTCGACTTCTCCAAGAACCGGATCACCGAAGAGACCGTGATCCTGCTCGGCGAGCTGGCCCGCGAGCGGGGCGTCGAGGAGCGACGCGACGCGATGTTCGCCGGCGAGCACATCAACGTCTCCGAGGACCGCGCCGTGCTTCACGTCGCGCTGCGAATGCCGAGGGAGCGCTCGCTCGTCGTCGACGGGGTCGACGTGGTCAGGGAGGTGCACGAGACCCTCGACCGGATGGCGGCCTTCTGTCGAGCGGGTGCGCTCGGGCGAGTGGACCGGCCACACCGGCAGGCCGATCCGCAACGTCGTCAACATCGGCATCGGCGGCTCGGACCTGGGCCCGGTGATGGCCTACGAGGCGCTGCGCCACTTCTCGCCGGCGGGAGATGACCTTCCGCTTCGTCTCCAACGTCGACGGCACCGACTTCGCCGAGTGCACCCGCGACCTCGACCCCGAGGAGACGCTCTTCGTCATCTCCTCGAAGACCTTCACGACGCTGGAGACGATGACCAACGCGCGCACCGCCCGGGAGTGGGCGCTGGCCGGGCTCGGCGGCGAGGAGGCGGCGGTCGCCAAGCACTTCGTCGCCGTCTCGACCAACGCCGAGGAGGTCTCGAAGTTCGGGATCGACACCGAGAACATGTTCGGCTTCTGGGAGTGGGTCGGCGGCCGCTACTCGATGGACTCGGCGATCGGCCTCTCGACGATGCTGGCGATCGGGCCGGCCCGCTTCTCGGAGATGCTGGCCGGCTTCCACGCGATGGACGAGCACTTCCGCGAGGCGCCGCCCGGCCGCGAACCTGCCGATGCTGATGGGGCTGCTCTCGGTCTGGTACGGCGACTTCTTCGGCGCCCAGACCTGCGGCGTCTTCCCCTACGACCAGTACCTGCACCGCTTCCCCGCCTACCTCCAGCAGCTGACGATGGAGTCCAACGGCAAGCACGTCACCCTCGACGGCGCCCGGGTCGACTACGACACCGGGGCGATCTTCTGGGGCGAGCCGGGGACCAACGGCCAGCACTCCTTCTACCAGCTGATCCACCAGGGGACGCGGCTGATCCCCTGCGACTTCATCGGCTTCATGCGCTCCAACAACCCGCTCGGCGACCACCACGACCTGCTGATCGTCCAACGTCTTCGCCCAGGGCGAGGCGCTCGCCTTCGGCAAAACGCCCGAGCAGGTGCGCGAGGAGGGGACGCCGGAGCCGATCGTCCCGCACCGGGTGATGGAGGGCAACCGGCCCTCGAACACGATCCTCGCCGAGCGGCTCGACCCGCAGACGCTGGGCACCCTGGTCGCCCTGTATGAGCACAGCGTCTTCACCCAGGGGGCGATCTGGGGGATCGACTCCTTCGACCAGTGGGGGGTCGAGCTGGGCAAGGTGCTGGCGGTGGCGATCATCCCCGAGCTGCAGGCCGCCGAGGAGCCCAAGCTCGAGCACGACAGCTCGACCAACGCGCTGATCCGCCGCTACCGCGAGGCGCGGGCGCCGGCGAGGCGACGAGCGGTGACCCCCGGGCTGCGATGCCCACCGACCTGCTCCCGCTCGCGGCGTCGGAGTCGAATCTGCTCGCCGCGCGCGAGCTGATGGCGTTCACGCTCGGCTTCCACATCGTCCTCGCCTGCCTCGGCGTCGCCTTCCCGGCGATCATCCTCACCGCCAACTACCTCGGGCTGAAGCGCGACGACGAGGACGCGATGCGGCTGGCCCGGCGCTGGTCGAAGGCGATGGCGGTGACCTTCGCCGTCGGGGCCGTGACCGGCACCGTGCTCAGCTTCGAGTTCGGCCTGCTCTGGCCGCGAGTTCATGGAGCGCTTCGGCGACGCCTTCGGGATCGCCTTCGCGATCGAGGGGCATCTTCTTCTTCACCGAGGCGATCTTCCTCGCGATCTACATCTACGGCTGGAAGCGGCTCGGCGGCTGGGCGCACTTCTGGTCCGGGGTGCCGATGGTGATCACCGGGTTCGGCGGCGCCTTCTCCGTCGTCACCGCCAACTCCTGGATGAACCAGCCGCAGGGCTTCACCCTCGACGCCGCCGGCAAGGTGGTCGAAACGCGAGCCCTTGCAAGGTCCTCTTCAACCCGGCCTGGACCTACGAGGTGCCGCACATGATCCTCGCCGCCTACATGGTCGCCGGCTTCCTCGTTCGCCTCGGTCTACGCGGTCGGGATGCTGCGCGGGCGCCGCGACCGCCTGCACCGGCTGGGGCTGCTGATCCCGCTGACGTCGCCTGCATCGCGACGCCGATCCAGCTCTTCGTCGGCGACACGGCGGCGCGCGAAGTCGCCGACCACCAGCCGGCCAAGTTCGCCGGCGATGGAGTGCATCCAGGAGACCGGCGCCCGACCAGACCGAGTACATCGGCGGCATCTGCACCGACGACGGGGTGAAGGGGGCGATCGGGATCCCCGGCCTCGACTCGTTGCTGGTCGGCTTCAGCACCGACACCGAGGTGACCGGGCTGAACGACATCCCCGCCGACGAACGGCCGCCGGCGAACACGCTGCTGCACCTCTCCTTCGACGCGATGGTCGGGATCGGCTCGCGCTGCTGCTGCTCGGCCTCTGGCTGCGTCTCGTCTGGTGGCGGCGGCGCGACATCCCGGCGACGCCGTGGTTCCTGCGCGCGGTGGCGGTCTCCGGCGCGGCGCGATCGTCGCGCTCTGGTGCGGGCTGGATCGTCACCGAGGTCGGCCGCCAGCCCTGGATCGTGCAGGGCTACATGCGCACCGCCGAAGCGGTGACCGAGGCCGAGGGGATCTGGTTCGCCTTCGCCGGGGTGCTGCGTCGCTCTACGCGGCGCTGGGCACCGGCGCCGTCCTCGTCCTGCGCGCGATGTCGCGCCGCTGGCGCGAGGAGGGGGAGGGCAGCCGGGCGAGGCGCCCTACGCGCCCCCGGCGGGCCATGGGCGGGAGTGGCCTGATGAGCCGGGCGGACGCCGCCGCGGCGATCCTCTGGATGGGGGCGACGCTCTACGCGGTGTTCGGCGGCGCCGACTTCGGCGCCGGCTTCTGGGACCTGATCGCCGGCGACGCCGAGAGGGGGGAGCGCGCCGCGGGCGCGTGATCCAGCGCTCGCTGACCCCGGTCTGGGAGGCCAACCACGTCTGGCTGATCTTCATCCTCGTCGTCCTCTGGACCGCCTTCCCGGAGGCCTTCGGCGCGATGATGTCGACCCTCTACGTGCCGCTGGCGCTGGCGGCGCTGGGGATCGTCCTGCGCGGCGCCGGCTTCGCCTTCCGCAAGTCGATCGACTCGCTGCGATGCACGCCGGGCGATGGGCGCCGCCTTCGCGCTCTCCTCGGTGCTGACGCCGTTCTTCATGGGACCGGTGGTCGGCGCGATCGCCGCCGGCAACGTCCCCGCCGGACGGCGACGGCGACGCGTTCTCGAGCTGGCTGGCAGCCGCTGCCGCTGCTGACCGGCGGCGCTGTTCGTCGCCAGCGGCGCCTACCTGGCGGCGGTCTTCCTGATCGCCGACGCGCGCCGCGCCGGCGAGGCCGAGCTGGAGGAGTACTTCGCGCGGCGGGCGCTGGCCGCGGCGGTCGTCGCCGGGGGCCTTCGCGCTGGCCGGCATCTTCGCCCTGCACGCCGAAGCCCGCTACGTCTACGACCGGCTCATCGCCGAGGGCCTGCCGCTGGTCGATCGTCTCCGGCCTCTGCGGGCTCGGCGCGCTCGCGTGCTGCTGCGCGGCGGCGAGCGGCCGCGGCCTGCGGCCGCTCGCGGTCGGCGCGGTGGTCGCGGTGATCTGGGGCTGGGGGGTCGCCCAGTTCCCCTACCTGCTGCCGACCTCGCTGACGATCGACGCAGGCGGCCGCGCCCGGCGCCGACCCTGACGCGGTGCTGATCGTCTTCGTGGTCGCCGCGGTCGTCGTCCTGCCCGCGCTCGGCCTGCTCTACTGGCTGACCCAGCGGGAGACTGCTGGGCGAGTAGACGATCGCCGCGCGCCGTGCTCTTCGACATCGACGGCACGCTGCTGGTCACCGGCGGGGCCGGCGGGGCGCCTGGCAGCGCGCCTTCCAGGAGCTCTACGGGGTCGAGGCGAACATCGCCGAGCACACCGACGCGGGGATGACCGACCCCGAGATCGTCGAAGATCGTCTTCCGCGAGGTGATCGGCCGCGAGGGCACCCAGGAGGAGCGCGCGAAGGCGATCGCCGGCTACCTGCGCCACCTGCCCGACACGGTCGCCGAATCGAGCGGCTACCGGGTGATGCCGGGCATCGAGGAGCTGCTGCGAGCGGCTGGTCGAGGCCGGCGCGCTGCTCGGCCTCGTCACCGGCAACATCGAGGCGGCCGCGCACATCAAGCTCGCCCGCGGCCGGCCTCAACCGCTTCTTCAGCTTCGGCGGCTACGGCTCGGACTCCGCCGACCGCACCGAGGTGACCGAAGCAGCGCTGCGGCGCGGCCGAGCTGGTCTCCGGCGGCACGCCGCTCGCGCCCGACGGCGCCGGCATCTCGGTCGGCGACACCCCGCGCGACGTCGACGCCGGCCACGGCGCCGGCATCCGGGTGGTCGGCGTCGCCACCGGCAACTACTCGGTCGAGCAGCTGCGCGACGCCGGCGCCGACTGGGCGCTGGAGACGGTCGAGGCGGCTTCCCAGCCTGACAGCCGAGGGTGCAGCGGGCCTGGTAGATCGAGGTGAAGCCCTGATCGAAGCCGTTGCGGGCGGCGCGCAGGTAGAGGCGCCAGACGCGGACCCGTTCGGGCCCGGCGAGGCGGACCGCCTCGTCGAGGTTCTCGTCGAGGGCGCGCCCAGTGGCGCAGGGTCTCCGCGTAGTCGGCGCCGAGCTCCTCGACGTGGCGGGCGACGAAGCCGGCCCGTTCGAGTGCCAGCAGGACGCGCGAGAGGTGCAGCGGCGCGGCGTCGGGGAAGACGTAGCGCTCCGAGAAGGGCCCGGCCTCGGCGTCGGTGTGGCGCAGGCGGGTGATGCCGTGGTTGAGCAGCCGGCCGCCCGGCTCGAGCAGGCCGGCCAGGGTGCGCGCGTAGACGTCGATGTTGGCGGCGCCGACGTGCTCGACCATGCCGATGCTGGCGATCGCGTCGAAGCGCTCGCCGGCCAGGTCGCGGTAGTCCATGACGCGGATCTCGACCCGGTCGGCGACGCCGGCCTCCTCGGCCCGCTGCCGCGCCTTCTCGGCCTGCGGCGGCGAGAGGGTGATGCCGACGACGCTGGCGCCGTGCCGGGTCGCCGCCCAGAGCGGGAAGCTGCCCCAGCCGCAGCCGACGTCGAGGACCCGCTCGCCCTCCTTCAGGTCGAGCTTGCGGCAGACCATCTCGAGCTTCTCCTCCTGGGCCTCCTCGAGGGTCTGGCGCCCTCGCGCGAAGAAGGCGCAGCTGTAGGTCATCGAGTCGTCGAGGAAGAGGGCGAAGAACTCGTTGGAGACGTCGTAGTGGTGGCGGACGGCGCTCGCGTCGCGCTCCTTGCTGTGGCGGCGGCCGCTGGGCCGCAGCTCGGCGGCCGGGGCGCGGCGGCGGGCGGTCAGGCCGGCGGCGCGGACCGCGCCGAGCAGGAGGCGCGCCTTGTCGCCGCCTCGAGCGGCGGCGGCTTCCAGCTGTCGAGCAGGCGCGATCACCGCGTCCATGTCGTCGACCTCGATCTCGCCGCTGACGTAGGCGCGGCCGAGGCCGAGCTGTCCGGGCGCCGCAGCGACGTGGGCGGCGGCGCGGGGCGAGCGCACGAAGAAGGTCGGCCCGCCGTCCGGCGGTCGCCGGCAGGCGGGTCCCGTCCCAGAACTCGATCGTGAAGGGCCGCTCGGGGATCCGGGCCTCGATCTCCCGTCGCAGCGGCGCGGTGCTGGCGAAGGGCATCGCCGCACCTATATCCGCGCCGAGGCCGGGCGGCGCGATAGGCATATGTACGTTCGCCACTCCGGCGAGGCGTATGATGCCCGCCTCCATGGCAGGCACGGGACCACTTCCCTCCGACATCCAGCCGGTCGCGAACGAGACTCGCGACCGGATCATCACCGGCCTGGTCACCCTGGTCCCGTTCCTCGCGATCGGCTTCGCCGGCTGGCAGGTGTGGGGGAGCGCCCTGCACTGGAGCGACGTCTTCCTCTTCGTCGGCATGTACGTGCTGACCGGGCTCGGGATGACGGTCGGCTTCCACCGCCACTTCACCCACCGCACCTTCAAGGCGAAGCGCCTGGCTGCACGGCCTGCTGGCGATCCTCGGCTCGGCGGCGATCGAGGGGCCGGTGATCTCCTGGGTCGCCGACCATCGCAAGCACCACGCCTTCTCCGACGAAGAGGGCGACCCGCACAGCCCCCACGTCGACCACGGCCACGGCTGGAGCGGCGCGATGCGCGGCCTCTTCCACGCCCACATGGGCTGGCTCTTCATCCACACCCAGCGCGGCAACAAGGAGCGCTTCGCCCCCGACCTGCTGAAGGACCCGATGGTCAGCTGGGTCGACCGCACCTTCCTGCTCTGGGCGATCGCTCGGGCTGCTCGCTCCCCTTCGCGCTCGGCTGGGTGATCGGCGGCACCTTCTTCGCCGCGGTGACCGGGCTGCTCTGGGGCGGCCTGGTCCGGGTCTTCGTCCTGCACCACTTCACCTACAGCATCAACTCGCTCTGCCACGTCTTCGGCCGGCGCGACTACGAGACCGGCCGACGAGTCGCGCAACCTCGCGCTGATCGCGATCCCGACCCTGGGCGAGGCCTGGCACAACAACCACCACGCCTTCCCGACCTCGGCCGTCCACGGGCTGGGGCGCTGGCAGGTCGACGTCTCGGCGGTGGTCATCGACGTGCTCGAGAAGACCGGCGCGGTCTGGGACGTGGTCCGCGTCTCGCCCGAGCGGCTCGCCGCCAAGGCCGTCTGATCCGGGCTCGGCTCCCCGACCGCCCCGTGAGCGTCGCCTGCCGCCGCGCGCCCCGGCCGGCGATCAGGGCGCGGCGCGACTGGTACCAGTCGATCCAGGGGTCGCAGGCGGCACGCAGCGGCACGATCGCGGTGCGGCCGGCCGCGGACGGCGACCAGCTCGCCGACGTTGGCGCTGCCCGTCGTAGCCGCTCAGGCCCTGGATCGCGCTGGGCTCGGCCGCGGCGAGCGTGAACTCGACCCGGCCGCCGCCGCTCACGAGCTCGCCGGCGGGCCAGAACTGGCCGTTGTTGGCGAGGCTGATCGTGTTCGGTCGCTGGCCGTCGAGCGCCGGCCTTCAGGCGCTGGCGGAAGCCCGGCGCCTGCAGCGTCAGGTCGAAGGGAGAGAAGTACTGCAGGGAGAGGCGCCAGCGGCCGGGCGGCGAGCCGCAGCGCTCTGCGAGGCGCTGCTCGCCCGGTGTCGAGCGCGCTCGCCGGGGCCCATCTGGCTTTGCGGCCGAACGCCACCGTCGGGGAAGAGGGCGGCGCGGCCGTGGTTGGAGAGCAGGATCGGATCTCCGGCGAGGCGCAGTCGGCGAAGGCGGCCGGGCTCGGTCCCCTCGAGCAGCACGTGGCGCTCGCGCGGCGCGGTCGCCGCGTCCGTTTCCCAGAGCACGTAGGAGGGCGTCGCGGCGATCGCGCGGAAGCTGGCCGGCGCTTCGCTGTTCCAGGCGGCGCTGCCCGGTGATCACGTAGGGGAAGCTGTTCGAGCGTGCGGCGGGAGAAGGAGTCGAAGTCGATCGGGCTGTAGGCGTCGCCGGTGTCGAACGGCTTCTCGGGGTTCTGGCGTGACGTCCTCGTCGGGGAACTCGACCAGCGGCACGTGGGTGTCGGCGCCGAGCAGCTCGTAGGCGGCGTAGCGGTCCTGGCCGGCGTAGAGGACCGGCTGGCCGTGGACGATCGGCAGGAAGGCGCGCAGCTCGGCGCCGTGGCCGGGCGGGCCGACCGGCGCTTCGCGCAGGGCGAGGAAGCTCGAGTAGAGGCGCCGCCGACGAAGGCGATGGCCAGGGCCGCCCAGCCGACCCGCCGCGCCACCCGCAGCCGCGCCGACGGGCCGATTCCGTCCGCCAGGGGTGAGGTTCTCGGCCCGTCGGCGGGGGAGGGGCTCGGCGAGCAGGGGGCGGATCGCGATCAGCATCGCCAGCGGGGCGGCGATCATCAGCGCCTTGGCCTGCGAGTAGTCGCCGCTGAACGGCAGCGAGAGCAGGTAGAGGGCGGGCGCAGGCGCCGAGCGCGATCGGCACCGCGTAGTCGCGGCGGCGCAGCCACCAGGCGGCCGAGCAGCAGCGCGAGGGCGCCGATCGCCCCGGCGAGGCCGGTGCAGGTGGGCGCCGCCGGGCGCGTCGAGCCGGTAGTTGGGGGTCGGCCAGACGCCGAGCGCCTCGACCGGCGAGACCGGGCCGTAGGTGTCGGTGCCGGCGACCTTGTTGAAGCCGCCGCCGAAGCCGAAGGGGCCGATCAGCGCGCGAGCACGGCGAGGCCGGCGATGGCGAGCAGGACCAGAGGCGTGCGCGGGCGGCAGAGGAAGCGCAGCAGCGCGCGCGGCGCCAGCGCCCGCCGCACCGCCGGCCGGGTCAGGCCCCAGAGGGCGATGATCGCGATCGGCCAGGCGAGGCCGGCGAAGCTGTAGGAGAAGAAGATGCCGCCGGCCAGCGCCAGGAATGGCAGGGCCGAGGCGCAGCCGCGGCCAGCTGGCGGATGACGGCCCGACGCGGATCGCGCAGGCGCGAGGCCGACGGCGAGGCACGAAGAGCGCCTCGGCGGTCTCCTTGAAGGCGCCCTGGGCGAAGTAGGAGGCGGCCAGGTAGGGGACCGCGACCATCAGCGCCGCCAAGAGTGCGGCGCGCCGGGCCGAGCTCGGCGAGGGCGCCGAGCGCGGTCAGCGCCGGTGAGGATCCCGATCGCGAAGATCTCGCCGATGAAGGCCTGGCCGAGCGCCGATGCCCGGGACCGCGGCGACGGCGACGGCGAGGCCGTGGGGGCCGAGCGGGTAGCCGCCGAACGGGCTCGGGCCCGAAGCCGCTGCGCAGCCACTCGGCCCAGGCGAGGTGCAGGCCGAGGTCGTTGTTGAAGCCGACTCCGATCAGGCCCCAGCGGCCGTTGACGAGGAAGGGGATCGTCAGGGCCAGGGCGATCGCGACCGCGACCGGGAGCCCCGCGCGCAGGGCGCCCCGCGTCTCGTACGGGCGCCGCGATGCAGACGGCGGCGGCGGCGAGGACCAGAGGCCAGGGCGCCAAGCGTGGCCGTGGTCCCGTGGCCGATCAGCGCGGGAGAGCAGGCCGGTGACGCTGAGGATCGCGGCGAAGCCGACGCCGGGCTCCAGCCAGGACCAGCTGCTCCGCCCCGAGAGCGAGAGGATCGCGCGCCCGACGAGCATCGAGGCGGCGCAGATCAATGCCGCCGAGGCGTAGGTCCCGAGCATTGAGGGCCGGAAACTACCGGCTCAGAGCTTCTCGGCCGCCTCTTCGAGCGTCGCCCGCAGGCTCTCCCCGCGGAGCGGCTCGGCGTGGCCGGCGCCGACGACCGCCGGATCGAGCGCCGCCAGCTTGCGGACCGATTCCTTCGCCTTCTCGTGATCCCACGCCCAGGCGGGGTGGGGGACGCTGGCGGTGCCCGGTGGCAGCGGTTTGCCGAGTCTCGCCGAGTCGATCAGGTAGACGACGTCGCTGACCAGCGCCACCCGGTCGCTCTCCCGCCAGAGCCCGATCAACCCGGGGGCGTGGCCGGGGAAGTGGACGACGCGGAAGCCCGCGACCTCGTCTCCCTCCGAGACGGTGCCGGCGATCTTCACCGCGCCGCCGTCCCAGCGCCGCAGCAGGCAGCGGGTAGATCGAGGCGGCGCGGCGCAGACGGCAGCTGCGGAGATGTCCATGTAGGGGTCGATCGCCGACGTCGCTTTCGGCGTCCGCGACCTCGTCCGGGTGGCAGTAGACGGGGACGCCCATCGACGGCGCCGTGCCGCGGTGGTCGGCGTGGCTGTGGCCGAGGACGACCTTCTTCGACCCCGCCGAGCTCCTCCGCTGCCGCCCTGGCGGCCTTCGTCATCGCCTTCGTGCCGGCGTCGAACTGGACGACGCCGTCGCCGTCCTCGAGGAAGTAGATGTTCATCGACTTCCCGCAGGTCGCCCCGCAGCAGCCAGACGCCGTCGGCGACCTTCTCCATGCTTCCACCATAGCCCGGCGGGCCCGACGGCGTCATCCAGGCCCAGCCGGCCGTGGAATCGACCATCTAGTCTGCCGGCGCATGCCGATGCTCTGGAAAGCCGGGATCGCCGTGCTCGTCGTCTGCCTGGTGGCCTCGATGGCGATCGCGGTCGTCCGCCTCGCGACCACGCCCGACGGAGATCCTCGGCGCGGGCTTCAGCGGCGCACCCCGCCGGGCGCGGCGCCGCGGCGTTAGTATCAGCCCGTCCAGTCGAGCGGCAGAGGAGGGGCGGGTTGTTCACGCGCATCGTGGTTGGAACGGACGGGTCGGACACCGCGCGGGAGGCGGTTCGCCAGGCGATCGAGCTCGCCAAGCTCTCCGGCGCCACCTGTGCATCGTCAGCGCCTACGGGCCGGGCTCCCAGCGCCGCGCGCCGGCGAGCGGGGACGCACCCGCCGGACGTCCAGTACGAGGTCGGGCCGCGCGAGGACGTCAACATGGTCCTCGACACGGCGGCTGCGGAAGCGAAGAAGGAGGGCATCGACGTGCAGACCCATGCGGTCGAGGGAGATCCCGCCGAGGCGATCCTCAGCATCGCCGAGCAGATCGGCGCCGACCTGATCGTGGTCGGCAACAAGGGAATGGCCGGCGCGCGCCGCTTCCTGCTGGGCAGCGTTCCCAACAAGGTCTCCCATCACGCTCCCTGCAGCGTGATCATCATCCGCACGACCTGAGTCATCCGCACGCCTGAGGCGGGCGGTCGCCCCCGACCGTCAGCGCCGGTGCGAGGAGAGACAGGCGCCCTGGCAGTCGGGGTCGGTGGCCCGTGCGGCGTCGATCAGACCCGCGCCCTGCAGGAGGGGTGAGGCGCCGACGCTCCGCGCCGTGCGTCTCGCAGCCTCCTCGTCACCTGGGCCTGGATCCGCCCGCCCTTCTTCGCGCGGTCGATCAGGCCGCTGGCGAGGACCAGGGCGGCGACGCCGGAGACGTGCGCGGCGGCCATCGAGGTGCCGACGTAGTCGGTCGGGCTCGCCGAAGCGGCGCTCGTTTCCGCTGTTGAAGGTGACCTGGTAGATCGGCGCCTCGAGCACCGAGGGGCAGGGGGCCACCGGCTCGCCCTCCGCCCGGGGCGACGAGGTCGACCGCCTTGCCGCGCAGCGAGTATTCGCCCATGCAGCCACCCTGCGTCGTGCCCCCGACGCCGATCACGCCGCGGACCGTCGCCGGCGGCGACACGCAGGACTCCGACCCCAGGTTGCCCACCGAGGCGACCGACGACGACGCCCTTGCGGATCGCGTAGCGGATCGCCTCGGGCGACGCTGGGGACCTTCTTGCCACAGCCGAAGTTGAAGCTCATGTTGATCACGTCTGCGTGGTGGTCGGCGGCGAATTGGACCCCTTCGGCGATGTCGTCGGCACGGCCGCGGCCGAGGCGGTCGAGCACGCGGACCGGCATCAGCTTCGCCCGGTAGGCGAGGCCGGTGAGGGCGATCCCGTTGTTGGTCTTCTCGGCGATCGTCCCGGCGATGTGGGTCCCGTGGCCGTTGCGGTCGAGCGGCAGACTGCTCTTGCGGTCGACGAAGTCGCGGCCCTTGACGAACTGGCCGGCGGTGAAGTCCGGGCTGCGCCGGAAGCGGCTGCCGCGGGCCCGGTAGGCGATTCCCGTATCGAGGACGGCGACCGTCACGCCGCGGGCGCCGGCATGCCGGCGTCTGCGAGGTTGCTGCCAGGCGCCGGGCGCGTTGATCCCGCCCGGCGAGGTGGGGCGCAGGGGGGTGCTCGGGCCTTCCCAGGGGAGGAAGTTCCACTGTTTCGAGACCCAGCCGGCAGGGGGTCCGGGGGGCCCGTTGAGGGTGCCTGGGTCGTTGGGAACCAGGCGTGCGCCGAGGCGGTGGCGATGTAGTTCGGGGCCGCGTAGGAGACCCGGGGTTGCGGCGCAGGGCGGCGGCCGCTCTGCGGACCCCGACGCCGCGGGGCAGGCCTGGGTGTGGGCGGCGCGTTGGCCGCGCAGCTTGAAGATCACCTCATGGGGGGCGAAGGCACGCGGCCGGCGCACGCCGATCGAGGCAGCCGCGGCCTGCCCGTCGGTCGCGAGGGCGGCGAGCAGGGAGAGGATAGGGCGATCGTCGACGTCGGTTCATCTCGTCTGAGCTCGGATTATCCCTGCTTTCGAGCGAGCACCCAGCTAACACGGGGCGGCTGGCTAAGTTGTTGCCCCCCGACACGATTCGAACGCGATGCGCGGAGGCGAACCGACAGCAGAGGACGAGCGCCCTGATGGACCTCGCGATCGAGCGCGCCCGGCCGCCGCCGGAGCACGGCGACGTGCCGATCGGCGCCGTCGTCGCCCGCGGCGGCGTGCCGCTGGCGGCGGCTGGGAACGAGCGCGAGCTGCGTGCCGACCCGACCGCCCACGCGGAGATCCTGGCGATCCGCGCGGCGGCCGGGCGCTCGGCGGCTGGCGGCTGCCGGGGACGACCCTCTACGTGACCCTCGAGCCCTGCGCGATGTGCGCGGGGGCGATCGTCCTCGCCCGCATCCCGGAGGTAGTCTTCGGCGCCCGCGACCCGAAGGCCGGTGCCGCGGGGAGCGTCCTGGATGTGCTCGCCGAGCCGGCCCTCAACCACCGGCCCGAGGTGCGGAGCGGCGTCCGCGAGCGGAGTGCGCCACCCTGCTGCGCGAGTTCTTCGCCTCCCGCCGCGCGCTGACGCGCCCGCGGCAGCCAATACCCTGTTGGGAGCCCGGAGAGGTGTCCGAGTGGCTTAAGGAGCGCGACTGGAAATCGCGTGGGCGGGGTTGACCCGCCTCGTGGGTTCGAATCCCACCCTCTCCGCTCAGGAGGCGGCCCGGAGCCGATCGCCGGCGAGCGCTCAGGAGGCGACCTGGATCGCCTCTTCCGGGGTTGGGGTTCGAGCTCTCCCTCGCGCAGCCGCACGACGATCGGCGCGCGGCCGGTCCTTCTCACGGGCTCGGCGGGCGGCGGCCGCGCAGGCGCTCGTGGCTGCAGACCACGTAGCACCATTCCATCAGCCGCATCCTCGAGGCGGGGTCGATCTCCACGATCGTCGCGCCGACCAGCTGCCGGCCATCCAGCTCGCGGCAGGAGCGCACCTCGACTCGTGCCCTGACCTCGTGCGGCTCGCCCGCTGCGTCGAGGAGCTCGAGCGCCAGGACCGGGCGGTCGCCGACCTCGACCGGCTCATCGAGGACGAGACCGACCCCCGCGGCGCTCGCATCCACCAGGCGTCCGGTGACCTCGCCGGCCTTGGAGACGCAGGTCGCAGGCGCGCTGCCCTCGAAGCGATAGACGAGCCGGCGCTGGCGGCGACGGCCGACGACGAGCAGAGTGCGGCCGATCCGGCGCAGCTCGATCAGGCCGAGGGCGGGGACGACGATCGCGGCAATTCCAGGCAGATCGGGAAGCGGCCCGACTCCGCCCAGGTCGAGCAGGCGAAGCACGGTCCCGGCGCCCAGCAGGAGGAACGAGGCGACGACGAGGTGCAGCCTGCGCACGGACTCGAATCCGCCGCCGCCGGTTCCCTGCTTCGGCGTCACCCTGAAGGCGGAACGCCCCGGCCGTACCGCGCAGCGCAGGGCGCGGGCGAAGATCTCCATCGTCAGCAGCTCGTAGTGGGCGGTCTCGCCGATCTTCATGTAGCCGCGAGCGAGGGCGGCGCCGGCGCCCAGGTTGAGCGTCACCGTGGGCAGCCAGAGCGCGGCGAGGGCGGCGAGGCTCACCTTCATCGGCAGCTCCCCGGTCCACATCACCAGCGCCAGGGTGGCGAGCATCAGCAGGCGCATCGGCGGCGCCAGGTAGGCGAGCAGGCTGGTCAGGTAGGAGAGTCGCTGGAGCGGGCGCAGCTCACGAGCGCGCAGCGGCGACTCGGGCAGCGTGAAGACGGCGAGGTTTCCGCGCGCCCAGCGGTCGCGCTGGAGCAGGTAGCCGTCGAGGTCGTGGG
Organism: uncultured Solirubrobacterales bacterium; assembly: GCA_963712325.1. GTDB lineage: Bacteria > Actinomycetota > Thermoleophilia > Solirubrobacterales > 70-9 > VRUE01. The sequence continues at coordinate 50,416 of CAVQHG010000007.1, forward strand.
GGGCGAGCCCCTGGACCAGCACCTCGTCGTGGTAGCGGCTCTGCCAGCCGTGGCGCTGGAGGCGGATCGTGGTGTGGAAGTCCTCGGCGATCGTCTCGGTCGCCACGCCGCCGATGTCGAGCAGCGCCCGCCGGCGCATCAGCGCCGCCGAGCCGCACCAGTAGGCGGCGCCGTGGCGGTCCTTGCCGGGGCAGATCACCCGGTAGAACATCGACTGCTCGTGGCGGCCGACCACGTAGTGCTGGACCGAGTCGTGGTTGAAGAAGTCGTGCGGGCTCTGGACCAGCGCCATGCGCTCGTCGTCGAAGTAGCCGACCATCGCGTCGACGGCGTCGGGCATCGGCACGTGGTCGGCGTCGAGCATCAGGACCAGCTCCCCCTCCGTGCGCGGCAGGGCGGCATTGATGTTGCCCGCCTTGGCGTAGGAGTTGTCGGCCCGCGTCAGGTAGCGGGCGCCGGCGAGCTGGGCGAGCTCGCGCATCTCCGGCCGGCGTCCGTCGTCGAGAAGGTAGGTCGTGTGGGGGTAGGTCAGGGCGCGGCAGCCGGCGAGGGTTGCGGCGACGACCTCGGTCGGCTCGTCGTAGGTGCAGACGTAGACGTCCACCGAGCGCCCGGGGGTCGCCGGCGGCCGCCTGGTCGGGCGGCGCGACCACGAGAACCAGGCCAGCGTCCCCAGCGCCCAGAGCCCGTAGACCTCGGTGACCAGGAGCATCGCGTAGGGGACTGGGCTGGCCCCTTCGCCGCTCCAGCCGATGCGCCAGGTCAGATAGCCGACGCCCCAGGACAGGGCGAGGATCGCCAGCCCGCGCAGCAGCCGGGGATGGCGATCGAAGAATGCGCCGAACCGAGTCTGCCTTCCTTGATGCACGCGGTTCCATCGGCAGCGCCTCCAGGTCCTTTAGGGGGGAAGCGAGCGCTGCGTGCCCGGCGGGCTGAGATCGGGTCCCGCTGCGCCGAGATCCGGGCGCCGCTCATCCATGAGACCGTCAGAGGCAGGGATCCACGGCCTGGTGCTCGACCGTGTTGCCGTCCTCGTTGCCCGCCCGGTCCCGGGCGCGCACGACGAAATAGAACGTTCCGTGCGACGGCAGGCCCGGCGTCCTGAAGGCGGTCGCACCGGGCGCCGTCGTCCAGGTCGCTGCCGAGAAGTCCTCGCCACCCTGCTTCAGTCGCCATGTAGACGTCGTAGACGATCAGCGCGGGCGGCGTCATCTCGTCGCTCGCCGCCTGCCAGGTCAGCGTGACGGGCGTGGTCTGCCCGGGTCGCTGCGGACCCGGGAGTGCAGGCGAAGGCCGCTTCGAGGCCGGCGAACTTCGGCGGCGTGGTATCGAGCCGATCGGGCACCGGTGGAGGCGCCGGGGTTGGCGGCGAATCCGCGTTGGGCGGGACCGATGTGCCCGTGCCCTGACCCGGGTGGTGGCGGTGCCGGTGCGCGTGGTGGCAGCGCCGACGCCGACGCCGGCGACGGAACCTCGAGCATGCGGTGTGTCGTCTGGCTCCGTGCGCAGCCGCCGGCCTGGCGCGGCTCAGGCCGGCATCACCGGCGGCTCGCGTACCGGCGGACATCGCCGGCGCCACCGCCACGCCGATGAGGGCCAAGCCAATGAGCGCCAAGCCGATTGGGATCGCCTTGAGCAGCACGACTATCCGCAGGGTAGCGCCGCTCGGGCGAGGGGACGCCGGCGGGGCGGCACCGAGATTAGCCGCCTACGCGCGCGAGCTGGCCGCCGTCGACCGGCAGCAGGGCGCCGGTGATGAATTCCGCCTGCTCGGAGTGGAGGAAGAGGCTCGCGTAGGCCACGTCCCAGGCGGTGCCCATCTTGGCGCGGAGCGGGACCAGCGCATCGCGCTGGGCGCGGATCTCCTCCCGCGGGATTTCCAGTTTCGCCGCCCACGCATCGATCGCCATCGGTGTGTCGAGCAGGCCGGGCATGATCGCGTTCACGCGGACACCCTGCGCGGCGTTTTCGATCGCCAGCGACTGGGTGAGTGCATTGACGCCGGCCTTCGAGATCTTGTAGGCGGTCAGCGGGGCGGTCGCGAGCGCCGCGATCGAGGAGATGTTCACGATCGATCCCGAGCCCTGCCGCCGCATGACGGGCACCACCGCCTGGCAGGAGAGCAGGCAGCCCTTGAGGTTGACCTCCATGATCCGGTCGAAGGCATCCTCGCTCAGCTGCAGGGCCGGGGCGTCGTCGGCACCGATGCCGACGTTGTTCTGGAGGAAGTCGATTCGTCCCCAGGTGTCCACGCAGGCTGCCGCGAATGCCTCACACTCGGCTGCCCTGGTCCAATCCGCGGCCACGCATTCGGCGATACCGCCCTCGCCGGCGATGATCTCGGCCGTCTCACGCGCCGAGTCCAGATCGCGATCGACGAGCAGAACCCTGGCGCCCTTCCGAGCGAATGCGATCGCCGCGGCACGGCCCGTGCCCACGGTCTCGCCGGCCGACTGGCCCGCCCCGACCACGATCCCGACCTTCTGCTCAAGTCGCATGGTGCTCCCTCAGTCGCCGGGCCGAGCGGCAATCGAGGTGGGCATCCCTCCCTCGAGCTGTTGCTCGTCCTCGATCTGCACCCTGGTCGACTCGAGGAAACGGCTGACCATGTTGTAGTAGCTGACGAGCAGGATCAGCTCAGCCGCTTCGCGCGCCCCGTAGCGATCGATGATCTGCTCGAGCGCTTCGTCAGAGAGCCGTACCTCGCGACTGACCTCGTCGGCGACACGACAGATCAGGTTGCACTCCTCGTCGAGGCTGGAGACGGGCTCCTCCGTGTCGATGGCATCGATCTCGGCATCGGTCACCCCGGCGTTTGCGGCGAGCTGCCTGTGCTGGGCCCACTCGTAGGGCGCGTCGGTGGCGTGCGCGACCCTCAGCACGGCGATCTCCCGTCGGCGGGCGTCAAGTGCCGTCGACAGCACCGCGCCCCCGAGCTCCATGAAGGGGCGAACGGCACGGGGCGCACCGGCGACCATGCGAAAGACGTTCAGCTTCGGGAGGCTCGCGAGCATCTTGCGGTGCCCGGGCTCGAGCTCGTCGTCGGTGGGAAGCGGGATCTTGGGGGGCACGGCTCTCCTCGCGTTCGATGGGCTCCGACGGGTTGTGACTCGGCCGCCAGACTAGGTCATCGGGCCGGCTCGCGGTCGGGACGCGACTTGCCACTCGTCCAACGGCGGATCAAAGTGCGCCTCATCTCATGAGCGGGAAGCACGTTCGGAACGGGCGTCGAGAGCAGAGCACACCGAAGAGACTTCCTATGGCAACTGAATCGAAGTCATACTCGACCAACCGCGTTGATGGAGAATCGGCGCCCGGGGCCGTCGACAGGAGGTCGGACTTTGAACAGCGAGCGAGCTGACGATTGGCGGAGTCGTGGTCGTCATCTCTCATGGCAACCGTCGGAGGAGGATGCGTCACCGGTTCAGGTGTTCCACATTGAGCTGGGTGACCCCGACGCTCCGGTGCTGCTGCTCGTGCACGGCTGGCCCACCAGCAGCATCGACTGGTTCGATGTCGCCAACGAGCTCAGCGCGAGATTCCGCGTCTGCGCGCTGGACTTCCCGGGCTATGGGTTTTCGGACAAGCCGCAGGGGTGGGGCTACAGCCTCGCTCGCGACGCGGAGCTCATCGAGTTCTATCTGAGCGAGGTGATCGGCGCCGAGTCGGCGACGGTCGCCGCGCACGATCGGGGAGACAGCGTCGCACTCATTCATGCTGCGCGTTGCGCCGAGGGCCGGTCGGGCGTGCGACTCGACCATCTGGTGCTGTCAAACGCCAATATCTTCCTGCCGCTCTCGAACCTGACCGAAGCCCAGCGGCGGATTCTCGACCCCTCGTCGGAGCCTGACATCTTGGCCGCTCTGACTCCGTCGCAGCTGGCCGAGGCCTTGGGCGCCGGTACGTTCACGCCCCCACGCAAGCCCGGCGACCCCGAGGTCGATGCCCTCGCCGTCACCTTTGCCCACGCTGACGGTCAGAAGGTGCTGCACCAGACGATCCAGTACCTCGTCGAACGGTCGGAGCATGAGCGGGCCTGGCTGTCGGCGCTCGCCGAGGCTCCATTTCCGAAGACCCTGATCTGGGGCCTGTACGACACGGTTTCCCCGCCGCGGGTGGCGGCATACGTGTGGCACGAGTACCTGATGCTCGAGGGCGCCGGCAATCGCCTCTACCTCATCCCCGACGCGAACCACTATCTGCAGTGCGACCGGCCCGACGCCTTCGTCGAGGCCCTCCTCCACACGCTCGAGCCTGCCGACGATCAGGCGCCCGGCCCGCTCGGGCCCGAGCCCGCCGCCCCACTGTTCGTCGACGCCTCCAGGGACCGGTTGCCGAGCGCGGCCGACCTGCTTCGCGCGGAAGCGCCCGTGTAGAAGCTCCGGGGCAGCGATCCTGGAGCGCCCGGGTCACGCCCGCTGCGCCGGCTCCTCCGCGCCCGCGAGGCTCGGCTCGATGAAATCGAGCAGCAGCTCCTCGACTCGCTCGGCGCGGTCGACGAACGGCCAGTGGCCGCTGCGCTCGAGCACGTGGACCTCGGCGCCGGGGAAGGCCTCGAGCTGGCGCTCGGCGAGGTCCGCCGGCAGGTAGGGGTCGTTCTCGCCCCAGATCACCAGCGCCGGGAGCTCCAGCGGCCGCAGGGCGGCGACCGCCTCGCGCGTGGCCTCCTCGAGGTCCCCGACCGACCGATAGAGGCGCAGGATCGCGGCCCGAGTGTCGCGGTCGAAGTCGGCGAACATGCGATCGAGGAACGGCCCGGGGAGGCGGCGGGTCTGACCCTGCCGCATCGAGGCACCGAAGCCGGCGCGGGTCGCGGTCGCCATGAGCATCTCCCCGGCGAGCCGGGTGCGCCAGATCCGCGCCGCCCTGTGCCAGCGGTCGGGGGCCACCGGCCCGGTGCAGATCAGCGTCGCGCCGGCCAGCCTTTCCGGCTGGTCGATCGCCCAGCGCAGGCCCCACGGCCCGCCGAAGTCATGCAGGACGAGATGGGCGCGCTCGATCCCCAGCTCCTCCAGGGCGCGGTCGATGAACTCGGCGTGGCCCTCGACGCTCTGGTCAAAGCTCTGTGGCTTGTCGGCTTTGCCGAAACCGGGCGCGTCCCAGGCGACGGCGCGGCCGAGGCGGCCGGCCGCCGCCAGCAGCGGCTCGAAGTCGGCGCCGGAGCCGGGCACGCCGTGGACGAATACCACCGCCTCGCTCGCCTCAGCCGGTCCCGCTTCGCGCACCCGAGTCGCGATGCCGCCGGCGCGCAGCGTCCGCCTCCGCACCGGCCGGGCCAGCGGCTTCCCGGGCCAAAGCAGCGAGTCGGGCTTGCGCCGAGCGAGCACCCGCCGCACGATCGCCGGCCGGATCAGGCTCGATGGGCGATCCAGCATCCCGGCGACGCGCATGAACGTCGCGCTCACCTCGGCATCGCGCTCGGCCGTCTCTCGCAGGCGCTCGATGTAGGCGTTGGTCAGGCGCACCGGCAGCGGTCGCGCGCCCTTCACCTCCGGCAGTGCCAGGTCGCCGCCGACCGCGAGCTGCCAGGCCGGGTCGACCACCCTGGCCGCCGCACGGAAGTAGCGCCGCCGTAGGTCGCGCTCGCCGCGCTCCAGGCACCTGCGCAGCTCGGCCGCCTCGAGCGCCGCCACCGTCATCCCCTGGCCATAGACCGGGTTGAAGTTGCAGATCGCGTCGCCGATCAGGAGAAGGCCGTCGGGGAAGCGCCCCATGCGCTCGTAGTGGCGCCGCCGGTTGGCCGGCGTCCCGAAGGACACGATCTCATCGAGCGGCTCGGCCTCGCGCACCGCCGCGAGCACGTCGGGCGGTGCCACCGTCTCGAGGAAGTCCGCGAAGGCGGCATCCTCGACGGGCGGTTTGTGCTCGCCGTAGCCCGCGAGCGTCAACAGTGAGGCGCCGCCCTCCTGGGCGAAGAGCGCAAGTCCGCGAGGCCTTCCGGGCCGGGGGCCGATCAGGATCAGGCTGTCGGCGATCGCTTCCGGCGGCAGGCGATAGTTGCGGCTCGCGTAGCCGAGGTCGATCTCCAGCGCCGACTCCTCGGGGCGCTCGAAGCCGAGCTCCTCGAGCCAGCCGGGAACGCGGGCCGAGCGCCCGCTGGAGGCCATCACGAGGTCCGCCGCGAGGGCCCTCCTTCCGTCGCCGTCGTTCACCTGGACACCGATGACGCGCTCGCGATCCGGCGTGGCGGCCAGGCCGACTACGTCGCTTCGCTCACGCAGCTCGACGTTGCCCAGGGCGCGAACCCGGCGGCGCACGTGACCCTCGATGAAGGGGCGGCTGGCGGCGATGCCGGTCACCCCGAACGCGACCCTGGGGAGCTCGTGCCCGGCCAGGATGAAGCGCGTGTCGCTGAGCGCCCCGGTGGTCGCCGCGCCATCCTCGACCAACTCGTCGCCGATCCCCGGCAGCAGCGCTTCGAGCGTGTCGAGGCCCTTTGGCAGAAGGGCGTGGCCGTGGCGACCCTGCGGCACTGCCCGGCGCTGCTCGCCGCCGACGGGCAGCTCATCGCGGTCGATCACGGTGACCCGCTCGTAGGCGTCGGCGAGGACGCGCGCCGCGAGCATCCCGCCGACGCTGCCGCCGATCACAACGGCGTGTTCGCCGACCCTGGTCACGATGCACGCCCCACCGGAGTGAGCGCCTGCATCGCATCCTCTTGCCGCATCGAAAGCCCCCCTTTCGACAGCTTGCTTTCGAAGCTATGCCGCGCGGACTGCACGCGTCAGTGTCAAGCGTCACATAGCACCGGAGCTGATCCCGCTTCGCAAACAATGGGTTCCTCTCGTGGGCACCGGCCCCTGGGCGGGCTCGCCAGGATCGGAGTCCCGAATTGCCCCGGAGGGGTGCCGGAGTGGTTGAACGGGGCGGTCTCGAAACTGTTAGGGGTCGTAAGGCCCCTCGTGGGTTCGAATCCCACCCCCTCCGCTCGCAAGACGCTCGGATTCTCTTCTGGCGGGTCCTACGCTCGCCTGGAAAAGGGGAGCATTCAGATCTTTTGCATCATATGCATAAGTTCGTAACTATGCATAGATGACCTCGCTCATTCGGCCGATCCCACGACTCTCCGCTAGTCGCCGACCTCGATCTCGACATCCACCTCGAACTGGATCAGCGGGACCGGCTTTTCGACTCCTCCGGGGGAAGGATCTTTCAGGCCCGGAATCAGGGTGTCGTCGCGGAATGCTTCCCAGAGCTCCTTGCTGTCCCAGACCGCGATGACGACCCAGCCGTTCGAGCTCGGTCCGGCATAGTGGCGGGTCTGACCGGAAGGTGGGCCGTCCGGCGGAAACAGGGCCGCGACGGCAGCCTCGTATTGGTCCTTGGTGCCCCCCACGAACTCATTGACCGTGATGTATGCCATTTCTCCTCCTGATCTCTAGTTAAGCACGAGTATCCGGTTGGCTTCGGCAAGGGCCTTGGTCAGGCCAAACCGGCCCCGTTCGCCACGGGGCCGCCATCCCGGGTCCGGCTCGATCCGCAGCATCAGGTCGCCCGCCCGCCCCTTGGAGCCTGAACCCCGGCAAGATGCCGGCCTGCCGAGGCCCCCGCTCTAGCTCGGGACGCCCCGAAAGTGGTCGCGGGCCCCGGAGGGCCAGGCCCCCCGCTCAGCCGGCAGATTCGAGTTGGGCTGGACGCCGCACGGGATCGGCCGCCCGATGCTCAATCCGATCGGGGCGGCGGGCTCCAGGACCTGCGGGCTCGCTCAAGTCTCGTGAGGTCAGAGCGCCGCGCAGCGGCCGGCATGGGACGCGAGGATGAATGTCCGGCTGACGCTGCGCTGAGATCCTCGCACGACCATCGCCCCGAGCCCTCCGGATTGACTCGCTGGTCCCCCAAGGACTACCGTCATCGACAGGGCCTTTGCGGGGGCGAGGCCGAAAGCTACGAACCCAACGGGGGTCAAGATGGGAAAGCACCTGAAGCTCCGGTGGCCGAGCCAGGCAACCGTGGTCGCCTACCTCGCCCTCTTTGTGGCGCTGGGGGGCGGCGCTTACGCCGCCGGTCACCTCGGCAAGAACTCGGTCGGGACCAAGCAGCTGAAGAAGAACTCAGTGACGAGTGTGAAAGTGAAAGACGGGTCGCTGAGGCCCAGGGACTTTGCGAAGGGAGCCTTGCGGGCGACAGAAGGCACCCAGGGGCCGCAGGGGATCCCGGGGCCGCAGGGTATCCCGGGGCCGCAGGGGCCGAGCCGCGGATTCCAGGCGAGCGGCTCGGTCAACTACAACGAATTCAGCTCGAGCCCCTTTGGCTCCACCGTCGTCAGCCTCGAAGTGCCGCTCGGCGCGTACTATGCGACAGCGTCAGTCGAGGCCGAAACCGTCAACTCAATCACCAGCTCGGTCATCTGCAGGTTGATCAACGTGGGTGGAGCCGGAGAAAGCACCAGCACCACCCGGGTTCAGCCGGTTCGTGCAGATGACACGGCGGACAATTTCACGCTCACCGCCCTCTTCCGGGTCACCTCGGGGCAGAAACTCGAGCTCCAGTGCTACAAGACAAATGCCACCTCGTCGGCTCGGATCACGGCTGCCAACATCGTTGCCTTACAGATCAGCGATGTAACCGGCAACACCGATTGACCGGCCATCCAGACCTCTCGAGGCTCGGCGACACTCGTGAAGACATAGCTCGGCAAAGCGCCGAATTCGCAGCGGAGGCGCCGGCAGCTCTCATGTGGCTGGCGAAGGGGGCTCGTTCCTCCGGCGTTGAGGCTCTCGCAGCGGCGGGTGATTCCCGCGGGGAGCCTTTGACCCCGGCAGCTGTCGATCTGGGCAATGGAACGACTGAACCGTCGCCGCCCGTCAGGGCTGTCGTGTCGCGGTCTGGGCGGGGGGCGGTGCCTGCGCGCGGGCGCCCGCGTCAGCGTCAAAACGCCGCGGACTGGGTGAGTTCCATGGCCCTCGGACTCGTCAATGGCCATCGGAATCCTGAGGCGGGCACGATCTACGCTCTGCCCGCGACTATCCGCTTCACGATGTGCTCGGCGTCCCGGCCCGCCCCCTGGACCAACATCGAGCTGAAGGCGTACTGGAAGGCAAGACCCGCGAAGAACAGGCCCGGCGCTGAGGGCACGACGCCGCGCCTCTCCTCTGGATAACCATCTGCGCCGGTGGTCAGAGGCTCGATCCAGCTGAAGTCGTGCTTGAAGCCGGTGCACCAGATCACGTTGGCGATGTCGACGACGCGGTCCTCGCCGAGCACAGGCTTCCCGTTGCGTGCACCGGTGGCCCGCTCGGTCACCCGCTCGACCCCAGCCGCCGCCAGATCCTTGCGCTTGTAGCGCAGCAGCGGACCGCCGTGTGCGCGGACCTCGGGCCGCAGGTGCCGCCCGATCGGGGTGCGCAGCGTGAGGACGTGGTGGAAGAGGAATGAGACGACTCGCCAACCGAAGAGGCGCGCGGCGCGCCCCTCGATGTCGAACGGCAACTCGCCCGTGTCGCGGCCGCAGAGGATCGTCTCGTGCTCGCGGGCGACCTCGATCGCGACGTCGGCCCCCGAATGGGCGGCGCCGACGACCAGCACCGGGCCGTCGCGAAGCTGCGACGGTCGCTTGTACTCACTCGAGTGGAGCTGGAGGATGCCCGGATCCAGGTCGGGCGCGAACTGGGGGATATGCGGGCGCCCGAAGGTCCCGGTGGCGATGACCACGTTCTCGGCCTCGATCGGACGGCCCCCGCAATCCACCACCCAGCTGTCGCCGTTCCTGGCAATTCGCTCGATGCGCGTTGCGCACCGGACCGGGAGCGCGAATCGCCTCGCGTACTGCTCCAGGTAGTCGGCGAATTCGTCCCTGGTCGGGAAGTGCCAGGTGTCCGCGGGGAATGGCATGCCCGGCAGGCCATCGCGGCACCCAGGGCTGTAGAGCCGCAGCGAGTCATAGTGCCGGCGCCAGTTGTCGCCGACCCGCTTCTGCTCGTCCAGGATCACGAACGGTCGGTCTCGCGTGGCCAGGTGATGGCCAACCGAGAGGCCCGCCTGACCGGCGCCGATGACGGCCGTCTCGACCCGCTCGACCTCCGTTGAGGTCGCTCCACCGCCGATCGGCTCGATCGCCGTCATCGCTTCATCCCTGCAACGAGGTTTCCATCCCGACAGTGCTCCGACGCGGCCGCTCTCAATACCCTCGGCATCTCGCATCTCCCTCTGTCGATGTTCAGGCCGAATGACCTCGGATTGAGGCTAGGTACGGTGAGGCGGCTGCGCATCGGCTGAATTACCCAACTTCCGCCCCTTGCTGCGTGGTCAATTTCAACCACTGTGCTTGGGAGGCACCGCTCAGGTCGGGCTCTTCCGGTGCTACCGCGAGCGCCTCTGGCGCTTCGCCTTCACCGTCGACCTGTCCCGGACGACGCGTACCGCCTGATCGCGACCGGTCACCACGATCCCGAGGGCCAGCGAGCGCCTCTCGGCAGCTTCCGGAGCGCTTCGCTCCTTCCTCGCCAGTGATGAGGCTGCGGTCTGGCGGTTACACAACGTTGCGCTTGAGGAGGCCGGCGTGCATGGTGGCCACGGCCCGTGGGAGGACGGGCGCGCTCAAGAGCTCGGCTACCGGGTGATCTGCCTCGATACCACCGACCGGAACCCCGGCACAGCGGCTGTATCAGAGCGCTGGTTACCAGAGAGCTCGCGAGCGACAGACCGATCGGCTCCTCTTCATCGACTACAGGAAGGTACGCGGGCCGCCAGGCGTGGACGAAGGATGATTCGACCCCAAGCCATGAGGGGTTCAGAGGCAGCGGCGCTCGTTCTGTCGGAATTTCGGAGGCAGGGCGGAGGCAGGCCGAAGGATGATTTCGCCTGAGCAGCCGGGTTTCCGCGCGTGCGTAACTAGTCCGCCCCCACCAATAGGGGGTAAAGGCCTCATGCAGACCCTGCCCTTAGCCGATCTTGAAGGATGCATCGCTTTGCCTTCCTGCGTCTTTGTGTCGCTGTCGCCGGCGTGGCCGCTGTTGCCCTGGTCGGCTGCGGCGGCGATGCCGCTGTCCAGAACTCGGTGGAAGGCCGTGCGATTGAACCCCATGGCGCGATTGCTGATCCATCCGATGATCCGGGATATCGCCAACCGGTCGAAAACTCGCCGCAGCCACGCTTTACCCCAACCGAACGGATGTACTTTACGGCCGGTCATCCGGCGGCCAGCAGCGAATTTGCGGAACTATCATCGGTCTTTCATAGCTATCTCGACGCACGAGCGGAAGGTGATTGGGATTTGGCGTGCTCCTATCTCTCTGCCCGCTGGGCACGCTTACTCCAAGGCACTGCTGAAAAAGAAGGTCTCTCGGACACGAGTTGTCCAACGGTTCTTCCCATGCGGACCACCGGCACGCCCGAGGAACTCCAAGAGGAAGCACGCCTCGCTGATGTCGGCTCTATTCGCGTCGTCAGAGCAGGTTCTCGTAGCTTGGCCTCCGTCATCTACCGTGTCCGGGAATCGCTCAGGGTGATGCACATGTCAGGCGAGCCAGGAGAGTGGCAAGCATCAGCGACCAATCCGGTGAGGTTGGGCTATTAGCCATCCACGGGTCCCTTGGGTCGGGCAGCACCCGAGCCAAACATCGTCACCCTTGGGGGAATGGTGAGGGCATGAAGAAGCTCGCGGCTTCACGCACATAGGGCCCCGGGGAAACAAGCCGGTGATTCAGGGACAACAAGCACGGACGTGGGGTCAGCGTCATCCCGGCGTACGTCATCTATCCAGCGCACACCGAGCACAAGGAATTGGGTGAATATCGAGGCGTCATATATGGGGCATGTGCTGGCGTTGGCGGGCGCTCGTTTAACACGCACGTGAGACTCAAGCGGCTGGCTGAGAGGTTGATCTTCTTCGACGGGAGCACAAGCCCGCCGCATAGGGTTGTCCTTCATCCAAAGCATGGGATCCGAGCCCACGCTGGCGGCGACAGGTAACGGTTCGTTTAGCGAAGCGCCGCCACGGCAGAAGCTGCGCCGATCCCCGAGATGACCGTGCCGCCTGCCAGGTCGCTGTCCAGCCGGCCCCGCCGGTGTGCCTCGATCAGGGCCGAGACGATGTCGCTGACATCGATCGCCGCGGCGGCTCCCGCAGCCGGCCTCCGCAGAGAGCGGCCACTCGCGGCGAGCAGACCAAGCATTGCGACGGTGAGCTGATGGGCGCCGAAGGCTCGGACAAAGAGCCTGGCGTCAGGTCGCTCGGGAGTGTCCGGCGCCAGGCCCAGGCCTTCCATGGCCATCGGTGAGAGGAGGGCCCCGAGGCCATAGGCGGCTCGGATGCCGGCGTTCAACAGCAGGGACGTAGAGCCCCGGCGCTTGCACCTTGCCGGTTGATTACGGGTGCGATATATCACTTCTGATGCATCAGATCAGAGATATTCGAAGACGGCAAGAGGTTGCGGAGAACCGGTCCCGGCGACCCCATCGAGCCGATTGATCGCAATGCGCCCCGCCGCCTATCTGATGCTTGGCATGGTTCGGCTCGGGGCTCGCTCGGGTTATGCGATCAAGAAGGCCGCCGACGTCTCAACGCGTTTCTTCTGGCCCACATCGCTCGCCCAGGTTTATCCGCAGCTCGCCAGACTCGAGGGCGCCGGGCTGTTGTCGCGCAGCGACGATTGTGAGGGAGGGCGAGAGCGCCACGCGTACGAGCTGACAGAGGCCGGCGAACGCGCATTGCATGAGTGGCTGGCCTCTGCAGAAGATGCGCCCGAGCAGTTTCGCGACGAGGGCGTATTGAGGCTCTTTTTCGCGGATGCGCTCTCCCACGATGAGCAGCTCGCCCTGGTACGCCGGCTTCGCAGGCGCGCCGCGCTCGGCGCTTCAGAGACGCGCGAGCGGATCATCCCACTTGCCGAAGCGCTGGAGCGGAGCGGCACGGAGTTCCCGGCCCATGTCGCACGACTGCGGGCCGATGCCTATGCCTATACCGAGCGCTGGCTCGCGGGGCTGGAGGCCAACTTGGAGCGGTGAGTTTGCGCGAGCGGTCCGCTCATTGCGTCGAATCAGGCTAGACCGAACGGGAAACTCCCCGCACCGGGGGGAAAGCGTCCTCGCTAGCATCGGAGTCCGGATTTGCCCTGGAGGGGTGCCGGAGCGGTTGAACGGGGCGGTCTCGAAAACCGTTGTGCGCCTTACGGCGTACCGTGGGTTCGAATCCCACCCCCTCCGCTACAGCCGCAGACTGACAACGCGGGTGCAGCGAGCTCCTGAAAGCTCGCGGGCTACGCCAAGTACTTGGCCGAAGTTTTGGCCAAGCGGCTGGTAAGCGCCCGTCGGAGCAGCGCCATCTCCTCGTCCCCCGGGCTCCCGGCCTTGCCGGCATGCGCCGAAGCGGCAGCGCAACCGCTCGCCCTCGCCCGTGCTCTTCGAGAATTGCGCGGGGGACGACGGCGATCCGATCCTGCATCAATACACTCGCGATGTGGACGGAGAGGCGCTGATGTTCGCGGGGCTGATCGCACAGTCGGATGCGATCCGGGAGGGGGAGGTCTCCTCGCGTGAGCTGGTGACGGCCTGCCTTGAGCGCATCGCGCGGCTGGACCCGGCGCTGAACGCATTCCGCACCGTGTATTCGGCGAGTGCGCTTGACGAGGCAGACGAGGCCGACCGACGCCGCGCGTCCGGCGAGGAGCTTCCCCTGCTTGGCCTGCCGGTCGCGATCAAGGATGACTCCGACGTGGCGGGCGACTTCACACTGTTCGGCACCGGTGCGGACGATCGCCGCATGCGGTCGGAGTCCGAGGTCGTGAGGCGGCTGCGAGGCGCCGGCGCCGTCATCGTCGGCAAGACGAATGCTCCCGAGCTGTTGGCCTGGGGCTTCACCGAGTCGCTCACCCACGGCGTTACCTGCAACCCATGGAATGTGGAGCGCACCCGGGCGGCTCGAGCGGGGGATCGGCGGCGGCCGTGGCGGCTGGGATGGCACCGGTCGCGCTCGGCTCGGATGGCGCCGGATCCGTTCGCATTCCCGCTGCCTGCTGTGGGATCTTCGGCCTCAAGCCGCAGCGGGACCGGATCTCGCTGGACTCGCCGGAAGGCGCTTTGGACACTCAACGGTGAGACCCGCTTCACCCTCATGCCGATGCTTGCGGCGTGGAACGTCACCGGCCAACCGGCTGCCGTTGTGCCGGCCGGCCTTTCCCGTGACGGCCTTCCCCTCGGGGTCCAGATCGTGGGGCGCCCTCACGACGAGGCAAGGCTGCTCTCGCTCAGCGCCCAGCTGGAGGCCGAGTTGGCCTGGGCAGATCGACGCCCGCCGCTCGACGCGGATCGGGCCTCCCAGCGGGACCCCGGGTCCTCAAGCGGGCGTCGAGCTGCAGGGCGTGAGCCCGAGGCCAAAGCGGAGGTCGCTCCCGGTGAAGCGCGGCGCAATTACGCGCCTGTCATGCGGAGTTGAGCGGCGAGCCTCCCGAGGCTTCCACGCCATTGCCGCCACTCAGCCCCGTTGCAGTCTGATTGTCAGCGCGGCGCGGACGCGGAAGATCGCGCCGTTACGGGCGTAGACCTCGTACTTGTCCTCATCGCCCTGGGGCACCCACGCGGGGTCGATGCCCCCGATCCGACTGCCGCAATCTCCCTTGCTCGTCCGATGGGCGATACTAGACCGCTGGCCGGCCCGGGTGAACCGGCAGCGGCTGCGGCAGGTTGAGCGTTTCGCGCCACCGAGCTCTGGGCCGAGGTCCCGCGCCGGGGTGTACGGCCCCGCCGAGGGCGACCCGCAGCGTAACCTGGTGGCGCGATGAGGCCGGAAACCAGGTATGCGCGCAGTGGTGATCTGGCTATCGCCTACCAGGTCTATGGCGAGGGCGAGCTCGATCTGGTCGTCGCCTTCCCCTACGTGTCGAACCTCGACATGCTCTGGGAGATCCCGACGATGGAGCGCTTCATGCGCAGGCTCGGCAACTTCGCCCGCGTGATCCCCTTCGACCGGCGGGGCGTTGGGCTCTCCGACCCGGTCGACTCGACCCCGACCCTCGAGGAGCGGATGGACGACGTGCGCGCCGTGATGGACGCCGCCGGCTCCGAGCGGGCGGCCCTGTTCGGCATGTCGGAGGGGGCGACGATGTGCATGCTGTTCGCCGCGGCGCATCCGGAGCGCACCTCGGCGCTGGTCCTATGGGGCGCGATGGCTCGCTCGACCTGGGCCGACGACTATCCCTGGGCGCCTCCCCGCGAGGCCGTGCTCGAAGCCGAGGAGGAGCTGGTCCTGCCCTACTGGGGCCAGGGCGCGACGCTGGACGTGTTCACCCCGAGCCTCGCCGACGACCCCCGCGCGCGTGAGATGCAGGGGCGCTTCGAGCGCCAGTCGGCAAGCCCGCTGCGAGTCGGCCGGCTGCTCGAAATGTTCCTCGACACGGACGTCCGCGGAGCACTGCCGGCGATCCGGACGCCGACCCTGGTGATCCACCGGCACGGCGATCGGGTGGTGAATTACAGGGCCGCCCGCTGGCTCGCGGAGCAGATCGACGGCAGCACCTACGTCGAGCTCGACGGCGCCGACCACTTCCCCTGGGCCGGGGAGGGCGGGAGCGACGCGATGGACGAGATCGAGGAGTTCCTCACCGGGGTCCGGCCGGCTCCCTCGCCCGAGCGCGTCCTCGCCACCGTCCTGTTCACCGACATCGTCGACTCGACCAGGCGCGCCGAGGAGCTCGGCGATCGGCGCTGGCGCGAGCTGCTCGAGCACCATCAGGCCCTCGTGCGCCACAGCCTCGGGCGCTTCGACGGCCGCGAGGTGAACACCACCGGGGACGGATTCCTCGCCACCTTCGACGGCCCGACCCGGGCGGTCGAGTGCGCCCGGCAGATCATCGATGAGATGCCGGCCCTTGGGATTGCGATTCGCGCCGGCCTGCACGCCGGCGAGGTCGAGTTGATCGGAGACGACATCGGAGGCATCGCCGTCCACGTCGCGTCGCGGATCGCGGCACTCGCCGGACCTGGCGAGGTCCTCGCCTCGCGGACCGTGCGCGACCTGGCCGGCGGGTCGGGCATCGATTTCCGGCCCGCGGGCAGCCACCGCCTCAAGGGTGTCGCCGATGAGTGGGAGGTCTTCGGCGTCGGGGCGACACCGCTCTCGGCCGGGCAAGGGGTGTCGAAGACCCAGAGGAAGCCAGGCGGGTAGAGACGGAGGGTGTCGAAGCCTCTTCGGGCGCGCGACCCGGACCGCGGCGTGTGGGTGCCGCAGGGCGGGAGGGCATGTCGATCAGCACCCAGAGGCCCGAGGCGGCGGTCAGCCCGGCGACGAGGAGGATCGCGCCGCCATATCCGATCGCGTCGGAGATCGTTCCCGCGACCAGCGCCCCCAGCGCGTAGCCGAGATCGCGCCAGAAGCGGTAGACGCCGATGATCGCGGCGCGCGCCACGGGCGCCACCGCATCCGAGATCGCCGCGAGCAGCGTCGGGTAGACGAGCGCCGTGCCGAGGCCGAGCAGCGCCGCCGCCGCGACCGCGGTCGCCAGCGCCCCGGCGCTGAGGGCGAGGAGGACGAGCGCCGCTGCCTGCACCAACATCCCGGTGACGATCGGCGGCTTGCGCCCGATTTCGTCCGAGAGTGCCCCGGCGCCGATCTGGGCGACGCTCCAGACGCCGGGGTAGACGGCCGCGACCAGGCCGACCTGGGCGATGCCGGCGCCGTGCGCGGCGAGGAAGAGAGGGACGAGGCCCCAGGCGAGGCCGTCGTTGAGGTTGTTGACGAGCCCCGCCTGCGAGCAGGACCGCAGGGCGGGGACGCGATACGTGGCCTGCGCGAAGGCGCGTCGCAGTCGCGGGGCCGTCCCGTCGGCGTCCGGATGGTCGCGGGCCTGCTCGAGCGCGACGTGGGCGCCGGTGTCGCGCACGAAGAGCACGGAGAGCAGGAATGCGGTCACCGCCACCGCGGTGCCGGCGACGACCAGGACGTCGCGGGCGACGAACTCGGCGGCGAGCCAGCCGCTGAGCCCGGCGGCGAGCGCGACGCCGCCGTAGCCGGCGGCCTCGTTCAGGCCCAGCGCCAGGCCGCGCCGTCGGGGGCCGACCAGATCGACCTTCATCACCACCGTCATCGACCAGGCGAGGCCCTGGTTGATCCCGAGCAGCACGTTGGCGGCGACGACCCAGCCCCAGCTCGGCGCCAGGGCGATCAGGGCCGGGACCGGCAGGGCGGCGGCCCAGCCGGCGAGCAGAAGCCGCCGACGGCCGAGCCGTTGGGCGAGCGCGCCCGCCCCGAGGTTGGTCAGCGCCTTGACCGCGCCGAAGGCGACGATGAAGGAGAGGACCGCCGCGTTCGAGGCCAGGCCGAAGTCCTGGCGCCCGATCAGCGGCAGGGCCGAGCGCTCGAGGCCGACCATCGCCCCGACGAACGCGTTGATCGCGACGAGGAGCGAGAACTGCGCAGCGTTCGCGCGCAGCCCGAGGCGTACGGTGGACGCGCTCACCCCACCTCGGCGAGCGGCCGCCCGCTGCGATTGGCGGCGACGATCGCCGTCTGGCCCTCGGGCGGAGGCGGGAGGTCGGTGGCGGCGGCGAACTCGTCCTCGGATGCAGAAGCGGAGGGCGGGGTTGTGGCGGCGCTGGAAGCCGACGCTCGACACGGGATTGCCGCACAGGCCGCGGCCGCAGACCGACCCCGAGTAGTGGGACGGGTAGACCAAGACGTGGTCGGGCAGCGTCAAGAGCCGCTCGCTCAGCGATCGATAGAGGGCTCGCGCCATTTCGCCGCTGGAGAGCTCGCCGCCGGCGTGCAGGTCGGGCCGGCCGGCGTCGCCGACCAGCAGCGCGTCGCCGGTGAGCACAAGCCAGGGCTCTTCGCCACGGCGGCGATCGGTGACGAGCAGCGCGTGATGCGCGGGCGCGTGGCCCGGGGTGGAGATCGCCCGCAGCTCGGTGTTGCCGAGCTCCACGACCTCCTCGTCGGCGAGGGGATGGTGGTCGAACTCGACCCCGGCTCCGGCGGGGAGGTAGGCGCAGGACGGGAGTGGGCAGCGGAGACATGGTCGGCCTGCACGTGGTCCGAACAGGCGAGGGATTCCTCGTTGAGGAGCTGTCTGAAGAGCAGCCGTCTGACCTCCGATCCCGAAATCCCCGAACTGCGCCGATTTGGGGTTGACAAGGTATCAAGAGATCTATTGAATAGCAAAATATGGCTTCCAGCCAGGCGAAGCAGGGGTTGTTCGAGGCGATCGCACTGGTGGGCAAGGCCTTCGCCAGCCCCCGCAGGCTCGAGCTGCTCGACCTGCTCGCGCAGGCATCCCGCACCGTCGAGGAGCTGGCCCGGGCCAGCGACCAGTCGACCGCCAACGTCTCCCAGCACCTCCAGGCCCTGCACGCGGCGGGCCTGGTGACGCGCGCCCGCGAAGGGACCCGGGTCCGCTATTCGATCGCCGGCGAGGAGGCGACGCGGCTCTGGCTGGCGCTGCGCGACGCCTCGGCGGCGCAGCTCGCCGAGGTCGAGCGCGCGGCCCACGACTACCTCGGCCCCGACGTCGAGACGATCGGGCGCGAGGAGCTCCTCCAGCGGCTCGCCGGGGGGGAGACGGTGCTGATCGACGTGAGGCCGCCGGAGGAGTTCGACGCGGGCCACATCGAGGGAGCGCGCTCGGTCCCCCTGGTCGAGCTCGAGAGCCGCCTCGACGAGCTTCCCGCCGACCGCGAGGTCGTCGCCTACTGCCGCGGCCCGTTCTGCGCGTACGCGCACGAGGCGGTGCGCCGGCTCAACGAGGCGGGCCGCCCGGCCCGCCGCCTCGAGCAGGGCTGGCCGGAATGGCGGCTGGCCCAGCTCGACCGTCAAACCAAAGGAGGGAACACCGAATGACCACCGCAGAGCGCCGTCTCGACACGGCCGAGCTCACCGACCGCGTCAAGGGCATGTACAGGGAGGTCGCCCTGCACCCGGAGGCCGAGTTCCACTTCGAGACAGGGAGGCCCCTGGCCGAGCACCTGGGCTACCCGCCCGCCGACCTTGACCGCATCCCAGCTGCCGCGATCGACTCCTTCGCCGGGGTCGGCTACTTCCTCGACCTGGCGGCTATCGAGCCCGCCGAGGTCGTGCTCGATCTGGGCAGCGGATCGGGCACCGACGCCTTCCTCGCGGCGTTGGCGGCCGGTGAGCAGGGACGCGCGATCGGGGTCGACATGACCGCCGAGCAGCTCGCCAAGGCCAGCAAGCTGGCCGAGAGCGCCGGCATCGGCAACGCCGAGTTCCGCGAGGGCCAGATCGAGAGCCCGCCGGTGGGGGCGGGCGAGGTCGACTGCGTTATTTCCAATGGCGTGATCAACCTCGCTCCCGACAAGCAAGCCGTCTTCGCCGCCACGGCGGCCGCGCTGAGGCCCGGTGGGCGGCTGGCGATCGCCGACATCGTCAGCGCCACCCAGCTTCCCGAGGGCGTCACCTGCGATGCCTCCCTGTGGGCGGCATGCATCGGAGGCGCCATGCAGCGGGACCGCTACCTGGAGACGGTCGAGGGTGCGGGCTTCACGATCGACGAGGTCCGCGAGAACGACTACCGCTTCATCTCCGACCGCGCCGACAACGCGACGGCCAAATACGGGGTGACGAGCATCTCCCTGCTCGCCCACCGGGCGGAGTGAGCAGGGATGCGCATGCCGGGCCGGGCTTCGGCATGCTGCGAGTAGTCCGCCCGGGCCCGCCGGGCCCTGGTGCGGCGAGGTCCGACAACGACTGAAAGGAGATGGGGGATGGCGGCTGGGAACCGAGTGATCGTCGGCTGCGCGCAGGGAGAGGATGGTCCGGACGGTGTGGTGACCGCCTACCTGACCGCGGTCGCGGCGCTCGAACAGGGCAAGCAGGTGGTGATGTGGCTGACCTCCGACGGCGTCCGCCTCGCAATGCGCGGCTACGTCGATCCGATCCGCGCCGACCGCGAACCGTCGATCAGGCGGGTCCACGACCAGTTCGTCGAGAAGGGCGGGCGCTTCTACGTGTGCCCGATCTGCTTCAACGAGCGAGATCTGGACGAGGGCGAGCTGGTCGACGGCGCCGAGCTCAAGGGCGCCACGCCGCTGATGGAATTCGCCGACGAGGGGGCGATCACCTTCAGCTACTGAGGACCGGCCGGGGCGTCATCCGCCCGCGCCAGCTCCACCGCCGCCCGCTGGCCGTCCGGCAGGGTGCGGGCGGCGGCGGGCCCGAGGATCCGCCGCCACAGCGGTGCCAGGGGACCCTCGACGTAGATCGTGTTGGTGAGGCGGCAGCCATCGCCCTCGAGCGGCTCGAGCAGATGGCGGTGGCCGATCCGTGTCCCGGGAAGCCGGGCCTCGTCGGTGAACAGGCGGCCCTCCTCGTGCTCGACCACGCTGAAACGGAGGCGCAGCCCAGTCTCGAAGACGACCCGAGCGGTCGCTCCCAGGGCGAGGGGCCCGTCGAGTCGCGCCTCCCTGATCGCGTCGTTCCAGGCCGGCCATGCCTCGGCGCTCGCGTAGGCGCTGGACCAGACCGCGGCTGCAGGCACGTCGGCCTCGAGGACGCTGGTCGTCTCCCAGCGGCTCACCTGTATAGGCCTCCCTCGAGCAGCCGGACGTTGGCGGCGACCCAGCGGTCGAGGTTCCAGTCGTCGGTGAGGGAGCCGTCGATGACGCCGCCCTCGAGCAGGGGAAGGAAGCCGAGCGGCGCCCAGATCAGGAAGAAGTGCTGGAGCGTCGCCCAGAGCGGGTCCGCGTCCTCGCGCAGGGCGCCGCGCTCCGCCATCTCATCGATCACCGCCCGCCCGTCCTCGATCATCGCGGCGAAGAGGCGGGCCGCCCCCGGCGTCCTCTCGACCAGGGCGCGTCCGAGGTAGGCGCAGACGTCACGGCGCTCGCGCATCACCCGCGCCGTCTGCTCGGCGCGCTGGCGCAGCAGGTCGCGCCCCTGGGCCGGCGGCTCGGAGCGGTAGGCGGCCTCGAACTCGCGCAGGGCCGCCTCGTCGACCGCGGTCACCAGCCCCGCCTTGCCACCGAAGTGATGGACGACGAGCGCCGGCGAGACACCCGCCTCGCGCGAGACCTCCCGTAGCGAGACGGCCTCGATCCCCCTCTCGCCGAACAGGGCCATCGCCCTGTCGACGATCTGGTCCCGAGTTGAGGCAAGCGAGGTTGGACCCATGTCGCGCTCACTGTACAACTGTTCAACCCGATCGAGGACCTCGAGCGGTGTCGTCGCGACCCGGCACCGCCGATCGGCGCGCCTGGCGGACGGATTTCCCATTCCAATCGCGCCCACCGGTGAGCCCGTTGCAGCATCATGGTTGAGCGATGGGGGTTTACGGATCATGAGGGCTCTGCTCACGGCAGTGGCGGTCGCCGTCCTGCTTCCTCCCGCCGCGGCAGCCTCCGCGAAGACGGGGGGCACGCTTTCCAGCCGGCTCGCCGAGCTCGCCAAGCCGTCTCTGTATTCGAAAGCCGACGCGGCTCAGAACAGAGCCCTCAGCCTCGCTCCGAGCGGTGCCGGCAGCCTCCTGCGGCGCGACGGGCGGGTGCTCGTCCAGGCGCGGTTCGGAAGGAGTGGCCCAAACGCGGCCGGGGTGCGGGCGGCGGGGGCGGACCCGGTCAACGTCAGCCCGCGATACGGGATCGTCACGGCCGCGGTTCGGCCCGGGCAATTGCACGCTCTGGCCCGGGTCCCCGGAGTCGCCGGCGTGACCGAGGTGCTGACGCCACTCGTGGCGAGCGAAGGGAATGGGAATGGCCCTCTCGCTGCGGCCACGGCCGAATGCACGGGCGCCGCGACGTCGGAGGGGGACACGCAGCTTCGCGCCAGGGAAGCCAGGCAGGCATTCGGTGTCGACGGGACGGGGGCAACCGTCGGCATCCTCTCCGACTCCTTCGACACCGACTCGACGGCGGCCACCCACGCGGCCGGCGACGTCGCCAGCGGAGACCTGCCGGGCACCGGGAACCCATGTGGTCGCACCCACTCCGTCAACCTGCTCGAAGACCTCAACTACAGCGGCGACGCAGACGAGGGGCGCGGGATGGCGCAGATCGTCCACGATCTGGCGCCCGGTGCCAAGCTCGCCTTCGCCACGGCATTCACCTCGGAACTCGGCTTCGCCCAGAACATCGAACGCCTGGCAAGGCCGGTCTCGGAAGGCGGCGCCGGGGCCGACGTGATCGCCGACGACGTCATCTACTTCGAAGAGCCGTTCTTCCAGGAAGGCCCGGTGGCGGTCGCGGCGAGCAAGGTCGCGGCGGAAGGGGTCGCCTACTTCTCGGCGGCGGGGAACGACAACCTGATCGACTCGTCGGGAAGGAACATCGCCTCATGGGAAGCGCCGAGCTTCAGGGATGCGGCCACCTGCCCCTCCGACCTTGGCGCATCCGGGGCCAGCGAACGCTGCATGGATTTCGACCCGGGCGGCGGGACCGACAACACCTTCGGGATCACCGTCTCGGGTGGCGCGACCCTGACGGTCGACCTCCAGTGGGCAGAGCCGCAGAACGGGGTGAGCACCGACATCGATGTCCACCTGCTCGACTCGAGCGGCAAACAGATCAAGGAAAAAGGCCTGGCGGTGGGTGGCTTCGAAGACAATCCGGGGGTCAGCCAGAAACCGGTCGAGGTCTTCCAGTGGACCAACAGCGCCGGATCGGCTCGGGAAGTGCAGGTGGCCATCGACCGGTGCTTCGGGGAATGCAACCCCGGAGCGAGCTCGGAAACTGCGCCGAGGCTGAAGCTGACCCTGCTCCAGAACGGAGCGGGGGTGACGGAGACGGAGTACCCCCAATCCTCGGGTGGCGACGTCGTCGGGCCGACGATCTTCGGCCACAGCGGCGCCTCGAGCGTGGTCAGCACGGGCGCCGTTCCGTATGACTCGGATGTCAAACCGGAGCGGTACTCGTCACGCGGACCGGTGACCCATTACTTCGGCCCGGTCCAAGGGACGGGCGCGGCGGCTCCGCTTGCCAGCCCGGAAGTTCTCGCGAAGCCGGACCTGGTCGCCACCGACGGTGGGGCGAACACGTTCTTCGGCTTCCTCGAATCCGGTACCTGGCGCTTCTACGGAACCTCGGCGGCGGCCCCGCACGCGGCGGCGGTGGCCGCGCTGATCCGCGACGCCGATCCGGGCACGACCCCTGCACAGGTCCGCGGTGCTCTGACCGGCACGGCGAGGCCAGTCGGCTCCTACGGAACCGATGCCGTGGGCTCCGGACTGATCGATGCCAATGCCGCCGTGGACCAGTTCGCGGAAGAACCGCCCCCCGACGAAACTCCTCCCGACACCACGATCACTTCAGGCCCAGAAGGCCTCACCAACGACCCGACCCCGACCTTCGGCTTCTCCTCCAGCGAGGAAGGCTCGAGCTTCGAATGCCGCCTCGACTCCGGCAGCTACCCGCGCTGCACCTCGCCGCTGACCACCTCGACCCTCGCCGACGGCCCCCACACCCTCGAGGTCCGCGCCAAGGACGACTGCCGGAAACCTCGACCCGACCCCCGCCACGCGCTCCTTCACGGTCGACACCACGCCGCCGCAGACGACGATCACTCCGGCCCCGAAGGCCTCACCAACGACTCGACCCCGACCTTCAGCTTCTCCTCCACCGAGGAAGGCTCGAGCTTCGAATGCCGGCTCGACTCCGGCAGCTACTCGAGCCTGCACCTCGCCGCTGACCACCGCCTCGCTCAGCCGACGGCCCCCACACCTTCGAGGTCCGCGCCAAGGACACCGCCGGCAACCTCGACCCGACCCCGGCCACGCGCTCCTTCACCGTCGACACCACGCCGCCGCAGACGACATCGACTCCGGCCCCGAAGGCCTCACCAACGACTCGACCCCGACCTTTGCCTTCTCCAGCGAGGCCGGCGCCAGCTTCGAATGCCGGCTCGACTCCGGCAGCTACTCCGCCTGCACCTCGCCGCTGACCACCGCCGACCCTCGCCGAGGCCCCCACACCCTCGAGGTCCGCGCCAAGGACGCTGCCGGCAACCTCGACCCGACCCCGGCCACGCGCTCCTTCACCGTCGACACCACGCCGCCGCAGACGACGATCGACTCCGGCCCCGAAGGGCACGACCAACAACTCGACCCCGACCTTTGCCTTCTCGCGCCAGCGAGGAACCGATCAGCTTCGAATGCCGGCTCGACTCGGGTTCCTTCACGGCCTGCTCCTCGCCCCGGACCACCTCCACCCTCGCTGACGGCCCCCACACCTTCGAGGTTCGCGCCACCGATGCGGCCGGCAACATCGACCCGACCCCGGCGAGCCGCTCCTTCACCGTGGACACCACGGTGCCCGACGAAACGCCACCCGACACGACGATCGACTCCGGCCCCGAAGGCCTCACCAGCGACCCCACGCCCAGCTTCAGCTTCTCCTCCAGCGAGGAAGGCTCGAGCTTCGAATGCCGCCTCGACTCCGGCTCCTTCTCCGCCTGCACCTCGCCGCTGACCACCGCGATGCTCAGCGACGGCCCCCACACCCTCGAGGTCCGCGCCACCGACGCCGCCGGCAACCTCGACCCGACCCCGGCGAGCCGCTCCTTCACCGTGGACACGCCCGTGCCTCCGAGCCCGAACCCGACGCTCGCCGAACCGCCGGCTTCGGGATTGCCGGCGCCGGTGCTCGTGCCATCGCCCGTCTTCCCGACCGACACCAAGCCCCCGGCGGTCAAGGTCCTTCGCGCCGAAGAAGCAGAAGGCGGGACGGCCGATAGCTGTGATGGTCAAATGCGCCGAGGCGTGCACCGCGGTCGCCACCGGCAGGGTTCATGCCTGGCTGCGGACGGCGCGCTCTGGAGCTCACACCTCGGCGCGGAGGCGGGCGACCCTTCGACTGGAAAGGGCCCGAAGGGTTCTCGCGGCCGGGCGGGCGGTCAGGCTGCGCCTCCGGCCCGCGAAGCGGAGCGCTCGACGCAAGCTGAGGCGGCTGACGCGCCGAGACTGGAGCGCGCGGGCGAAGCTCATCGTCAGATGCCTCGACAATGCCGGCAACTCGTCCTCCAAGAGACTCACGGTCGCACTCCGCAATCGCTGAGGGTGCCCCCAAGCCCGGCCGGAGGCACCCCGGCTCAGTCCGCCACGCTGAGCCCGTAGATGATCAGCGCGTCGATCAGGATCGCGGTCAGGCCGAAGATCGGCAGGACCGGCAGGGCGAAGAACCAGAACACTGCGCTGATCACCGCAAGCGCCACGCCCACTTCGCGCCCGCTCGGCGATCCGGTCAACAGGAGGTAGGAGCCGAAAAGGACCAGGGCTCCCCAGATCACGGCTATCCATCCCCAGAACCCGAGCGACGCGAACAGCAGACCATCGCCGGATAGGTAGGACTTGTCGGCGATCGCGCCGATTCCCCAGATCACGTTCGCGCAGCCGGCGACCAGGAACATGATCCCGGCAAACGCGACCCAACCCGTTTGGCGCGCTGTCGGCGATCGGCGCGGGGTCGATGACTCCATCGAGGACCTCCTTATCGGTTGGACTCCAATGCCATGCGGTGTCAGGGGACTTCTGAAGCTTCGATGACGGTCACCGGCAGGCCGACCTCGACCCGTACCCGGCTCGATAGGTCTCCGGCTCTGGCCCAATCCGACTCGCGGCCGGGGATCATCACCACCTCGTTGGGCGGGAACTCGCGCAGGCCGTCGAGCAGGGCTTCCATCGGGTCGGCGATGTCGGCATGCCCGCCGGCGGAAACCCCCGCCTCGGCGAGCTCCTGCACCGCCGACTCGATCCTGGCCCGGGCATGAGCCAACTCGGCGTCGACGTCGTCGGCAAGCTCACGGAGACCGGAGGAGGCGGCGACGGGCGCGACGATCAGGACCTCGGTCGAAGCATGCTCGCCGCGACGGCAGACCTCGGCGCGAAGCGCAGGGTCCTCGAGGCCCTGATTGGCGATAACCAGGATGCGATGCCCGTTCCGGCCGTCGGCACGGACGGCCTCAAGGGCGGCGGGCGGCTTTCCCCGGCCCTGGATCGCGAACAGGACCATCGGTATCCAGAGCGCGACTGCGACCACGATCCCGGCGATGGGGCCGCCGAAGCGGAAGACCGCGAGGCTGATCGCCAGCACTCCGAAGGTGTACAGGGTGGCTGCGATGCCGACCAGGTCGGAGTCGAGCCAGCGGTCGACTCGCTCCCTCATGGTCCGGCCTGGTCCTTGACCCACGCTTCCGCCGCTGCCCGCTGCGCTGTCGGGAAGATCCGGATCGTGCCGGGGATCATCCAGCCAAACGCCCTGACACTGTTGCCGATCCAATCGACGTCGGTCACCACCGCCATCATTTCCCAGCCGCGCAGATGCTCGAGCCCGAGCTTGAGGTCCTCCCAGGCCGCTCCGGCGCTGACGCCGCTGAAGCGCTCGCCCAGGACGTAGAGGAGGCGGATCCGGCTGCTCTCCTTAAGCGCAGCCTCGACCCCCGGGATGAGGACGTCACGGTAGTCCTCGGCGGTGACCTCGCCAACGCCTTCGAAGCCGACAACGTTGGCGGGGAGATCGGGAATCGGCTCGATCACGCTAGTCCGACGTTAACGGATCCGACTGGAGCTGAGAAGGGGCCGGGGTGTCACCAGCGGCGAGTTCGGCCCCGACCAGCTCGATCAGCCGCCGAGAGTCTCTCCAGCCGGTCACCTCCCAGGCGAGTGTGCCCGCTGGCTCGGCGACCGGCGTGGCAATCACAACCCACGGCGACCCAGGAACGCCCTGGCGAGCAGGCCGCCGGCGACGAGCAGGCCGAGGAGGACGAGCTCGATGCCGAACAGAAGCAGCGGAATCACGATCACAACGGCGACGACCAGCGCGGCCGCGACGACGAGAGCCGGCACGAGGTGGTCACTGTCCGTCAGGTCCAGGAGGGGGACTTCGGCGACTCCGTCGGCGAGCCGCTCCGCCTGCCGAGTGACTTCCCTGCGCCGCCAGGGTGGGAGCCTGCGCGAGCTCCAGCGCCGCCCTACCCGCCATTCGTCTCCCGTGGGTGTCCTGACCCGGCGCGTTCGCACCGCCCCAGCATCTCAAGCCGACGCCCGGACTTGAACCGGGGACCCCTTCATTACGAGTGAAGTGCTCTACCAACTGAGCTACGCCGGCGGACGTGCTGCATTCTAGGAGGCCCGGGCCCTTGGTCGGCTGCCGATTTGACGGGAGACGGAGCGCTCCTCGGTTCCGTCGAGCCCGGTGTCGATCATTGGCACATGCAGAGTTCGCAGCCGGCTCGGCGGCGAGAGGAGCACGAGATCGAGTTCTCGCGAATCGTCGCCTTCAGCGACGGCGTCTTCGCGATCGCGATCACCCTGCTGGTCCTCAACCTCAGCGTGCCGGAGCACATCCCCGGCAACGACCTCACGAGCGTTCTCTGGGACCAGCGCCAGGACCTCTTCGCCTACGCGATCAGCTTCGCGGTGATCGGCCGCTTCTGGGTCGTCCACCACCGCTTCTTCGCCGACGTGACCGGCTTCGACGGCCGGCTGCTGGCCCTCAACCTCTTCTACCTGTCCTGGATCGTGCTGATTCCCTTCAGCAGCCAGGTGCTGGGCGACCACGGCGGCGATACCGCGGCGATCGTCCTCTACGCCGTGAATCTGGCCGGCGTCGTGCTGGTGGGAATCTGGCTGTTCGCCGACGCCAGGCGTCGTGGGCTATCCGCGCAGAGCGAGGCCGCGGCGCGCGAGAACCGTCGCCGTGCGAGCTTCATCGCCGCCGTCTTCCTCGCCTCGATCCCCGTGGCATTCATCAACGGGGAAATAGCCCAGTTCGTCTGGCTGGTGCTCGCCATACCCGGTCTCTTCGCCCTGCTGCGGCGGGTCTGAGCCGCCGCCGGCCGCGCTCAGCCCGGCTTCTGGGCGACGAAGGCGACCGAGCGGCCGGGCGCAGCGCAGGTGACCGCGATGCCGGCGTCGGTCGTGGCTCCGAGGCAGGTGAAATCGCCGAGCCGGCAGGACGTGCGGGAGGCGCCCGTTGGGGAGAAGCACATTGGGTCCTTGTGCCAGCCGGCGACCAGTTGGCGGCCGAGTGCGCAGCCGACGCCGGTGACGCGCACCTGGCCGGCACCGGAGACGCTTCCGCAGCTGCGCGCCCGGACACCGGCGGGGGCCCCGCCGCCGCCGGATTCGCTCGCAGCCCCCGTGGCCCCGCCTTCGGTGCCGTCGGAGGAGGAGCTGCAGGCCGAGACGGCCATTGCGATCGCCAGGCAGCAGGCCAGAAGGGCCGTCGCGCGTGTCCCGCGGGCTCTCATCGGGCCCAATCTAGCGGGCGCGGTCCAGCGCCCGGGAGATCGCGGCGTCGAGCATCGACTCTGTCAGGCGGCCGGTGAAGGTGTTCTGCTGGCTGGGGTGATAGCTGCCGACCAGATCCCACCGCCCGATGCGGGCCTCGGCCTCGTGGCCGAAGCGCGGCCGCGGCCGCGGCACCTCCTCGCCCAGCGCGCGGAGGGCGCGCAGGGACCCGTCCCAGCCGAAGGAGCCGAGGGCGAGGATCGCGCGGCACTCGGTGAGCAGCCGGAGCTCCCGCTCGAGGTAGGGCAGGCAGTTGTCGCGCTCGGTGGGGGTGGGCCTGTTGGCGGGAGGAGCGCAGCGGACGACGGCGGTCACGTAGGCCCCCCGCAGCCGCAGCCCGTCGCCGCGTCGCTCCGAGGCGGGCCTGTTGGCGAGCCCGGCCCTGTGCAGGGCGGCGTAGAGCCACTCGCCGGAACGGTCGCCGGTGAACATCCGCCCGGTTCGGTTGGCACCGTGCGCGGCGGGCGCAAGGCCGACGATCGCGAGCCGGGCGGCGGGGTCGCCGAAGCCGTCGAGGGGCCTTGCCCAGTAACGCTCGCCGCGGAATCGGCGCGGCGGGTCCGCCGCCCGCTGCTCGCGCCACTCGACCAGCCGCGGGCAGCGCCGGCAGCCGTGTATCTCCTCGGCGAGTCGCTCGAGCGCGGTGGTGCTCTCCATCGCCCGAACTGAATCACCGACGGCGGCGACGTGCCCTCTCGGGGCGCGGATACGATCGAGCGATGAGAGCGACCGGGGAGGGGAGGGGGCGCGCGGCGGCTGCGGTGGCAGTCACGGCCGCGCTGCTGCTGGCGAGTGGCTGCGGCGGTGGAGACGCGGACGGGATTGCGGCCGAAAAGGCCGCCGACGCCGAGATCCTCAACGTCGCCATCGGCCAGGAGCTGACCCTGATCGAGGCCTATCGCGCCGGGCTGCCGCTCCTGCGCAGGCCCGAGGCGCGGCGGCTGTTCCGCCGGCTGATCGCCCAGGAGCACGAACACGTCGACGGCTTCACGAAGGCGATGCGCGGGCTCGGCGGGGAAATCGAGGCCGAACCTGAAGAAGTCGATGACGCGGGGCTGAAGCGGGAACGGGAATTCCTGCTCTTCGCCTACGAACTGACCGGCATCGAGCTCACCCACTTCCTCGACGACGTCCCGCAGCTGCAGACCGGTTCGCCGCGGTCGTTCGCGGCCTCGATCGCGGCGAGCCAGGCGCAGCACCTGGTCGTCATCCGCCGCCTGCTCGGGGCCGACCTGGCCGAATCGGTCCCGGAGGCATTCGACACGGGAGAAGTGCCTCCCCCGGGGGAAGCGTCGCCTCCCGGTGAAGGATGATTGCCTGAGGAGCGCCGATGTTTCCCCTGAACCTGCCGAACCTGCTCACCCTGCTGCGGATACTGGCCGCCCCCGTGGTCGTCGTCGCCCTGCTCGGAGAGACGCCGAACGGCGACGCGCTGGCTGCGGGGGTCTTCGCGCTCGCCGCCCTGACCGACGGCCTCGACGGCTACTTCGCCCGCTCGCGGGACGCGGTGACGACCTTCGGCAAGCTGATGGACCCGGTCGCCGACAAGCTGCTGATCGCCGCGGCGCTGGTCTCGCTCGTCTCCCTGGATCGGCTCGCCGCCTGGGTCGCGATGGTGATCATCGCGCGCGAGTTCGCCGTCACCGTGACACGGGCGATCGCCGCCGAGCGCGGGATCGTGATCTCGGCCAGCTGGATGGGGAAGGCGAAGACGGTGCTGCAGATCGCGGCGGTGTTCGCGCTGATCGCGACCAACCCGGCGCCCCTGTGGGTCGACCTGCTCGTCTACGCGGCCGTCGTCGCGACCGTGATCAGCGGCGTCGACTACCTGTTCGGGCTGCGCAGGAGGTTGGCCGAGCCCAAGCCGGGCTCGGGTGCGAGGGAGGCTGACGGCCGCGGCGGGACCTGACCGCTCAGTCGGCGGCGGTCGAGCCCTTTGCCGGGTCGCCCGAGGCCTCGAGCCACTCGCGCATGCTCACGTGCCGGACGGCGTGCTCCCCTTCGGTGAGCTCGCTGCGGAGGTCGGAGAGCAGCCCGTGGCGCTCGGCGACGACGTTGTGGCGGTGGATCGTCTCCAGGTTCTCCTGGCGCGCCATCACGAAGGCGTCGTCGGGGAGGTCGGTGCGGCTCTCCACCACCTGGCGGACCATCTCGCGCACGCAGTCCTCGACGAAGCGCGGCTGCTCGTGCGCCCTGGCGACGACCGCCAGCTCGTCGGGCCGCTTCATCAGCTCGTAGATCTCGGAGCTCATCGAGGTCTCGACGATGCGCAGGAGCTGTGGCGCATCGATCCAGGAGGGCCCTCCCTCGGGGCAGCCGACGTGGAGGGTGCCGATCCCCCGCTGGTTGTGTGTGGCGACGGGAACGGCGTCGATCGCCCGCTCGATCTCCTCCGGCGAAAAGCCACTCTCGGCGAGCCGCTCCCGGCCGAGGCCGGCAACCATCTCCTGCGCGCACGGGCAGGCGGTCATCCCCTGGGCCTGCACCCCGGTCACGGTCCTGGCGCCGTTCTCGGCGTCGACCGCGGTCCCGAAGAGCACGTAGATCTCCTGGGTCGAGCGCCCGCTCGCGGGGGTTGTGACCGTCTGCGGGTAGCGGGCGGTCACCGAGACCTCCGCGCGCAGGCCGCCCTGGCGCTCGCGGACGCGCTGGGCGATGTGGGCGGCGAGAACCTCAGCACGGAAGGCCTCGCCGAGCACGACCTCGTCGATCGCCTCGCCGACGATCTCCTCGAAACGGGACATGTGGACCCCGGCCTGGCGCGGGTTGAGGTCGACGAAGCACTCGAAGTCGGCGTGGTAGAGGTTCTCCTCGCCGTCGGCGTTGACCCGGATCACCTTCTCGACCCCGGTCACCCCGACCCGGGAGAGGCTGACCTGGGTCGCCGGCGTGCCGGCCTGCACGTCGGGCGCTGCGCCGGAGAGAGTTGTCGGCTGTGCGGCCATGGTCGTATCAAGGGTAGTGATCTCCCTATACTCCACCGGGACCGGAGCGTTGGGGCCGGTTGTCCCGTAAGGGCAAAGGGTTGACTGGAGGTAGTGAGATCGAGCCGCTGGAGACAGTCCCGGAGGGACTGAGTCAGAACTCGGCAGACCAGCCGCTTCCCGATTCGGAGGAGCTGCGGGGGCTGGTCTCCCTCGGCCGGGAGCGCGGTTTCCTCACCTTCGAGCAGATCGCTGCCACCCTGGAGGAGGTCGAGGTCACCAAGGAGCAGGTCTCGGCGCTGCACGCGCACCTGGTTGAGCACGGGGTGGAAGTCATCGCCGAGGACGGCGTCAGCGCCTACGAAGAGCAGCGCAATGCCGCGGAGAGCGGCCGCGCGAAGAAGGAGGAGCTCGACCTGACGGTCGAACCGAGCCTCGACTCGCTGCGCCTGTACCTGCGGTCGATCGGCAAGGTCGAGCTGCTGACCGCCGCGCAGGAGGTCGAACTGGCGAAGCGGATCGAGCGTGGCGACATGATCGCCAAGCGGCAGATGGTCGAGGCCAACCTGCGCCTCGTGGTCTCGATCGCGAAAGGCTACCTGGGGCGCGGGCTGAGCTTCCTCGACCTGATCCAGGAGGGCAGCCTCGGCCTGATCAGGGCGGTCGAGAAGTTCGACTATCGCCGCGGGTACAAGTTCTCCACCTACGCGACCTGGTGGATCCGGCAGGCCGTGACCCGGGCGATCGCCGACAAGGCGAGGACGATCCGGATCCCGGTCCACATGGTCGAGAAGCTGAACCGGATCGCCTACGTGGAGCGCCAGCTCGTGCAGCTGCTCGGGCGCGAGCCCGAGCCGGAGGAGATCGCGATCGAGCTGCGCTGGTCGGTGACCGACGTTAAGGAGATCCTGCGCGTCGCGCAGCTGCCGGTTTCCCTGGAGAAACCGGTTGGCGACGAGGAGGAGTCCGAGCTGGGGGACTTCGTCGCCGACGACGCGGTCGCCGAGCCCTTCGAGGAAGCGAGCGAGCACCTGCAGCGGGAGGGGGTCCGCAAGGCGCTGGACGCGCTGCCCGAGCGCGAGCGCCAGGTGATCGAGCTGCGCTACGGGCTGACGGGGCTCGAACCGCTGACGCTGGAGGAGGTCGGCCGCACCTTCGGGGTCACCCGCGAGCGGATCCGCCAGATCGAGAACAACACGCTGAAAAAGCTGAAGCGCCTGCCCGAGGCGCAGATGCTGCGCGACGCGGGCTGACCCGCGTCACTCGGAGACGCGCGTCCCCCCTCCGCCGGACGACGCGGTCTCGAGGACGAAGACCTCGGGGTGGCGCCCGATGTTCTCGTCGTAGAGGTCGAAGCCGCCGTACTGGGCGTTGTGGCGACGCCAGAGGTCCTCGCGCTCCTCGCCCTCTGCGATGCGGGCGACGACCCGGCGGGTCTCGCCACCGAGCTGGATCTCGGCCTCCGGCTTCGCCTTCAGGTTGAGCGACCAGGCGGGGACCTTCTCGTGGCCGGCGTTGGTGTTGATCACCGAGACGCGGTCGCCGTCGTCGAGATAGACCACCGGGGCCGTCCGCCTCTGGCCGCTCTTGCGACCGGTGGTCGTGAGGAGCAGGACCGGCGCCTTGTTCACCTTGCCGAAGAGGCGGCCGCGGCTGAGCCTGTAGAGGGGCGTGTTCAGCTTGCCGAGACGGCGGAAGGTCTCGGTGCCGAGGCCCATCGAGAAGCGGGCGTAGAAGCGATCGGACGGCATCGGGCGCGAGTATCTCCGATTCGGGTCGCCGGTGCCAGGGCCGGTAGAGTGGGGGGCGATGGCGGACCGGCATCCCTTCCGCAAGGCGGTCGAGGCGAAGGACCTCGAGGCGGCCGCCGCCACCCTGCGCGAGGACGTCGAGCTGCACAGCCCGGTCCTCTTCCGCGGCTTCGAGGGTCGCGAGACGGCGATGGCGGTGCTCACCCACGTCGCCGAGGTGCTCGAAGACTTCTCCTACACCGACGAAGCGGTCGGCGACGGCACGGCGGTGCTTCGGTTCAGGGCGCGGGTCGGAGACCTGGAGCTGGAGGGAATCGACTATCTGACCCTTGACGAGGAGGGCCTGGTCGCCGACCTGACGGTATTTATGCGGCCACTGTCGGCGCTCAACGCCTTCAACGCGCGGATGGCCGAGCGCCTCGGCGTCGAGCTGCCGGCCTCGGGCTGACCGTCCCTCTAGAATCGCCTCCTCACGCTCGGGGGAGTGCCAGAGCGGTCAAATGGACTCGGCTGTAAACCGAGCGGCTATGCCTACGCAGGTTCGAATCCTGCCTCCCCCATGGAGACGCCTAGCGAGATCTCGAAGCGAGCATATTTCGGTCCACGGCGGAATTGGGTCGATGTCTTGACCTGAACCCGCAGCAGTCGACCCCGATCGCCTTCAACGATGAGATCGGCGTCAGGACTGTGTCCGAGCGGGATCCAGACGCCATAGCCCTCATGGGTGAACCAGAGGGCGGCTAGTCTCTCGCCGATGTCGCCTTGCGCACGCGGATGGGCATGACGTAGCTGCATCGAACGCATGTTCGCAAAGACCTCAGACAGAGAGCTTCGCTCCCTCGACGGCCGCGTGATCGCGATCGCGGGGGTCGGGGGCGGGCTGGGGCCGGTTGTTGCCGAGCGCCTCGCCGCCGCGGGCGCGACCGTCGCCGGGGCCGACCGTGACCACGCTCGGCTCCAGGAGCTCGGCGCCGCGCTGCCCGACGCCGAGCGCTGGGACGGCCGCGTCGTCGACCTGCTCGACGAGCAGGCGACGCACGCCTGGTGCGCGGCGCTGCGCGACCGCTTCGGCCGGGTCGACGCCCTCCTGCACCTGGTCGGCGGCTGGCGGGGGGGAGCGCCGCTTCACGAGGCGCCGCTCTCGGACTGGGAGCTGCTCCACGACCTGCTGATCCGGACCCTCCAGCACACGACCCGCGCCTTTCACGACGCGCTCCTGGAGTCCGAGGCCGGCCGCTTCGTCCTCGTCTCCGCCAAGCAGGCCCAGGCCCCGTCGAACCAGAATGCCTCCTATGCCGCCGCCAAGGCCGCCGCGGAGGCCTGGACGCTGGCGCTCGCCGACGGCTTCGCCGGCACCCGGGCGACGGCGAACATCGTCGTCGTCGACGCGATCCTCACCCCGGCGATGCGCGCCGAGAGCCCCGGGAAGGAGTTCCCGACCTTCACCCCCGCCGAGCACATCGCCGAGGGGATCCGCTTCCTCTGCTCGCCCGCGGCGCAGGAGATGAACGGACAGCGCCTGCCGCTTACCATGCGCTGAGAGATGACGAAGCCCGAGAAGGGTGAGATGACGATTCGGGAGCTGGCCGAGCGCACCGGGATGACGGTGCGCAACATCCGCGCGCACCAGACCAGGGGCCTGCTGCCGCCGCCCGTGGTTCGCGGGCGGACCGGCTACTACAACGAGGACCACGTCGCCAGGATCGAGCTGACCCGGGAGATGCAGGCAGACGGCCTCAACCTGGAGGCGATCAGGCGGGTATTCGAAGCCGGCGACGGAGGAGCCTCGGAGATCTTCGACTTCACCCGCGCCCTGCGCAGGCCTTTCGAAGACGAGGCGCCGGAGATCTACGAGGCGGGCGAGATCGCCTCGATCTGGGGCGCAGAGTCCGTGGACCCGGAGCTGATCGCCCGGGGCGAAGGGCTCGGCGTGCTGCGTGCCCTTCCCGAGGGGAAGGTCGAGGTGATCAGCCCGCGGCTCCAGCGCGCTGCGGTGGAGCTCGCCGAGCTCGGCGTCGGGCCTGATGCCGCCCTCGCCACCGCCGAGAAGCTGCGCCGCCATGCAGACGGCGTCGCGCGGATCTTCGTCGACCTCTTCGTCGGGGAGATCTGGGAGCCCTTCGACCGCGCCGGGCGGCCCGAGCGGGACTGGCCGCGGATCCTCGAGGCCCTGGAACGGATGCGGCCGCTCGCCGCCCAGGCTCTGCTCGCCGTTTTCCAGATCGCGATGTCGGAGGCGACGGAGCGGGCCAGCGAGCGGACCCTGCGGCTTGCGGCGGGCAACGAGCCCCCCAAAGAGCGGAAAAAGCCGGCGGGGCAGGGCGGGGGCCGCAGCCGCGCCACATAGGCTGCGCCGATGAGCGGGAGCGAGACCGCAATCAGTGCGGCGGAGGGCGTCTTCCCGTCGCAGGCCCTGAGCGAGGCGATCGAGGCCGAATGGATCGCCTCCGGCGACTACCGGATCCGGCCCGAGGCGATCCAGCCGGCAAGCATCGATCTGCGCCTCGGGGACTTCGCCTGGGCGCTGCGCTGCAGCTTCCTGCCCGACGTCGACTCGACGGTCGAGGAGAAGATCGAGGGACTCGCCTTCCAGAGGGTCGATCTCCGCGACGGAGCGGTGCTCGAGCGCGACCGCCCCTACCTCGTCCCGCTGATCGAGGAGCTGGCCCTGCCCGAGGACGTGCGCGCGAAGGCGAACCCGAAGAGCTCGACCGGCCGCCTCGACGTCTTCACCCGGGTGCTGACCGATCGAAACCATCGCTTCGACGAGATCCGCCCCGGGTACCGGGGCAGGCTCTACCTGGAGGTGGTGCCGCGCTCCTTCGCGATCCAGGTGCAGTCGGGGCTCTCGCTGAACCAGCTCCGCCTCTCGCGCGGTGACCCGCGACTCGACGACGACGACATCCGCCGCCTGCAGGCCGAGTTCCCGCTCCTCTACCTCGACTCGCACGCCCTGCGCGAGTCCGAGCTGGCGCTCGCCGACGGGCTCTTCCTCAGCGTCGACCTCTCGGGGCCGAGCGACCGGATCGTCGGCTATCGGGCGAAGAAGAACAGCCTGCCGATCGATCTCTCCCGCGTCCGCGCCTACCGCTGGACCGACTACTGGGACCCGGTGCTGCCCGAGCGCGGCGGCCGCATCGTGTTGGAGCCGGAGATCTTCTACCTGCTGCTCTCGGCAGAGGGCGTCTGCATCCCGCCCCAGATCGCCGCCGAGATGATGGCCTACGACCCGACCGCCGGCGAGCTGCGCACCCATTACGCCGGCTTCTTCGACCCCGGGTTCGGCTACGACCCGTCGGGAGACCGGCACGGGAGCCGCGCGGCGCTCGAGGTCCGCGCCCGCGACGTCTCATTCATGGTCGAGCACCGACAGCCGGTCTGCAAGCTGGCCCTGGAACGGACCGGGGCCCCGGCCGAGCGGCTGTACGGCGCCGAGCTCGGCTCCAACTACCAGGGCCAGGTGACGATGCTCAGCAAGCACTTCGAGGAGCAGAGCGGATGAGGCCGCGGACCCGCCTGCGTCGCGCGAGCAGCTCCTCCTCGAGCTTTGCGATCTCCTCGCGGCGGCGGCGCACGAGCTCGAGCTGGCGCGAGATGTGGCCGAGGCTCTCCTCCAGCACCTGCCTGCGGCGCACCGGGTCCTCGATCCCGCCGCGCCACTCGCGGCGCAGCGCGGCGCGGGCCTGCTCGGCGCTGACAAGCTCCTTTAGCTCCTCGAGCGAGAGGCCGAGGAGGTCCTTCAGCCGCAGCATCTCGGTCAGCCGCTCGACGTCATCTCGTGCCGTAGCTGCGGTGGGCGCCCGGCTCGCGGTCGCCGGGCTCGGGCAGCAGCCCGATCTCCTCGTAGTAGCGGATCGTGCGCGGCGTCGTGCCGGTCAGCTTCGCGACCTCGCCGATGCGCAGCTCCGTACTCATGGCGCCGCCCTCACGTCCTCGACGATCGCCTCCTCGCTCGCCGCCAGCCCGTCCGCCCCCGAGCGCCGGGGCAGCGGCGCATGGCGCGGGCGCAGGAGCGAGACGCCGGCGCCGAGCAGCGAGGTCAGGGCGAGGACCCAGAGCGCGGTGTGCATGTTGTCGATGAAGGGGGCGAGCTCGGCGCCGCTGAGGCCGGACGCCAGCCCCGAGAAGATCTTGAAGAGGACGGGCTTGGGAATCGCGGCGGTGACGATCGCGAGCACGAAGGCGATCGAGATCACGGCGCCGGTGTTCTGGAGCATGGTGCGCGCGCCGGCCGCTATCCCGCGCCGCTCGGCCGGCACGGTGCCCATCATCGCCGCCGTGTTGGGTGAGTTGAACATGCCCGAGCCGACCCCGACCAGGGCGAGCCAGAGCATGCTGTCCCAGTAGGGGCTGTCGGCCTGCAGGGTCGTCATCCCGGCCAGCGCCGCGGCCGTGACCAGCATTCCCGACGCCGCCAGGGTTCGCGAGCCGTGGCGGTCGGCCCAGATGCCGGCCAATGGCGAGGCGACCAGCATCCCGATCGCCATCGGGGCGAGCTTGATCCCGGCGGTGATCGGGTCGTCGCCCTGCGCCCCCTGGTAGTAGAAGACGAAGACGAAGAGCAGCGCGAACCTGGAGAGCCCATTGATGAAGGCGGCGCCGGTCGCCGCCGCGAACATCCGGTTGCGGAAGATCGAGAGGTCGAGCATCGGGGCCGGGGAGCGATGCTCGATCGCCACGAAGAGCGGCAGGAGGACGGCGGCCGCGGCAAGCGAGCCGACCACCAGCGGGTCGTTCCAGCCGGAGATGCCGCCGCGGGAGATTCCGTAGACGAGTCCGGTGAGGCCGACGACGAAGGTGCTCGTGCCGGCCAGGTCGAGACCGCGGGTCGCGTCCCGGGTCGCCAGCTCGCGCAGCGTCGCCGCCGACCAGGCCGCCCCCAGCAGGGCGAGCGGCACGTTGAACCAGAAGACCCATTGCCAGGCGATCGAGACCAGCGCGCCGCCGAGCACCGGGCCGATCACCAGCCCGACCGCGGCGACCATCGTGTTCGTGCCCATCGCCAGCCCGAGCTGCTCGGCCGGGAAGGCGTCGGTGACCAGGGCGGGGCCGTTGGCGAAGATGAAGGCGCCGCCGATTCCCTGCACGATCCGCCAGAGGATCAGCTCGGTGCCGTTCGCCGAGAAGCCGGCGCCGAGCGAGGAAAGGGCGAAGAGGAGGAAGCCGCCGACGAAGGCAAACTTGCGGCCGAAGAGGTCGGAGAGCCGCCCGGCGGTGAGGACCAGCACCGTCGAGGAGATCATGTAGGCGAGGATCACCCAGACCAGCTGCAGCAGGCTCGTCCCCAGCGAGCGCTCCAGGTCGGGGAGGGCGATGATCAGGGTGCCCGAGTTGGTGGCGACGAGCAGCATGCCGAGGCTGGTACAGGAGAGCGCCCACCAGCGGTAGCTCTCGTGGTTGGCGTCGACGCCAAATCGCTTCCTTACGTTCACGTCAATTAGGCTAGCAGCGGTAGGATGCCCGCCGATGGCGGAGCGCACCTGGCAGGTCTACCTCTCCGGCGAGATCCACTCGGACTGGCGCGAGCGGATCGAGGCCGGCGTCCGCGAGGCCGGGCTGCCGGTCGAGCTCTCGGCGCCGGTCACCGATCACGCCGCCTCAGACGACGCCGGCGTCGGAACCCTGGGCGAGGAGGGCGAGCCGTTCTGGCGCGACCACATGGGGGCGGGCGTGAACGCGGTCCGCACCCAGACCCTGATCCGCGCTGCCGACGTCGTCGTGGTCCGCTTCGGCGACAAGTACCGGCAGTGGAACGCCGCCTTCGACGCCGGGTACGCGGCCGCCCTCGGCAAGCCGATCGTCACCCTCCACGACGGCGAGCTCGACCATGCGCTGAAGGAGGTCGACCGGGCCGCCCAGGCGACGGCTCGCACCTCAGAGCAGGTGGTCGACGTGCTCCGCTACGTGATCCGCGGCGAGCTGCCCGGCCGCTGAGTCCGTCCTGGGGCGATGCGAACATGTGTTCGCATCATGAGATGGGACGAGCAGAGAGTCGAGCGCGACATGAGGCTGCCGGGGGTCGGCGACGGCAGCGTGGTCCGAACTTTCGACGCCCCCGAGGCGATGGGGATCAACTTCCACGAGGTCAGGGCCCGCTCGGCGCTCAACCACGTGCCCGGCGGCCGCTACGGCTTCGAGTGGACGATCAACCCCTACAGGGGATGCACCCATGCCTGCGTTTTCTGTTTTGCTCGAAAATCTCACACCTATCTCGACCTCGACGCCGGCCGGGACTTCGAGCGGGAGATCGTCGTCAAGGTCAACGTGCCCGAGCTGCTGCGGGCGGAGCTGGCCAGGCCGAGCTGGAGGCGCGAGCTGGTCGCCCTGGGCACCAACACCGACCCCTACCAGTGGGTCGAGAGCCGTTACCGGATGATGCCCGAGATCCTCGCCGCCCTGGAGGAGGCCGAGACGCCCGTCTCGATCCTGACCAAGTCGCCCCTGGCGATGCGCGACGTCGAACTCTTCGAGCGGATGCGGGAGAGGGGGCTGCGAGTCTCGGTCAACCTCTCGGTCCCGACCCTCGACGAGGACGCCTGGCGGGCGACCGAGCCGCACACGCCGAGCCCCGCGGCAAGGCTCGACGCGGTCGCAGAGCTGCGCCGCCGCGGCATCGAGTCCGGGGTCCTGATCGCGCCGCTGATGCCGGGGATCAACGACTCGGAGGAGCAGGTGCGGCCGATCGTCGATCGCGCCCGCAAGGCGCGCGCCTCATTCCTCGGCGGCGTCGCCCTGCACCTGCGCGGCGAGGTCCGCGACGTCTTCTTCGGCTGGCTGAAGGAGAAACGCCCCGATCTGGTGCCACGCTACGAGAAGCTCTACGAGGGAGGGCGCGGGTACCTGCGGCCCGCCGAGCGCGCCCGCACCGCAGGCGTCGTCAGGGGCTGGGGGCGAACGAGGGGACGGGGACCGCGCAGGCGGGATGAGCGGCAGGCCGCTGCGCATCCCGCCCGCCGGGGTCGGCCCGCCCAGGCCAGCCTCTTCTGAAGGAAGTGCCGCCGAAGCGTAGGGTCTGAGGCGAATGGCGCAAAAGGCGTTCCTGGAGCTGGCGAGCAACCTCGCCCGCTATCACCGCGAGCACGAGAAGTTCTACGCGAGGGCACCGCTCGAGCAGGCGGCGTCGCTGGATCGGACCTCGACCGGCCTGCGGGCATTGGCGGAGCGCTGGTCGTCGGTGGAGGTCCGGAAGCCCGAGGCGGCGAAGTCCCTACTCGGGCGCCGAGGACCTCAACGACGAGCGGGCGATCGAGCTGACCGGGATCCTCTTCATGGAGGGACAGGGAGAGCCGGCGGAGATCGCGCGGGTCAGGGCGGAGCTGAAGGCGGCCGCGGAGGACAACGCGCAGGCCGGCGAGTGGCTTGCCGCGGCGATGGAGGCGAGCTGGGCCGTGGCCGAGGGGCTCCTCCAGTTTCCCGAGCTCGCTGACCTGATCTCCGAGCGTCATCGGATCATCTCCAACGACTGGCAGGCGGCGGCCGCGATGAGCCTCCTCGCGCGCAACCTGGAGCGGGCGGGGACAATCCTGGAGACCCTGGACCTGTCGCCGACGGGAGTGCGCGCCGACCTGGCCGGGCCGAGGGCATACCCGCCCATCCTGCATTCAGCCTGCGATCTGATCGACCATGCCGGTGACCTCGCCACTCAGACGGCAGTCCTCGTGCACTCGAACGAGCGCCGCTGGCGGGTGTTCAGGGAGCGGGTCGAGGAGCTGACCGGCGGCACGCCGGACGGTTCTTGAGTCCCCGGATGCGACGAAGGCGCGGACGAACTGGACCGTTGGAGCGCAGCCCCCAGCGTCAGCCGGTCAGGCGGCCCTCCCGGATCCTCTCGGCGAGGTCCTTCGACTCTTCACGGATCACGGTGCCGTCCTCGAGCTCGATCGCGGGCAGGGCGCTCTCTCCGCCGGTGAGCTCGACGTAGGCGGACCGCCGGCTCCGCGGGAACGCGGGGTGCTTGACGATCTCGTACTCGACCCCGGCTTCGTCGAGCGCCTTCTGCACCCTCCAGCATGGATGGGCGTTGTTCTTCATGAACATGATCGAGCAGCGATGCAGCTTGACCGACATTGCCTCTCCTCTCAGTTGTGGATCATCCTCGGCGTCACTCCGCGGGCGCCAACGGCGATCACAACTGAGCACCCTAATCCCAAGCTGCCGAGCCGTCGGGGCCTGGGCCAACGTATTCGATCGCGACTATCGGCTCGTCCACATGACGGACGATTTCCGCCGCACCCAACGGCGCCCTGGTCTGCCACCCTCAGGTCGTGGCGCTACGCCTCGACGAGGGTCACGATCGTCTCAGGACGAACGCCGTCGAATTTCATCGCCTCAGCCGCCTCCTCGGTCTGGAGCGACTCTTCGAATGCGGCCCTGCTGGGCACCTCGAAGATCAGCCCCACGCGATTCGAGCCTGCCGGGTCCTTGAAGATGCGGGCCGTCATTCCCAGCGGCCCAAAGAGCTCCTCCCGTTTCGGAGAAGCGACCCAGTGGTCGACGTCATCCACTTCGTGAAACGCAAGCAAGGTCTCCATTGCCTTCTCCTTCCGGGGGGCAGGACGGACGAACGAGGATTGGTCGAGGCCGTCAGGCCCTGGGCTAGGATCCTGGCCTTGCGGGTTGTCGTCAACCATCTGAGGTTCAAGGAACCCTTGC
Source organism: uncultured Solirubrobacterales bacterium (assembly GCA_963712325.1). Classification (GTDB taxonomy): domain Bacteria; phylum Actinomycetota; class Thermoleophilia; order Solirubrobacterales; family 70-9; genus VRUE01. The sequence goes on from CAVQHG010000007.1 coordinate 91,903, forward strand.
CCAGCGCGGTAGTCGACTCTGCCGAAGAAGCTTGTCAGCGGCTCGTCGAGGCCGGCGGGCTGGCGGCCAGCCTCATCCAGGTGGACGAGACGCAGGCGATCCTTGTCCTCACGTTTCCCGACCTGGAGACGGAGGAGCGGATCAAGTCCGAGATCGGCGGACCGTGGATGAAGGAGCACGTCGTCCCGCTTCTCGCGGAGCCAACGGATCGAAGCTCCGGCATGGTGGTCGCAGGCTCCCTGTGATTGGCTGAAGCTGATCGCAGAAGTCACGCCGAATGCTTGGCGTGCTGCCGGGCTGCGCCGTCGCGGAGGGTGCGACGGTAGGGTCGGTTCGTGAAACGACCGCAGACCCACTACGCCCGGAGCGGCGAACTCGCGATCGCCTATCAGGTGCACGGGTCCGGCGATCACGACCTTCTGTTGAACGGCGGTACCGCGTCGAACATCGAGACGGTGTGGTGCTTCCCCGAGGCGGCCCGGTTGTTCGAGCGGCTGGGTCGGTTCGCGCGGGTGATTCGCTACGACCGACGCGACTCGGGGGTCTCGGACCCGATCAAGGACGACCTGACCCTTGAAGCCCATGCGGAGGACGCCCTGGCGGTGATCGACGCCGTCGGCGCACAGCGCCCCGTGCTCATGGGCTCGCTCGACGGGGCCCGCTCGCTTGCCCTTCTCGCCGCCACCCGACCGGAGCGGGTCAGCGGCCTGGTCGGCCTTTCCCCCACCGTGCGCGGAGGTGCCGCGAGCTCCCCGGAGCTTGCCGACTCGGCGGCGCAGGGCCTGGCCGACTTCACCGACTGGCCGGATCCGATAGTCGAGCTCTACGCTCCGCAATGGGCGGCCGATCCGGTTCGCCGGGAGATGCTCGATCGCTATTTCCGGACCGCGACCACCCCGCGCCAGGCTGCGCGGCTCCTGCGCATGTCGTTGACGAGCGACATCAGCGATGTCCTGCCGCTGGTTCAGGTCCCGACCCTGGCCCTGCATCCGCGCGACCAGAAGCTCGCCTCGGTGGAGGCCGTGCGTGAGTTCACGGATCTCGTTCCCGACGCGAGCCTGCGCGAGATACCGGGCGACACGGCGATCGTCTATGCGGTCGATATCGACCTTCTCGCCGGAATCATCGAGGAGTTCGTCACCGGCACGGCGCCGGCGCCGCCGACGAACCGCGTCCTCGCCACCGTCCTATTCACCGACCTCGTCGACTCGACCCGGCACGCGGCGCAATCGGGCGACCAGGCCTGGTCGGATGTGCTCAAGCGGCACCTCGATCGCGCCCAAGCCGCTGTCGCGGCTCACGGTGGGGAGACCATCAAGAGCACCGGTGACGGCGTGCTCGCCATCTTCACCGGCCCGGGTGAGGGAGTGCGCTGCGCGGAGCAGGTCATCACCGACGCCCGCGACCTCGGACTCGAGGTCCGCAGCGGGCTGCACACCGGCGAAGTCGAGCGCAGCCCCGATGACGTCGCGGGACTCGCCGTCCACCTCGCGGCACGCATCATGGGGCTTGCCGGGGCCGGTGAGATTCTCGTCTCGGGAACCGTTCGGGATCTGGTCATCGGCAGCCAGCTGACCTTCGACGAGCGCGGCGAGCATGAGCTGAAGGGCATCCCCGGCCGGTGGGTCATCTGGGCGGCGACCTAAGGCCCTTAACACTTCGGCACCGAGCCTGCTCCGCGCCTGGAATCGGTGGGTGCGCTCCCTGCGTCCGCCATCGGACCAGGGAGTATGCTGAGACGGTGTCGCGTTGATTCCTGGCTGCTGTCCTCTTCATCGCAATGGCGGCGCTCGTGGTGTTGCCGGCCGCGAATGGGGGCGCGGAAGCCCCAGAGCGAGAAATCTGACCATATTCCGGCTCGCCAGGAGCTACCCGGTCACGGTTAACGTCACCGGCCACGTCGAGTACGACTGGACCTGGGACAGCCTCAGGGATTGTGCGCCTGGGTATGCGAAGACGGTCAACGAGGAACTGTCCCTCAATCTCGGTAAGCCGCGGCGCTCGGTCGTCAGCGTCATCCACGACGACGTCACGATGCCCGCCGCGATCGGTGGGCAGGCGAAGCTGGAAGCGGACGTCAGCGGCTTCCAGACCTCGAACTACTGCCCTCCGACGGCGCGCTTCCCCGAACCGCCCCAACCCACCTGCAAGACGGTCAAGGGCAAGCTGGGAGTGGTGTTAAGCCCGACGTTGCGGCCGCAGACGCGCAAAGTGATGATCCACTTCTCCCGGCGCAACAAAAAGCACCAGGCATTGTCCTGCTTCCAGGACCGACCGGTGCCGGAAGCGGTCCGGTCAAGCGAAGGCGTCTACGTTGACACGATGCCGCAGCCCTATGGCGAATTCCAGGTGCCTCTCAAGGTCCACGCGGCGTACTTCTTCTTCATGAAACCGGGTGAGCGCCTTAAGGAAAAGATCAAAATCCACGGTCGATGTGACCGGGTCACCGCGCATGCGAGCGCTTTGCCCGACGAGATCAAGCGCTGCACGCTAGGCGGAAGGATCGTCGTCACGATCAAGCGCCGGCGGTAGCTGGATCAATCGCCCTTCAAGGCGCCTTGCCTCCTTCGCCCCGGACCGCAGAACCGTCGAGCGGGGACAGGGCGCTGCGGGCCCAAACCGGAGCCGGCCTCTCATGAGAGGGACACCGTTTGACCTTGTCACCGGTTCACCAGCTTGCGACGCTGCCGCCGCTGCAATCGCCCGCGGGAGGTGTATTCAGGACCAGGTTCGTCATCCCAGTTGGAGTTGGGGGTGGTGGCCACGGCGAAGACGTGGTCTGGTCAACGGAGCAATGTGCCCTGCGGGCTGCCAACAAGGACTGTCCCGAGCGATACGGCTCCACGCTTCCGCCTGCCCGCGAGCGAAAGCGTCGCCCTCTCCGGGACACTCGTCAAACGGTCTGAAGCCGGGGGGAAGGGAAGGACGAAGAACGATGGAGACTCTGCTTGCGTTTCACGAGGTAGATGACGTCGACCACTGGCTCGCTTCTCCCAAACGAGAAGAGCTTTTCGGATCCCTCGGGATGACGGCACGCACCTTCAAGGACCCGGCCGGGTCGAATCGGGTTGGGTTGATCTTCGAGGTGCCCAGCAGAGCCGCATTCGAAGAGGCACTCCAGACGGAGGCGGCGGCCGAGGCGATGAAATTCGATGGCGTTCGCCCGGAGACGATCTTGACCCTCGTCGAGGGGTAGCGCCACGAGCCCAGGGCGGCGCTTCGCGGGGGGCGCACCGCGCCTTGCGTACTACTCGCTGTGGGAGGCCCAGTAGGCCTCTGCTTCCGCCTCCATGACCGCGAGGCGCGTGTAGTAGTCCGGGAACTCGTTGAGGTGCGCGCGGGCGATCTTGGCGGTCACGACCACGTCGTCGTCTGTGACGTTCGTTTCGGGATCTCGCTTGCCGTGCTCCAGCTCCACGTCCATTCCCATCCGAAACTGCTCAACGCCGAAGGGTGATGTGTCCCAATCTATTCCGATCCGCTGGCCGGTCTTCTGGGCCTGATCGGCGGTGAAGTGCGGCTTGTCGCTCATGCGACGGAGAGCATACGCTGGGCGAACGGAGCCCGCCACCGGGGAGAGGACCGCTGGCCAGGCGAGCGTTCGGGAATATCCCCTGTTGGATCGCGAATACCGGAGTGCCAAAACTCGGTGAGTTGTGTCCGGTAACGGTCAAGTCCCTCGCGGGCGGGCTCATCACGTAGCGGCCGGTCGCCCAGATGAGGGCCGGCACGCCGGGCGGCAACTCGGCGGGCACGGCCCCGTCGGCGCTGACGATGCTCGTCTGCTCGCGCCGCAGCCGCTCGTACTCGGCAAGCTGCTCCTCCGTCGGCCCGGGTTCGCCCGCCTCGCGCCAGGCGCGGAGTATCTCGGTGACGTCGGAACCCGAGGGCACCGCCACCGACCGCAGCACGGGCATCACGCCGACGGTCCCGTCGTCCAGCGAGTCGAGCCGAAACTCCTCGAAGTGGTCGCGCAGTCGAGCGTTCAGGTCGGCGAGCGAGTCGCCCTCGCCCTCGCCCCTCATGGCCCTCGAGAGCTCGTTGCACGCGGCGAGCAGCGAGTCGTCGCTCGGCCCCTCCACCTCCTTGACCGCCGCCCTCCGCGCCTCGACCTCCGCGTCGAGCAGCTCGGCCCTCGCTCGCAGTTCCTCCTCCGCGTCGGAGGCGACCCGCGCCGCGCTCTTGTCGTCGGCCTCCAGCTGGCGCAGGTAGTCGGCCCTCACCTTTCCGAGGAGCCGCTCCAGGTCGGCGGCCTCCTTCGCCGTCCGGTCGAGCGCGGCCTGGGCGAGCCTGCGCTGCCCGTCCCGCGCCTCGGCCAGCTCGGCTCGCCAGGACTCGAAGTCCACGAACAGCTCGTCGAGGTGGGCGACGACGGCCGCGTCGATCCTCTCGGCGTCGATGGGCGGCTGGTCGCAGAGCCCGGTGGAGAAGCGCACGTTCGCGCACACGTACCGGCGCCACCGCTTGCCATCCGACTTGCGCGCGTACCCGCTGGTGCCCGCGTACATGCGCTCGCCGCAGCGGTCGCACACGGCGAGCCGCGCCAGGGCGTAGCGGCGAGTCGGCCTCCGCCCCTTCAGCGCGAGCAATGGCCAGTCCGTCCGGGCGAAGCTGGCCCGCCAAAGCCCCGGCCTGGACCTCATCGGCCGAGCTCGGGTTTTCGAAATCGTCCCCAGGCCGCCGGCCTCGCATACCGCGGCGACGAGCTCGGGCGTGACGATCCTCCCGCCCGTCGAAGCCAGTTTGACCGGGAGGCGGGCAGGCGACGAGATCGGTGAGGGATCGCTCAGCCACAATCGCCCTCGATCCTATGCTGCGCGTGCTGGGATACGCGGGGGCCACCTCCTGCATCGGATTCGGCGACACCCTGCGCTCAGAGCTGCGGGGCCGCGCGTTGACTTGGCCGGCCCGTAGTGCCATGGTGGTCGCATCCTGCAGTCCGGGACCAGAGAACCCGGACGAAAGGGAGGCTCGTCCTGGTCTCTCCTCCCATCTCAACTCGAATCAAGGAGAGACTCGTGAACCAAATACGCAGGCGGCTCACCTACGCGAACGTGATGTCTTCGATAGCCGTCTTCTTCGTGCTCGCCGGCGGCGCCGCATTCGCCGCGCTGGGCAAGAACACCGTCGGCACCAGGCAGCTGAAGAGAAACGCCGTGAAGGTCGGGAAAATCGGGCCGGAAGCGGTCAAGGCCGGCAAGCTGGCGAAGAACGCGGTTTCCACCAACCGGCTCCGTGACAACGCCGTATCGACGAACAAGATCGCGGCCGAGTCGATCCTCACCGACAAACTCGCCGTCTTCGCGGTGACCGTCGACAAGATCGCCCCCAACGCGGTGACCACCGAGAAGATCGCCAAAGAAGCGGTGACCACCGAGAAACTCGCCAAAGATTCGGTGACGAACGAGAAGATCGCCGACAACGCGGTGAGCACCACCAAACTCGCCGACAACGCGGTGAGCACCACCAAACTCGCCGACAACGCGGTGACGAACACGAAGATCGCGGCGAACGCCGTGACCCAACAGAAGATCGCGGCGAATGCCGTCGGCAACTCTCAGCTCAAGGCCATCAATCAGGTGTCGACGACCAGCACAGTCACCGCCAACGGTGGCTCGGAAGGCGCAACCGCGACCTGTCCAGCTGGGCAGGAGGTGATTTCCGGCGGGTTCGAGACCGAAAACTCCGGTCAGGACTTATGGGAAGTCAAGCGTCTCCTCCGCTTCGGCAACGGTTGGCGGGTGTTCGGGAAAAACGCCTCCGGCGGCAACTCGACGATCACCGCCTTTGCCTACTGCCTCTCCGCCTAGGAAACCTCGGCGGGCCAGGCCGGAATATCACCGGAGAGGGCCGGGCAGCCGCCCGGTCCTCCCCGGTTCACCATCGCTCGGCAGGTAGCGCGCATCGAGAGCGACGAGCCTCAGGGTCGGATAAGCCGGTCGGTTGACCAATGTCAGACAGGTACCGCTGACCCTTGACCCACCGCGGAAAGATGCGGCTATGGTCGCCCGGCCGCCTCGGAGGCGACCGGGCGTTTGAGTTTGAAGCGGTTGCCTAGGTCGCCGCTGTCTCTGGATCTGGCCTGACGACAATCGTGTCGGCAATCGAAATGATCTCGTCGACGGGAAGGTCGGCTCGTTTGGCATGCTCGTGGATCGCATCCTCATCTACAGCTTCGTAGATACAGATGGTGCCGACCGAGCCCTCCTCCTCTTGGAGCGCATAGCTGCGAATCCAGCGCACCCGGTCGAGCATTTGTTCATCGCCAACCTGGGCCGAGCGCTCCGCCGCCTCTTTGAGATCCTCGGGAGTCCGCCAACCTCGGCGCCGCAAGATCGCAAAGATCTTCATTGGTTCTCCTTCCCACGGGAGCTGCCTTTTCGACGCCGTAGCGCGGTTCGTAGGGAGTTGCGCTGCAGGATTTCTGCTCAGATCATCCGCAGCGGCGGCAGCCTCGCGGGTTGGGTAAACCGGTCGGTTGACAAAGGTAAACCGCCACCCTTTTCCCGTGGTGGTCCCCGCCTCTCGCTGGGGCGACGGCGCGCCCTCGGTAGGTCGACCGTGGGGTAGGGCCCCCGCGGGCGCTGACGCGCCGCTAAGCAGCCACCCGCAGAGCGGGAAGCCGGATTGACCGATAGCTGACCAACTCATGGGAGGCTTGGCTACGCATCGTGAGCAGGGGTGCCAGGCTCCGCAACACGAAATCCCGCGCCTGGGAAACCCGGTTCGCGCAGCGCGATGAGGGCTCCCAGGGCGACTGCTGCGGCCAAGGCAAGGGATAGGTAGATCGGGAACAAGATGGTGGCTTCCAGGCGCACTTCCCCAGCGACCTGACGAATGACAGGCGGATTGACGATCTGATCGACGATCAAGCCGGCCGAAACGAAACCGAGGAGCGCCACCGACGCGTCTGTCAGAGCCAGAATCCTCCGAGGAGCGCCGCCGAACCGCATCACAAATGCCATCAACGCGGTGGTAGTCGTGATCAAGATGACAAGCGGGACGAAATCGAGTGCCTGCCACGCATTCAGCGCACGCGGCCCGAAGAGGTTCAGGTACGACAGCAGATTCCCTTCTTGGACAGTCTTAGTTCCAAACCAGTTCAGATAGGTAGAGATGAAAAGCAGGAGCGCAGCACTCCCTGCGATTCCCTCTCCGCTTCGCATCAAGCTCAGACGCATATATGCCAAGCGTAGTTGCGCTCGCTCCTGCGAGCATCTGGGAATGTCACCGCGAGGGTCGGCAGCGCCGGTCGAATCCGGGAGCCGGCGATTGCTTCGCGTCGCTCGATGCGGGGCGTTTGATCGGCTTCGCTTCACCGGTTCTCAAATATGCATAGTTACGAACTTATGCATATGATGAAGAATGGCCTCGGTGGGTACTCGCGGCGAGCAACGCGCCGCCTGCCAAGCGCTGGCCTGGACCGAGCACGAGGAAGGACTCTGCGAGGTCTTCCGGCTGTTGGCCAACCCCGGCCGGATGCGGATCGTTTACACCTTCGCGCGACCGGCGAGTTTTCCGTGGGCGAGCTGACACGGGTCACTGGGCTGAGTACCACGGCGTGCTCCCAACAGCTGCGGGCGGTGCGCACCGCGCGGCTCGTGCATTGCCGCCACCGGGGGCGTCACGCTTGCTCCTCGCTCCTCGACGAGCATGTCGCCGAGCTGGTCGACCTGGTGCGCAGGCACCTGGGGCAGAAATAGGGAGGAATATGGCCAAGTCGCTGGTTAGCCTCGAGGCCGTCGCCAAGTCCTATGGGAGCGGCACGGCCACGCAGAATGTCCTAGACGACCTCTCCTTGGAGATCGGCAGCGGAGAGATGGTCGTGGTGCACGGCCCCTCAGGTTGCGGAAAGACGACGCTGCTCAACCTGATCGGCGGCCTCGACCGGCCCGACAGCGGCCGCGTCGTCTCCTGCGAAACCGAGCTGACACACGCCTCGCATGCCGAGCTGACCGCCTACCGCGCCCGCTCGGTCGGCTTCATCTTCCAGTTCTACAACCTGCTGCCAACCCTGACCGCGCTGGAGAACGTCGAGGCCGGCGTGCGGGTTGCAGGCGTCGAGCGCGGCGAGGCGCGCGAGCGCGGAGAGTCGCTGCTTGAGCGCGTTGGGCTCGGGGACTGCGCGGGCCGCTTTCCGGCGCAGCTCTCTGGCGGCCAGCAACAGCGCGTCGCGATCGCCCGCGCCCTTGCCAAGCGACCGCGACTGCTGCTCGCCGACGAGCCGACCGGCAACCTCGACGAGGAGTCCTCGACTGGGGTTCTGGAGCTGATCCGCAATCTGAACGCCGAGACCGGCGCCACATTCCTGATCGTCAGTCACAACCCGGCGATCGCACGGAGCGGAGACCGCGTCGTCGAGCTCTCACACGGGCGGCTCGTCGAGAGGCCGACTGCCGCGCCCCGCGCCGCTGCGGGCTGATGCTCTGGCGCAAGGCCTATCGAGATCTGCGCGCGATGGGTCTGCGCGCCGTCCTGATCGTGATCGTGATCGGCGCCGGCCCGGGGACCGCCGCGGGCATCGCGCTTGCAATGCATGGCGTCGAAGCGACGCGCGACGGCTTCTACTCCCGCTACGCGCTAGCTGACCTCGATGTGCGGCTGCGCGCTCCACTGCCGACCTGGCAGTTGCGCCGTCGCGCGGAAGACGCCGGGGCAGGCCGCGTCGAGACTCGGCTGATCCTCGATGGCGCCGCCCTCCACGGTGGCTCGCGGACGGCGGCCGAGGTCGTTGGCATGCCGGTGGGCACGCCGCTCAACCGGCTCGCCGTAACGGCCGGGCAGGGACTTGCCCAGGGCGTTCCACCGGGCGCGGGCGCCTCGGTGGATGCCGACTACGCGCATCGGGTTGGCATCCAGCCCGGTGAGCGCCTGCGGCTACGTGTCGCCGATCGCGCCTTCTCGGTGCGGGTGCGAGGGCTGGCGCGCAGCCCTGAGTACCTGCTTGCGACCGCCAACCCCGACTACCTCGTCCCTCAGCGCGGCTCCCTCGCGATTGTCTTCCTCCCGCGCAGCTCGCTGCAGCAGCTCACCGGCATGCGCGGTCGCGCCAACGACCTCGCGGTCGACCTGCCGGGCGGCGGCAACGGGGCGGCCGCGAAGCGGCTTGCCGCCGGACTGCCCGCGGCGCAGGTGACGCCGCGCTCCCGTCAGTACGGGCGGCGGCTGACCGAGGCCGACATCCACAGCTTCTCGATCTTCGCCCCGGTGATGGGCTTCGTCTTCGGGATCGTCGGATTGCTGCTGATCGCGCTCAGCCTGCGACGCTTGGTCAGTGCGCAGCGCCGCGAGCTGGGCGCCATGCTCGCGATCGGCTACTCGCCGTGCACGGTGGTCGGCTCCGTGATGTTGCTGGCGGCTGCGCTTGCGGCCCTGGGCGCATTGATGGCGGTCGGCGCAACAATCGGAGTCGGTCGGCTGGTGGCTGACGTGTACTCGGGCGCGGTCGGCTTCCCGGAGACGCGGTATCCACTTGCCTTCAAACCGCTCGCGCTGGCTGTGGGCTTGGCCATCTTCGCGACACTGCTGGCCGCTCTCCTGTCCGCCTATCAGCTCGCTCGCCTTGACCCGATAGAGGCGCTTCGCGGCGAGAGCGTCGGCGCCTTCGAGCTGCCGCGCTGGCTGCAGCGCCTGACGGCGCTGGGGCCACCGGCACTCACCTACGGACTGCGCGGCCTGCTGCGCCGGCCGCTGCTGAGCGCCGCCACGGTCGTCAGCATCGCCGGCGCGGTCGGGTTGGGCGCCGCGCTCAACATCCTCGTCTCCTCAACCGACAGCTCGGTCAACGCGGCATTCGCCGGCCAGGACTGGACCCACTCGGCCGATCTGTCCCGGCCCCTGCCCGTCGGTCGGGTGGTGGAGCTCGCTAAGCGGGCCGGAGCTGACCGGGCCGAGGCGACCGTCAAGGGGCCGGCGGAGCTGCGGGCAGGCGACGGCGGGGCCGGGGTCCAGCTCGCCGGGTTGCCCCGGCGGCCGGACTTGCTGCGGCTCGACCTGACCTCGGGCAGCGGCCCCGGACCCAGCCGGATCGTGCTGAGCGAACAGACCGCGAGCAGGCTCGGAGTCGGCGCCGGAGACGCGATCTCCCTGCGCACCGCCGGACGGAGGGCGAGCGTCCGGGTAGGTGGCGTCGCGCGCACTTTGGCGACCGAACAGGCCTACCTGCCGCGGGTCGAGGCGGCACGCCTGCTCGGGCTTCCGGGTCGGGCGACGAGTGTCCTCGTCGCCGCCAGCCCGGCCGACGCCCGCCGGCTGCGCGCCGAACCCGGCCGTAGCGCGGGTGACCTCGAAGGCGTCGGCGCTTGCGGCCGAGCGAGAACTGCTTAACGAGCTGACCGGCCTGATCTCAGTCCTGCAGGCGATCAGCCTCGGGGTCGGCGCCCTCTTTCTCGTCTCCACCCTGGCGCTCTCCTATCTTGATCGCCGTGGCGAGTTCGCGACGCTTGCCGCGCTCGGCTATGGACGGCGCCAAATCGGGGCTGCAGTCGCCGGCGAGGCGCTCACCCAAACGCTGCTTGCGGCCGCCCTCTCGATCCCCCTCGGCATCCTGATCGCCTCCCCTCTCTCAAAGCGGATCTCCGAAGCGTGGTTCGAGATCGGCCTGCACCCGAAGCCGCCCAGTTTCCTGCTGGTGATCCTCCCGGCGCTGGCTCTCGCCCTGCTCGCCGCCGCGCATGCAACCCGGCGAGCGCTGCGCATGAACATCGCGGCCACCGTAAGGGCGAGGCTGATCGGCTGAGTTGTGCTCTGAGATGGCCTCAGCGTCGAGGGCCTGCAGATGCTTCTGAAGCCATGGGAGCGTCGTCCTGGCGCCGACTCACTCGAAGAGGGGTCCTGCGGCAGCGCCGAAGGACTGAGATGCGGAGTGATGTTTATCGGCAATTCAGGCAAGGGTGCGCTCGGGCAGGCGAGCGTTCGGGAATATTCCCTGTTGGATTGCGAATACCGGAGTGCCAAAACTCCTGGGCGACCGGGCACCTGGGAGCGCCCGCCCTTCGAGATCGACTTTTACGCGGTGCTTACGGAAGCCGACTACGTTGATCGAGGCCGCCTGACCGAGCCGACAGACCACGCTAGAGGTACCTTGCCGACTTGATCGGTCTCCGCCCAGCCAATCCCCTGACGGGATCTCATACCCACCGGCTTCAGACCGGGGGCTGCATGTGAGGAGAACATCAATGCACGTCATCGCAATGCACGACATCAAAGACCCCGAGAAATTTGGGGAGCTTGTCGGATCAACGATCGAGAAGATCCCTTCCGGGATGACGCTCAATTTCATGCTTCCCAGCCAAGATGGGAACCAAGCGGTTTGCTTCTGGGAGGCTGGGTCGGTCGAGGAGGTCCGGTCGTTCATTGACGGTTCCACTGGCGACACCAGCAAGAACGAGTACTTTCCGGTTGAGGACTCACAGGCGATCGGACTGCAGCAGGCGAGTTCGGCCGCCTGAACGAGCCCCAAGCTCAGGAGTTTTGGAGGGCTCGCTCCGGCGGGCCTTCCCGCTCTAACCCCGCCTCAACTTCGACGAAGGGAGGCGGGGGTCCACAGGGGCCCACGACCGCGCTGGACGTCGCCTGCCGCCTTACACGCACGCTAGTCTGGGCGAGCGGAGGACGCGTCATCGCTGCGGCGGCAGCTGCTACAGCAAGCGCCAGCGCCGCGGTACATGCGAATGCCAATAAGACCCTCGTTCGCACTAGCTCAATCTCCCAGCGCACGCTTGGAACTGCAAGCTAGGGTGCCTTGAATCGCCATGGGGGCGGCTGAGGGGGCGACGCTCGCCCATGCGAGCGTGCGGAAATGTCACCTCTAGGACTGTCGATCACTCCCGTCGTCGAGATCTCGCGCTTGGCATCATCCGCCAGCGTCGAGCGTGGTGACGGGCAGGCCGACCTCGGCCCGGATGCGCTTGGCGAGGTCAGCCGCGGCGCCCCAGTCGGCCTCGCGGTTGGGCAGCATGAGGATCTCATTAGAGGGGAACTCCCGTAGGCCGTCTTCGACCGCCTCCATCGGCTGAGCGATGTCCGCTCGGCCAGTGGCCTTCACCCCTTCGCTGCGCAGCCTATGCAGGGCTCCGTCAAGGCGTCGCTTCGCCACGTCCATCTCCCGGTCGACGTCATCGGAAAGCTGAGCTAAGCCCGAAGGTGCAACCACCGGGGCGAGGATCATCGCTTCCGTGGCGGCACGATCGCTGCGTCGGCACACCTCTGAGCACAAGGCTGGGTCGTCCAAGCCCTGATTGGCGATCACGAGTACGCGGTGGCGTGGACCCTCGGCGGGCACCTCCACCTGGAGGCGAGCCGGGGGCTTCCCGAGCCCCCTGATGGCGAAGACCACCATGGGTATCCAGAGCGCTATGGCGACGATCATGCCCGCAACCCCGCCGCCAATGCGGAAGACAAGGAAGCTGACAACCAATACGAAAAAGGTGTAGAGGGTCGCGGGGATGCCGACGAGGTCCGAATCCAGCCAGCGATTCACGCGCGCCTTGAGGCCATCGCTCCCATTGGGTGATCGACCATCCGCCATGAGGCGCCAGGGTATTGAAGGATCGCGCCTCGGGCATCGGTGCTCGCCCCCAGCCAGGATTCGGTTTCCTCCCGATGTCTAGATGTGCCCCTCAGATCAAAGCCACCCCAAGCAGGATCGCGAGGCCGCTCACGAAGGCGGCGAACTGGGTTAGCTGGGCTCGTAGCCCTTTGGCTCTCAGCTGGGGGATGAGATCGGCAGCGCCGATATAGAGGAAGTTGCCGGCGGCGAACGGTAAAAACCAGGCGACGTCGAGGCCACCTGAGAGCGCGTAGGCGATCAATCCCCCGAGCGGGAAGGTCAGCGCCGAAGCCAAGTTGTAACCCAGCGCCAAGCGGCGACTCCAGCCGCTGTTGACGAGGATGCCGAAGTCGCCGAGCTCTTGCGGAACCTCGTGCGCGGCTGCCACGGCCCAGGTGACGATGCCCAGCTCGGTGTCGATCACGAAGGCCCCACCCACGGCAAGACCCCCAAGCAGGTTGTGGAGTCCATCGGCGAACAGAATCAGGTAGCCAACCGGCTCACGTCTGGGTTGCGGTTGATGATTGTGCTGCCAGTGCAGGAACTGCTCTAGGACGAAGAAGGCAAGAAAGCCACCTGCAAGGACGGCGTAAATCCCCAGGCCGCTGCCCAGTTTCTCCACCGACTCGGGAAGCAGATGGAAGAACGTGCCCCCGAGCAGGGAGCCGGCCGCCAGCGCGACCAGGGGCAGCACGACGCGATCGAACATGCGCTCAGGCAGCACCAGGGTGACGCTGCCGACCAAGGCGATGGCGCTCATCGCCAGGCCGAAGGTGACGATCAGCGCCAGGGTCGACATAGCGCCGATCCTAAGTGCGGCTGGGAGGAAGGGTCGAAGGGCAGCTCTGGGGCGCCAAGTCCATCGGCGGGGTCCTGGCAGCACGACTGGACCGAACGTCTGCCCGCTGTATGGGCCCGCACAGGTGGAGCACTCTCGAGCAGGCGAGTATCTGGGAATGTCCCTGGAACGCGTGCAGCCTGAACGACGGCGGGAAGCGAGCGCAGCTGCCCGGGCTGCGCCGTCGGGGAGGGTGCGACGGTAGGGTCGGTTCGTGGAACGACCGCAGACCCACTACGCTCGGAGCGGCGAACTCGCGATCGCCTATCAGGTCCACGGCTCCGGCGATCACGACCTGTTGATGAGCGGTGGCCCCTCCTCGAACATCGAGACGGTATGGAGCCTCCCCGAGGCGGCGCGGCTGTTCGAGCGCCTGGGCCAGTTCACTCCGACTCTCGTCCTGCACCCGCGCGACCTGAGCTTTGTCTCCGGTGATGCGGTGCGCGAGTTCGCGGAGCCCATCTCCAACGCCACGTTCCGGGAGATCCCGGGCGATGCAGCCGTGATGTACGCTCTCGACGTCGAGCTCCTCGCCGACATCATCGAGGAGTTCGTCACGGGTACCGCGCCTGCCCCACCGACGGACCGCATCCTGGCGACTGTCCTGTTCACCGATCTGGTCGGGTCCACCCAGCGCGCCGCGCGATCGGGAGACCAAGCCTGGACAGAGGTGCTCAAGCGCCACCTGGATCACGCCCGAAGCACTGTCGCGGATCACGGTGGAGAGACAATCAAGACAACCGGTGACGGCGTGCTCGCCATCTTCACCGGGCCCGGCCAGGGCGTTCGCTGCGCGGAGCAGGTCATTACCGACGCCCGGGACCTCGGACTCGAGGTCCGCAGCGGGCTGCACACCGGGGAAGTCGAGCGCAGCCGCGATGACGTCGCGGGACTCGCCGTCCACCTCGCGGCACGCATCATGGGGCTTGCCGGGGCCGGTGAGATTCTTGTCTCGGGCACGGTTCGCGACCTAGTCATCGGCGGCGAGCTGACCTTCTCCGACCGCGGCGAACACGAGCTGAAGGGGATTCCCGGTCCCTGGACCATCTGGGCGGCGACCTAAGCCGAAGCCGATCGGTGGTCGGGGAAGAAGCCACTGGGCCATCCGAGAGTTTGGAAATGTCCCCTGCGAATTCCAACCTGAGAGCCAGGGCTCCTGGCAGCCGTGGCTACCGGCCGGGATGCGGCCGTCGTCGTTAGCCGACTGGCTCGGCGTGGACGATCAGCGGACGTCCGCCAAGGTCCTGCCAGCGCGAGCGGACGGTCACTGCGTCGGTGTCGCCTGCGTAGCGGATCGTCGCGACGCTCTCCACCTCGCCGACCTCGACGCTGAGCACCTCGGCCGTGGTGACTGGTTGCGGCAGGGCCTTGGCGATCTCGGGAAGCTGCGGACGCAGGTCCTCGGAGAAGTCCGCCCCGACGGCCTCCATGTCGCCGCGCACAACGGCGTCTGCGTGCTGTTGGATTTGACTGCGTGTAGTTGCGTCGTCCATAAACTCTCCGTCCGGTTGTCTGTGTGGTGGAGCCGCGGGCGAACTGATCATCGTGCGCCTTGCGCCCGATCCTAGCCCAGCGACTTAGGCCCCGATACAGCTGAGTGCCTGCGCGTCCAGGTGTATGACCTCGTTTTGGGCAGGCCGGTGCTGCCGCCTTTGCCCGTCGAGCACGCCCGCCGCTGAGGCCTGATCGCGTCAATAGATCCGAGGGAGGGACCTTGGCGCAGGCGAGGGTTATCTCGCCCGGTGACTCGGCACCACGGCGGCTGCGGGGTTGCTACGTCACCTCATCCTTCGTCGAGATCGGAGAAGAGGCATTCCCGGGGGTCCTTGTCGTCGCGGAAGCGGCGGAAGCGGGCTCCGTGGCGGATGCGGCCGGCGGCCGCGTGGTCGTAGCCGACTTCGATCACCAGCTCGGGGCGCAGGGCCACCCACTCGAGGTCACGACCGCCGGTCCAGCGGCTGGGCTCGGCGGTGCCGCTCTCGCCGGTCTCCAGCGGCGCGAGCAGCGCCGGCATCGCGCGTTTCTCGTCGGCGCTGAAGCCTGAGATGTGGCCGACGGGCCGCAACCGGTCGCCGTCGTATAGGCCGAGGATCAGCGAGCCGACGGTTCCCTCCTCCTTGCCCGGGCGCCAGCCGAGCACGACGCAGTCGATCTCCCGCTCGCGCTTGACCTTCGCCATCCCGCGCCTCTTGCCCGGCTGATAGGGGGCGTCGAGCTGCTTCGCCATCGTCCCCTCCGTGGTGCGCAGCCAGTGCTCCGCCCGGCCGGCGTCGGTCGTCATCTCCGTCGCCTCCAGGCCGACCCGCTCGCAGAGCGCCTCGAGGCGGGCACGGCGCTCCGACAGGGGGCGCTCGAGCAGTGACTCGTCATCTTCGGCGAGCAGGTCGAAGGCGGCGTATTCGGCCGGCACCTCCCTGGCGAGCAGGTTGATCCGCGACTCGGCCGGGTGGATCCTGCTCTGCAGGGCGTCGAACTCGATCTTCCCGTCGGCGTCGCGGATCACCAGCTCGCCGTCGAGCACGTAACGGCCGGGGGGGAAGCTCAGCTCCGGAAAGTAGCGGGCCAGGGCCTTGCCGCTGCGCGACTGGATCTGGACCTCGTTGCCATCGACGAAGACGATCGCGCGGAAGCCGTCGAGCTTCTGCTCGTAGGCCCACTCCTCGCCGGTCGGCAGCTGTTTGCGGGTCAGCGCCAGCTGCGGCTTGATCGGCGGTTTCAGGGGCAGGCTCACCGGCGACGATGATCGCAGCGCGCGGCTAGGTGCCGCCCCCCGCCGTGCGCCGCTCGCGGCGCTGCCGCGGATCGGGGATCGGCACTGCCGCCAGCAGCGTCTTCGTGTAGGGGTCCTGCGGCGAGTCGCAGACACGCTCGGCGGGCCCCTCCTCGACGATCCTGCCGTCGTGCATCACCGCGATCCGGTCGGAGACGTGGCGGACGACGCCGATGTCGTGGGCGACGAACAGGCAGCTGAAGCCGAGCTCGTCCTGGAGGTCCCCGAGCAGGTTGACGATCTGCGCCTGAATCGAGACGTCCAGGGCGGAGACGGGCTCGTCGGCGACGATCAGCTTCGGGCTCAGGGCGAGGGCACGGGCGATGCCGATCCGCTGCCGCTGCCCGCCGGAGAACTCGTGCGGGTAGCGGTCGTAGTGCTCGGCGCCGAGCCCGACGCGGTCGAGGAGCTCGAGCACTCGCCGGCGAACCTCGGCCCCGCGGGCGACGTCCTGCATGCGCATCGGGTCACCGATGATCTGCCCGGCCCGCTTGCGCGGATTGAGGGAGGCGAACGGGTCCTGGAAGATCATCTGCATCTCGGATCGCAGCGGCCGCATCCGGCGGCGGGAGAGGCCGGCGATCTCGCGGCCCTCGAAGCGGACCGATCCCGAGGTCGGTCGCAGCAACTGGAGCACGGTGCGACTCAGCGTCGACTTGCCGCTGCCCGACTCGCCGACCAGCCCGAGCGTCTCGCCCCGGTCGATGCTGAAGCTCACTCCGTCCACCGCCCTGACCCTGCCGACCTCGCGGTCGACCAGCAGCCCCCGCTTGATCGGGAAGTGCTTGACCAGGTCGGTTACCAGCAGCAGGGGATCGCCGTTCACGGCGCGTCCCCGCTCATGCCGGAGCCTCCAGGCCGATCCGGCCGCGGACCTGCCGCAGCTCCCGCTTCCGGTCGGCGGCGAGCCAACAGCGATCGAGGTGCCCGGAAGCATCGGCGGCGCGAGCCTCGAGCGGCGGCATCTGGGGGCAGCGCTCGAAGGCGTGCGGGCAGCGCTCTCTGAACGCGCAGCCGCCGTCGAGGGCCAGCAGCGACGGCGGCGCCCCGGGAATCTGCGGCAGGCGCTCGTGGCGCGCTTCGTCGAGGCGGGTGAGCGAGCCGAGCAGCCCCCAGGTATATGGGTGCTGGGGGTCGTGGAAGATCTCCTCGGTCGTGCCCTTCTCGACGATCCGCCCCGCGTACATGACCAGCACCCGGTCGGCGACCTCGGCGACGACCCCGAGGTCGTGGGTGATCAGGATCGTCGCCAGGCCCCGGTCGCGGTTGAGGCGGCCCAGCAGCTCGAGGATCTGCGCCTGCACGGTGACGTCGAGCGCCGTGGTGGGCTCGTCGGCGATCAGCACCTCGGGCTCCAGCGCGAGGGCCATCGCGATCATCGCCCGCTGGCGCATGCCGCCGGAGAACTCGTGCGGGTAGGCGTCGACGCGCCGCTCGGCATCGGGTATGCCGACCGAGTCGAGCATCTCGACGGCGAGCCGGTGAGCCTCGGCCCCGCCGGTCCCCCGGTGGGCGCGGATCGCCTCGACGATCTGGCGGCCGACCCGGTAGACCGGGTTGAAGGAGGTCATCGGGTCCTGGAAGATCATCGCGATGCGCTCGCCGCGGACGCGGCGCAGCTCGGCCTCCGGGGAGCCGACGAGGTCCGTGCCCTCGAGCTCCACCCGTCCCTCGATCCGCGCGTTGGGGGAGCGGGTGAGGCCGATGATCGTCTGTGCGGTGACGCTCTTGCCGGAGCCCGACTCGCCGACGATCGCCAGCACCTCGCCCGGGGAGAGGTCGAACGAGACCCCGTCGACGGCCTGCAGCCGCCCACCCTCGGTCGCGAAGCCGACGCGCAGATCGCGGACCGAGAGCAGCGGCCTCGGGCTCACTGCGCGGGCTCCCCGATCCGGATGCGGGGGTCGAGGTAGGCGTAGGCGACGTCGACCAGGGCGTTGAAGAGGACGACGAAGAAGGCGCCGAAGAGGGTGATCGCCATGATCGGCGGCAGGTCGGTGTTGGTGATCGATTCGTAGGCGTACTGCCCGACCCCGTTGAGGCTGAACAGGGCTTCGGTGATGATCGCGCCGCCGGCGATCAGGATCGCGAAGTCGAGCCCGAAGATCGAGACGATCGGGATCAGCGAGTTGCGCAGCACGTGCCGGCTCATCACCCGGCGCTCGCTCAGACCCTTGGCCCGTGCGGTGCGGACGTAGTCCTCGCTCATCACGTCGAGCATGTTCGAGCGCAGCACGCGGCTGTAGAAGCCGATGTCGAGCACCGCCAGGGTGATCCAGGGAAGGATCAGGTGCGTGAGCCATTCGAGCGGTTCTTCGGTGATCCCGACGTAGCCGCCGGTCGGGAAGATTCCCGTCTTGTAGGCAAGGTAGGTGAGCAGTAGCGCCGCCAGGAAGAAGACCGGCATCGAGATCCCGACGACGGCGAGCACGGTCAGCGCCTTGTCGAGCCAGGTACCGGCCCGGATTGCCGAGAGGTAGCCGAAGAGGAGCCCGAGCGCCATCCAGAGGATCGCGGCGCCGATGCAGAGCGAGAAGGTCGCCGGGATGCCTTCGACGATCCGGTCGATGACGTTTTCCTGCCCGAAGTACGAGATCAGGTCGCCGGTGAAGACCTTGCGCATCATCGTCACGTACTGCTCGGGCAGCGACTGATCGAAGCCCCATTCTTCGGTGATGCTCTGGACCAGCTCCGGGGTCGCGTTCTTGCCGGCCATCCGCTGAGCGGGGTCGTTGCTCGGGATCACGTTGAAGATCAGGAAGGTGATCACCGAGATCGCGAAGAGGACGAAGGCCATCGCGACCATCCTGCGGGCGATGAAGCGCCCCATCAGACCGCCGTGCCCTCCCGCTCGACCATCCCGGTGTGCGCCTCGAGCCGGACCTTCGAGCGCGGGTCGAGGGCGTCGCGCAGTCCGTCGCCGAAGACGTTGATCGAGAGGACCGTGAGCAGGATCATCGCGCTCGGCAGGATCGTCAGCAGCGGCGCGCTGCCGATCAGGTTGAAGCCGGTGGCGATCATCGAGCCCCACGAGGGGTCGGGAGGCTGGACGCCGACCCCGAGGAAGGAGAGGGCCGCCTCGAGCAGCATGTTGTTGGCGATGTTGAGGGTGAAGAAGACGATGATCGTCGTCGAGAGGTTGGGCAGCAGCTCGCCGAACATCACCCGCAGTGGGCCGGCCCCCTGGGAGACGGCGGCCTCGACGAACTCCTTCTCCCGCAGCGCCAGGATCTCACCGCGGATCGGCCGCGCCATGTAGGGGGTGTAGACGAAGCCGATGATCAGGATCGGGATCCAGATCGAGCCGCTGGGGATGTCGATGAAGAGGATCTGCAGGCCGCCGATCGCCAGCGTGATGCCGAGCGCGATCGAGAGCAGCAGGACCGGGAAGGCCCAGATCACCTCCAGCAGGCGTGAGATCACGGTGTCGACCCAGCCCCGGTAGTAGCCGGCGAGCAGCCCCAGCAGGGTCGCCAGCACGGTGGTGAGGATCCCCGAGCTGAGGCCGATGAAGAGCGACGTCCGCCCGCCGTACATGAGGCGCACCATCTCGTCGCGGCCGAGGCGGCCGTCGGCGCCGAGGAAGAACCTGCCGTCGGCTTCCAGCCACTGCGGGCCGATCGGATGGCCCTCGATGTCGACGACTTCACGGGTTTCGCCGTCGACGTGGAGCTTCTCGACCGTGTGCGTGTCGTTGGGCCCCGTGTGCGCGACCTCGTCTGCCCAGAGGGGCGCGGCGAGGACGAAGGCGACGATCAGGACGAAGAGCCCGAGGAAGGCGAGCGCCAGGCGGTTGCGGCGCAGGCGCCGCCAGGCCAGCCGCCATGGCCCACTGCTCGACCGTTCGGCCCTCGCGACCTGAGGCTCGGACGCCACCGGCACAGTCTGCCGCGGCGAGCGGCGCCTACTTGAACTGGAAGCTGGTCAGGTCCTGCCCGAAGGTCGGGTTGAAGATCACCTTGTCGAGATCGATGCTGTTGTCGACGAAGGTGGCGACCGTTTTCGTCCCGTAGGGCGCCCAGGGCGCTTCTTCCATGAATTCCTTGTCGATCTGGGCGTATTCGGCTTCCTGCTCGGGCCCGAGTTCTTCTTCGCGGAGCTTGGCGAGCTTCTTGTCGAGCCGCGGGATGTCGGTCTGGGAGACGTTCGTGTTGTTGGTCGGGAAGATGCTTTCCCCCTCCAGCAGCGGCTCGAAGAAGTCGTTCGGGTGCGGGTAGTCCTCGTACCAGTCGAGCCAGCCGGTGTCGAGGTCGGGTGTCGAGCTGTTGCCGATCACCGTGAAGTAGCTGTCGGCGCTGAGGGTCTTCAGCTTCACGTCGAAGCCGAGTTTCTTCAACACGTCGGCGTAGTAGGCGCCCGCTTCGTCGTTGGGGCTTTCATCGTCGGTCCAGACCGTGATGTTGCGGTCCGAGGGATTGGCTTCGGCGATCAACTTCTTCGCCTTGGCCATGTTGTACGGGTAGAGGTCGTACGGCTCGTGGCCCGGCATGTTCGGCGGCAGGATCTGGTGGGTCGATTCGAGCTGCCCGGAGTAGATGCGTTCCATCGCCTCGGGGTCGATCGCGTGGTTGACCGCCTGGCGCACCTTGAGGTCGTCGAAGGGCGGCTGTTTCATGTTCATGAAGAAGTAGTAGGTGCTGATCGTCGGCTCGACCCGGAACTGGGTGCCCTCGTACTTTTCCTTGATTTCGGCATAGCGGTCGGCGGGCGGGGTCGTCTGCATCCAGTTGGTGCGGTTCTGTTCGACTTCGTTGACCTGGGTCGAGTCGTTGCGGACGATCTTGACGTCGATCTTGTCGACGTGGCCCGAGGGGACCTCGGTCATCTTGTCCGCGTTGTGCTTGGCCCATTCGGGGTTGCGTTCGTACTTCCAGCCCTTGCTCGGGTTGGCGCTGGTGATCACGTAGGGGCCGCTGGCGGGAGGCGGTTCGGTGGAGAGGTTCTTGACGGGCGTGTCGGGGGGGAGCGGAGCGGCGAAGAGCAGCGCCAGCTCAAAGACGAAGGTGCCTCGGGGGCGAACCAGGTCGATCTCGATGTGCCCGGTCTTGTCGTTCGTCTTGATCCCGGGGATGCCGCCCTTCTTGGTTTCGGCGAATTCTTCGGCGCCGACGATGTCCGTGTAGAAGGGGGTCCCGGGCGAGTTGATCTTGAAGGTCCGTTCCATCGTCTTGGCGAAGTCGGAGGCCTTGATCGGGGTCCCGTCCGAGTATCTGAGGCCCGGCTGGAGGTCCATCGAGTAGGTCTTGCCGCCGTTGCTGATCTTCGGCATCTCCTTGACCAGGCCGGGGACGACTTCGCTCCCCGCGCTGCCGCTCGCGTGCGCATAGGTGAGCAGCGGGATGTAGGTGTCGTACATCGCCGTCCAGCCTTCGGCCGTGTAGGAGAGGGCGGGGTCGAGGTAGTCGGGGAAGCCGGCGTAGCTCGCCGTCAGGGTGCCGCCCTCCTTGCCGGAGCTGCCGCACGACGCGAGGCCGAGCGCCGCAAGGGCGAGCAGCGCGACTGCGGTCGAGATGGCGATCGGCTTCCTCACTGGCTACCTCCGGGTCGGGCTTCCTGGGATGGGGGCAAATGCGAGATTCCCGCTTGGATTGCGGGAATCAACTCCACCATAACGTCGTCGTCGGCGGTCTCGCCGCGATCATGTACGGACGATTGTTCGGGCCAGCGCCCGCCGACGAGGGGCGCGGCGACCAGCGCCGTGAGGATCGCTCCCGCTCCGGCGGCGGCGAATGCGGCACGGGCGCTGAGGGCGGTGGCGATCAACCCGCCGAGCAGGAAGCCGATGCCGGGCATCGCCGAGCTCATCGATTCCAGCACGCTGATCACCCGCGCCTGCATCCTCGCCGCGGTCAGCTCCTGGACGGCGCTGACGACGGTCACCCACTGCACGCCGTTGCCGAGGCCGCCGACCGCCGCCGCCAGGCAGGCGAGCCCCAGGTTAGGCGCGGCCGCCATGCCGAGGTAGCCGGCGCCGACGCCGATCGTGCTGAAGAAGAGCAGGAGCCGGAGCGGCGTCCGGCGCAGGCTCGCGAAGACGCCGCTGCCGGCGACCATCCCGGTGCCCCAGCTCGCCAGCAGCAGGCCGTACCCGGTGTCGCTTGCGCCGAGCGTTTCCTTCGCGTAGATCACCTCGACCGGGATCGCCAGGGTGAAGAAGACCAGGGCGACCGACTGGGCGCCGATCAGCCTCGAGAGGGTGCGGTGCTCGCGGACGTAGTCGGCGCCGGCGCGAATCCGGGCAAGCAGCCTGCCCTGGTCGGGCTCGGCCTGGGGCAGCGGCTGAGCCCGGAAGACGATCCATGCGATCACGTAGAAGGAGACCGCGTCGAGCAGCAGCGCCGATTGCACGCCGAGCGCCGCGACGACCGCACCGCCGATCACCGGCCCGACCGCGGCACCGGCGGTGAAGGCGACGTTGAGGATCGCGTTTCCCGCCCGCAGCTCTCCCTCGTCCTCGAGCATCGCGGCGGTCACGGCGCGGGTCAGGGTTTTGGCGGTCAGCGCCAGCGCGCCGTCGACTGCGGCCAGGGCGACGACGGCGGCAAGCGAGAAGTGGTCCGCAAGCAGCGCGAGCGCGAGGAAGGCGGCCGCCTCGGCGGCGTAGATGCCGGGCAGGACGAAACGTGGAGGCGGCCGCTCGAGCCTGGCGACGAAGACAGGGGTGAGCAGCGCCGGGAGGAACCCGGTGGCGAGGAAGAGCAGGGTCGTCGCGAGGGCGCTGCCCGTCAGGTCGAAGACGAGGACCGAGAGGGCGACGATCCCGAGCCAGTCGCCCATCTCGTTGATCGCGTAGGAGAGCGAGAGCCGCCTGAAGGCGGCTCTGCGCAGGGGGGCGAGGACGCCTCGGTCAGCCATGGCCGGGCCACAGGCTACGCATCAGTGGAGGCACGATCTACCCGGTTTCTGCACAAGATTTCCTGCAGATGCACAAGTTTCCGCCAGGTTGTGGTACAAACCTGCTCGCAGGGCATTTCCAAGGCTCTGCAGGCAACGCACAACTTGGGCTTCGACGAAAGGATTTGAAAATGGGCTGGCGTCGATAGAAATTCCCAAAAGGATGGGCCACCACTTCGGTTGACAGGCCCATCCGGCAAAGCTTTTGGTTTCGGCGGGGCGCCCTTGGGGCGCCTTTGTCGTTTTTGCGGACATTGCGCAAGTTTTCGCCGTCCCGCGCAGATCGCCTCCGCGTAGCCGCCGGGCTCCCCTGCATGACTCGTTGCGGGCCTGGACGAGCGATTGATCGGGGTTGAGCGGACAAATGGCTGCATGTACCTTGAAACGGCCCCCGCATCCGATTTCGGCTGCATGCGCCCCTGGATTCGCCGGGGGCTCGCCATGCAGGGAACCGGTTACCCGTCGGGAAAAGCCAGAGACGGCGCGCCTCGCGAACGGGGCGGCCGCAGCGAAGAC
Source organism: uncultured Solirubrobacterales bacterium (assembly GCA_963712325.1). Taxonomy (GTDB): domain Bacteria; phylum Actinomycetota; class Thermoleophilia; order Solirubrobacterales; family 70-9; genus VRUE01. The sequence continues at coordinate 115,471 of CAVQHG010000007.1, forward strand.
GATGAACAAGACCCGACCCAACTCGGCCAAGTACGCGCTGGTCTCGGCTGCGCTGCTCGCTCTGGTCGGGCTGGGGGTCTGGCGGGCGCCGACCGCCGACTGGGACCCGGCGCTGTTCGCCATCCTCCTCGGCTTCTCGGTCTTCAGCGACCTGACGGCGATCGAAACGAGCTCCAAGCTGAAGACCTCGGGCAGCTTCCTGGCGCTGGTCCTGGCGATGGTCTTCCTCGGCGGGCCGCCGGCGGCGATCATCGGCGTGCTCTCGATCTGGGCCGGATGGTTCCGTTGGCGCGACGAGCCCTACGACCTGCTCGTCAACACGACCACCTATGCGGCCTTCCCGCTGCTTTCCGGGCTCGCGTTCCACACCGCGATCGAACGGACCGGCATCACCGGGTCGGACCCGATGTTCTACGTGCTGGTCTTCGGCACCTTCCTGCTCGCGCTGGCGCTGAACTTCTGGATGATCGCCGGGCGCTCGGTGATCCACAAGGCGCGCACGGCGCTGATCCCGCTGCTCCCCTCGGAGCTCGCCGCGGCGCTGATGACCGTGGGCGTCGCCTACATCTACCACCAGATCGGGATCGCCGGAGTCGCCCTGTTCGGGATCGTCCTGATCACCTTCCAGTACCTGCTCGGCGCCCTGCTTCTCTCCCAGCAACGCGCCGAGGACCTCGAGGTCCGCGGAAGGCAACTTGCCAGCTTCCAGGTCGGGATGTTGAGCGCGCTGCTGCGCACGCTCGACCTGCGCGACCAGATGACCGCGCGCCACTCGGCCGCGGTCGCCCGCTATTCGCGCGCGATCGCGCAGCGCGTCGGGCTCTCCCGCGAGGAGGAGGAGCTGGTCCACATCGCCGCCCTGCTGCATGACGTCGGCAAGTTCATACTCCCCGATCGGATCCTGAAGGCGAACGTGCCGCTCACGGACGAAGACTGGATGCTGATCAAGCGCCATCCCCAGCAGGGCGCCAGGGTCGTCTCCTCGCTGGACGGGTACGGCCCGGTTGCCGAGGTCATCCTCGCTCACCACGAGCGGATCGACGGCAAGGGCTACCCGCGTGGCCTGGAGGGCGAGGAGATCCCCCGCCTGTCGCGGATCATCTCGGTGGCAGACACCTACGACGTGATGACCGCGCGCGACTCCTATCGCACCCCGATGTCCCAGCAGGACGCGATCGCCGAGCTGCGCCGGGTCGCCGGGAAGCAGCTCGACGCCGAATACGTCGAGACCTTCATCGAGCTGATCGAAGCTGACGACGTCTCCTTCCAGCACGTCGACTCCTCCGACTTCGAGAAGGAGCTCTCGCTGGAGTCGAGGATCGCGGTCACCGCGAGCCCCGAAGGCCGCTCCGACCGCTTCCAGATCGAGGAGCAGGAGGAGGAGCGCACCCCGGTCGGCTCGTCGGCCTCCGGCTGAGCGCCGCGGGTCGAGGCGCTATACGGTTCGCGCCTGTGCGAGCCGTCACCTTCCAGGCCCCGAACGAAGTCCGCATCGAGGAGAAGCCCGATCCCGTCGTCGAGGAGCCCGACGAGGCGCTGATCCGGGTCGAGGCAAGCGGGATCTGCGGCTCGGACCTGCACATCTACCACGGCCGGGTACCGGTCGAGCCGGGATTCACGATCGGCCACGAGTACGTCGGCACGGTGCTCGAGGTGGGCTCAGGGGTCGAGCGGGTCGCGGTCGGCGACCGCGTGCTGGGTTGCTTCCACACCGCCTGTGGCACCTGCGCCGCCTGCCTGCGCGGCGACTACCACCGCTGCGAGCGCCAGCGGACCTTCGGCCACGGCTCGCACCTGGGGGACCTGCAGGGCGCTCAGGCCGAGCTGCTGCTCGTGCCGCGAGCGAACATGACGCTGCGCCCGGTGCCCGCGGGCATGTCGGACGAGGCGGCGCTGTTCGCGGGAGACGTGATGGGGACCGGCTACCACGCGATCTCCCACGCCGGGATGCGGGCGGGCGACAGGGTCGCGGTCCTCGGCCTCGGGCCGGTCGGGCTGTGTGCGGTGCAGGCCGCCCTCGCGGGAGGCGCCGTCGCCGTCTTCGCGGTCGACTCCGTCCCCGAGCGGCTGGCGATGGCCGAGTCCTTCGGCGCGACTCCCCTGCATCTCACCGAGGAGGACCCGAAGGGCGCGGTTCGCGGCGCAACCGCGGGCCGGGGGGTCGACGTCGCGGTGGACGCGGTCGGCGATCCCGCGCCGCTGGCGATGGCCGTCAGCCTCTGCCGCGACGCGGGCGTCGTCTCGGGGATCGGCGCCTATGCCGGCAAGGGCGAGGCGCCGCTGGGCCTCGCCTGGCTCAAGGGCCTGCAGCTGCGCCTCGGCCTCGCCAACGTGATCGCCCACGTCGATCGCGTGCTCGGCCTGATCGAGGCGGGCAGGCTCGACCCATCCCCGCTCGTCACCCACCGGATGAGCCTCGACGACGCCGCAGAGGCGTATGAGATCTACGACAACCGCGAGGCGCTGAAGATCGTCCTCATCCCCTGAGACGTCAATTGGGCCCCTGACCGGGGCTCTATTGACGTCTCGACGGCCCGCCACCTGCCTCTCGCCGCCGTGTGCCAGCATGTTGTCGATGGCATTGCTGGGCGAGGAGGAGATTGCGGAGCGCCTGCGCGGGCTGCCGAAATGGGAGCGCGCCGATTCGGCGATCCGGCGCACCTACGAGTGCGGTGACTTCGTCGGCTCGACCGACTTCGTCGCCGCGCTCGTCGAGCCCGCCGAGTCGATGGGCCACCACCCGGACCTGGAGATCTCCTGGGACAGGGTCACCGTGACCGTCACGACCCACTCCGAGGGCGGCCTCACGGCGGCCGACTTCGAGCTGGCCGCGGAGATCGACCGCCGATATCCGAGCGACTGAGAATCGACGATCGGATCTCGATCCCGCTCGGCGAGATCGAGATCCGCGCCAGCCGCTCCTCGGGCCCCGGCGGCCAGCACGCCAACGTCACCGCGTCGCGAGTCGAGGCCAGCTTCGACGTCGCCTCCTCGCGCTCGCTCGACCCGGCGCAGCGGGCTCGGCTGCTGGAGCGCGGCGGGCCGGTTGTGAGGGCCGTCGCCCAGGATGCGCGCGGGCAGGCGCGCAACCGCCGCCTGGCCCTGGAGCGCCTGGCTGAGAAGATATCCGCGGGCCTCGAGGAGCCGACCGGCAGGCGGCCGACGCGGCCGACGCGGGCCTCGAGGGAGCGACGGCTGGAGCGCAAGCGGCGCGCCGCAGAGCGCAAGCGCCTGCGACAGAGGCCGCCGTCCGAAGACGAATGACCCGAGGAGGATTGCGGAATGGCGAAGCGGAGGAAGCGCCGGCCGCGGCAGAGGGCCGCGACCGTCGAGTACGTCGACGAGGAGGGAAACAGGCTGACGCTGCGGGAATCGCTCAGCCCGGGAACGATCGCCAAGATCGAAGCGGGTCCTGCCACCGCGGCCACCTCGCGTGAGGACGCCTGGCGGCGGCGCTCGGAGCTGCTCTTCGAGCGGCTCGCGGTGAGCTGGGAGATCGCCGGCCTGCCCCTCGACGACCAGAAGATGCTGCTCGGCCGCTACCGGATGGCCGATGCGGCGACCCAGGAGTGGGTGCGGGAGACGATCTCCCGCCACCTTGAGCGCTACATCCCTGAGCTCTCAGCCGAGTAGCTTGGCCTTCTGAGCCTGGAACTCCTCCTCGGTGAGGACTCCCTGGGCTTTCAGCTCGCCGAGCTCCTTGAGCTGGTCTATCGTCGACTCTCCACCGGCGGCGGGCGCCGGCGGGGCCTGCTGCGCGGGGGCGGGGGGCGGCGCTTCCTGCTCGGCCCAGCGGTCGGCCTGGCGACGGGACACGCGGTTGCTGACCGCCGTCGCGGTGCCCGCGATCATCGCCGTCCGCGCGACCCCTCGAATTAGACCCGGCATCCTGCTCTCCTCTCTTCTCAGGCGGCCTCGGCCGCGTCGAGTGCGTCGATCAGGTCCTGTGCCGGAATTCGCCCGGAGGCGACGAGCTCGCCCCCGACCGGCGCACCGCGGCGGCGAACGGCGCCGCCCATCGGTTCTCGTAGACCAGCAGCGCTGCCGACGTCCCCGGCTCCAGTGCCCTGCCGGCCTCCTCGGCGTCCTCGTCGGTGAGCAGGCCGGCCGAGGCGCCCTCGAACTCGGCGAAGACGCCGATCTCGTCCCCGAGGTCGGCGATCTCCAGCCGCGACACGGCCCCGTCCTCGTCCTTGGCGATGAAGTCGAGGTCGATGATGCGGATCAGGCCGCGCTCGACCAGGTCGATCAGGTGGGGTGCCGCCTCACCCTTCGGCTGCCGTCCCGGCCACTCGACGATCACGTAGTCGACCGGCCCCATCTCGCTCACCTCTGCGTCCAAGTGCCCTCCTTTGGGAGTCAGCAGCAGTTCTTTCCAACGTATCTTCCCGGAGGAGACTAGCCGGGTCCGGCCTCGGTGGCCAGGCGATGGGCACCGATGCGGTGCGTGTGCGGGAATCGGGGCCAGTCGCCTAGGGATGTGAGCGGCCGAATGAGGCGGCGATCATCACCAGGACGACGAGTGCGACGAGAAGCCCGGTCAAGACGTCATAGCCGGCTGGCATCGGTACCTCCTTGTGGCGATAGTCATTTTAGCTTTCGTCACCCGGCAACCGCAACCCCGGCCGGTTCGTTAGGTTGTCACCTCCTAAATGCCTAATCCCGGGTCCCTTCCCCGGGAGCGGGGGACCCAGGTATTCGGGGCGAATCCACCACGGTGGGAGCGCGGCTCCTTCAGCGCCAGCCCGACAGCTAACCCCGTCGGCCGACGAAGGAGGAACGATGAGCAGCCCAGTGAGGTTTCCCCGTGTCGCGCCCTGCGCGGCGATTCTCGCCCTCGCCCTCGTAATGCTGGCCGGGCCGGCCGCCAAGGAGGCACGGGCCACGGCGGGCGGGGTCGACGCCGATCACTCCGACAAGCTCGACCAGCCGGCCGCCCACAGTGCGATGCTGCTTCGGGGGCGGGCACACCCGCCGCTCGCCGCCCCCCGGCCGGTCGCGCGGGCGATCCGGGCGGCCAACCGGATCTCCTCGAAGCCCTACGTCTGGGGAGGCGGCCACGGCAACTGGTGGGACCGCGGCTATGACTGCTCGGGAGCTGTCAGCTACGCCCTGCACGGGGCGGGCCTGCTCGGCCGGGCGCTCGACTCGAGGGCCCTGCGGAAATGGGGCGCCCCGGGGCCGGGCCGCTGGATCACCGTCTACACCAACCCCGGACACGCCTACGCGGTGATCGCCGGCCTGCGTTGGGACACGTCCGGCGGCCCGGGGCCCCGCTGGCACAGGAAGCTGCGACGGCCTCGCGGGTTCGTCGCTCGTCATCCCGTCGGCCTCTGAGCGGCCTGTCCGGCCAGGCGGATACGAATCGGCGGCATCGGGTAATGGATATGGCAACCATCTAGAAGCACCGCGGGCTGGGGGAGAAGGGCCGACTTGGAGCGAATCTCATTGTTGGAGGTGGAGCCGGAATTGGGCTCCGCGCTGGGCCAGGAGCAGCGCGATGCGGCCGAGATCGGGCTGCAGGCGCCGATCGTCGCCCTCTCGCCGGGAAACTGGGATCCGCCGACCGAAGCCGAATCGGAGGGGTTCGGGTACCTCGTGGTCGAGGGAATGCTGCTGCGGCGGGTCTCGATCCAGGGGGGCCGCAGCGTCGAGATGCTCGCCGCCGGCGACTGCCTGCTTCCCTGGCGGGAGGAGTCGGCCTCCTTCTCGCGGGCCGAGTGGCAGGTGATCGATCGCGTCCGGCTCGCGGTTCTCGACCTGCGACCGGGCTCGGTGATCTCACGCTGGCCGGCGATCGCGGCGACGATCGCAGGAAGGGCGATCGACCGCTCCCGCTGGCTCGCCCTGCAGTCCGCGATCATGAGCATCGTGGGCATCGAGGACCGCATCCACGCACTGCTCTGGGGCCTGGCCGAGAGATGGGGCGAGGTCGTCCCCGGCGGGACCCGGCTGGAGATGGACGTGCCGCAGGTGGTGCTCGCCGAGATGGTCGGCGCGCGACGCCCGACGGTCAGCCTCGCCCTCGGCAACCTGCGCGACCGGGGTCTGGTCGAGACCGATGGCTCAGGCAGTTGGCTGCTGAAGGGCCCCCCTCCTCCGCCCGAGGCCGAGCCGTCCGATAGCTGACAGGCGCGACGGCGCCGCCGGCCGCGCCGGTGTTGTTGGGCGAGACCGTGCGGCCCGTCCGCGACGAGGACCGGTGCCCGCAGACTCTCTCTACACCCACGGAGGTGATGTGCGATGAGAAGCCTTCTCACCCGGGCTCGTCCGAAAGTGCTGACGATCTCGGTGGTTGCGCTCCTCTCCCTGGCCGGGATCGCGACCGCGAACCGGTCGATCCGCAACAACACGATCAACACGCGGGACATCAAGGACAACCAGGTCAACAGCAAGGACGTTCGCAACGGCAGCCTCACCACACGCGATGTGCACGACAACCAGATCAACACCCGCGACGTGCGCAACGGCGCGATCCGCGGGATCGACGTGCACGACGGCTCGCTTTCGCTGAAGGACCTCGAACCGAGCGCGGCCGCCTACGCGGGGACGGCGACCCTCTTCGACCCGAGGGCGCATGACCAGGACAGTGACGGCAACGGCGCCGTCGACAATCCGGAGGGAAGCGTCCCGGGCCACGTCTGCTGCCTCACGTGGGCGCAGGGTCCGGTCCAGATCGACGAGGTCGCGGGCGCCTCGCCAACCCCGATCCCGTCGCCGGGGGCGGGCCGCTACTGGCGCAGCGTGGTCCTCGACCCCGGCGCCTACGTGATCCAGACGACCGGGTACTCGCAGGAGGTCGACGCGTCCACCGAAGGCGTCGCCAGCCGCCTCTTCCTCGGCGGCCACGCGCTGCCCGACGGGGCGACCTACTCGTTCTTCCCGGACTCGCCCTCCGGTCTGCCCGTCTCCTACACCCGGACCACCGCGATCGAGGTCGGCAAAGGCTCGCCGCCACAGCGCCAGCTGGTGCAGCGCGTCGTCTCGATCGCCGGCAGGGCGAAGCTCAGCGACAACATGCTGATCTGGAAGGTGACGCCACGCTGAATGGCGTCACCTTCCCTGGGCGCCGTTCGTCCCGCCGCCTCAGCCCTTGGGGCGGCAGGGACGGACGACCTTCCCGGCAAGCTTCGTCCCGTCGGCGAAGAAGACCCTGCCGTGGGCGAAGAGGTGGCCGTTGGCGCAGCGGGCCGACAGATAGCTCTGCCTGTGCCTGTGGCGCCCGAACTGGCGCTTGATCGCGAGGTAGAAGAAAGTCAACGAGCCGGCGCCGTTGGCGATCTTCGGGATCCGGGCGATCGCCCGCGTCCCGTAGCGGCCCTTGTGGATCTTCTTGACCTTGACCACCGTGACCAGCGCGGTCGGCGCGGGGATGTTCACGTAGGCGTGCACGTACATCTTCGTCACCTTGCCGTGGGTGCCGCCGTTGAAGACGACCAGCGGCCCGGACGCGCTGAAGGGCGCCTGTTCGGGGAAGGCGACGCGGACCTTGGTCCGGCCCTTGCCCACGATCGCGTTGCGGCAGGCGGACTTGGCGGCGGACGTCGTCCGCGCTTCGAGCTTGCCGAGCCCGCACTTGGACAGCCCCTTGGCGTTGATCGACCCGTGCTTGTCGAAGTCGATCAGCACCTTTTTCGCCGCCGGTGGCTGGGCGCCGTCGGAGGTTCTGACGTTGGCGGAGAGCCGCAGCTTGATCGGCGCCTCCTTCTTCTTCGGCAGCCGCTTCGGTGCCACCCCGCCGTTGACGGCGAGGATCAGGTTTCCGGCCCTGACGACGGTCGGCTTGGCGGCGACGGCGACACTCGCCGTCGCCAGCGCAACCGCAAGAGCGACCGCCGCTCCGCGGAGCATTTGCATTCTCATGGTTTTCCCGCCTCCTTGAGGGAGGCCGCCCGGCTCCTCCGGGGGCGGCCGATCGGGTTTCCCTGGTACATCAACTCTACCCGGGCCGGGATGTCGGCGAACGTCTTCGATCGGACCGCTCAGGCGGCAATCCGATGTCTGTCAGGAGTCTGACGCCCTGGCTACCGGCCGTCAGAAGACTGACAGTAGCCCCGGTGCTTTCGGCCCTGGTGCGGTTGCATGGAAAGGAAACGTGCCATTGAGACACCTCTGGAGGAGGGGTATTTGGATGTTTAAGCGAACGATGCTCAGCGGGCTCGTCGCCTGCAGCCTGCTGGCGGTGGCGGTTGTCGCTCCGGCCAGCGGGGCGAAGCGCAACACGCTGAACGGCAAGACCAAGCAGGGCTTCAAGATCAAGATGGCGGTGAAGAACCGCTCGGTGAAGCTGCTCCATTTCAAGGTCGACCTCAAGTGCCGCGACGGCAGCATCCTGCAGGTCACCGAGAGCGGGTTCCTGAAGACTCCGGTGAAGAAGAACGGCAAGTTCAAGGACGTCCAGTACGGCTCAACCGACACGGTCTACCTGCACGGCAAGCTGCACGGCGGCAACAGGGCCAGCGGGCGCCTGCGGGTCAAGGACAAGCTCGGCGGCAAGAAGAAGAAGAACGTCCGCTGCAAGTCGAAGTGGGTCAAGTTCAACGTCAAGTGAGGCTCGGCGCGAAGCACGGGTGACGAGCCTCTCGGCCCCCGCCCGCGAGCGCGATTCGGGCGTTCGCGGGTGGGTAGCCGGACGCGCTAGGAGCCGGTGCCGGCGGGGGCGCCCTCGCGGAGCGACAACCAGCGCGCGACGCCGCCGTCGACGACGTGGATCGCCTGCTCGGCCCCGGCGTTGCGCAGGAGGCTGGCGGCCACCGCCGAGCGTTCTCCGGAACCGCAGATCGCGGCGATCGGCGCCGAGGGGTCGAGGCCGTCCGGGATCCCCTCGATGTCATGCCAGGGCACGTTGATCGAGCCCGGGATGTGCTCCTCCTCCCACTCGGAGCGCTCGCGGACGTCGAGGACCTGGATCCCCTCCGAGTCATCCTCGAGGGCTAGGCGCTCCACCGTGACCCGCTCGATCCGCTCCACCGGCCGATCCTCCTGGAGCCAGCTCGTATAGCCGCCGCCGAGGAACCCGGCCAGGTTCGTGAGCCCGACCGCGGTCGCAAGCCGGGCCGCTCGCCTGCCGTCGTCGTCGTCACGGCCCGCGAAGACGATCGGGCGGTCGCGGTCGGCGAGCCAGGCCAGGCGCGAGCCGAACCCGGCCCGCAGGAGCGGGATGCAGATCGCCCCCGGGATATGGGCATCGTCGAACTGGTGGTCGGTGCGGACGTCGACCAGCATCGCGCCCTCGGCGGCCTGCTGCTCCACCTGCCGCGGAGTCAGCGAGAGGACCTCGGCCGCGTCGGTCAGCAGCGGGCCGCGGTTGATCGCGACGATCGCCTGGAAGTTCGGCGGCTGCGGCCCGAGGCCCGCCGTCGCCTCCTCGACGAACTCGGCGGCATCGCCGATCGACAGGGACGGGTTGTGCTCGCGCTCGAAGCCGATCGTCGAGGAGACCTTCATGTCCATGCCGGGACCGCCGCACATCGAGCCACCGAGGTGCCCCGGCCAGACCTCGCAGTCGTCGGGCAGGGTGAGGACCTTCTCCCGCAGCGAGTGGAAGATCCCCTCGGCGCCTTCGCGCTCCTCGACCGCGAGGTCGGGCCGGGCGATGTCATTGACGAACAGGGTGTCGCCGCTGAGCAGCGCCCAGGGCTCCTCTCCGCGGCCTCGGTCCACCAGCGCGAAGGCGGTGTGCTCGGGGCGATGGCCGGGGGTGTGGAGGGCGCGGACGAGAACCTCGCCGATCTCGAGCTCGAAGCCGTCCTCGATCGGGACGTGGTCGTAGTCGACGCCGGCGTCGCGATGCACGTAGATCCGCGCCCCCGTGGCTTCGGCGAGCCGTCCGTGCCCGGAGACATGGTCGGCGTGGTTGTGGGTCTCGAGGATGTGCTCGATAGAGACGCCGAGATACCTGGCGAGGCGGAGGTACTCGTCGATGTCGAAACGGGGGTCGACGACGGCCACCTGGCCGGCCGACTTGTCGCCGACGATGTAGGAGGCGCAACCGAGGTCCTCGTGGATGAATTGGCGGAAGATCACGTCGCCGCCCGCTCCCGCTGATCGGACCCGACGATCGAGCCGAGCTCGTGCAGCTGCCCTTCGAAGCCGACGCAGACCTGGTCGCAGAGCTTGATCAGGGTGGGATCGGCGATCCGGTAGAGCGCCCGCGCGCCCTCGCGCCGCCTGGCGACCATGCGCTCGCCGCGCAGCAGGCCGAGGTGCTTGGAGACGTTCGCCTGGGAGCCGCCGACGGCCTCGGCGAGGGTTCCGACCGAGGCCTCGCCGCGACGGTTCAGCTCACTCAACAGGCGAACCCGGGTCGGCTCCCCGAGAAGCGCGAAGCGCCGCGCGATCAGGGTCGCCAGCGGAAGGTCGATGCGGTCGGCCACGCAGGAAGTATAACTGCATGGTTGAATGGTTGAATGCCGTTCCTGCTCGCCGTCGTCCTCGGCCTGCTGATCGGGGCCGTGGTCGGGACCCTCGGCGGCGGGGGCGCGATTCTCGCCCTCCCGGCGCTCGTCTACCTGCTCGGCCAGGGCGTCAGCTCGAGCTCGACCGCTTCGCTGATCGTCGTCACGCTCGGCGCCTCGGTCGGCGCCGCCTCCCACGCCCGCCACGGCCAGGTCTGCTGGCGGATCGCGGCTGCGTTCGCGCCCGCCGCGGCGGCGGGTGCCTATCTCGGCACGGTCGCCAACACCTCGGTCAGCCCGCGAGCGCTGATCCTCGCCTTCGTGCCCGTGATGCTCGCCGCGGGGGCGGTCGCCTACCTGCGGGCCGAAGCGACGAGTGGGGAGGCCGAGGGCGGCGGCCGTTGCCCGGAGGCGAACCTGCCGCGCTCCGGCGCCAGCGGCCTGCTGGTCGGAGCGATGACCGGGTTCTTCGGCGTCGGCGGGGGCTTCGTCATCGTCCCCGCCCTGACCTCGGTGCTCGCGGTGCCGATGCGCCGCGCAATCGCCACCTCGCTGGCGATCATCGGGATGACCGGGCTGGTCGCCCTGGCGATCCATCTCAATCGCGGGGCCGATCCCGACTGGCCGCTGACCGCCGTGCTCTGCGTCGCGACCGCCGCGGGCTCGCTCTGGGGTGCCTCGCTCGGCAGGCGCCTGTCCCCGGTCGCGCTCGGCCGCGGGTTCGGCGTTCTCGTCGCCGCGATCGCCGTGTTCCTGCTGATCGACGTCCTCCTGCTGGGCGGCCCGCCCACCGGCTAGCCTGCCGGTGTCAGTATCGCGGCATGGCGGTGATCGAGACCGAGTCCCTGACCAAGCGCTACGGCAGCCGGCGGGGAATCGAGGAGCTGACCATGTCGGTGGAGGCAGGTGAGGTCTTCGGCTTCCTCGGCCCCAACGGGGCCGGCAAGACGACGACGATCCGCATCCTGCTCGACCTGCTGCACCCGACCGAGGGCCGTGCGACCGTCTTCGGCCTCGACAGCAGGCGCGAGAGCGTCGCGATCCGCGCCCGCCTGGGCAACCTCCCCGGCGACTTCGGCTACGGCAGGCAGTCCACCGGCCGCGAGGCGGCCTCTCTGCTCGCCCGCCTGCGCGGGGTCGACGGGCGCGACCGGCTCGACTCGCTCGCCTCGCGCTTCGGGGCCGACCTCGAGCGGCCGCTGGGCGAGCTCTCGCGCGGCAACAGGCAGAAGGTCGGGCTGATCCTCGCCAGCTTCCACGAGCCCGAGCTGCTGGTCCTCGACGAGCCGACCAGCGGGCTCGACCCGCTGATGCAGGAGGAGTTCCTGGCGCTGGTCGGCGAGGAGCGAGAACGGGGCTGCACCGTGTTCGTCTCCTCCCACGAGCTCGACGAGGTGCAGCGCGTCTGCGACCGGGTCGGGATCGTGCGCGAGGGGAGGCTGATCGCGATCGAGCGGATCGCCGACCTGCTCGGCAAGGCCCGGCGGCGGGTCTCGGTCGAGTTCGCAGACCCGGCCGGCCTGGGGCAGCTGGCGAGGCTCGAGGGAGTCGAGTACCTCGAGGTCGACGGGCGCCGCGCCCGCTTCCTCTTCGCCGGTGACATCGACGCCGTGGTCAAGGCCCTCGCCGTCAGCCGATCCTCGACCTCGAGGTCGAGCGCGCGACGCCTGGAGGAGATCTTCCTGACCTACTACCGGGGGGAAGAGCGGTGAGCGCCAGGTCGCGGCGCTCGTCGCCTCCCAGCTCTCCGACCGCCGCCGCTCGCTGCTGGCCTGGGGGGTCCCGCTCGGCCTGTGTCGGCGTTCATCGTCGCGATCTTCCCCTCTGTGCGAGGACGCGATCGCCAAGGCGGTCAGCGACTACCCGCCGGCGCTCAAGGAAGCGTTCGGGATCGGCGAGCTGAGCAACGTCCAGCAGTACCTGCACGCGGAGATGCTGAGCCTGATCGTGCCCCTGGCGCCGGCTACCTGGCGGTGCGCGCGATCGCGAGCGGCCTCAGCGGCGCCGCCGAAAGCGGCCGCCTCGACGTGCTCCTCTCCGCGCCCGTCTCCCGCCGCGTATCGTCGCCGCCGGCTTCCTCGCCACCGGGGTCGAGCTCGCCGCCGTGCTGGCGATCACGATCGCGCTGACGATGCTCGGCAGCGTCCTCTTCGGCGCGGGCCTCTCCCTTCGGCGCGGCCCTGACCGGCTACGTCAACGTCTGGCCGCTGGCCCTGCTCTTCGCGGCGCTGGGCATCGTCGCCTGCTGCTGGTCGCTGCGCACCAGCATCGTCACCGGCTCGGTGGCCGGAGTGCTGGTGACCATGTACCTCGTCGACCTGATCGGCCGGCTCGACGACGAGCCTGGCGGGATCCGCTACGCGTCGGTCTTCGGTACTACGGCAATGCGATCGAGAACGGGATCGACCCCGTGGCCTTCGCCGGCATCGGGCTGGTCGCGCCTGGCGGTCGCGGGCCTCGGCGCCCGGCTCTTCGAGCGGCGCGACATCCCCGGCTGAGCCGGGCGCCACGGGCACCGCGGGACCCGGCCTGTCGCGCAATCATTGGGCGATGAGAGCGATGGTCCTCGAGCGTCCCGGCGAGCCGCTGGTCTCGAGCGAGGTGCCCGAGCCGATCCCAGGCCCCGGGGAGGTGCTGCTCTCGGTCGACGTCTGCGGGGTCTGCCGGACCGACCTGCACATCCTCGACGGCGAGCTGAGCGAGCCCAAGCTTCCCCTCGTGCCCGGGCATCAGATCGTGGGCACGGTCGTTCGCGCGGGGGAGGGCGCCGAGCGATTCGGCGACGGCGAGAGGGTCGGCGTCCCCTGGCTGGGCTGGACGGACGGCGATTGCCGCTACTGTCGCGGGGGCCGCGAGAACCTCTGCGACGCCGCTCGCTTCACCGGCTACGACATCGACGGTGGCTACGCGGAGCTGGTCACCGCCGACGAGCGCTTCTGCTTTCCGATCCCGGAGGAATACCCCGACGAGCAGGCGGCGCCGCTGCTCTGCGCCGGGCTGATCGGCTACCGGGCGCTGCGGCTGGTCGGCGAGGCCGAGCGGATCGGCTTCTACGGCTTCGGCGCCTCCGCCCACATCCTCTGCCAGCTGGCCGTCCACCAGGGTCGGCGTGTGTTCGCCTTCACCCGCGAGGGGGACGTCGAGACCCAGGCCTTCGCGCGGCAGCTGGGCGCCGCCTGGGCGGGGTCCTCGGAGGAGGAGCCACCCGAGGAGCTCGATGGCGCGATCGTCTTCGCTCCCGTTGGCGCCCTGATGCCGGCAGCGCTGCGAGCGAGCGCCAAGGGGGCGCGCGTGATCAGCGCCGGCATCCACATGAGCGACATCCCCTCCTTTCCCTACGAGATCCTCTGGGAGGAGAGGGTGCTGGGCTCGGTTGCCAACCTGACCCGCGCCGACGGCGAGGAGTTCCTCGCCCTCGCGCCGCAGGTGCCGATCCACACCGAGGTCACCACCTACCCGCTGGAGCGGGCCAACGAGGCGCTCGAGGACCTGCGCGCAGGGCGCTTCCGGGGAGCCGCCGTGCTGCGCGTCCCCGGGGGCGACGGTTGAGCCGGGAGCAGAGCGCCCGGATCGAGGTCCGGCTCAACCCCCGCGGAGGCCGCGACGAGCTGCTCGGCTTCCGGGACGGCGTGCTGCGCGCGCGGGTGTCGGCGCCGCCCGTCGACGGCAGGGCGAACGACGCCCTCTGCCGCCTGATCGCGAAGCGCGCCGGCGTCGCGCCGTCGAGGGTCGCCGTCGTCCGAGGGGCGAGGTCGAGGGACAAGCTCCTGGAGGTCCGGGGCGTCGACGCGGCGGGGTTGCGGCGCTCGCTTCGCTGATCGACCGCCCGCCGTCCTAGTCTTCTCCCGGTGTCACGCGATCTGAGGATCCGCGGCTACACGGTGGGCCAGCGCCCCAACGCGCCGCTCTGGGTCGCGCTCGCCGCGCTCATCGCGGACCTGCTTCTGGGCGGGATTGCCGGCGACATCGCCCGCGCCGTCCTCTACGTCTCCTTCGCGATCTGGGCCTACGAGGAGCTGGCGAACGGCGTCAACGGCTTCCGCCGCGCCCTCGGCGCCCTCGGCCTGCTCCTGGTCCTCGTCGGGCTCACGCGCAGCATCGGCTAGCTCCCGGTCCCCTCCTTCGCCCAGCGTCGACGCGCGTGGGCGTTTCGCCCGCGCAGGTGTCGCGGGAGGACCCTGAAGCGCCAGGTTGCCGGCGAGCGGTCGGTGGCACCGTCCGGAGCGCGAGCCTTGACCCGGAAGACGTGGCGGCCGGGACGCAGGCGGCGTGTCCGGAACGGTGAGCGGCAGCGGCGAAAGCGCCTGCGATCGACCTTGCAGAGGAAGCGGGCACGGCGAACGTCGGAGGCGAAGCGGAAGGTTGGGGTGCGGTCGCGGGTTCGCCGGGGCGGGTGGTGCCGGAACCTCGTCCTCGGCCGCCCCGAGCTCCGACCGCCGCCTCCGCCGGCGCTCGGCCCGGCACCCGGCGCGCCGCCCGGCTCCCGGGATCCACACGGATGCTCGCCCGGCGCGGCCGAGTTGGGCCGCGGGGCGGGAAATGCATCGGCGAAGTCGATCGCGCTCGCGTCCCGGTCGTCGGAGGCCTCCAGCAGCGTCGCGCAGCCCGGCGCGATCGTGCGTCGCAGCGCCAGGCCGTCCGGGATCCCAGCTGGGTCGGCGGGCGAGCCGGTCGGCGACGGCGCCGCTCCGTGGAAGCCTCCCCAGGCGACGCAGTCGAGGGACTCCCAGCAGGCGGCGCCCCCCGAGGGGTCGATCGACCCTTCGGTCAGCGCTCCATCGGCGGCGACGCCGAACGCCGCCTCGGCCGCCGGGGTGGCCGCCAGGAAGGTCGCCTGGTTTGCTCCGCCGGCAGCGTCGGAGGCGAATGTCGCCTCGCCGACCTTTTTCCCGTTCGCGTCGAGGATCGAAATCGAATGACCCGCAACCAGGTTCTGGCCCGGTGCGTAGGCCTGCAGCTGCACGTACTCCGCCCCCGGCATGAGGCTCGACCCCGGAAAGACCTCACGGACGAGGACGAGGTGGAACGTCGCTGCGGCCGGCGGCGGGGCGGATGCGATGCCGAGCGCGGAGACCGCGATCGCCAGCAGCGAGGCCCGTGCCCGCTTCCCCGTCACCTCCCGGCGCTCCCCGGGCCGCCTCTCGAGTGATGGGTGTGCCTGTGGCTGTTTTGCCCCCTGCCCTTTCGGTGGCCGTGCCTGGCGTTGCGCCCCCGGACGATCTTGAAGCGGACCACCGCCGGGCTGGGGTCCGCGTATCCCCCGGCCACCGCCCGGACGCGGATCCGGTGGCGCCCGAGGGAGAGCCGCTTGGGCGTGAACGGCGAGCGGCAGTTGGAGAATCGCCCCCGGTCGACGCTGCACTGGAAGCGGGTGCCGGGCGGCTCGGAGGAGAAGCGGACGGTCGGCGTGCGGTCGCGGCCCACCCTGCGAGGCCGCTTCGAGATCCTCGTGTCGGGCACGACCGGGGCGGGAAGCGCGAGCGCGGTCGGGGGCGCGGCCACCGCGGGCGGTGGGGGCGGGGGAGGCGCGGGTGCCGGAACCGCGACGTCGAAGGTGCTCCCGGCGGCGGTCGGGTCGGTGTTGTCGCTGGCGTCGGTCGCCCTCACCTGGAAGGTATGTGTGCCGTTGGCCAGCCCGGTGTAGGTGATGCCGCTCGGGGCACAACCGCTGAAGGGGGCTGCGTCGAGCCTGCATTCGAAGCTCGACCCGGGCTCGGTCGAGTGATAGGTGAACGATGCATTCGGGCTGTCGCTGGGGTTCGGGGGGCCGCTGTCGATGACGGTGTCGGGCGGCGTGGTGTCCGCGAGCGAGTTGTCGACGGTCCAGGTGAACGACGCCGCGGCTCCCTGATTGCCGGCCCCATCCTTCGCTCGCACCTTGAACGTGTGGAGGCCGTCGGCAAGGCTCGTGTAGGAGCGGCCGGAGGAAGGGCACGGGGAGAAGCTGTCCGCAGCGCCACCGGCGGCAAGGCTGCATTCGAAGCCGGCACCCGTCTCGTCGGCGTGGTAGGTGAAGCCGGCGCTGCCGCCCGGCGCGGGGTCGGGCGGATGCGAGTCGATCGTCGTCGCCGGGGGAGTTGTGTCGACCCGCCACGAGTAGGAGGCGGTGTTGCCGATGAACCCGCCGGCGTCCTTACCGCGAGCCTGGAAGGTGTGGACCCCGTCGGCGAGCGGCCCCGGGTACGCCGCCGCGCCGGCGCCGCAGGACACGAAGGCGGCGTTGTCGAGCCGGCATTCCACCGAGGCGGCGACGGGGGACGAGTGGTAGGTGAGCGACGCGCTGGTGCTGCTGGTCGGATCGGCCGGCCCGGTGTCGATGGTCGTCACGGGCCCGGTGCATGGCTCTCGACGATCGCGCTCGAGTTGTTGCGCGGCGCCGGCGCGGCGTCGAAGAAGTCGGCCGCGCTGTCGTTCGTGTCGTCGCCGCCCTCGAGCAGGGTCCCGCAGCCTGACGAGATCGACCTTCGCAGGGCCATGCCGTTCGGGATGCCGCCGCTGTCGACCGGGGTGCCGACGCCGGTCAGCGACCCGGTGAAGCTTCCCCAGGAGACGCAGTCGATCGAGCCCGCCCAGCAGGCGGCGCCGCCGCTCGCGCTCACGGAGAAGGCAGCTGGAGACCAGATCCGGGGCGACGCCGAACGCGCTCTGCACGCCGCTGTCGCCGACCAGGATCGTCGCCTGATCGGCGCCGTTGGTGACGTTGGAGGCGAATTCGAAGGTTCCGGTCACGGCGCCGGCCGGGGAGTAGACGGTGACCGCGTGCCCGCCGACCAGGTTCTGGCCCGAGGCGTAGGCCTGGAGCTCGACGTAGCCGGAGTCTGGGGTGGGCCGTCGAGCCCGGGTAGACCTCCCTGATCGACATCAGGTGAAAGGTCGCCTCGGCGGCCGGAGCGGTGAGAAGCGCCGCGGCGAGCGCCGCGAGCCCCGCTGCGACGAAGAGTCGTGCTCCTCCCATCGGTCCGGGATACGGAGCGAGGCCCGCCGAAGTTCAAAGCTCGATCTGAACCTCGATCTGCCGGCATCCGTAGGCATGGGCATGAAGAGCATCGACGTGCAGAGGGAGAGCCTGCGGAAATCACGGCCGCGCCCGCCCGGCATTCACGGTGCTGGCGCTCGCGGCCCTGGCCGCCACGCTCGTCGTCGGGGGCATAGCCCCGGCCTCGGGCAGGGGCGGGCACCACGACCGCCACCAGAAGCGTGGCAAGTCGAGGAAGGTCGAGATCGAGGACTTCGCCTACCACCCCGGCAGGGTGGTCGTCTCGCGGGGCACCAGGGTCGTGTTCGCCAACCGTGACTCCGCCCGCCACACGGCGACCAGGCACGGCAGCTTCGCAACCGGGGTGATCCGGCCCGGCCGCTCGGCCTCGGTCAGGTTCAGGCGGCCCGGCGTCTACAGGTTCCACTGCACGATCCACCCGTTCATGCACGGCAAGATCGTCGTTCGTCGCTGAGCGAGCCGATGGGTGCCGACGGAGCATGAGGGGCGCTTCTCCTTCAAGATCGCTCGCATGAGCTCCGGAGCGCTGGCCCGCGAGCGAGACGTGCGCGCGGCCTACGCCGCTCATGCGGGCGAGCTCTACGGGTTCGCGATGCGCTCGCTGGGCGACGAGGGCCTGGCCGAGGAGGCGGTTCAGGAGACGTTCCTGCGTGCCTGGCGGGCCGGGCGAGCGCTTCGACCCCCAGATCGGCTCGCTGCGCACCTGGCTGTTCGCGATCCTGCGCAACGTGGTGATCGATCTCGGGCGCGCCCGATCCGCGCGCCCGCCGCTCGGCGAGGGCGGGGTGGAGCCCTCCGTGGAGCCGCTGGACGAGGCGCTGACCGCCTGGCAGGTCGAGGAGGCGATGCGTCGGATCGGCGACTCAGCACCGGCAGATCGTGATCGAGACTCACTACCGTGGCCGTCCCTACGCGGAGGTCGCCGACGGAGCTCGGAATCCCGGAGGGAACGGTCAAGAGCCGCGTCTACTACGCCTGAGGGCGCTGCGGGTCGCGCTCGAGGAGATCGGCTATGAGGACTAGGGCTGCCGCGAGTGGAGGGAGTCGTTGGGAGCCTACGTGCTCGGCGGGCTGCCGGAGGACGAGCGGGCCTCGGCTGGAGGCGCACCTCGAAGGCTGTCCGGGTTGCCGCGCCGAGGTCGAGTCCCTGCTGCCGGTGGCGCGGATGATGCCGCTCGCGGACCCTGAGCGCTTCGCCGACGCCCCGACGCCGCCGCCCGAGCTTGCCCGCCGGGTGGAGGCCGGCATATCCGCCGAGCGCCGCGCGCTGAGGAGCAGGCGCCGTCTCCGATCGGCCTCGGGGTCGGGCGGCGCCGCGGCGGCCGCCGCTGCCGCGGCTGTTGCGATCGTCCTCGTCTTCGGCGGCGGTCAGGGCGGGTCGGAGCAGCGGGTGGAGTTCGGCTCGCTTCCTCGCGGGGTGGAGGTCTCGGCGACCCTGGAGCCTCATGCCTTCGGCACGGAGATCTACATGTACGTCGAAGGCGTGCGCTCCGGAACGCTGTGCCGCGTCTACCCTGCGCGGGGCCGGCGGCAGCAGGAGGGCGGCCGGCACCTTCCGCTACCGGAACGGTGGCGAGGACCGGGCCGTGCTCAGCTCGGCCCTCGACCTCTCCCGCGCCCGGGCGATCGTCCTGCGCATCGGCACGGGGCACGTTCGTCGCGCCCCTCCCGGGGGCAAGCGCCTGAACCCTGGCAGGTCGGTGCGCGTACTTCGGGTGGACGGACCACCCACCCGAAGGAGATCGATGTGAACAGGATCAGGACCGGATCGGCGATCGTGGCGCTTGCACTCGTGGTGGCGCTTCTGGCGTCGGGCTGCGGCAGCTCCGGCGCTTCCGGAGCCTACGGCTCCAGCGCTGCGACGACGGCTGCCGATGCCACTCCCTCGAGTCCCGTGTCGGCGGCCGTCTCGGTCGCGAAGGTCGGCGACGTGGGCCGGGTGCTGGTGAACTCCAGGGGACTGACGCTCTACTACTTCGAGAAGGACAGGGGCGGGAAGTCCTCCTGCTATGGCGCCTGCGCGCAGGCGTGGCCTCCGACGACGGTCACCGGCCGGCCCGAAGCCCGGAACGGGGCCGACTCGTCCCTGTTGGGGACCACGAAGCGCAGAGACGGGACCGTTCAGGTCACCTACGCGGGCTGGCCCCTCTACACGTACGTCGCCGACACCGGGCCCGGGCAGGACCGGGGCACGGACGTCAACTCATTTGGCGCCCCCTGGTATCCACTGCACCCGGACGGGAGCAGGGCCGGCGAGTAGGGCGAACCGGATCTCGCGCAGGCCACTCGCTCTCTGCGCGCCGGAGATGACGGCTCCGTCAGCGGCCTTCTCGCAGCGTTTCGCGGATCGCCGAGATCGCTTCGCTCTGCTCCTCGAGGCTTTCGCGAACCTGGTTCTGTCGATTGCGGAGCGTCCGCACTTCGCCCGTCAGCCTCGCGGTCCGTTCGTTGAGCTCGGCCACCGCTTCGCGAGACGATTCGGCTTCACTCGCGGCTCTCCCGGCCCTTTCCCGCGCCGAGCCGGTCCTTTCTCCAACCGTCGAGCGGATCTGCCGGATCTGGCGACGGGTTTCTCTGCGCACCTGCTTGGCCACGTCCTGCTCGCTGCTTTCCCGGTCGTTGGCGGCGACCGCGATCACGATCGCGACGATCGCAGCGGCGAGTGCGAGCACGGCGGCCACCTCGGCGACACCGACCCGGCGGGGGCGCTCGTACTCCGGCGGCGGCTCGTAGCCGGGCGCCGGGGGGTCCGCGCGCCGGTAGCGAGGGTCATCTCCCTGCATTCACATCGCCTCCTTGATGCCGCTGCGGATCAGCCAGGCGTTCACCGGCCAGGCGGTGAAGAAGCCGACGATCATCCCGATCTGCATCATCAGCCAGTAGCCGGGGCCGGCGGTGGAGAGCGGCGGCTGCCAGAGCACCAGGTGGTAGAGCGCCATGTAGCCGAAGAGACCTACCTGGAAGGCGACGATCGAGAGGGTGTCGGCCTTGATCGCTGCCCAGATCCCCTGTCGGCGGCCGACGTCCTCGCGCATCGGCACGATCGAGAAGTACTGGAAAGCGATGCCGAAGGTCCAGGCGAGCGTGAAGTCGGCGACGTACATCGCCATCAGCGTGTTGGCGTTCTCGGCGGCGAACAGCGGGATGCTCCAGGCGGTCAGGTAGACGATCCACTCGCCGACGATGTCGCCCAGCGTGCAGCCGGCGCCGCAGTGGGCCACCCCCTTGGCGACCGACCACCGACGTGAGTCGAGCGCTTCGCGCCGCAGGTAGGCCCACAGGCCGATCGGGCCCCAGTAGAGGGCGTTGATCGGCCAGACCCAGTTCATCACGGCCATCTGCTGTCGATTGCCGCGCCCTAGGAATGGAGTGCTCCGAAGGTTGTTTCCGGAAAGACGAGCCGTGCCCGATTGCAGGCTGCGGCTGCGGTTGGAGTCGACATGCCAATGCGGCTACCCGACGGCAGCCCCGGTACTCACCGCAGAGGCTGTGCCCCCATCGCCAGGCGCAAAGCGTCCAGGTGGCGCCTCGCCCGCCTCACGTCGACCCGCACCTGCTCGCTGAGTGGAATGCGGCGACCGCGGGCGATCAATTGCGCCAGCCGGTCTGCCTCGCCGGCTGCCTGCGATCCGCCCACCGTCTCACGGATGGACTCCGCCAGCAGGGTCGCCTCGCGCGGATCCACCCGGACCCAATCGGTGAGGGGGATCGGTGGCGCACTGGCGAGCAGGTCCTCGAGGGCGTCGACCGCCTCGAGACCGGGCCCGGATGCCGACGGCGGGCCGGCCGCCCATTCTGCTCGCTCTCGGTCTCGGCGCCCGGTTCGAATCAGGTAGGCGCCAGCCACCGCAACCAGGACGCCGATCGCCACCGGCCTGCTCACCGACGCGATCCAAGCCGTCACGGCGAGAAGGGTGAGGAGGCCGAGGAGCAGATCGAGCAGCTGATTCGACCCGCTCCGCGTGAGGGCGGCCCGGGGAGATGCCGTGCCCCGCTCTGAGCCTCGACTTCGCACAGGTTCCAGATCGGCCGGATCGCCCGCGACTTGACTGCCGCAGCCGCATCGCCCGCCGTCAGTTCCACCCTGCGCCGGGACGGGTGAACGCGAACGGGCTGGGGCATGGGCGCGGCTGGTTTCGAACCAGCGACCTCTCGCGTGTGAAGCGGGGAGGATCCCGGCCCTGGGGAAGCGCGCAAGCCGCATCAGGAAGCCAAATGCATTCGGCTCGGCGAGTCGTGCTCGGCGAGTTGATGGGCGAGGATGCGCGCCGATCGATGTCGATACGGGCACAGGACGTCGCCTCGTGCCCGTCGAGACTCCGGGTCAGTCTGCCAGCAACCTTCCAGGCTCGCGGTTACCGTGAGCACAGCCGTCGCCGGCAAGCCGATCGAGTTCGAGCGGGCGCGTGAGATCGTGCTCGAGCGGGTGACTCCGCTCGCGGCCGAGCCGGTTCCTCTGCGCGAGGCCCTCGGCAGGCACCTGGTGGAGGACGCCGTTGCGGCGGAGGCGGTTCCGGCCATCGACAACTCCGCCATGGGCGGTTTCGCCGTGCGCGCCGAGGACACAAGCACGGCCCGGCCGGAAACGCCCGTCTCGCTGCTTGTGGCGGCGGAATCGCGGGCGGGGCACCCGGCCTCGCCGAGGCGATGCGCCGAGCCTCCAGCGACCACACTCCGCACTGGATGCTCTCTCGCGCTGCGGTCGGCATCCGCGGCTCGACCCTGATCGTCAACTTCCCTGGCAGCCCGAAGAGCATCGGGCAGGCCGGGGACGCTATCGCCGCCGCCCTGCCTCACGCCCTCGACCTGATCGCCGGTCGCACCTCGAGTCATCGAACGCGATAGTCGGGAACCCACGGATTACTTCAAAGCTCCCGGCGGTCCCGGCAAGAATGCGCCCCAAGCCGGCCCTCTCAGTATGGGATATTGAGGCCGATGAAGCCGCAGGTACAGGTCGATCCGAATTGGATTGCCGAACACCTCGAAGATCCGGCGGTCCGGGTGGTGGAGGTGGATGTGAGTGCCGGCGCCTACGACGAGGGCCACATCCCTGGCGCGGTCCTCTGGGACGCCTACCGGGACCTGCGCCACCCCGACTACACGCCTATCGATCCGGACGAGTTCGACGCGGTTCTGTCGAAGTCGGGGATCACGCCCGAGAGCACAGTCGTCTTCTACGGCTATGCCCCGTATCTCGGCTTCTGGCTGATGGACCGCCATGGTCACGAGCGGATCCGGTTGATGGACGGCCCACGCGAGAGGTGGGAAGACGCCGGCTATTCCTGGAGCACGGAGGTCCCGGAGTCGGAATCGTCCTCCTACGAGCGCCTCGGCGAGAAGCCTGAGCTTATGGCCTGGCGGCAGGAAGTGCAGGAGATGGTCGGGGATCGGGGGACGGTGATTTTGGACGTGCGCGCAAAGGAGGAGTTCACCGGCGAGCGCTTCTGGCCCTCGGGCGCCACCGAGGGGGCCGGTCGCCCAGGCCACATTCCCGGCGCCGTGCACCTTCCCGTCGACCTGGCGCGGCGGGAGGATGGCTCCTTGGCGGACGGCGAAGGACTCCTGCGGGCCTGTGAAGACCTCGGGTTGGAGCCCGCCCAGAGGGTGGTTGCCTACTGCACGATCGGTAACCGGGCAAGCCTGGTCGCGTTCGCGCTAAAGGAGCAACTGGGCTACCAGGCGGTCGCCATCTACTACGGCTCATGGTCCGAGTGGGGGAGCCTGCCGGATACGCCGGTCGAGACCTGATCGGTGCGGAACGCGGGGGCTGTCGAGGGACGAGGTGGAGCCGACCGACTGCAGCAGCGAGGCCTTCTCGCTGATCGCCTTCATCCGCATACCGATCGCCCTCTGCCTCACTTGCGGCGACGGCGAGGTCGCGCTGATCTTGCGGAGTCGCCCGATCTCGGCGTCGTAGCCGGCCAGCGTCAGGATGGCCTCCGGTCGGTCGGGGGCGACCGACCGGCCCGCAGATGCCCTGTACGCGGCGAGCACGCGCCTGCAGTGCCAGCGACCTCTCGCGTGTGAAGCGAGCGCTCTCCCAAGCCGTTCCCCCGATCAAGGGCGCCCTGTCCCCGCATCGAGCAGGGGTTTTCAGCCGGATGGCGTTAGGCAGTGTTCGGTCGGGTTCGTCTGGGTTCGACCCAATGAGCGGCCCAATGGCCCAAGGATTGGCCCAACGGGTAGTCCCAAGCTCAGGCGGAAATTCAGGTTCGGTGAGCCCGGCCCGCGGCTTCACGAACGGGGCATGCAGCGCCTTATTGGTTACGGTCCCGCCGATGGAGGCAGGAGCGAGCCCGGCCGGGACCGAGCCAGCAGAAGATTTCGCAAGCTCTACGGCGTCAGCCCTACGCGCCTTGGCGGGGCCGGGAACCGGCAAGACCTACGCGATGGTCCAGAGGGTGGCGCGGCTACTTGAGGACGGGGTCGATCCGCGCCGGTTGTTGATCGTCACCTTTGCTCGGACCGCCGCCAGGGACCTCGTATCAGCAGTCGCCGAGCTGGAGGCGGGTGCCGGCCAGACTGTCCCCCGAACCCTCCATAGCTTTTGCTTCTCACTCCTAGGCCGGGAGAGGGTTCTTCAAGCCACGCACCGTCATCCCCGAATCCTCCTTGGTTTCGAGCGGGACCTCTTGCTTGAGGACCTTGAAGGAGAATTTGGCGGGCTAGGGATCAGCGTGGTCTCGTTTTGGCGTTTGAAGCAGCATGGGCACGTCAGCGGGCGGATGAGCCTGGTGAGCCGGTGCCGGGCTTGGACCAAGCGTTCCAGAATGCCCTCTTGCGCTCCCTCAGATGGCACGGCGCGATGCTTGTTGGCGAGGTCGTCCCACTTGCTCTGAGCTACTTGCGTAACAACCCGCAGGCAGAGGAGCTGACACCTACCGACCACGTTCTCGTAGACGAGTATCAGGATCTCAATCGCGCCGAGCAGGAGGTTCTTAACCTGCTGAGCTCACGATCGAACCTTGCGGTAATCGGTGACGACGATCAATCGATCTACAGCTTCAAGCAGGCCAACCCGGAGGGCATCCGCGAGTTCCATCTGGATCATGACGGCACAGACGATGTCGAGTTTCGGATCTGCCGCCGGTGCCCGCATTCGGTGGTGGATATGGCTCAATGTCTAATCGAGCGCAACCCGGGTCGAGAGCGCCTACCGCTGCGGGCGCGCGCCGAGAATCCCCAAGGCGAGATTCACCACGTTCAATGGAGTTCCGTGGAGGCAGAGGCCGCTGGAATAGCCGCCTTTATCGAGAGCAAGATCGAGGACGGCATCGATCCGGGGCGTTGTCTAGTGCTTACCAATCGCCGTCTCATTGGCTACTCCCTTGAGCGCGATTTCAGACCGTGGGATCCAGTGCAGCTCCTATTTCAGGGAGGAGGCAGTCGGATCTGAAGACGCCCAGGAAGCCCTGACCTTGCTGACCTTGCTGGCGAACCCTGAGGATCGGGTTGCCCTGCGGAGTTGGCTCTCCTTCGGGTCTACTACCGACCGAAGGCCCGCCTATCGCAGGTTGCTCAAAGCGGCGCGCGACGAGAACGTAGACGTGGCCGAGATACTTCGTCGCCTACCAGCGTGGAGACATCTCCATTCCCTATACAGGCGCCGCCGTCGAGCGGTGGCATAAGCTCGAGATTCGCCTGAGAGAGCTCGAAGACCGCGAGTTGGAAGATCTCGTCGAGGCGCTCTTCCCTCCCGATGATGAGCAGTTTGAACTGCTTTTTGAGGCTGGCATGGAAGCCCTGGAGGAGGCCGAGGACCTGTCTGAACTGGCTGACGCCGTGCGATATGGCGTCTCCCAGCGCGAGACACCTATCGAGGCGACGGAAGTCCGGGTCATGAGCATGCACGCGTCGAAGGGCTTGACCAGGATCTCGTCGTCCTCGCTGGGGCAGTCGACGGAGTCATTCCGACGGTCGATTCTGATCTTCCTGAGGCCGACCAGGAGGCCGCCCGTCAGGAGCAGCGGAGACTGTTCTTTGTCGGGATGACCCGCACGACGGACGTTCTCGTGCTCTCGTCTTATTCACAGCTCCCGGACACTCTCGTTCACCGGATCCAAGCTCGCATCGGGCGAAGGATGGGCCGAGTATTCAGGACCTTCAGCAGTAGCTTCATTGACGAGCTTGGGCCTGAGGTTCCGGACGCTGTTCGGGGCGAGGACTGGGACTACTGACCGCGACGCGGGCCGCTCAGGTCTGCTGGCTGCGGGGCATTTGAGAGTCTGCCAAAGCTTCGATCAGTCACAGCTTGCTCAACCCAGTTGCCTGCTTGTTTGACCCAAGGTTTGGCCCAACGCGGTCCTCGGTCCAGGACTCCTGGCCGATGCGGTTTCGCGGGCCGAGAGCGCAAACCGCATCCTCAAGCGGGATTCCGGGGATGGGCGCGGCTGGTTTCGAACCAGCGACCTCTCGCGTGTGAAGCGAGCGCTCTCCCACTGAGCTACGCGCCCGGGACCGGGATCATAGGGTGGCGGGCGCGGTTTTCGGCCCGGGCCGTTCCGCGACCGCCTTGCGCAATGCCAGCCCCACGAAGGGGAAGACGAGGGTCGAGAGCATCGCCGCGCCGACCAGGCCGGCGGCGGTCGAGGATTTCATGTGGCCGACGTCGACGGCGATCGTCGTGATCGCGACGACGAGCGGCAGCTCGGTGGCCGAGAAGAAGGCGAAGGCGGTCCGGTCCCGCAGGCCGAACTCCCGTCGGTAGAGGAGCAGGGCCGGCACGCCCCGCACCACGAGGAAGAGGCCGAAGAACATCGCCAGCTTGGCGATCGCCCCCACCGAGCCGAGCGCGGCGAGGTCGAACTCGATGCCGCTGGTGACGAAGAAGAAGGGCACGAAGAAGCCGAAGCCGACTGCGGTCAGCTTCGACTCGAAGACCTGGAGCTCGTGCCCCTTGAGCGAGAGGCGGACGATCATCCCGGCGACGAAGCCGCCGATCAGGACGTCCAGGCCAAGCTTGCCCGCGAGCAGGACGAGGCCGAAGATGAGCACCACGGTGATCCGCACGGCGAGCTGGCTGCTGGCCTCGAAGGTGCGCTCGAGCGCCGGCCAGCCGCGCCAGGCGAGCCGTACCGAGACCAGCGCCACGGCGACCGCGAGCAGGACGAAGGCGATCAGGATCGCCGCCTCGTGCAGCGGATGGTCGGTGGAGAGGAAGACGGTGACCAGCAGGATCGGCCCGAACTCGCCGACCCCGCCGGCCGCCAGCAGGAAGTTGCCGAACTTCGAGTGGAGCTCGTCGTGGTCGCGGAGGATCGGGATCAGCGTCCCGATCGCCGTCGTCGCCATCGAGGAGCCGACGTAGAGGAAGGAGATGACGATCCCGGCAGCGGCCAGCACGCCGCCCAGCGTGTAGGCGATCGCGATCGATATCAGCCAGCCCCAGGCGCCGAGCTCCAGCGGCCTACCCCTGATCCGCTCGAAGTTGATCTCGTAGCCGGCGAAGAAGAAGAGCATGCCGAGGCCGAGATTGGAGAAGAAGTCGATGAATTCGTCGGTGACCGCGATGTCGAAGACTTCGGGGCCGACGACGATCCCGAGCACCAGCTCGAGGACGACCACCGGCGGCGCCAGACGCCGCGGAAGTATCGCCGCGGTGACCGCCGCCAGCGCGGCGACCACGACGATCACGAAGAAGGACTCGGTGTCGACGTGGATCAAGAGACCGGATCCTATGTAGGATCGGGGGTGGACCGTGCTAGGCGGGGAATCAGCGGTGCCCTGTACCCGCAATCCGCTCTAGCGGGGCCGAATCCCGTCCGAGGGGCTGGCCGTCGGGGCCGGTCCGCCGCGGGCGGCGTTGACGGCCGGGTCCTGCGCGACGTGGGCACGCGAATCAGGTCAGGTCCGGAAGGAAGCAGCCTTAAGCGGATGCCGCGGGTGCCGCAGGCAAGCCCGACCCGAGCCAACCGCGACGGATACGCCCGGTGACCTCGCTTCGAAGCCGGGGCGCACGGTCCATTTCCACCTTCTCGTGCGAATCATGTCCTGGTCCCATTCCCCCCAGAACGTGATGCGCGCGGGGTGCGGTCAGTCGATCAGGCGCCGGTGCATCCGGGCGCAGGCGACGCGCCACATGAGGAGGGCGAAGGCGACGAGGAAGGCGAAGCGGGCGATGTCGACGGCCTCGTAGCCGAAGGCGCCGCCGCGGACGAGCTCGACCAGCTGGTGCAGGGGGTTGAGCTGGGCCACCGCCTGCACTCCCTGGGGGAGGCCGTCGATCGGGAAGAAGGTGCCGGCGACGAGGAACAGGGGCGTGACGAAGAGCGTGGTCACGTAGTTGAACTGGTCGATCTTCGCCACCGTCGCCGCCATCGCCACGCCGAAGCCGGCAAAGCCGAGCGCGGTGACGAAGCAGAAGAAGGGGACCAGGAGCATCCCCCAGGCGGGGTCGAGCCCGAAGCCGATCGTGACCAGCAGCGGGAAGGTGCCGTAGACGCCGGCACGCAGCCCGATCCACAGCATCTCGGCGCTGACCAGCTCCTCGACGTCGACGGGAGCGGCGAGGATCGCTTCGTAGGTGTTCTGGAAGCGGTGCTTGACGAAGGTGCCGAACATCGCCGGCAACGCGCTTGAGAAGATCACCGCCGTCGCCACCATCCCGGTGCCGACGAACTCGATGTAGGGCTGGCCGTTGACTTCGTCGACCAGGGTCGCGCTCAGGCCGAGCCCGAAGGCGAGCAGGTAGACGGTCGGTTCGAGCAGGCTGGAGAAGGTGGTGCCGCGCCAGTAGGTGCCGAAGTTGAAGTACTCGCGGCTCATCACCCCGAGGATCGCCGCGGGTTCCAGGCGCCTCATCTCACTCCGCCTCCTCGCCCGTGAGCAGGACGAAGACGTCCTCCAAAGAGGCGGCCCGATGGACGGCGTCCTCGGGGACGGCGCCGTCGGCGGCCCGCTCGGCGCCGACGATCGCGATCGCCGGGCCGGCAGCACGGACCGCGAGGCCGAGGTCCTCGGCGTCGGCGCGGGCCTGGGCGAGCCGTTCGGGAGGCCCGTAGACCTCCGCCGTGCGCACGCCGGCGTGCTGGGCGATCAGCTTCGCCGGTCGGTCGCGGGCGATCACCCTGCCGGCCGCCATCACCGCGACCTCGTCGGCGAGCCGCTCGGCCTCCTCGATGTAGTGGGTCGACATCAGGATCGTCTTGCCGCGGCTGCGCAGCTCGTCGATCAGCGACCACAGCTCGGTGCGGATCTGCGGGTCGAGCCCGACCGTCGGCTCGTCGAGGAGGACCAGCTGGGGGTCGTGGATCAGCCCTCGCGCCAGCAGCAGCCGGCGCCGCATCCCGCCCGAGAGCTCGTCGACCGCGTCCCGGCGACGTCCGCGCAGGCGGGCGAGGTCGAGGGCGGCGTCGACCGCCGCGTTGACGTCTGGGACCCGATAGAGGCGGGCGAAGATCTTCAGGTTGTCCTCGACCGTGACGTCGATGTCGAGGTTGTCGAGCTGGGGCACGACGCCCATCGCGGCGCGAGCCGACTTCGATTCCCGGGGCAGCTCGTGGCCGAGGGCGCGGAGCTCGCCGGCATCGGGGATCGCCTGGCCGGTCAGCAGGCGCATCGTCGTCGACTTGCCGGCGCCGTTGGGCCCGAGCAGGCCGAGGCAGATGCCGCTCGGCACGTCGAGGTCCAGCCCGTCGACCGCGGTGATCCGGCCGAATCTCTTCACCACTCCGCGAAGCTCTATCGCCGCCACCGCTCGATTCTCACCGATGGACGGGTTCGCCGCCGAGCCGTCAGCCGGCCTCCGCCAGGCGCTCGGCGAGCCAGAGGTCGCACATCCAGTCCGACGGTTTCCCGCCCCTCCGCGTGACGACGACGCCATCGGGCCCGCCCGCCGCCGAAACCCCTCTCCAGCGGCTCGAGTTGGGAACCGCGGCCAGCGCCTCGGCGATCGGCGCGGCGGGATCGCCGTCGGGGCGGACGCGGCCGTCGCGCGCCTTCGCCTCGAAGCCCGGGACGGCGCCGCCGACCGCGACCTCGCTCCGCGCGCGGGTAGTGTCGCTGCCCAGCCGGACCGTGACATGGCGCCCGTGGCGCTCGCCGGCAAGGACAAGCTCGCCACGCACCCGCGGGCCCATCCGCCGGGTCACGGGGTCGCGCATCTCGATGCCGACGGTGGGCCTATCGACGACCTCCAGCCCGAGCGGCGACATCGCCTCGCCGACGAGCTCGTATGCGCGGTCCATCTCCCCTCCGGGGCCGACCGCCCTGATGCCGCCGTAGAGCGCCGCGATCACGATCAGGGGAACGCCGATCAGCAGCGGAGCGAAGCTTTCGAGGAGGTAGACCGGGGGCACGGTGAGCAGGATCAGAAGGACGATGACCATGCCGAGGCGCTGGCTGCGGCGGCCGGCGTCCCACATCCGGCTGCGGGCGCGGACCGCGTCGTCGTCGATCGTCCGCACCGCGAGCGCCGCCCAGAGCTCGGGCTCCTGCATCGTGGTCGGGTTCACGATCTCGCGCCCGCTGCGCTCGGCGGCGGCCCGCTCGCCGCCCCGGGCGCCGGCGCTCGCGGCCCGCTCCAGGTCCGAGCGCTGCAGGGCCAGGAGGACGACGAAGAAGACCGCGATCACGCCGAAGATCAGCCCCATCGTCAGCTTCGGGTTGGATTCCCCGCTGCCGGTGGTCAGTGCGATGATCACGGCCAGGCCGGCGACGACGAAGACGCCGATCAGGCCGAACCACTTCGATCGCTTGAAGCCACCGGCCATGGTGCACCGCCAGGCTATCTCGGCGGGGGTCGCGCGTGGAAGACTTCGCCGATGCTCGACGAGCGCTGGATCCGCTCGCTGCACGTCGAGGCGCTGCGCCAGGGGGACCTGCACGCCGGCCGCGAGCCCCACGTCCTCTTCCAGGCCTCGACGATCGGCGCCCTGCTCGACGGCGCCTACGAGGGCGACCTCACCTTCGCCGAGCTGGCCGAGCACGGGGACCTCGGCCTGGGCACTGTGAACGGCCTCGACGGAGAGATGATCGCCGTCGACGGGCGCTTCTACCGGGCCGACGTCGAGGGCAGGGTCCACCCGGTGCCGTCGGGGGAGCGGACCCCCTTCGCGGTCGTCACCGAGTTCGAGCCCACCGTCGAGGCCCAGATCGACGGTCCGCTGCCCCACGCCGAGCTCCTCTCCCGCCTCGACGAGCTCGCCCCGGCGGGCGCCTCCTCCTGCGCGATCCGCCTCGACGGCGACTTCGAGCTGGTCCGAGCGCGCTCCGTCCCCCGCCAGGAACCGCCCTACCGCCCGCTGACCGAGGTCGTGGCAGAGCAGAGCGAGTTCGAGTTCCGCGAGGTCTCGGGGACGATGCTCGGCTTCCGCTTCCCCAGTTGGGCCGCGGGAATCGAGGTGGGCGGCTACCACCTCCACTTCATCGATGCGGCCCGTCGGCGAGGCGGGCACGTGCTGGACTCGATCGCCGGCCCGCTCGTCGCCAGGCTCGACCCATCCGACGACCTCCACGTCGAGCTTCCCCCGCAGGTCGACCTCGGCGACCCCGACCTCTCCGCCGAGACGCACGCAGCGGTGGCGCGCGTCGAGGGCGGTTAGGGGAGGCCGGGGCAGCGGCGGTAGAGGACCCAGGATTCGTTCCGGGCGACGCGCCGGAACCCGCGTGGGACCGGAGTTTCGAGCCTTGCCGGGTCGTTCGGGTCGAGGATGAAGTTGTGAACGACGAATTCGTCGGCGGGGTCGAGGAAGTAGCCGCGTCGGGGCTGGCGCTGCTCGCTGATGCTGACGACCCTGCTCGGACGGATGCGGAGGTCGAAGGCGAGCCGCGGCACGGCGCGGTGGTTCGGCACCGAGATCAGGCCGCAGATCGGCTCGAAGGCGTCCGATTCGGCGAGCTCGCCGAGGTCGCCCTCGATCCGCCCCTGGTTGGTGAGGTCGACGTCGACGCGGTGGAGCAGGTCGTACTGGTTCGGCCCCCAGATCACGAACATCGCCGCGACGACTAGGGCGAAGGCCTGCCAGGCTCGGCGCCAGGGGTGTCCCGGTTGGAGCAGCCGCCAGCCGAGCAGGCCGAGCGCCGCGAAGATCGCCAGGATCGAGGCGGCGAGCATCGTGTAGCGGGGGAGGATGGCGAGGCCGGCGCAGGCGAGGAGGGCGAAGGCGGCGAGGGCCAGGACGGCCGCGGCGACGCCGACCGCGCTGCGGCGACGCAGCAGGGCGAGGCCGAGGACGACGCCCCCGAAGGCACCGACCATGCCCGGCCACTGCAGGACCTCGCCGAGGCGGCGCGGCCCGTAGAGGACGAGGTCGACCGGCCCGGTCTGCCGGTTCAGCGTTTCGACCGTCTCGCGGGTGCCGGTGAACGAGTAGGTCGGGCTGCCGGATGTGATCCAGTCGAAAAGCGCCCAAATCACGGGAGCCGCAATCGCGAGACACGCAACTCCCACCACCCATCTCCGCCGATGGGCCGAAAACCGACGCATCGCGACGGGAATCGGCCCGTCGGCGGGGGAGAGCAGGAGGTAGGCGAGGTAGGCGAGCGAGAAGAGCCAGGCCTCGGGACGGAGCAGGCCGGCCGGGACCAGGAGGGCGAGGACGGGCCAGCCGGCGCGCGGGCGGCGCGTCTCGATCAGCAGCGCCCCGAGGCAGAGGGCGATGTAGGGGAGGTCGACGTAGGCGCGCAGGCCGTTGGAGAGGAACGGTGCGCGGGTGAGCACGATCAGCGCGGCGAGCGCGCCCACCGGCCGATCGAACCAGCGCGAGCCGAGCCGGTAGACGAGGTAGCCGATCAGCCCGAGGGAGGCATAGGCGACGACCATCGTCAGGTCGACCGCGCCGCCCCCGAGCGGCGAGGCGAGCAGCCCGAAGAGTTCGGCGAGCGGGTGCGGGGTGGGGGGGAGCGCCGCACTGCGGTCGGGGCTCAGCCCCTCCGACAGTTCCCGGCCCCAGAGCAGGCTGTAGATCGTGTCGTAGTTGGGGAACCCGACCGGGAAGAGCAGCAGGAGCAGCGCCGCCACGGCGGCGACCCAGGCGGCCGGCGTCAGCCAGTTGCGGGCCCCGGATGGCACCCGGGCACGGTATCGACCCCAAGTACACTGGCGCGAGTGCCGCCGTCCAGCGAGTCGACCTCCCTCTACCGCCGTCACCGTCCCGGGTCCTTCGACGAGGTCGTCGGCCAGCAGCACGTCGTCCGCACCCTGCGCAACGCGGTCGAGCAGGACAAGGTCCACCACGCCTACCTCTTCGTCGGCTCGCGCGGGACCGGCAAGACCTCGATGGCGAAGATCCTCGCCCGCTCGCTCAACTGCGAGCGGGGCGGCCCGACCACGGCTCCCTGCGGGGAGTGCGAGTCGTGCCGGACGATCGCCGCCGGGACCTCCATCGACGTGATCGAGATGGACGCCGCCTCGAACCGCTCGGTCGACGACGTCCGCGACCTGCGCGAGCGGGTCGCCTACGCGCCGGCGGGAGGGCGCTGGAAGGTCTACATCCTCGACGAGGCGCACATGCTCACGAAGGAGGCCTGGAACGCCTTCCTGAAGACGCTCGAGGAGCCGCCCCCGAGGACCGTCTTCGTCCTCGCCACCACCGAGGCCCACAGGGTTATGGCGACGATCGCCGACCGCTGCCAGCGCTTCGACTTCCAGCGTCCCTCGCTGGAGCAGATATCGACGGTGCTCGAGCGGGTCTCGGAGGCCGAGGGCATCGAGCTGGAGCCGGGGGCGACGGCGATGATCGCCCGCTCCGCCTCGGGCAGCTTCCGCGACGCCCTCGGGACGCTCGACCAGCTCGTCGCCTTCGGCGGGCGGCGGGTGTCGCTCGAGGACGTGCTGGAGCTGGTCGGCGCGGTGGACGCCGAGCTGCTGTTCGGCGCGGTCGACGCGGTGATCGCCGAGGACCCGCGGGCTGTGCTGCTCGGGGTGGAGGAGATGGCGCGCTCGGGACGCGACCCCGGGCGCTACGCGCGCGACCTGCTCGCCCATCTGCGGCACCTGCTGGTCACCCAGACGATCGGCGAGGTGCCGGAAACCTTCGTGGTGACGGCGACCGACGAGGAGCGCCTTGCCTCCCAGGCGGCGGCGATCGGCCCCGCGACCCTGGTGCGCACGATCGACGAGCTCGCCGCTGCCCTCGCCGCGGTGCGCGAGGGCGACGACGCCCGCCTCGCGGTCGAGGTGGCGCTGCTGAAGGCGGCCCGGCCGGACGTCGACCCCTCGACGGAGGGCCTCCTGCGGCGGGTGGAGCGGCTCGAGAAGCGCTTGGGGCGGTGGGCCGCGGGTCCTGCCGGAGGATGAGGAGGGCGCTGCGGGCCGAGCTGTCCTCGACCCTCCTCATCCTCCGCCACCCGCGGCAGCCACCGACCCGAAGGACGAGCGGAAACCACCTCCGGCAGCCACCGACCCGAAGGACGAGGGGCAGCCACCCGTGGCAGCCACCGACCCGAAGGACGAGCAGGAGGCGCCCGGTGCAGCCATCGATCCGAAGGACGAGCGGGAACCGCCCGCGGCGCCCACCGACCCGAAGGACGAGCGGAAGCCGCCACGCGGCGGCCGTGATGCGCCCGAGCTCGAGGCAGCCGAGGGCGACGACCCGGCCACAGCTGGACGGCCCGTCGCAGGCCCGTCGGACGATGCGGCCTCTGCCGGGGGCGGCGCCGGAGCCGGGGGGTCGAGGACAGCTCGGCCCGCAACGCCCCCCGGCTCCGGTGACGGGCCCCCCGGCGAGCCCGCCTCGTCCCTCGACCTCGACGAGGTCATCCAGCTCTGGCCGGCGGTGGTCGAGCACCTGAAGCAGGGTGCGCCGGCGCTGGCGGCGATCTTCGACGGCGCCCGGCCCGTGGCGCTGGAGGACGACACCGTGCGGATCGGGTTCCCGGCCGGAGTTCAACAAGCGCAAGGCCGGGGCGAAGGAGAAGCGCGAGCAGATGGCGGCGTCGCTCGCCGCCGTCACCGGCGCGCGGCTGGTGCCCGAGTACGTGCTGCTCGACGGCGAGGCCTCCGCTGGGGAGGAGAGCCGAGAGCGTCGACCACGAGACCCTGGTCGAGAGGCTGAAGAGCGAGTTCAACGCGGAGGAGGTCGGTTAGGTGGCCAGAGGCGGAATGCCCGGAGGCTTTGACGTCAATGCGCTGATGAAGCAGGCGCAGCAGATGCAGGCCGAGATGCAGCAGGCGCAGGAGCAGCTCAAGGACGAGGTCGTCGAGGCCAGCGCCGGCGGCGGCATGGTCAAGGTGAAGATGGGCGGCGACATGACCCTGCGCGAGATCGCGATCGACCCCGACGCGATCGACCCCGAGGAGGCCGAGCTGCTCGCCGAGATGGTGCAGGCGGCGGTCAACGAGGGCGCTGCGCGCGGCGCAGGAGCTCGCCAGCTCGAAGATGGGCGGGATCACCGGCGGCCGGCTGCCCGGGATGTGCCGGTGCGCGCGGCGTGCACTCGGCCTGCCGGGCGGAGCGCGGCGAGCCGAGCTGAGCACCGAGCCCGGCGCCGCTCGCCCGCCTGGTCGCCGAGCTGGCGCGGCTGCCGGGCATCGGGCAGCGCACCGCGCAGCGGCTCGCCTTCCACATCCTGCGCGCTCCCGACGAGGAGGCCGAGGCGCTCGCCGACGGCGATCCGCGAGGTGAAGGAGAAGGTCGGGCTCGTGCGAGCGCTGCTTCAACCTCGCCGAGGGGCCGCTGCTGCCGGATCTGCTCCGACCCGGGCCGCGACGCAGTCGATGATCTGCGTCGTCGAGGAGCCCGCCGACGTGATCCCGATCGAGCGCACCCACGAGTACCGGGGCCTCTACCACGTGCTCGGCGGGGCGCTGTCGCCGATCGACGGCATCGACCCCGAGGACCTGAAGATCGCCGAGCTGCGTGCGCCGGGTCGAGGGCGGCGAGGTCGCGCGAGGTCGTGCTCGCGACCAACCCGACCACGACCGGCGAGGCGACCGCGCTGCACATCGCCGAGCTGCTCCGCGACCGCGTCACGGTCACCCGCCTGGCCAGTGGCCTGCCGGTCGGCGCCGACCTCGAGCACGCCGACGAGGTGACGCTCGGGCAAGGCGCTGGCGGGGCGCCGCAGCATCGGCCCCTGACCCCTCGCGGCGGCTCGCAGCGGGCGGACGGATGTTGTCATCCGCACGACGCGCCGGACGCATGTCGTTTCGCAAATAGCGACCTTCCGAAGCGCTGGCGTCCGCCGCCTTCGCCAAGGTTGGCGCGTGGCCCGCACCGCAGGCAACGGCAACGACGTCGAGGCGCGCGAGGAGAGCGGGCCGGGCCGCCTGGCCCGGGACGTCGCGGAGATGCAGGCACGACTTCTGGGCAGGTTGCGCAGCGAGTCTCCCGGCGGGGACGTCGACGCTTTCGCCGGCGCGGCGCAGCGGTTGGCGGAGGCGTTCGGAACGGTGACCGCGGCGGTCCTCGATCCGGTGCTCGCCGGCACCACGCAGCTGCCGCCGAGCCGCCGGCGGCCGCAGGAGAGGAAGCCGACGGGGATGGAGGGAGGTCGCTCGCCTCGAGTCCCACCCCAGCCTCTACCGCGAAGGGCACATGCGCCGCCGCCTCGAGCAGCTGCTCGAGGGCCACAGGCGCTACGGGCACCCGTTCTGCCTGGCGGTGTTCGACGTCGCCGGCCCCGCTGTCAAGAACGGGGACGACGGGCCCGAGGCCGCGCTGGCGGTCGTCGGGGCCGCCCTCCGCGACAGCGTGCGCCTGGTCGACGAGACCTTCCTCCTCGAGGAGGACGCCCTCTGCGTGCTGGCCCCGAACCAGGACACGGTCGGCGGCGTGCGGATGGGCGAGCGGCTGTTGAAGGCGCTGGCCGAGCTGCGCGCCGCGGGCGGGCTGCCGGTCGAGGTGTCGGCCGGCGTCGTCGCCTGCCCGGAGCACGGCAGGGACGCCGACTCGCTCCTGCACGGGGCCGACGAAGCGATGTGGCGGGCACGCTCGGTCGGCCAGCCCTGGGGGTCGGACGGCTCCAGCCGGCCATGCAAGCTAGCTCGCAGTTTGGGAAATTCGTCCATAACCTGTGTAAACCCGCGGCTCAGGTGGGAGAATCCGATGCAGCGGCGAACCCACTTCGCGATCCCTTCGATTCACTGACAGACATCGGATGCCCGGAATCAGGACCAACGCAGCGGCCGAAGTGCTCGGCGTCAGCCCCAATACCCTGCGCAGCTGGGAGCGGCGCTACGGCTTTCCGAAGCCGAGGCGGACGCCGGGCAACCACCGCAACTACGAGCTGGTCGAGCTGCAGACCCTGCGCGACGCGCTCGCCGAGACGGGGAACATCTCCTCGGCGATCGAGCTGACCCGCCAGCGCCAGGAGGCGCCCGCCAGCAGCGGCGACCTGCTCGCGGCGCTCGAGAGCTTCGACGAGGATGCGGCCGACCGCGCGGTCGAGGAGAGCCTCGCCCTGCGCCCCCTGGAGCGGACCGTCGAGGAGCTGCTGCTGCCGGCGATCGACGCGCTCGCCGCCGACCCCGAGCGGGAGACGGAGTTCGAGTTCGGCGCCCGCTGGGCGATGGGCTGGCTGCACGGCGCGCGGCGGCTTGCCTCGACGGCCTCCCGCCCGGCCGGCATCCTCCTGCTCGACTCCACTCGCAGCGACGACGTCGAGGCCGTCCACACCCAGGCCCTCGACCTCTCTTTGCGCCGCGCCGGCTTCCGGGTGCTGACCCTCTCCAGCGATCTCGCCGAGGACCGGCTGCAGCGCGCCCTGAGGGCGCTCGACCCGACCGCGCTCGTGCTCTGCGGCCCGGGCGCCGACACCGCCTCGGCGGTGAAGCTGGTGCGCAGGATCAGGGAGGCCGGCTTCGACGCACCGCTCTACGGGTTCCGCGCCCGCGGCCTGATCGGCGACGCCGTGCCCTCCGCCGGCGAGCTCCCCAGCCAGGTCACCGGCATGCTCGGCGCCGACGTGCGCCGCCGCGCCATCCAGGCGTCCTCAGCCAACCGCGATCGGGCATCGCGGTCGACCGTCCGCCGGGCGCGCCCGTCTATGCTCAACCGCCGATGACGGCAGCCGGCGCGGACATCGTCGTGATGAAGTTCGGCGGCACCTCGGTCGCCGGGGCCGAGGAGATCAAGCGCGCCGCGCGCCGGATCGTCGCCGCGCGCGAGGGCGGCAAGCAGGTCGTCGCCGTGCTCTCGGCCCGCGGCAAGACCACCGACGATCTCGTCGCCCAGGCGATCGAGATCTCCGACCGCCCGGTCGCGCGGGAGATGGACATGCTGCTCTCGACCGGGGAGCGGATCTCGTGCGCGCTCTGCGCGATGGCGATCCACGACATGGGCCACAAGGCGATCTCGCTGACCGGCTCGCAGGCGGGGATCGTCACCGACTCCTCCCACACCAAGGCGCGGATCATCGACGTGCGCGCCGACCGCATCCGCGACGCGCTCGCACGAGGACCGGATCGTCCTCGTCGCCGGCTTCCAGGGCGTCTCCACCGACAGCCGCGACGTCACCACGCTCGGGCGCGGCGGCTCCGACACGACCGCGGTGGCGCTCGCCGCGGCGCTCGGCGCCGAGCGTCTGCGAGATCTACACCGACGTCGCCGGCGTCTTCAGCGCCGATCCGCGGATCGTCCCCGATGCCCGCAAGCTGCCGATCGTCTCCTTCGAGGAGATGCTCGAGATGTCGGCCTCGGGCGCCAGGGTCCTGCAGCTGCGCTCGGTCGAGTACGCGCGCAACCACGGCGTCCGCATCCACTGCCGCAGCAGCTTCGAGGACGGCCCCGGTACTCTCGTCGTCTGGCCGAGGACGAGACGATGGAGCAACCGTTCGTAACAGCCGTCACCCACTCCGACGACGAGGCGCGCGTGACGCTGACCGGCGTCCGCGACGAGCCCGGCGTCGCCGGCCGGATCTTCAGCGCCCTGGCCGACGCCAACGTCAACGTCGACATGATCATCCAGAACGAGCCGGTCGGCGACGACGAGCTCGCCGACCTCTCGTTCACGGTCGACCGCGACGACCTGCCGACGGCGACCGAGACGATCGCCGGGCTCGGCGAGCGTCAGCAGCGGCGTGCGGACCGACGAGCGGATCGGCAAGGTCTCGATCGTCGGCGCCGGCATGCGCAGCCACCCCGGCGTCGCCGCCAAGGTCTTCGAGACGCTCGGCGGCAGGGGATCAACATCGAGATGATCTCCACCTCGCCGATCAAGATCTCCTGCGTGATCGCGGCCGACCGGGTTCCCGACGCGGTCAGCGCGCTCCACGACGCCTTCGAGCTGGGCGAGGACGCGGTGCGCACGAGGAGGCCCGACGCGGCGACGAGCACCGGCCGACGGTCGTCATGAGCGGCGACGCTACCGGGTCGGCGTGGTCGGCGCGACTGGCGCGGTCGGCTCGACCATCCTCGAGGTGCTCGCCGAGCGCGAGTTCCCCGCCTCCGAGGTCGTCCCGTTCGCCTCCGAGCGCTCGGCCGGCAAGAAGATCGCGTTGAACGGCGCCGAGCTCGAGTGCCGGCCGCTGAGCGAGGAGACGATCCAGGGCCTCGACATCGTCCTCTCCTCGGCCGGCGGCGCGGTCAGCGCCGAGTGGGCGCCGCGCCTGGTCGAGGCCGGCGCCGTGGTCGTCGACAACACCAGCTTCTGGCGCATGCACGAGGACGTGCCGCTGGTGGTCGCCGAGCGTCAACCCCGACGCGGCCGACGCCCACAGCGGCATCGTCGCCAACCCCAACTGCACGACGATGGTGGTGATGATGGCGCTGGCGCCGATCCACCGCGCGGTCGGCATCGAGCGGCTCGTCGTCTCCACCTACCAGTCGGTCTCGGGAACGGGCCAGCGGGCGATCGAGGAGCTGCGCGAGCAGTCGCGGGCGATCCTCGACGGGCGAGGAGCCGCCGGGCCCGAGGTCTACCCGCACCAGATCGCCTTCAACGTCCTGCCCCAGGTCGAGACCTTCAAGGACGGCGACGACTACACGACCGAGGAGCGCAAGGTGATGGCCGAGACGCGCAAGATCCTCGGCTTCGGCGAGGAGGTCGGGATCTCGGCCACCTGCGCCCGCGTGCCGGTCGTCACCGGCCACTCGGAGTCGGTCAACGTGCAGACCCGGGAGGACCTCTCGCCCGAGGACTGCCGCGAGCTGCTCGCCGGGGCTCCCGGCGTCGTCGTCGTCGACGACCCGGCCGAGGGCATCTACCCGATGGCGATCGACGCCGCCGGCCGCGACGAGGTGCTGGTCGGCCGCATCCGCCGCGACCCCGGCACGAGCGCTGCCTGAACCTCTGGGTCGTGGGCGACAACCTGCGCAAGGGCGCCGCGACGAACGCGGTCCAGGTCGCCGAGCTGCTGGTCGAGCGCGACCTGCTCAGATCGAGCATTTCAGGGGCGGGACGGCTGCTCGGCCTGAGGACCAGCCAGCGGCCGCCGAACTCGACCACGTCGTGGCAGAGGATGCGCCCCGGGGCGTCCTCGACGTAGTAGTAGAGAGGGTGCCCGGCGTAGGTGACCTGGCGCCGGCCGCTGCGACGCCGCGTGGTGCCGAGCAGGCGCCGCTTTGCGCCGCCGAGGGCGACCGGCCGGCCCCTGGTCAGCACCGGCGGCCAGACCCGCGCGCATTCGCCGTAGCAGCGGGGCCTGCGCCCGCGCTCGGAGTCGAAGAGGTAGAGGGCCTCTCCACGCCGGTCGGCCACGACCCGGCCGAAGTCGGAGCGCACGACCCTTACCCGCTTGCCGCGCCCGGCGCTGCTCGTCGCGGTCGGCTCGGCTGCGGCGCGGGCCTCGCGGTCGGCGTCCCGGCGCCGTTGGCGCTCTCCTCGCCGCAGCCTCCGGCGAGGAGCCCGGCGGCCGCGAGCGGCACGAGCGCGAAGAGTGACTTCATCGCCCCCAGTATCGGGCCCCTTCCTTACAGCCGGCTTACACCGCGCCGCCGCTGACTTCGCCTTTGTCCGCGCATATGGCGGACAAAGGCGAAGTCAGCGTTCAGAGGGAGGGAGGAAGTCTGCCGCTCAGTCGCCGAGGTCCTCGGCGATCGTCCCGAAGCGCTCGACGAGCGCGCAGAAGAAGTCGTGTCTGGTGACCACCGCGTGGACTTTGCCGCCGGTGGCGATCGGGACGATCAGCACGCGGTGGTGGAGGAAGATCTCGGCGAGCTGGGTGTCGGAGTAGGCGTCCTCGACGACCACGTGGTCGGTCGTGAGGAAGCGCCGGATCGGCTCCTCCGCGCAGTGGCTGCGCCGCTCGATCGTCTCGTCGGCTGAGCGCGAGACCATCGCCGCCGAGGCGAGCTCGCCCACGTAGCCGGGGAACAGCGCCGCCATGAACTCGCGTTCGCCGAAGATCCCCGCGAACGAGCCATCCGCCTCGATGGCCGGCAGGGCGGGAAGCCTCTCCGCGATCACCCTCCGGGCCGCGGGCCCGATCAGCTCGTCCGCGTCAAGCGGGCGGATCTCCCGCAGGGTGCTCTTCACGATCGACTCCGGCATGTTCCTCCTCAGAGCAGTATGTAGCGGGTCGCGATGTACGCGGTCGCGAGCAGGATCGAGAGGAGCGTCGCCGGCAACCCGACCTTGAGGAACGTGCCGAAGCCGATCGGGGTCCCCGCCCGCTCCGCCAGGCCGGCGGCCGCGACGTTTGCCGCGGCCGCGATTATCGTCGCGTTGCCGCCGAAGCAGGCACCCAGCGCCAGCGACCACCAGTAGGCGTCATCGCCGCCGGTGCCGGCGCTCTGCTGGAGGTCCTTCACCACCGGGATCATCGCCGTCGTGAAGGGGATGTTGTCGACCACCGCCGAGCCCAGGGCGGCGACCCAGGCGATGCCGATCAGCTCCGCCGAGCGGGTGCCCCCGGTGACCTCCTTGACCCCGTCGGCGACGTGGCCGATCGCCCCGGTCGCCTCGAGGGCGCCGACCATCACGAACAGCGCGACGAAGAAGAAGAGCGTCGTCCACTCGATGCTGGAGAGGGCCTTCTCGAGTTCGATCCGTGTTACCAGCAGACCGACGGCGGCGCCGGTCAGGGCGACCGTCGCGGGCTCGACGTGCAGCGCCTGGTGGGCGAAGAAGGCGAGGACCGTGAGGGCGAGCACCGGGCCGGTGCGGCGCAGCTCCGGCCAGTCGCGGATCGAGGCGACCGCGTCGAGTTCCATGATCGCCGCCTGTTGCGCTCCTCGACGTGGAGGCGGCTCCGGAAGAAGAAGTAGAGCAGCGGCACGACGATCGCGAAGGCGACGATCACGATCGGGGCGAGGTTGGCGATGAACGAGTTGAAGCTGAGCCCGGTCGCGCCGGCGATGATGATGTTCGGCGGGTCGCCGATCAGGGTCGCGGTGCCGCCGATGTTGGAGGAGATCACCTCGATGATCAGCAGCGGCACCGCCTCGATGTCGAGCGCGTCGGCGAGCAGGAAGGTGATCGGCGGCGATCAGCAGGATCGTGGTCAGGTTGTCGAGGAAGGCGGAGAGCAGCGCCGTGGTGCCGGCGAGGCTCATGGTCACGGCGAAGGAGCGGCCTCCGGAGAGCTGCCCCGCGCGGATCGCGACGAAGTCGTAGACCCCGGTCTGCTGGGTCAGGTAGACGAGGATCATCATCCCGGTCAGCAGGCCGATCGTGTTGAAGTCGACCGACTCGATCGCCTGCTCCTGGGAGAACTCGCCGACGAAGAGGACGACGATCGCGGCCCCGAGCAGGGCGACGTTGGTCCGGTGCATCCTCTCGCTGGCGATGATCGCCAGGGCGATGACGAAGGTGGCTACCGCGATTGCCATCAGGCGGGCCTTTCGGGGTCGACGACGAGCATTGCCGACCAGTCTTCCCGGCGCACCGGCGACAAGCCTACAGCGCCTCCTCGTGCTCGGCCTGCGGCGTGGTCAACTGCCGGTCGGCTCGCCCTGCGCCCGGCCCGGAGCGCTCTCGCCGCCGGCCGGCGGGCTGTCCTACGCGGGGACCGACGCGAGCCGCTCCTCGACCGCGCCGGTCGGGGCGATGTGGCGGTTCATGCCCAGCTCCTTGGGCTCGGCTCCGAGGGCCAGGCCGACGAGCTGGGGCAGGTGGAGCACGGCAGGCCGAGCTCGCGGTTGACGATCTTCGCCGCCTCGGGCTGCTGCAGGTCGAGGTTGAGGTGGCAGAGCGGGCAGGGGGTGACCAGGCAGTCGGCGCCGGCGTCGATCGCGTCGCCGAGGTGCGTGCCCGCCTGCCGCAGCGAGGTCTCTTTGTTCATCGTGATCACCGGGAAGCCACAGCACTTGCGGGCCCCGTCGTAGGCGACGACCTGGCCGCCCAGGGCCTCGATCACCTTCTCCAGGTAGATGTCGCGGTCGGGATGCTCGTCGTAGCCGAGGCGATCCTTGGGGCGCACCACGTAGCAGCCGTAGAAGGGGCCGACCCGAAGCCCGGAGAGGGGGCGGACGACGTGCTCGGCGAGCTTGTCCAGCCCGTAGTCCTCGACCAGCAGCCAGAGGAAGTTCTTGTTGGTCCAGCCGTCCTTGCCCTTCTCGTAGGAGAGGCCCTGGCCGCTGAGCACCTCGTTGATGTGCGCCCGGTAGGCGGAGTCGGCGTCGAGCCGCTGCTGGCACTCCGACTGGGCGCCCTGGCAGGTCGAGCAGATGTTCATCATCGCCAGGCCCGTCTGCTGGGCGAGGGCGAAGGTGCGGGCGTTGAGCGTGTCGGCGAGCTCCTGGTTGTGCTCGGCGATGACGCCGGCGCCGCAGCAGTTGGCGCGGTCGAGTTCGACCAGCTCGATGCCGAGCTTCTCGGCGACGATCGCCATCGAGCCGTGCAGCTCCGCGGTGAAGCCGCGCGAGACGCAGCCGGGCCAGTAAGCGAGCTTCATACCTTCTCCTCGTCGGGCTCGGGCTCGACGTCCTCCTCGCCCGAGATGTAGATGTTGAATTCCTCCCGGTGGTCCTCGGCGTGCCTGTAGATCGCCCTGACCTCGTCCTGGGCGCCATCTGGCAGCTTCGGGTGGACGCCCGGGATCAGCTTCGACAGCGAGCGCATCTTTCCGGTTCTGATCCCGCGCAGCGCGGTCGGGACAGAGCCGAGCATTTCCCTGATCGCCTTCTTTGTCGGTTTGAGCTTCCCCTTCAGCCCCGGCGCGAAGGACTCCTGGAGGAGGAGCGCCTCGTCGTTGGTCCCCTTCTTCTCGATCATCGAGACGAAAGCGTGCATGTGGTTGTAGCCGCTGT
The DNA here is from genome assembly GCA_963712325.1 of uncultured Solirubrobacterales bacterium. Classification (GTDB taxonomy): domain Bacteria; phylum Actinomycetota; class Thermoleophilia; order Solirubrobacterales; family 70-9; genus VRUE01. The sequence goes on from CAVQHG010000007.1 coordinate 158,934, forward strand.
TGGGGTCTTCTTCGATCCCCTCCTCGGCGGCTTTGCGGCGCAGGCGCATGATCTGGTCCATCGGCGCAACGCCCTTCGGGCAGGCGTCGATGCAGCTGAAGCAGTGGGTGCAGTCGTAGATCCCGTGCGGGTCGTGGGCGAGGTCGTGGAGGCGCTCGACGGTCTCGGCGTCGCGCGGGTCGCCGACGAAGCGGTAGGCCTTGGCCAGCGCCGCGGGGCCGATGAACTCGGGGTCGGCCTCCATCGAGAGGCAGGAGGAGACGCAGGCGCCGCACTGGATGCAGGCCATCGACTGCGTGATGTCGATCATCGACTGCGGCTCGACCACGTACTCGCGCTCTGGGGCCTCGCCGTGGGGCAGCAGCCAGGGCGTTACGCGGCGGACCTTGGTCCAGTGCGTCGACTCCATGTCGGTGATCAGGTCCTTGATCACCGGCATGTTGCCCATCGGTTCGATGACGATAGGCGCCGCCTCCTCTGCTCCCGCGAGGGCGGGAGAGGAATCAGATATGGACCCGCCCTCGCTCCCGCGTCCGGGGGCGGCGCTGCCAGCCTCGCTCGTTCGCTCCCCCGTCCGGGCGCCGCTTCCCGAACCCTGGGATGTCTGGCCACCCGAACCCTGGGAGGGGGCGGCACTGTCGGCCTCGGCGGGGGCTGCGCCGGTGGCGGCCGCCACCTTGTTCGCCTGCTCCTGGGCGTGGCCGATCTGCGTCTTGCAGCCCAGGCCCGACTGGCCGTTGATCTTCATCCCGCAGGAGCCGCAGATCGCCGCCCGGCAGGAGCAGCGCACCGAGAGCGAGCCGTCGTCGCGGTCCTTCGCCTGCAGGATGCCGTCGAGGACCGCCAGCGAGGGCTCGAGCTCGACCTTGAACTCCTCCCAGTAGGGGCCGCTGTCCTCCTCGGGCTTGTAGCGGCGGATTTTCAGCGTGTACTCGGCCATCGGCTCAATATTTCCTCTCTTCGGGCTCCCACTGGGTGATGGTCACCTCTGAGTATGAGATCTCGGGCCCGTCGTCGCCCTGTTCGAGGTCGATGTGTTTGAGCCACTCGTCATCGTTGCGCTCGGGGAAGTCGGTCCGGTACTGGGCGCCGCGGCTCTCCCTGCGCTCCAGGGCGGCGACGCAGGTGCACTCGGCGTTATCGAGCATGTACCCGAGCTCGATCGCGCTGAGGATGTCCTGGTTGAAGACGCTGCCGTGGTCGTCGATGTAGGCCGAGTCGGCCTCCTCCTTGAGGCGCCGCACCGTCTCCAGCGCCTCCTGGATGCCGGCCTCGTCGCGGAAGACGGCGATCTTCGCGTCCATCGTCCTGCCGAGGTCCTCCTTGATCTCCGAGACCCGCCTGCCGGAGCCCTTCTCGCGGGCGGCGATCGCATCGATCGAGGCCTGCTCGTCCTCCAGGACCTTCTTCGAGGGCCGCGAGCCCTCGACGCGCTTGGCCCGCGTCGCCGCGTCGACGCCGGACCGGCGGCCGAAGATGAGCGTGTCGAGCAGCGAGTTGGCGCCCAGCCGGTTGCCGCCGTGCACCGAGACGCAGGCGGTCTCTCCCGCCGAGTAGAGGCCGGGCACGTCGGTGCGGCCGTCGACGTCCGTCTTCACCCCGCCCATCGTGTAGTGGTTGCCGGGTTTGATGTGGATCGGTTCGCGGGTGATGTCCACCCCGGCGAAGTCCTGGCCGACGAGGACGATCTCGCGAAGGGCCTCGTGGACGCGCTTCCTCGGCACGACCGTGATGTCCAGGGCCACCGTCCCGTCCGGGAAGCCGCGGCCCTCGTTGATCTCCGTCTGCTCGGCACGCGAGACGACGTCGCGGGAGGCGAGCTCCATCTTGTTCGGCGCGTACCGCTCCATGAAGCGTTCGCCGTCCCTGTTGAGCAGGTGCGCGCCCTCGCCGCGCGCGCCCTCGGTGATCAGGAAGCCCTTGCCGGCGAGCGTCGTCGGGTGGTACTGGATCATCTCCATGTCCATCAGCTTGGCGCCGACCCGGTAGGCCATCGCGATCCCGTCGCCGGTGCAGATCAGGGCATTGGTGGTCGGCTTCCAGACCTGGCCGTTTCCGCCGCAGGCGAGGATCACCGACTTCGCCTCGAAGAGCTCCATCGAGCCGTTGGCGACGTTGCGGGTGACGACGCCGCAGCACTCGCCCTCCTCGTCGATCGCGAGAGCCGTCGAGAACCACTCCTCGTAGCGGGTGACCGCCTCCGAGTACTTCATCAGCTGCTCGTAGAGGACGTGCATGATCGCCTGGCCGGTGATGTCGGCGACGTAGTAGGTGCGCGCGGCGGAGGCGCCGCCGAAGGCGCGGGTCCCGAGCCGGCCCTCCTCGTTGCGGTGGAAGGTGACTCCCAGGTGCTCGAGGTGGAGGATCTCCTCCGGCGCCTCGCGGGTCATGATCTCGATCGCGTCCTGGTCGCCCAGGTAGTCGGAGCCCTTGATCGTGTCGTAGGCGTGCGACTCCCAGGAGTCCTCGGGATTGAGCGCCGCGTTGATGCCGCCCTGGGCGGCGTTGGAGTGTGAGCGCACCGGATGGACCTTGCTGATGATCCCGACCGAGACTCCCTGCTCGGCCGCTGCCAGGGCCGCCCGCTGCCCGGCCAGCCCGGCTCCGATCACGAGTACGTCATGCGTGGGCACGGCGGCGGACTCTATAGGTGACAAATCCGACCTCGCGGTCGGATTTCCAGGGCGGTCGTTTCGACATTTCACCGTGTCCCGGCATGGCGAAATGTCGAAGCGACCGGCGGCTCAGAGCCAGCGCCGGGAGAGTCGGCGTATCGCCGCCTCGCCGAGCCGGACGCCGTCCGCGACGGTGTCGAAGTCGACGTTCTCGGCGACGTCGTCGGGCCAGTGGTAGTAGGCGGGCTGCTTGAGCTCGTTGCAGGCGCAGAGCACCGTTGTCTCATAGCCTGCCGCCAGCGGCTCCATCCCGTCGGTGCCATTGCGCAGGCGCAGGTTCGGATAGAGGAATACGCCCAGCTCGTCGGCGAGCCCGTCGATCAGGGCGAGGGCCCGGGGCGGGTACTCGCGCATCTTCAGGAAGCCCTCGCCGCGGAGGGCCAGCAGGTGGGGCGAGCCGAGCGACTCGAGCACCAGGAAGAAGGTCGACTCGCGCGGCAGGTCGGCGAAGTGACGCTCGCCGAAGGCCTTCATCCCCTCGCTGAAGGACTCCTCCGAGCCGGTCGAGAGCAGGATCGTGCGGGTGCCCTCCTCGACCGGCTCGGCGAGCAGCCGTTCGGCGAGCGCGAGCAGGGAGACGACGGCGGTGCCGTTGTCGTTGGCGCCGGGGACGGTCTCGCGGCTGCCGATGTCCGCCATCGCCGCGGTCGAGCCGAGGCCGAGGAGCACGCCGAGACGGGCGAGCAGCCGCCGACCGCTCAGGGCCCCCAACGCCGCCAGGAGCGGCCCCCCGAGGACGGGGGCCATCAGCATCGGGCTGGTGTCGCTGCGCTCGATCCAGCCGATCCGGTCGGCGATCTTCGGCAGCGCCGGGTGGTAGACGAGCCCCGAGTGCGCGGCATCGTGGTGGGCGACGACGACCACGGTGCGCTCCGCGGCGGGATCTCCGATCTCGCAGACGACGTTGTAGGTCGTGCGCCGCGGCAGCAGGCGGCGGAGCGGCCGGCGGCCCGGCGGGAAGTCGGCGGCGATCCCGGCGGTGCCGAGAGCGCCCAGCAGGCCGCCGAGCAGGCGCCGGCCGCGCAGCGCCAGCAGGCCGCCGAGAGCGCCCAGCGAGGTACCGATGCCCAGCGGCCACCAGAACGTCCCGTGGGCCGGGCTCGCCTCGATTCTCGCCTCGACTCCCAGTTCGGCGAATCGGCCGACGAGCCACTCGGCGGCACGGCGCTCCCCCTCGGAGGCCGAGGGGCGGTGAATGCGCTCCAATTCCTCGAGCCGCGCGCGCAGGAGTGCGGGGTCTGGGACCATTTGGGCATGCTAGGCGGTGGCAGCACGATCACGCTCTTCCACGTCCGGGGGATCCGCATCGCGGTCGACTGGTCCTGGTTCTTCGTCCTCTTCCTCGTGATCTTCTGGCTTTCGCGCTTCTACGGCGACGTGCTCGGGACCAGCTCCTCCTCGAGCACGCCGTTCCTGCTCGCCGTGGTCAGCGCCGCCGGCTTCTTCGGCTCGATCGTCCTCCACGAGCTCGGCCATGCGTTCGTCGCGATCCGCCACGGGATCGGGATCACGAGCATCCAGCTCTGGATCTTCGGCGGCGTCGCCCGCATGGACCGCGAGACCGACAGCCCGGGAACCGAGTTCAAGGTGGCGATCGCGGGGCCGGCGGTGACGCTCGCGATCGTTCTCGTGCTGGGCGCCGTGGGGATCGCCGGCGCCGGCGTCGGCGGGTTCCGCGAAGCGGCGCTGGTGCAGGGCAGCGCTCCGGTCAGCGGAGTGATGGCGATGATCGGCTGGCTGGCCTCGATCAACCTCCTCGTGCTGGTCTTCAACCTGCTGCCGGCGTTTCCGATGGACGGGGGGCGCGTGGTCCGCGCGATCGCCTGGCGTCGCACGGGGGACCGCAACGCGGCCACCCGGTTCGCCGCGGGCCTGGGCAGGGTGTTCGGCTACATCTTCATCGGCGGGGGGATCGCGCTTGCCCTCAACGAACGGGTGTTCACAGGGCTCTGGCTTGCCGTGATCGGGGTCGTGATCAACGGCGCCGCGCGGGCGGCGACGATGCAGACCGCGATCACGGGACGCCTGGAGGGCGTGCGGGTGGGAGACGTGATGGACAGCGAACCGGTGGCGATCCCGGGCGAGCTGAGCGTCGAGAGGGCCCTGGACGAGTACTTCCTCCGCTATCGCTGGCCTTGGTTCCCCGTGGTCGGCGACGCGCGGCGGTTCCTCGGCCTGCTCGACCGCGACCGCGCCGACGCCGTCCCCGAGGTCTCGCGCTCCACGGCCCTCGTCGCGGATCTGATCCGCCAGGGCGACGACCTCTACAAGGTCAGCGACGAGGCCCCGCTCGAATCGCTGCTCGGCAACCAGCACCTGCGCCGCTTCGGGGCGCTGATGGTGGTCGACGACGAGGGGCGGCTCTCGGGCGTGATCACTGCCGAGCAGGTCGGCCGCGCTCTCCGCGGATCAACCTGAGCCGGGGAGGGGGCGGGGCACCCCTCCCTCGCGCTGGCCGGCTTCGCCGGTAGCGCCGCGCTCGGGCAGTGGCGCCCCGCCCCCTTTACGGCGCGCTGAGGCGCGCAGAGCGTCGGGCGAAGCGGATCGCATCCCCGCCCACTTCACGGCGCGCTGAGGCGCGCAGAGCGTCGGGCGAAGCGGATCGCACCCCTTTAGCAGGCGCGCAGAGCGTCGGGCGAAGCAGGCTGGGGGCCGGCCTGCGGAGGGGATCAGCCGGTGGGGGAGTGGCGCGAGACGATGCGGGAGAAGTCGGTGGCGGAGGGGAGGGTGCCGAAAGCATGGCCCCAGTCCCCTGAGAGGCGCGACGCGCAGAAGGCGTCGGCCACGGCATCGTCGCCGTAGCGGACCAGCAGCGAGGCCTGCAGCGCAATCGCCATCCGCTCGACGACGCGACGAGCGCGCTCCTGGAGGGTCTCGACGTCGCCCGGGACGTCCTTGCGCAGCTCGGCGACGAACTCCTCGAGTCGCGGTTCCGCCCCGGCGCCCTCGAGCACCTCGGCGAAGAAGGCGTCCACCGACGCCGGGCTCTTGACCATCGCCCGCAGGACATCGAGGCACTGGACGTTCCCCGACCCCTCCCAGATCGAGTTGAGCGGGCTCTCGCGGAAGAGCCGGGGCATCCCGGACTCCTCGACGTAGCCGTTGCCGCCCAGGCACTCGAGGCACTCGACGGCGTGGAAGGGAGCGCGCTTGCAGATCCAGTACTTGAGCACGGCGTTGGCGACCCGCTTGAAGGCGGTCGCCTGCTCGTCGCCGGCGATCGCCTCGTCGTAGGCGCGCGCCAGGCGCATCGCGGACACGGTGGCCGCCTCGGACTCGACGCAGAGGTCGGCGAGCACGTTGCGCATCAGCGGCTGGTCGATCAGCGTCGTCCCGAACACCGCCCGCTGCGCGGTGTGGTGAATGGCGTGAGCGACCCCGGCCCGCATTCCCGTCGCGCCGCCGAGCACGCAGTCGAGCCTGGTGTGGTTGACCATCTCGATGATCGTCCGCACGCCGTCCCCCTCCTCGCCGACGAGCCACGCCGAGGCGGCGTCGAACTCGATCTCGCTGGAGGCGTTGGAGTGGTTTCCGAGCTTGTCCTTGAGCCTCTGGAGGCGGAAGCGGTTGCGCTCGCCGTCCGGCGTCCAGCGTGGGAAGAGGAAGCAGGAGATGCCGCCGTCGGCCTGGGCGAGGACCAGGAACACGTCGCACATGGGCGCCGACATGAACCACTTGTGGCCGGTCAGCTCGTACTCGGCGCCGGGCCCGCCGCCGTTCACCGGCCGCGCGGTGGTCGTGTTGGCGCGAACGTCGGTGCCACCCTGCTTCTCGGTCATCCCCATCCCGGCGAGGGCGCCTGGCTTCTCGGGCGCGGGCACGTTGCGCGGGTCGTAGGAGGGGGAGAGCAGGCGCGGCTCCCACTCGGCGGCCAGCTCGGGCTGGGTGCGCAGGGCGGGAATCACCGAGTAGGTCATCGAGATCGGGCAGCCGATCCCGGCCTCGGCCTGGGACATGCACATGAAGGCGGCCCCGCGGGCGACGTGGGCGCCGGGGCGCGGCTCGCTCCAGGGCAGGGAGTGAAGCTCGTGCTCGACCGCGAGGCCGAGCAGCTCGTGCCAGGCGGGATGGAACTCGACCTCGTCGACCCGGTGCCCGAAGCGGTCGTGGGTCCTCAGTTGCGGCCGGTTCTCGTTGGCGGCGGCGCCGAGGGCGATGACCCGCTCCGAGCCGGCGATCTCCCCGACCGCGGCGATCCGGTCCTCGGCCCAGTCCGCGCCCTCGCGCCGCACCGCCTCGCGCAGCGGGGCGTCGGCCTCGTAGACGTTGTAGTCGGCGAGCGGCGTGGACTGGTTGAAGACCTCGTGCGTCTCTCGCGAACCTGGGCGCTCGGCGGTTGCCACACCCCCATTCTCGCAGGAGAGCGGGCCGCCGTCAGGCCGAAGCGGCCTCGGGCTCGGGATCGGGCCTGATCACGACGGTGTCGGCGACCTCGAGGATTTCGTCAGCGGGCATGTCGACCCGCCCGGCGTGGTCCCTCACGGCCTGCTCAGAGGACGCCTGGTAGATGCACACGGTCCCCAGCGTGCCGCCGGGCTCTGCGATCACGTAGCTGCGGATCCAACGGATGTCGTCCGGGAACTCGCTCTCGGCGACGGCTTTCGAGCGAGCCGCGGCCGCCTCGAGCTCCTCGGGCCCCGACCAGGCCCTCTCACGGCGGATCACGTAGGTCTTCATCTCTCCTCCTCATCGTTCGCGGGCGGGGCAGAGAATAACAGACTATTGGTCGGTTATTATCCTGGTCTACCGTGAGCGAGATCGCCAGAGGCAGGGGTCGGCCAAGCGAAGGCGCACGGGACGCGCTGATGGAGGCGGCCCGCGAGCTGTTCATGGAGCGGGAATACGAGGAAGTCTCGGTCGAGGAGATCCTGTCCCGCTCCGGTGTGAGCCGTGGGGCCATGTACCACCACTTCCCCACGAAGCTCGACCTCTTTGTCGCCGTTTGGAGGGCCTCCGAGCGCCGGGTGCTAGAGGGGATCGCGGAGCGGTCCGCCTCGGCCTCGGGGCCGTTCGACGCCCTCGTCCTCAGCGCCCGCGAGTACCTGCGCGCCGCGGAGCGCGACGAGGAGCTGCGCCGGATCGGGCTCGGGCAGTCGCGAGCGGTGCTCGGCTGGAGCCGCTGGCGCGCCGAGGCGTCCTCGCTCGGCGCCGGTGTCGCGGTCGCGGTCGCGGTCGCCGCCGCCGAGGCGGGAGAGCTGAGGAGCGACGATCCCGAGACGGTCGGGCTCGTCGTGCTCGGGGCGCTTATCGAGGCGGCGATGCTGATCGTCGACGCCGAGGACGCCGCCGCCGCCCGACGCCGATCGGAGAAGGTGGTCGTCGAACTGCTGGAGGGCCTGCGTCGATAGCATCGCGCCGCCGATGGACAAGATCGAAGTCGCGAACCCGATCGTCGAGCTCGACGGCGACGAGATGACCCGGATCATCTGGGCCTTCATCAAGGAACAGCTGATCCTCCCCTACCTCGACCTGGAGCTGGTCTACTTCGACCTCGGCATAGAGAGCCGCGACGCCACCCGGGACCGGATCACCGTCGACGCGGCCAACGCGATCAAGGAGCATGGCGTCGGTGTGAAGTGCGCGACGATCACACCCGATGAGGCGCGGGTGGAGGAGTTCGGCCTGAAGGCGATGTACCGCTCGCCGAACGGGACGATCCGCAACATCCTCGGAGGGGTGATCTTCCGCGAGCCGATCGTGATCTCCAACATCCCCCGACTGGTCCCCGGCTGGACGAAGCCGATCGTGATCGGCCGTCACGCCTTCGGCGATCAGTACCGGGCGACCGACATGGTCGTCCCGGGCGAGGGGACGCTGACCCTCACCTACACGCCGAAGGACGGCTCCGAGCCGGTCGAGCTCGACGTCTACGAGTTTCCCGGGGGCGGGGTCGCGATGGCGATGTACAACCTCGACGACTCGATCCGCGACTTCGCGCGCGCATCGATGCGCTACGGGCTCGACCGCGGCTACCCCGTCTACCTGTCGACCAAGAACACGATCCTCAAGAAATACGACGGCCGATTCAAGGACATCTTCGCCCAGGTCTACGAGAGTGAGTTCAGGGAGCAGTTCGAGGCCGCCGGCATCGCCTACGAACACAGGCTCATCGACGACATGGTGGCCGCCGCGCTCAAGTGGGAGGGCGGTTACGTGTGGGCCTGCAAGAACTACGACGGCGACGTCCAGTCCGACACGGTCGCCCAGGGGTTCGGCTCGCTCGGGCTGATGACGAGCGTGCTGATGAGCCCTGACGGGAAGACGGTGGAGGCGGAGGCCGCGCACGGGACGGTCACCCGCCATTTCCGCCAGCACCAGGAAGGCAGGCCCACCTCGACCAACCCGATCGCCTCGATCTTTGCCTGGACCCGCGCCCTCGCCGCCCGCGGGCGGCTCGACCGGACCCCCCGGGTCTCCGAGTTCGCACAGGCCCTCGAGCGGGTGTGCGTCGAGACCGTCGAGAGCGGGAAGATGACCAAAGACCTTGCACTTCTGGTCGGAGGCGACCAGGAGTACCAGACGACGCAGGAGTTCCTCGCCTCGATCGACGAGGGCCTGCGTCGGGCGATGGCCCAGCCGGGCACCTCGCTAACCCACGACTGAGGAGGCGATCCAGTGAGCACCCCCGTCAAAGTCACAGTGACCGGCGCCGCCGGGCAGATCGGCTACGCGATCCTGTTCCGGATCGCCAGCGGCCAGATGCTCGGCCCGGACACCCCGGTCGAGCTCAGCCTGCTCGAGATCCCGGACGCCGTCAAGGCGGCCGAGGGGACGGCCATGGAGCTCGAGGACTGCGCCTTCCCGCTGCTCCGCAAGATCGACATCTTCGACGAGCCGCGGGCGGCCTTCGACGGCTGCAACCTGGGGCTGCTGGTCGGCGCCCGGCCGCGCGGGCCGGGAATGGAGCGGGCCGATCTGCTCGAGGCCAATGGCGGAATCTTCAAGCCCCAGGGAGAGGCGATCGCGGCGGGCGCCGCCGACGACGTCAGGGTGCTGGTGGTCGGCAACCCGGCGAACACGAACTGCCTGATCGCGATGTCCAATGCCGACGGCGTTCCGCGCGAGCGCTTCACCGCGATGATGCGGCTCGACCACAACCGGGCGGTGGCCCAGCTCGCGAACAGGCTGGGCAAGAGGATCTCCGACGTGACCAACATGACGGTCTGGGGAAACCACTCCACCACCCAGTACCCGGACCTCGTCAACGCGAGGGTGAACGGCGAGAGCGCCTGGAGCGCGGTCGACGACCAGGCGTGGATCGCCGACGAGTTCATCCCCAGGGTCGCGAAGCGCGGCGCGGCGATCATCGAGGCGCGGGGCGCCTCGAGCGCCGCCTCGGCGGCCAACGCCGCGATCGATCACGTCCGCGACTGGGTGCTGGGCACGCCGGCCGGCGACTGGGTCTCGATGGGTGTCCCGACCGACGGCTCCTACGGTGTGGCCGAGGGCATCGTCGCCGGCCTCCCGTGCGCCTGCGATGGAGGGGAGTGGTCGGTGGTCGAGGGCCTAGAGGTCCCCGAGTTCTCGCGCGAGCGGATCGACGCGAGCGCCGAGGAGCTCAGGGCCGAGCGCGACTCCGTCGCCGGGCTCGGCCTCCTGTAGCTCGCGACTGCCTACAGCGCCGCTAGGCGGCGCTGTAGGAACGACCTTTCTTTTTGACCCTTTTCTGCTTCTCGAGGTCGCCGAGCACGCGGTAGAGGTAGTTCGGCTTGATTTTCATCGATTTGGCGATCTCGGAGGCGGTGATGCCGGGGTTCTGTTCGATCAGCTTCACGGCCTGATCGGCCCTCGTCCCACCACGCCGTTTGCGCCGGCGGCCTTTTTTGCCAGTCGCTTTCGAGGCCGAGCCGCGGGGGCGACCTGGACGGCGACCGGTAATGGTGCCGCCTAGCTCGGCGAGTGCGCGCTCGAGGCGCTTGCGCTCGTCGTCAAGCTCGCGGAGGCGTTTCGTGACCAGATCACGAGCCTCGTCGAGAACCTTGCTGCTACTGGGCATCTGCTTTGCATCCTTTCGTTGTCACCGTTCGCCTCCACAACGGGCGAGTGGGCTGTCTGCCAGGTGAGAGTCTTACACAGTACGGCCGAAACGACCGTCTGTCAGCCGATTCTCTCGGCCTGCCGCTCGGGCGTGATGCGTATCACGTTTCGGGCCAGCCCGATCCGCTCCATCACGGCGATGATCGCCGCCGAGGGGTCGACCTCGCGCCGACGCAGCCCGTGCACTGCGGAGCGCGGAAACGCGTGGTGGTTGTGATGCCAGGACTCTCCGAGAGAGGGAAGCGCGAGCCAGTGAACGTTGGTCGAATGATCGTCCGTGTCGAATCGCCGGCTGCCGAAGAAGTGACACACGGAATTGACACTCCAGGTCACGTGGTGGACGAAGAAGACCCGCACCAGCCCACCCCAGAGCAGGCCGGTGGCGGCACCGGCGAGGCCGCCGGCCGCATACCCGGCGAGGGCCGGGAGCGCCAGCCCGGCGAGCACCAGTGGCACGAAGCCTCTAGAGATCCTCCGCATTCCCGGGTCCTCCTGCAGGTCCGGCGCATAGCGCGACCAGTCGGCGCGGCCCTGGTTGCTCATCAGCCAGCCCGCGTGTGCGTGCCAGAGGCCGGCGAGGATCCCGCGCAGTCCCCCGCCGCGGCCGACGTGGGGACTGTGCGGATCGCCCTCCTCGTCGGTGTGGGCGTGGTGCTTGCGGTGGTCGGCCACCCAGGACACGACCGGTCCCTGGACGGCCATCGAGCCGAGCGCGGCGAATGCATATTCGACCGGCTTCGAGGTCTGGAAGGAGCGATGGGTGAGAAGCCGATGGAAGCCGACCGTGATCCCGATAGCGGTGAGCAGGTACATCGACGCGGCGATCGCGATGTCGGCCGGCCCGACGAGGCGATTCCAGAGCAGGCCGATGGCGAGGAGCACGGCAGCGAAGGGCACCACCACTGCCCCCAGATTGGCCCACCTCTCGACGCGCGCCATCTCCCCGCGCAGTGAGGGCTCGGGTGTCTGCTTCAGCGCCACGGCCGGATTTTCGCTGAATTCGGAAAGCGGTTCTTGCGCCGCGGGTTCGATTACGATGACCGTTCTTGTCATATGAGTGATAAGAACGAGGCCACAGCTGGCCGCGAGCCGTGGCCGGAGCTGCGACCGGAGGTCGCCGACCTGATCGAGCCGGAGCTCGACCGGATCGCCGCCGAGACGATCGAGGCGATCGCCCGCGAGGTCCCCGAGTACGCCCGGCCCCTGGAGGGGTCCTTCGGGACAGGCATCCGCACCGGCGTCGAGGAGGCGCTGCGGCAGTTCGTCGCCCTGGTCCGCGACCCCGGCACCGGTCGGGGCGTGGGTAGGGAGGTCTACGTCGAGCTCGGCCGCGGGGAGCTGCGGCAGGGGAGGACCCTGGACTCCCTCCAGGCCGCCTACCGGGTGGGCGCCCGCGTGGCGTGGCGGAGGATCTCGGCGGCGGGCCGGCGCTCGGGCCTCGACCCGGAGGCCCTGAGCCTGTTGGCGGAGGCGATCTTCGCCTACATCGACGAGCTCTCCGCCGACTCGGTCGAGGGCTATGCGGAGGCGCGGTCCGAGCTCGAGGACAGGCAGCGGCGAGCCCGCCATGACCTGGTCGAGCTCCTCGTCTCGGGGCGGCCCCCGGAGGAGGCGGAGCTGCGCGCGGCGGCCCGGGCCGCAGGCTGGGCCGTACCGCGCACGGCCGCCGCCCTCGCCTGCGAGGAGGCGGACGCCGCCGAGATCGCCCGGGGGCTGCCCGGAAGCGCTCTGGTCGCGACCGTCGCCGGATCGGGTTGCCTGATCGTCGCCGACCCCGCCGGTCCGGGCCGGGCGGCCGAGCTCCGGCGGGCGGTCGCCGAAGCCCCGGCCGCCCTGGGGCCGGCCGGGGCGACCGGGGAGCTCGCCTCCTCCTGGCGCTTGGCGCAGGTGGCGCTCGCGGCGCTCCGCGACGGCTCTCTCCCCGGGCCGGAGGGGGGCGCCACGGCAGGCCTCCTGCTGGTCGAGGACCACCTCGGCGATCTGCTCCTGCTCGGCCGCTCCGAGCTCACGCGGATGATCGCCGCGCGGCGGCTGGGGCCGCTTGACGGGCTCACTCCGCGGGCGGCGGAGCGGATGGCGGAGACGGCGCTCGCCTACGTGCGGCGTGCCGGCAACTCGGTTGCGATGGCCAGGGAGATGGGCGTCCACCCCCAGACGGCGCGCTACCGGGTCGGGCGCCTGCGCGAGCTGCTCGGGGAGCAGCTCGAGGACCCGGACGCGCGCTTCGAGATCGAGCTGGCCCTACGGGCGCGCCGCCTGAGCGCGGCCCGGGGGCGCGAGCGCCTCAGTGCCGGCGCAGGCTCGGCAGGGTCCTGAAGACGGCGTCCCAGAGCGGCGAGGAGACTCCGAACCCGTAGCGGTGGTCCTGGAAGTGGTGGCGCATGTGCTGCTCCCGAAGCTTCCTGCCCAGCTTCGATCTGGGCACGAAGTGGTGCACGTAATAGTGGGTGTAGTCGTAGCCGAGGTAGCCGAGGATGAAGCCGCCGAAGAGTGGGTAGGCCGCCGGAGTGCCGAAGACGAGCACGAAGGCGCCGAAGAAGAGCGCGGCCAGCGGGATGGCCACCGCGGGGGGCATCACCAGCCGCAGCTTGTCGTTGGGATGGTCATGGTGGATGCCGTGGATGATGAAGTGCATGCGCCGCCCGAAGGCGTTGTCGGGCTCCCAATGGAAGACGAGCCTGTGCAGCCAGTACTCGGTCAGCGTCCAGATCACCATGCCGCCGAGGCTGAGCAGGACCGTCGCCCAAACGGCGAGGCCGCGGGCGAGGCCGAGCCACTCCATCGCCACGATCACGGGAACGAAGACCGCGGCCGGGATCACCGGGTGAACGCGGGAGAAGAAGTTGAGGAATTCGCTCTCGAAGAGCTGCGGCGAGGCGGCCAGCCGGTCGGTGCGCTTCTGAACCTCCATCGCTCCATGGTAGCGACGGCGGCAGTGGAGATCGAGACTCCCGCAAGGAGCGGGGAAGGTGTTACGGGTCTGTGTCAAAGACGTTGCGCTTTGCGGGAATGACCCCCGCGAAACACCCACGGCGGTGGCAATATGGCCGCGATGCCGCGCAAGCCGAAGCCCCCGACCTGCGAGGACTGCTACTTCCGCCGGAACCTGCTCTGCGCACTCGAGCTCGACGGGCCATGCACCACCTTTCGGGCCGACCGCCCAGAGGGCCTGGTTCCGCCCCGCCAGCCCGTGCTGCTGATGCGCCCGCCGCGCTGGGCGGCTCAGTCCCAGGCGGCCTAGGCTCCCGGTCGGCGCCCCATGGGGCGAGCGCGCTCGGGCGGCGCCCCCGGCTCGCGCGTGTCACGCCCCGGGGACGGACAAGCGGCGAAGGATGTGCCTGGCTATGTTTTTGGAATGCCGCGACGTGACGTGTTCTCCAATTACGCCCGTATGCGACGGGAAGTGGACCAGCTGCTGGGAGGCGAAGGGTGGAGCCGGGCCACCTACGTGAGCAGGCGCACGACCGGCTTCTCCCCGAACGTCGACGTCTACTACTGCGGAGAGCCACAGAGGGCCGTGGTCAAGGTCGACCTCTCGGGCGCGAGCCTCGACGAGATCGGCATCGAGGTGAGTGGCCGCCAGCTCGCCATAGTCGGCGAACGCCCGGTCCAGGAGACCGAGGGGCGCGTCTACCAGCAGGTCGAGATTCCCTCGGGCCCGTTCCGCCGCATCGTCGAGTTCCAGGTGGACGTCGATCCCGACGGAGCCACGGCCACGTACGAGGATGGCGTGCTGCGCGTCGAACTGCCGCTGCGCGACCCGGCGGAAAGCACACGACGGGTTCCGATAGGGCGGGAGTGATGGAGGGCCATCCCGTCCTCGAGGTGGTCGAGTCGCCCCTCGACGCGGAGGACGCGATCCGCGTAAACGCGCCGCTGCCCGACGCGCTGCCGGTCCTGCCGCTGCGCGAGACGGTCACCTTCCCGGACACGATGACGCCGCTCGCGGTCGGCCAGGAGCGCTCGATCAAGCTCGTCAACGACGTCCTCGGCGCCAACCGCATGCTGGTCATGGTCGCCTCGCGCGATCCTGAGAACGAGGAGCCGGGCCCCGACCAGCTCCACGAGGTCGGTGTGGTGGGGGTGGTCGCACGGATGATGAAGATTCCCGACGGGAGCCTGCGCATCCTCGTGCAGGGCACGCAGCGGGTCCGCCTCGGCCCCTATGTGGCGGAGGAGCCTTACCTGGTCGCCCGGGTCGCAGAGCTGCCCGACCGGGAGGCCGAGGAGGGGCCCGAACTCGAGGCGCTGGCCCGCAACGTGCAGCGCACCTTCTCGGAGATCGTGGAGCAGATCCCCTACCTGCCCGAAGAGCTGCAGCTGGCGGTCGCCAACATCGATGACCCCTCGGCGCTCGGCTATCTGATCGCGGGCGCCCTGCGGATCTCGACCGAGGAGAAGCAGGAGCTGCTCGAGGAGGAGGACGTGCCGGCGCGCCTGCGGCGGCTGGCGCAGATCCTCAACCGCGAGCTCGAGGTGGTCCAGCTCGGCACCCAGATCCAGTCCCAGGTCCAGTCCGAAGTCGACAAAGGGCAGCGCGAGTTCCTCCTGCGCCAGCAGCTGAAAGCGATTCAGGACGAGCTCGGCGAGGGCGACGAGGAGCAGGCGGAAATCAACGAGCTGCGCGAGCAGATCGAGGCGGCCGAGCTTCCCGAGCACGCTCGCAAGGCGGCAGACCGCGAGCTCTCGCGGCTGGAGAAACTGCCTCCCGCCGCGGCTGAGCACGGCGTGATCCGCACCTACCTCGAGTGGCTGGTCGAGCTTCCCTGGTCGAAGGAGACCGAGGACAACCTCGACATCGGCCACGCGCGCGAGGTGCTCGAGGCCGATCACTACGACCTGGAAAAGGTCAAGGACCGGATCCTCGAGTACCTGGCGGTGCGCAAGCTCAACCCCGAGAGCCCTGGCCCGATCCTCTGCTTCGTCGGCCCTCCCGGGGTCGGCAAGACCAGCCTGGGCCGCTCGATCGCGAAGGCGCTGGGACGCGAGTTCGAGCGGATCTCGGTCGGCGGTGTCCGCGACGAGGCCGAGATCCGGGGCCACCGCCGCACCTACATCGGGGCGCTCCCGGGGACGATCGTTCGCGCCCTGCGCGACGCCGGCTCCCGCAACCCGGTGTTCATGATCGACGAGATCGACAAGATGGGTGCCGATTTCCGCGGCGACCCCGCCTCGGCGATGCTCGAGGTGCTCGACCCGGCGCAGAACGACACCTTCCGCGACCACTATCTCGACCTCGAGTTCGACCTCTCCGACGTGCTCTTCATCGCCACGGCGAACATCCTCGACACGATCCCGGCGCCGCTCCAGGACCGGATGGAGACGATTGAGCTTGCCGGCTACACGCTGGAGGAGAAGCAGCACATCGCCCGGCGCTACCTGGTGCCCAGGCAGATCGAGGCGAACGGGCTGCGGGCCTCGCAGATCGAGTTCGCCGACCCGGCGCTGGTCGCGATCGTCGAGGAGTACACCCGGGAGGCCGGGGTCCGGAACCTGGAGCGCCAGATCGGCGCGGTCTGCCGCAAAGTCGCCCGTGACGTCGCCGAGGATCGGGTCGACGGAAAGGTGAAGGTCTCGGCGAAGAGAGCGCGAGAGCTGCTCGGCCGCCGCCGCTTCTTCTCGGAGCAGCGCCGGAGGACCAAGGACCCGGGCGTCGCCACCGGCCTGGCCTGGACGCCGACCGGCGGCGACGTGCTCTTCATCGAGGCGACGGCGATGCCCGGCTCCGGCAACCTGACGATCACCGGGCAGCTCGGCGATGTGATGAAGGAGTCGGCCCAGGCGGCGCTCTCCTACGTGCGCGGGCACTGGCGCGAGATCGCGCCCGAGCTCGAGGAGGAGTGGTTCTCCAAGCACGACATCCACGTCCACGTGCCGGCCGGAGCCGTCCCCAAGGACGGGCCGTCGGCGGGAGTCGCGATGACCGTCGCCCTCGCCTCGCTGGTGAGCGGCCGGCCGGTGGAAAACGACGTCGCGATGACAGGCGAGGTGACGCTGACCGGCCAGGTGCTCCCCGTCGGCGGCCTGAAGGAGAAGTCGCTGGCGGCCCAGCGCGCCGGCATCGAGCGGGTCCTGGTGCCGTCTCGCAACGAGGGCGACATCGAGGAGATCCCCGAGCACGAGCGCAGCGAGCTCGAGTTCACCTACGTCGACGAGGTCTCGAAGGCGATCGACGCGGCGCTCGCGGGCTAGATGGAGGCCGCCGAGGCGCTAGCCCGGCCAAGGCCCGGCGAGGTCCTCCAGGACTGGGTCGCGTCGCGGAGCCGCGCCTTCTGGGCGGTCGCCGGACTCTCGCTGCTCGCCGCCGGACTGCGCTTCGCGACGCTGGGTGCCCAGTCGTTCCATCACGACGAGATCGTCACGGTCCATCGCATCCTCGGACGCGACTTCGGGTCGGCGATGGAAGGCGTTTGGAAGAGCGAGTCGGCTCCGCCCCTCTACTACGCGGCGGCCTGGGTCTGGACCCAGCTGACGGGCACCGGTGAGCTGGGGGTGCGGGCCCTGTCGGCGATCGCCGGAGTCGCGACGGTGCCGGTCGCCCATCTGCTCGGAGCCGAGCTCCGCGGACGGCGGGCCGGCGTTCTCGCGGCGGCGCTGGTCGCGGTCAACCCGATGCTGCTCTGGTATTCGCAGGAGGCACGCGCCTATGCGCTGCTTGTCCTGCTCTGCGCGGCCTCGGCGCTCTACTTCGTGCGGGCGCTCGAGGGTGGCGGCGGCAGGGACGGGATTCGCTGGGGGGCTCTCTCGGGACTCGCCCTCGCCACCCACTACTTCGCGATCTTCCCCGTCGGCCTCGAGGCGCTCTGGCTGCTGTGGCGCCGGCGGGAGAGGGCGATCAGGGGCGTGGCCGTCCTCGCCGCCTCCTGCGCCGCCCTGGCGCCGATCGCTCTGCACCAGATGGCCGCCGGTCACGCAGAGTGGATCGGGACACACGCCCTGGGCCACAGGATCTGGGAAACCGGCGCGGCGTTCATGGTCGGGGAGACCGGGATGTGATCGCCCGGGCGGCCAGTCCCGTCCCGGCCCTGGCCCCCGCGGTGCTCGCCCTCGGCGCGCTGCTGCTCCTCGCCGCCCGCGGAGCGCAGGCAGAGCGCCGGGCGGCGGCCGTTCCCCTGGCGCTGGCGGTGGCGACCGTCGCGGTCCCGATCGCCGTCGCCCTGGCCCTACCGGGCACGGACTACGTCCTGGCCCGCAATCTGCTCCCGGCCCTCGTCCCCCTGCTGGTCGCGGTCGGGATCGCCGGGGTGACGAGCGGTGCCCGTCGCATCGGCCTGGCTCATCGTCGTCGCGCTGGCCGCCTACTCGCTCTGCTTCAGCGTGGTCGCGAGCACGACGCCCGCGCTGCAGCGGCCGGACTGGAGGGCGTGGGCGAGGCTGCTCGGGCCGTCCCTTGCAGCCCCCGCGGCGATCGTCACCTGGACGTTGGGCCAGGCGTCCCTGCGCGATTACCTGGGCACCGGGCCCTTCCAGGTCGTGCAGTCCGACGGCTATCCCTGGTACGTGCACGAGATCGACTTCGTCTCGATCGGCCAGGCCCAGCCGCCTCCTCGTGCGGCTGCTCGGGCCCCGGTTCCGACGCGTAGGGAGTGGCTCGGTGGGGCGATCTGCGGCTGCGTCGCTACGAGTTGCCGGGCCCTCGATCTGGCCCGGCTGCGGTTGGGCGAGGCGCGCCGGTCGAACCTCGGGTTCGGCAGCAACGGCGTGCTCATCGACGGGATCGGCCCGGGCTGGTAGGGGGCGTGCGGGCCGTCCGGGGGCGCCACGGCGGCGATCCGACGGCTATCCTGGACAGACAGTCCACCGGATCAGCGAGGAGAGGCATGGCCAACACATCGAAGGCGTCCCAGACGGCCGACCGAGCTGCCGAGATCTACTCGACGGCCCGTGAGAACCCCTACGTACAGCGCCTCATCGAGGACGAAGAGCTGCGCGACAACCTGCGTGAAGCGTTCGAGTCGGCGCGCGATGCGTTCGGCCGCGCGACCGGCAACGGCAAGGGCACCGTCAAGGCCGTGACCAGCGACCGCAAGGTGCAGAAGGACCTCCGCGACGCCGCCGAGAGCCTGCGAGACGCCTCCGAGCAGCTGCGGGCCCCCCGCAAGCGCAAGAAGAGCCGGCTGGGCAGGCTCGTTCTCCTCGCCCTGGTCGGAGCGGCGATCGCCATCGTCCTCAGCGAGGACGCCCGCAAGACCGTCCTCGACGCCCTCTTCGGCGCCGAAGAAGAGTTCGAGTACACCAGCAACACGAGCATCAACGGGGCGTAGGCGTCAGTTGGAGGCTGCCGCCAAAGAGCGCGAGCTGAGCGGCGAGAAGGCGCAGCGCATCGTCGACGCGATGCGCGAGAGCGTCGCCAAGCGCGGCACCGCCGGGTCGACGTTCGAGCAGGTCGCAGCCGAGGCCGGCGTCAGCCGCGGCCTTCTCCACTACTACTTCGGCACCAAGGAGCGGCTGCTCGTCGAGGTCGTGCGTCGCGACGCCGAGATCCGCATCGCCCGACTCGACGAGGCGCTGACCAAGGCGGGAACGGTCGATGCCGTGCTCGACGTCCTCGTCTCCAGCCTCACCGACATGATCGACAACGACCCCGGCTTCTTCCTGCTCCTCTACGAGCTTTTCAGCGCCGGGCGCCAGAACCCAGACATCCAGCGCGAGCTCGGCCAGCTCTTCGACCGCACCCGGACCCACGTCGCGGAGGTGCTCGAGTCGAAGGAGGGCGAGGGGGTGATCAGCCTCCGCCACGACGCCGAGGCAATCGTCTCCTTCCTGTTCGCGGTCGGCGACGGCTTCGCGCTCCAGGCGCTCTCGGAGCCCGAACGCGACATTGACGCGGCGCTCGAGGCGGGGACCGCCTCGGCCCGCTACCTGCTGGTCCCCGAGTAGGCGACCGGCGGGTCACTCGACGCTCCGACGGTCGTCGAGACGTCGATCGCGCCCGTCCGTGGGGCCGAATCGGCGCCTCGAGGGCGTGACCGCCCTCACAGACGCGAATCGAGGCCGGCGCGAGACTGGCTGGCGAGCCAATGCGCGGGACGATGATCAAGCTTTCAGGGCTTCTCGGACGTCATCGTCGGTTGGTGCTGGTGGCCTGGGCCGGGGCGCTGGCGCTGGCGCTCCCGATCGCCTCCCACCAGACCGATCACCTGACCGGGGGCGGCTTCGACGTCCCCGGCAGCCAGTCGCAGGCCGTCGGCGACGCGATCCGGCGGCATTTCGGCGGTCGCTCGGACGGGATCGCAGTCGTGCTCGCGGCGGAGAGGCGGGCCGGGGCCGCGGCGCGCTCGGCGGCCGTCGATCGGCTGCATGGCTCGGTCGCCGGGATCGAGGGCCTCAACCTGCAGCTCGACTGCAGCTCGGCGTGCGGAGGCCGGCCTGTCTCGCTCGGGAATCGCGTTGGTGCCGCTGCGCAGCGGTCTGAGCGGCGATCAGCTGGTCGACGCGGCCACGACCATGCGCTCCGACCTGGCACCGGGGAGGCCGAGGGATGGGGTCACGACCTACCTCGCCGGCCAGCCGACGATCTGGGCCGGGATGCAGGAGCTCTCCAAGCATGACCTCGCGAAGGCCGAGTCCGGCGGATTTCCGCTCGTCGCCCTGATCCTGCTGGTCGTCTTCGGCTCTCTGGCCGCCGCAGCGCTTCCCCTTGCGCTCGGCTTCGTCAGCGTGATCGTCACCGGCGCCCTCATCTACTTCATCTCGCTGGAGATGTCGACCTCGGTCTTCGTCACCAACATGGCCTCGATGATCGGGATCGGGGTCGCGGTCGACTACTCGCTGTTCATCCTCGCTCGCTACCGCGAGGAGCGTCGGGCGGGCCTCGGAGCCGAGCAGGCCCGCGCCCGGGCGCTCTCCACCTCCGGCCTGGCTGTCACCTTCTCGGGGCTTGCGGTGATCGTCTCGCTCGCCGGGCTGTGGATGGTCGACAACCAGGCGCTGCGCTCGATGGCGCTGGGGGCGATGACCGTCGTCGCCGTCTCGATCCTGACCGCGACGACCCTGCTCCCGGCGCTGATCGCGACGCTCGGCGACCGCGTCCTGCCCGGTGGCATCGTCGCCCGGGCCCTGGGCTGGATCAAGCGCCCCTTCCGCACTGGAAATTCCGCCGCCTCCCAGGGTTCACGCGCCACGCCCGGACGCGGAAATCATTCCGCCACCTCCTCTGCTCCCACTCGGCCCAGAGAAAACAGAGATGGACTGGGCCTCGCTCCCGCGTCCGGGGGTGGCGGGCAGGTGCCGGACACGGGAGGACGTGGCGCAATTGACTCCTCATTCTGGCTCGCCTGGTCGCGGGCGGTGATGGCCCATCCGTGGCGGGCCGTGCTCGGCGTCGGCTCGCTGCTCCTCCTGCTCGCCGTGCCGCTGCTCTCGATCGAGACGGGAACGCAGGCGCTGGGCCAGTTCCCGAAGGGCAGCGACGTGCGGGTCGGCAACGAACTCGCCGAGCGCCAGGCGGGTGGCGGTGCCGACCCGATCCAGATCGTCGCCCGGTTCGGAGGCGTGCCGGATCGCGCCCTGGCGACCTCGTTCGCCCGAGAGCTGCGCCGAACAAGCGGTGTTGCGGCTGTCGCCCCGCCCGCCTACGCCGCCCACAGCGTGCTCTTCCAGGCGAGGCCGAGCGCGCCCAGCGAGTCCGACGCGGCGGTCGCCCTCGTCGAGCGGCTGCGGGAGGCGATCGTCCCCTCCTCGGCGCTGAGCGGCGCGGCGACCGTTGATGTCGGAGGCGAAACCGCCCGTGGCCACGACGTGCGGGTTCAGGTTGCCGGCTCGATGTGGAAGATCGTCCTCTTCGTCCTCGGCCTCAGCTTCCTCGTCCTGATGGTGATGCTGCGCTCCCTGCTGCTGCCGCTGAAGGCGGTGCTGATGAACCTGCTCTCGATCGGCGCGGCCTTCGGCGTCCTCGTCGCGGTCTTCCAGTGGGGCTGGCTCGACTCCCTGCTCGGCTTCGAGAGCCAGGGGGCGCTGGACACGATCAACGTGCCGCTGATCTTTGCGGTCGTCTTCGGGCTCTCGATGGACTATGAGGTCTTCCTGATGTCGCGGATCCGCGAGCGCTACATGGACCACCGCGACAACGACAGGGCGGTCGCCGAAGGGCTCGCGACCAGCGCCCGGACGATCTCGTCGGCGGCGCTGATCATGACCTCGGTCTTCGCCGTCTTCGTGCTCACCGGAGTGCCCTCGATCAAAGAGCTCGGGATGGGTTGCGCCGTCGCGATCGCGCTCGATGCGACGCTGGTCAGGCTGATCCTCGTCCCCGCTGCGATGAAGTTGCTCGGGGACTGGAACTGGTGGATGCCGAGCTGGTTGGACCGGGCGCTTCCCAATCTCAACTTCGAGGACCGCGGCGGCGACCCGGAGCCGGCCAAGGCCTAGCCTCGCGTTGGCGGCGGTCACGGCTTAGGATGCGTCTCGTGGCCGTTCGCGCGCAGACCCACATCGACGTCGACGAGGCGATCGCCTTCGCCGGCGCCGCCCGTCAGGCCGAGCTGATCCGATCCGGGGAGGTCTCGCCGACCGAGCTTGTCCACATGCACCTGGTGCGGATCGAGCGCTACGGGCCCGCCCTCAACGCCTTCCGCAAGGTCTTCGCCGAGAAGGCGCTGCTCGAAGCCGAGCAGGCCGAGGCACGGCTCAAGGCCGGCGAGGACCGGCCGCTGCTCGGCGTTCCGATCGCGATCAAGGACGAGGTCGACGTCGCCGGCGAGGTGAGGACGATCGGCACCGACGCCTTCAGCGCTCCCGCGAAGGAGGACTCGGAGATGGTCCGGCGCCTGCGCGAGGCCGGCGCGATCGTGATCGGCGTCACCCTGATGCCCGAGCTCGGGATCTGCGGGTTCACCGAGTCCGCGACATACGGCGTCACCCGCAATCCGTGGAACCCGCAGCGCTCTCCGGGCGGCTCCAGCGGCGGCACGGCGGCTGCCGTTGCGGCCGGGCTGGTGCCGATCGGGACGGCCGGCGACGGCGGCGGCTCGATCCGGATCCCGGCCGCGTCCTGCGGGCTGTTCGGGCTCAAGCCCTCGCGGGGGAGGATCTCGATGGCCCCCGACGCCGACGGCTGGCATGGCCTCGCCGTTGTCGGCTGCCTCAGCCGCACCGTCATCGACACCGCTCTGTTCCTGGACGTCACCGCCGGCGGGTCGACGGAGCCGGAGGCGCCGCCGCCGCCCGAGCGGCCGTTCCTCGAGTCGGCGAAGTCCGCCCCCGGCAAGCTGCGGGTGGCCTGGTCGACCTCGGCCCCGCGGGCTGCCATGGCGCCGACCGTCTCAGACGAGGTGAAGCGGGTCGTCTCGGAGGCGGCGGAGCTACTCGGCGGCCTCGGACACGAAGTGTCTCAGCGCGATCCGGACTGGGGGGCGATCGGCAACAGCATCTTCCCCCGCTTCCTGCGCGGAGTCTCGGACTCGGTTGCCTCCGTCGAGCACCCGGAGCGCCTCGAACGTCGTACCCGGGGCTTCGGACGCCTCGGCTCGCTGCTCCCCGACGGCCTCTACGAGCGGGCGATGAGCGCGCGCCCCGCCGACATCGCCCGCATCAACGCGATCTTCGACTCCCACGACGTGGTCGTCACGCCGGTGATGGGCGGCACGGCGTTGCCGGTCCGGCGCTGGGAGGGCCAGGGGGCGCTGCGCACCGTGCTGGGCATGAGCCGCTTCTACCCCTACTGCATCCCCTGGAACCACCTCGGCAACCCGGCGATGGCCGTTCCCTTCGGGTTCGGCGAGGACGGCATGCCGCTCTCGATACAGGTGATCGGCCGCCCCGGTGGCGAGGCGACGCTCCTCTCCCTCGCCGCGCAGATCGAGGCCGAGCGGCCCTGGGCGGACACGGTCCCGCCGCTCGGCTAGGCTCGGTCGCCGCGCCGGCGCGCTCGTTCGGCGGTGTGGCCCGCTAGCCGGGGAAGACCCTGCGCATCCGCAACAGCTCGCGGAGCTTGCCGCGAGGGCGGATCCGACCCCTGAGCATCGACCTGACCGGGCTGCCGCCGGGCCTGGTGGAGAGCACCCAGTCGGCCCAGCTTGTCTCGAAGGTCACGGTCGCGTCGGGCGCTTCGCCGGGCTCGGCCCGGGTCGAGCCGTTGTCGACGACCATGTGCCAGGGCTCGGCATCGCTGAAGCGCCACTGGTAGACGAGCCGGGTGCCGTTGGCGACGCTGGTGTCAGCCGAGCGGGAGACGATGTCGAAGAAGATCCGCTGCAGCTCCGGGTCGGACTTGGGCTCGACCAGCCCCGGCTGCCCGACGACGCCCGCTTCCAGCAGCTTGACCTGGTTGCGCGCGATCTCGTCCTCGGGCGTCTCGGGGTCGAATGGGAAGACCCCGGGCGGCATCTCCTCCGTCGGGAAGCCGATCGTGCGCCAGCGCTGCCGGATCAGCTTCAGGCCGAAGGCGAAGATGTCCTCCACCGAGAACCCGTAGCACTCGGTGTACTCGCGATCCCAGTTCGGCGGGGTGAAGACCGCCACGCCGTAGGGCAGCGTTTCCCGCAGCAGCTCGACCACCGCCGCGCGATTCTCCTCCCAGCCCGGCCTGCCCTCGCCGAGCAGCTCCGAGAGCACCTTGACTCCGAACCCTATGTGGCGCTGCTCGTCGCGGGAGACGTTCGCGATCCCCGAGCTGAAGCCCGGCATCGTGTCCTCGCCGGCGAAGAAGTCCTCGATGAAATGCTGGCCCGGCTGGGCAAGGCTTCCCTCGACGATCAGGTGGTAGAGGGTGATCGCCTGCGCGTACCTGGGCAGGGAGCGGTCCCTGCGCAGCTCGTCGGCCATCTCGTCGAGGCGGTCGAAGATCCCGTGGTAGCCCCAGTTGAGCTGGGGCAGGGTCGAGGCCAGCGTCGCCTGCAGGGAGGTGCCGTCGACCCCGATCACCTCCTTGAAGAAGCGGTGGAAGAAGACCGAGTGGCGAACCTCGTCGACCTGCTGGGTGGCGAGGAAGTAGGACTGCTCCTCGGTGGGCGCCGCAGTCACGTAGGGGGCGAGGGTGTCGGCAACCCGGTCCTCGCCGTAGAAGAACATCGAGTAGATCCACATCGCCGAGCGGCGCTGGATGTCACTTAGCCCCTCCCAGCCGGCCCGATCAGCGGAGAAGTCGATGTCGTAGGCGCTCCAGTTGCCCTGCTCCCAGCGGTGGTAGAGGTCCTCGTAGGTGACGTTCTCCATCAGGCTCTGGCCGGCGACGCTCATCTGATCTCCTTTTGGTGTTGCATTCCCCCGCGGCGGGGAGCGTAGCGCGATCCTGGCTGTGCAGCCAGTCCGGTCGCCCCACGACCGGCGCATGGCCGGCGAGCGGGTAGCTTTCGCGGGGTGAGATCACCCTGGAAGCGCCACGATCGCGGCCGGATCTTCGAGGTCGAGTGCCGATGCGGGGAGCAGTTCAAGGTCGGCTCCGATCCGGCTGCCCGGCTCGAGCCCGCCGATCCGTTCCTGGTCAGGCTGACGGGAAGCTGCCCGCGCTGCGGGCTGCGGCTCGAGGAGATCGATCCCTTCGACCGGCCGCTGCGCGAGTCGCCCTAGGAAGCTGACTCCGACCCGACCGGGGCCTCGATCTCGCGCTTGAGGATCTTGCCCGTCGGGCCCTTGGGAAGGTCGTCGAGGAACCAGACGACGCGCGGGTACTTGTAGGCGGCGATCCGCTCCTTCACGTAGGAGCTCACCTCCTCGGGCGCGAGCTCCTCGCCCTCGTGGAGGACGACCGCGGCGCCGATCTCCTCGCCCCACTCGTCGTGGGGTACGCCGACGACGGCGGCTTCGCGGATCTTCGGGTGCTCGTAGAGGACCTCCTCGACCTCGCGCGGGTAGACGTTGTAGCCGCCGCGGATGATCAGGTCCTTCTTGCGGTCGACGATGTAGAAGTAGCCGTCCTCGTCGGTGCGGGCCATGTCGCCGCTGTGGAACCAGCCGCTCCGCATCGCCTCATCTGTCGCGTCCGGCCGCTGCCAATAGCCCTTCATGATGTTGTGGCCGCGGATCACGATCTCGCCGACCTCGCCCTGGGCGACCTCCCTGTCCTGCTCGTCGACGACCTTCATCTCCACTCCCTCGATCGGGGTCCCGATCGAGCCGGGCTTGCGCTCCATCTCGGGATGGTTGGAGCTGGCGACGGGCGACGTCTCCGAGAGCCCGTAGCCCTCGAGGACGATCGCGCCGAAGGCCTCCTCGAACCCGCGCAGGACCTCGACCGGCATCGAGGCTCCGCCGGTGATGCAGTTGCGCAGGGCGGAGGTGTCGAAGCCCTCGCGCCCGGGATGGTGGAGCAGGGCGCCGAACATCGTCGGCACCCCGTAGAAATGGGTGACGCGGTCCCGCTGCATCGTCTCCAGCGCCTCGCCGGGGTCGAATTTCGGCACCAGGGTCAGGCAGGCGCCGACCAGGATCGATGCGTTCATGCCGACCGTCTGCCCGAAGGAGTGAAAGAGGGGCAGGGCGCCGAGCACGACGCTGCCCTCGCCCACCTCGCAGGTCGTGCGGGAGACGATCTCCGCGTTGCGGTGGAGGTTGGCGTGGGTGAGCTCGGCGCCCTTGGGCTTGCCGGTCGTCCCCGACGTGTAGAGGATCACCGCCGTGTCGCCCTCGGCGGTCTCCGCCAAGTCCGGGGCCGGCTCGAATCCGGCGAGCGTTTCCGAGAAGGGGGCGGGCTCGACCTCGATCAGCTCGGCGCCCGCGTTCTCCGCCCCGGCCCGCGCCTCCCCGGCGAAGCCGTGCCAGGCGAGCAGGATCCGGGCGCCGGAGTCCTCCAGGTAGAAGGCGATCTCACGGCGCTTGAGCAGGACGTTCATCGGCACCACCACCCCGCCTGCCCGCAGCACTCCGTAGTAGGCGATGGGGAACTGGGGAACGTTGGGCAGCATCACGCCAACCCTGTCGCCCGGCTTCATCCCCTTCTCGGCCAGCAGGGCCGCGAGGCGCGCAGAGGAATCGTCGAGTTCGCCGTAGGTGAGCTCGGAGTCCGCGAGCCGGACCGCCGGAGCCGCGGGGTTGCGGGCGGCGCTGTCGGCGAGGATCGAGGCGAGGTTCAGGCCCATGACAACCCCGTGGGCTGGATGAGGCTGATGCTGAGACCGATCGCCATTTTCGTCCTCCTCGTGATGGGAACCCGGTGGGGCGAGGATAGACCAGCGGATATGCTCGCCGCCATGGACGACCTCGGCGCACCGAGCTCCTACCTGGCGCTGGCCGCAGGCCTTCCGGTCTACTCGAGCGACGGGAAGGAGGTGGGCAGGGTGCAGCACCTGCTCGCCGACCCCGAGGAGGACATCTTCGACGGCTTCGTGATCGACACCAGCGTCCTGCCGGGTGGCCACCGCTTCGTCGACGCCCCCCAGGTGGAGGAGATCTTCGAGCGAGGCGTCGTCCTGAAGATCGACGCCGCCGCGGCCGGGGAGCTGCCGCAGCCGAGCGCCAATCCCGGCGCGCTCGAGGCCGACCCCGAGGACCTGTCCCGAACGCGGCTGGAGGAAAAGCTCCGCCGCGCCTGGGACCTGATCTCGGGGCGGTATTGAGCTAGGCCTGCGCCGGCGGCTCGGCTGCCGGCGGCTCGGCCACCGGCGGCTCGGACGCCGGGCCGCCTTCCTGCGGCGTGAACGCGGTCGGCGGGGTCTCCGGGACGGCGCTCGTCGTCCCGCCCCCGACGGTTTCCCAGCACTTGTTCAGCTCGGCCTGGATGTAGCCGGGGACGATCAGCCCGGTGATGCCGATGAAGAAGGAGACGACGATCAGGATCAGCACGATCCAGCCGTTCATCGTCACCTCGCCGGTGGTCACCTCCTGGGCGCGCTGGACCCTCTTGATGCCGTTGTAGAGGGAGACGTAGGGGGGAACGATGATGATCGCGCCGGGGAAGTAGGCGAGCAGCGAGTTCAGCGGCTTCTCGCCCAGGCCCGCGGTGCTGCGCGTCAGCCCCAGGTCGCGCATCTCGCGATTCACCTGGTACCACCAGTAGAGGCCGTAGATCCCGAGCGTGATGATGGTCAGGACGGGGACAGCCACCGGGTGTCGAATCTTCGCCGTTCTCTCGACTGAACCGGGATCGATCTGCACCTCTTGGGCCATGCGCCAGCTCCTTGCGGTCTGCTGCGGTTACGAGACGCTGCCAGCCTACTTCCTCGGCAGCGCCTTGCCCACCCCCGGGCAGCGCCGGGCTCGGTGCCGCCGTGGGCGGAGCCGGGCGGGCGCGCCGACTGTGTACGATGCGCCGCCGTGAAGGCCTCGACCCCGATCATCGCCCTCTGCCTGGCGCTCGTCCTCGCGGCCTGCGGCGGCGGCAGCTCGACCACCGGCGCCACCGAAGGGAACGCGACCTCGGAATCGCCGACGGCGGAAAAGTCGAAGCCCAATGTGACGGTGCCCAAGGGCGCGCCGCCGAAGAAGCTCCAGATCCGGGAAATCGAAGAAGGCTCCGGCACCGAGGCGGAGGGCGGGGACGAAGTCACCGTGCAGTACGTCGGCGTCAACTACAAGAGCGGCAAGGAATTCGACGCCTCCTGGGATCGCGGCGAACCGTTCACCTTCCAGCTCGGCTCGGGAATGGTGATTCCCGGCTGGGACCACGGCATCGAAGGGATGAAGGTCGGCGGCCGCCGCGAGCTGATCATCCCGCCGGAACTGGCCTACGGGCAGGAAGGCTCGCCGCCGGCGATCCCCCCGAACGAAACCCTGGTCTTCGTCATCGACCTTCTCGAAGTCAGGTAGCGCCCCCGGCCGTTCCGGGCTGCGAGCATGTGGCGGCGATGGCCGCCGCCGATCATCGACCCGGGAGGCTGATGAGGGCCGTGATGCGGGCGCCCACGCTCCTGTACCGGGTGGGGCTGGGAAGGCTGCTCGGCGGCCGCTTCCTCTGCATCGTCCATCGTGGCCGCAGGACGGGAAAGCTGCGCCGCACGGTGGTCGAGGTCGTGGACTTCGATTCCGCCCGCGAGGAGGTGCTCGTCGTCGCCGGTTGGGGCTCTCGCACCCAGTGGTACAGGAACCTCGAGGCCGCGCCGGCGTTGGAGGTGGCCTTCGGCCGCCACCGCTGGCGCCGGCCGCGCCAGCGCTTCCTCGACGAGGGCGAGCGGGCCGAGGCGCTCACCGTCTACGAGGAGCAGCATCCACGCGCGGCGGCGGCACTGACCCGTCGCCTCGGCGGCGGCGGGGAGAGCGCGCTCGCCGAGCTGGCGGGCCGGCTTCCGGCCGTCGCCTTCCGCCCGCCCGGCGACGTCTGACCGGTCTCCTGCTCAGGCGTCGGGGGCGGCGTCGGCCCTCACCGGCGGCCCGGTCGGGGGCGCCTCGACCGGGTCTCGCGGTGGACCCACGGGCCCCGTCGGCACCAGGCCGCGGTAGCGCCTGATCAGCACGAGGAGGCCGATCCCTCCGGCGAGAGCGGAGAGGCCGCCCGCGTAGGCCACGGTGCCGCGGGCGCCGATCAGCGCGACCAGCACGCCGCCGGCGGCAAAGGCACCGAGCTCGGCAGAATTGCGGATGCCGTTGTAGGCGGCGAACGCGCGGCCATGGAGGGACTCGGGCACCTGGGTGTGGATCAGGCTCCTGTACATGACGTTCTTGAGGCCGTGCGCGAGGCCGCCGGCGAACGAGCAGGCCAGGAAGAATGCGAAGCTGAGCCAGAGCGCCGGCAGCGCCAGCGCCGCCCCCTGGGCCGTGGCGGCGATCAGGCCGGCGGTCGCGAGCGCGTAGCCGGCGACGCGGCGTGAGATCAGCAGCGCCCCGAGCGCCATCCCGGCCGTCCAGATCGAGAGCATCGCTCCGTAGGAGATGTCGCCCCGGCCGAGCACGTCCTCGACGAAGAAGAGCTCGGCCACCCAGACCGCGGACATGAACAGCAGGGAGGCGAAGGCGACGGTCATCACTAACGAGAGCGTGTGGCTCCTGTACAGGTAGGCGATCCCGTCGCGGGCGCGCGGCGGCGCCCCACCCTTCTGCGCCGCCCCGGGGGTGCGCCGAACGCGCAGCGCCAGGGCCGCTACGGCGACGGCCGCGAAGGAGGCGGCGTCGACGGCCATCGCGACCTCGAAGCCCGGCCCCGCGACCAGCAGGCCGCCGACGATCGGCCCCACCCCGAAGCCCACGTAGCGCAGGGTCTCGATGTGGCCGTTGGCCTCCTGGATCCGCTGCTCGCCGGCGAGCGGTGGAACCAGGGAGAACTCGGCCGGCTGAGAGATCGCGAACACGGCTCCGAGCAGCGCTGTGAGGACGAAGATCGGGATGAGCCCGTCGAGGAACCCGAGTGCCAGGGCCGCCGCGGCTCCCACCGCCGAGACGATCGCCAGCAGCCGCGTCGCCTCGAAGCGGTCGACGAGCATGCCGGCGTGCCCGGCGACGAGCACGGAGGGCCCGAACAGGCATACCCAGAGCGCCGCGACGGCGAAGCCGGAGCCGCTCACCTCCTTCACGTGCAGGCCCAGGGCCACGATCGCAACCCAGTCGCCGAGCGCGGAGAGGCAGACCGACCCGGCAACGAGTCGGAAGTCGCGTTCGCGAAGAAGGCTCTTCCTCACCCGGGTCCAGAATACGTCCTGATGGCCGCTGACTCGAATCTTCTCCGGAAGCGTCTCGCGGCGCAGGCCCTGGCGGGGCCCGCTCTCCCCGACCCTCTGTCGGTCGCCGAGCGGCTCCTGGCGGTGCAGGGACAGGACCCGCGGGGGGCCCGACTCGCGATCCGCGCCCGCACCGAGGGCCTCGCCGCGGCGGATGTCGATCGCGCGCTCGGCGAGGGCTCGCTGCTGATCGCCTGGCTGAACCGGGGCACCCTGCACCTGGTCCGCAGCGAGGACTACCACTGGCTGGCCGCGGTGGTGACTCCGGCGCTGCTCAACGAGAGTGCCAGGCGGCTGGCCGTCGAAGGGATCGACGCCCGGCGCGCCGCGCGGGCGGTGGCGAGGATCGAGAGGCTCCTCGCCGAGGAGGGCCCGATGACCCGGGCGGCGCTTCGCGAGGGCCTGGAGCGGGACGGGTTCCCGCGCGAGGGCCAGGCCTTCGCCCACGTCTGCTTCCGGGCCGGGGTGCTGGGCGTTCTCGTCCGTGGGCCGATGATCGGCGCTCAGCATGCCTACGTCCTCGCCCGCGACTGGCTCGGTGAGCCGCCACCGGAGGTGGAGCGCGCGTCGGCGCTGGCGGAGCTTGCCCGGCGCTACCTGGCCGGCCATTCCCCTGCCGGCGACCGCGACCTTGCCCGCTGGGCGGGCCTTCCCCTGCGCGACGCGCGCGTCGGGCTGGCGGCAATCGCCAGCGAGACAGTGGAGCGCGACGACGGCCTGCTCGCTCTTCGTGGCGAGGAGACGCCCGAGCCGGATCTCCCGGCGCCGCGGCTGCTTGGCGCCTTCGACCCGGTCCTGCTCGGCTGGCGCTCGCGCGAGGCGATCACCGGGCCGCACACCGAGGTGGTCACCACCAACGGCCTCTTCCGGCCCTTCGCGATGGTCGAGGGCCGTGCCGTCGCGACCTGGAGGCTGGTGCGGGGTGAGGTCTCGATCGAGCCCCTGGCACGGATCGCCGGGGCGGCGCGAGCCGCGCTCGAGTCCGACGCTGAGGACGTGCGCCGGTTCATGGGCTCCTGAGCGCCGGATCGAGCGGCTATCCGCTGAGGCTCCGCCGGGAGGCCGACCGGGCGCATGCCCATCGAGGGCCGAAGCACAGGCTCCGGCGCTCCGCGTTCCCGACCGCGGACCCGTGGATGTGCTCGACGTAGGGGCGGTACCTGGGATCGATGTGGAACTCGACGAGCGATTCCGAGCCCCGTGGCGAGATCGATTCGACCGTGCCGATCCGCCCGCTGCGCAGCCTGACGGCGCCGCCGGAGGAAGTGGGCTGTGCGGCCGTCACCGGTGACCCCGGGCGGAGGCCGGCCAGGGTCGTGCTCGGCAGGGAGACGTGGAAGTACCCGTTGGCGGCGGTGCGCCGCCCCGAGCCGAAGATCGCGACGAGGATCACGAGGACGGCGAAGACCGCCAGGATCGGAACGCCGATCCGCAGGATCCAGGACTTCCGCCTCTCGCGCGACCTGCCGGCGGCAAAGGGGCTCTCCAGGTCGGCCGCGGGGAAGGCGCCGACCGGGGCGTCGATCGCGTAGCGGTAGAGGGCGACGGCGAAGACCTGCCGGGTGGCCGCAGCGACCGTGGAGATGGCCACCAGGGCGAGCAGGCCGACCCCGAGAAGCGCAAGCCCGGCGCCGGGGTGGCGGGCGAGGAGCGCCCCGCCGACGCCGAGCATCAGGCCGGCCGGGATCGCGACGATCACGGTCCAGGCGCTGATCGCGACGTTGCCGGTCAATCCCTCTCCCCAGCGCCGCCTGACCAGAGAGGCGGAGCGCTTGCCGGCTTCGATAGCGCCGTAGCTGTCCATCGCCAGGATCGGAATCACGAAGATCGTCGCCAGGCCCCAGGCGGCCCCGGCCAGCCAACCGACGAGCCTCGCCCCGCCCGGAAGCCGGCTGGCGATCTCGGAGATGATTGCCCCGACCACCGCGGTGATCAGCGCCCAGGCGGCGATCCGCGAGCGTTTGCCCCAGGCGAGCCGCAGTGCCTCGCCGACCCCCATCCGCTCGCCGTCGAACGCCGCGGTTGCCGCGGCGGCGAGCGCCACGTTGAAGAAGACGCTGGTCAGGACCGAGAGGTAGAAGGCGGCCAGGCCGAGGATCCCGAAGCGCGCGTCGTGCCCTCCGCCTCCTTGCGAGAAGAGGCCGCCGAAGAGGAAGATCAGGCCGGTGAAGGCGATCGCCCCGCCGACTCCGCAGAAGGCCAGGGCGAGCATCGCCGGGTCGCGGCGGATCAGCGCCCAGGCGACCTTGGTCAGACGCCATGCGCGGCGGATCCTTCCCTCGTCGCCGTATGGGCCCGGGGGCGCGATTCGCGTTTCCACCCTCCGTGGATCGGCACCCGCGCCCCGCCGCTTGAGGAGCGGTGGTCGCTTGTTCCGCTCAGCCGAGCTTCGGGGTCGCGCCAGTCGGCCGCGAGGCGGCCGGCCAGCTCGCCGGCGAGGCCGTCGATCGGCATCCGCACCTGCTCGAGCGAGTCGCGGTCGCGGAGGGTGACGGTGTCGTCCTCCATGCGTCTGGTGGTCCACGGTGATCCCCTAGGGGGTGCCGATCTCGTCCTGGCGGCGGTAGCGCTTGCCGATCGAGCCGCCCTCGTCGTACTCGGCCGGCATGCGGCTGCGCAGGCCGCTCGAACGACCTCGCGCGCCCTCTCCGGCATGCCCTCCTTGGGGACCAGCGGCAGCACGGCGGCCTTGACCGGCGCCAGGCGCGGGTGCAGGCGGAGCACCGTGCGTCTGCGGCCCTCGACCTCCTCCTCGTCGTAGGCGTCGACCAGGAAGGCGAGCGTGGCGCGGTCGGCGCCGGCGGCGGGCTCGATCACGTGCGGGGACGTAGCGCTCGCTTCGTCTGCTGGTCGAAGTAGTCGAGCTTCTCGCCGCTGTACTTCGCGTGCTGGGTGAGATCGAAGTTGCCGCGGTTGGCGATGCCCTCCAGCTCCGACCAGCCGATCGGGAAGAGGTACTCGACGTCGCTGGTGCCGGAGGAGTAGTGGGAGAGCTCCTCGGCCCCGTGCGGGCGCACCCGCAGGTAGCCCGGCCGTATGCCGAGCTCCGTGTACCAGCGCTCGCGGATCTCGACCCAGTCCCGGTACCAGCGCTCGGCATCGTCGGGCGGCACGAAGAACTCCATCTCCATCTGCTCGAACTCGCGGGTGCGGAAGATGAAGTTGCCCGGGGTGATCTCGTTGCGGAACGACTTGCCGATCTGGGCGATGCCGAAGGGAGGCTTCTTGCGCGCGAAGCCGAGCACGTTCTTGAAGTTGACGAAGATCCCCTGCGCGGTCTCCGGGCGAAGGTAGACGGTCGAGCCCTCGTCGGCCACCGGTCCCACGTCGTCTCGAACATCAGGTTGAACTGGCGTGGCTCCGACAGCTCCCCGCCGCACTCCGGGCAGCGCAGCTCGGCCTCGGGATCGCCGCCCTCGGCCTCGACCGCCTCGCGGAGGTGATCCTCCCGCCAGCGCCTCTTGCACTCCCCAGGCACTGGACGAGGGGATCGGTGAAGCCCTCGAGGTGACCGGACGCCTCCCAGACCCGGGGATGCTGGATGATCGCCGAGTCGAGCGCGACGATGTCGTCGCGGTCCTGGAGCATCGTCCGCCACCACTCCGCTTTGACGTTGTTCTTGAGCAGGACCCCGTAGTGGCCGAAGTCGTAGGTCGAGCCGACGCCGCCGTAGATCTCCGAGGAGGGGAAGACGAAGCCGCGCCGTTTGCAGAGCGCGACGATCTCGTCCATGGTCACGTCGACGGGCGGGCTCCCCTGCTCGGCTGCTGGCATGCGGGAACCGTAGCGGCTGCGATAATCACCCAGCGATGAGAACCGCTTCGGCCATGCTCCGCGTACGGAGACCGGGTATGCGCATCCGGCGCGCATAGGTACGCATGCCGATCTATGAGTACAAGTGCGAGAACGGGCACGTCTTCGACGTGATCCAGAAGATGAGCGACGAGCCGCTCACCGAGTGCACGGAGTGCGGCGCGCCGGCCGAGCGTGTCCTCCATCCGGTCGCCGTTCACTTCAAGGGCTCGGGCTTCCACAACACCGACTACGGCAGGAGGAAGGCGGGCGCCGCCGAGGGCAACGGCTCCTCGGCCGAGGGCGGGGCCTCGGAGTCCTCGAGCTCCTCGGAGGCGAAGGACGCGGGCTCGAAGCCCTCCGACTCGAAGGCGAAGGCAAGCAGCGCCGACTGAGGAGCGCGGCCCTCAGCCGTGAAGCAGGCGGTTGACCGCCCTGCGGCGAACGGAGTCGGGGATCTCGGTGCTGCCGGCGGGGCCGGGTTCGCAGCCTTCCAGGGCTCCGGAGCAGAGGACTTCCTCGTCGCCGCTGCCGCCGATTGCCGCGGCGAGCACGAGCTGGGGCATCGTGAAGAACCCCATGTCGCTGACGAACGCCCGCGGCGCATCCCAGCCGATGATCGGCCCCTTGATGAAGTTGTAGGGAAGTCGCAGCGGGTCGGTGAGCCTGTCCCTGACGCCGTTGATCACCTGCTGCTGGGCCTTCTCACGGTCGTAGTCGCTGTATCCGAGCGTGTAGGCGCTCCGCCCGGGCCCGGGGCATTCGCTCGGCTCGCGGGTGCGCGCGTAGACGAGCGCGTCCTCCCCGTTCAGCGTGTGCTCGCCCTTGCCGAGGCGCAGCGTGTACCGCCCTGCCCGCCTCCGGCGCCGCCGGAGATGTCGGTGCAGAGCTTGTGCGGCACGTCGACCTTGACGCCCCCGACCGCGTCGATCAGGTCTTCGAAGCCGGTGAAGTCGACGATCGCGACGTGGTCGACGTCGATTCCGAGGAACTGCTCGACCGCTTCGATCTGCAGCTTGGCTCCGCCGTAGGCGTAGGCGCCATTGATCTTCTGCGGGGACTGGCCGGGGATCTCGGCATAGGCGTCGCGCGGGATCGAGAGTTTGCGAAAGCTGCCGCCGCCCGGCCCGGATCAGCATCAGGGTGTCGGCGCGGAACTGCCCCGGCGAGCAGCCGTCGTGGGGCGCGTCGCCGTGCGCCTGCTGCTCGAAGCACTTCTGCGAGGGGGCCGCCCCGGGCTCCTTGGTGTCCGGCGGCCTGGCGTCGGTGCCGAGGACGAGGATCGTCTGCGCATCGGCCAGCAGGAACGGGTTGCCGTGCAGTGCCGACTTCGCCTCGCCGGAGAGCTTGAACGACTGCAGCTGGGCAGAGACGGCGAAGGCGAGGAAGCTGAGCGCGATCCAGCCGAGCGCGCCAGCCCGAGCCATTTGAGCGCCCGCCTGCAGCCCGGCCCGTGCGTCGGGAGGCCGCGTTCGCGGCCGTTCCTGGGACGCCGGCGCCTCGGAGGGCGGTCGCGCAGCGTCGCCGAGGCCGGGGACGTCCGGGCTTGCGCAGGCGCCCGAGGATGCCCCGCCGCTGCCGGAAGACCTTGTACTCGGGCGGCCCCGAGGGCTGCTGCTCTCCGTTCTCGGCCATGAAAGGGGTAGAAATCATGCCGATGGCCGCGGTCGCTTGCACTCACCAGCCCATTCCGGGCCACCGTGAGCGGCGAGCGAGGCGATCGGCATCGACCTCGGTGGGACGAAGATGCTGATCGGCGTGTTCGGCGCTGAGGCCCGGGTCAGGTTCTGTGGGAGAGCCGGGAGACGATCGACGGGCCAGAGCGAGGGCGAGCTCGTCGAGCTGCTGGTTCGGGAGGTCGAGGCGGCACGCAGGGCCAGGCCGGGGGTCGCTGCGGTCGGGCTCGGCATCCCGGCGACGATCGACCACGAGCGCGGCATCGCGGTCTCCGCGGTCAACCTGCCGATCGACGACTGCCGGTACGCGAATTGGTCGCCGCGCGGACCGGGCTGCCGGTCTTCGTCGACAACGATGCAAACGTCGCGGCGCCTGGCCGAGCACCTGAACGGGGCCGGCGCGGGGCGCCGACAACGCGGTGATGCTGACGATCGGCACCGGGATCGGAGGCGGCCTGATCCTCGACGGCAAGGTCTACCGGGGCGCGACGGGAGCCGGCGCCGAGCTCGGCCACGTCGTGATCGCGATGGACGGCCTGCCCTGCCAGGGAAACTGCCCTGGCAGGGGCTGCGTCGAGACCTACGCATCGGGGACGGCCCTGGGCCGGGAAGCGCGAGTCGCCGCCGAGCGCGAGCCGGGCTCCGCTCTCGGCGCGATGGCCGCGGATGGACGCGAGATCGACGGCCGGGCCGCGACCGAGGCGGCGCTGGCCGGCGACGCGACGGCGATCGGCGTCTTCGAGATGGTCGGGTCGCGGCTCGGGTGTCGCGCTGACCAGCTTCGCGAACATCTTCGAGCCCGAGGTGATCGTGATCGGCGGCGGAGTGATCGCCGCCGGCGACCTGCTGCTCGATCCCGCCCGCCGGGAGCTGCGGGCTCGGGCGCTGCCGCCGATGCGGGAGACGCCGGTCGTCGCCGCCGAGATGGGCGAGGACGCCGGGATGATCGGCGCCGCCGCGATGGCACGGATAGAGCTCGAAAGGAGGGGAAGGGCTGATGCCCGGCCAGCTGTCGTCTGCCCGACGCCGATCGGCAACCTCGACGACCTCACCCCCGGGTCCGCGACGCGCTTGTCTCCGCCGACTACATCGCCTGCGAGGACACGCGGCGGACGGGCGGCCTGCTCGACAAGCTCGGGATCCGGCCGGCGCCGCCGCTGGTCTCCAACCACGAGGGCAACGAAATCGCCCGGGCGACGGAGCTGGCCCAGCGGATCGAGCGCGGCGCGACCGTGGCCCTGGTCTCCGACGCTGGGATGCCGGCGATCTCCGACCCCGGCTACCGCCTCATCCGCCGCTGCATCGACCGGGCCCTCGACGTCACCGTCCTGCCCGGCCCCTCGGTGGTTCCGGTCGCGCTGGTCGCCTCGGGGCTGCCGACCGACCGCTGGCGCTTCGAGGGCTTCCTGCCCAAGCGCTCGGGTGAGATGGAGCGGGTCCTGCGCTCGGTCGAGACGGTCGTCGCCTTCGAGAGCCCGCGCCGGATCGGCGAGAGCCTGGCGGCGCTGGCGTCGATCGCCCCGGACCGCCCGGTCGCCGTCTGCCGTGAGCTGACCAAGATGCACGAGGAGGTCTCCCGGGGCACGCTGGCCGAACTGGCGCGGCGCTTCCGCGGCGACATCAAGGGCGAGATCGTGCTCGTGATCGGGCCGGCCTCCTCCGAGGAGCACGACCAGGACGTCGGCTTCGCCGTCGACGCGCTCCGCCACCTGGTCCAGTCCGGCGCCCGGCCCCGGGCCGCGGCGAGCGTCGTCGCCGCGCTGACCGGCACCCGCGCCAACGATCTCTACGGGCACTGACCGGGTGATGAGACCGGCGACAGGGAGTGGGGGGAGGCGCCGCGAGAAGGCGTCGAAATCTGATTACTTCGCGCAGCGAGCGAGTGCCACGACTCTGGCCATGACCTACTACGTGACCACCCCGATCTACTACGTCAACGCGGAGCCGCACCTCGGCCACGCCTACTCGACGATGGCCGCCGACATCCTCGCCCGCCACATGCGCCAGCGCGGCGAGGACGTCTTCTTCCTGACCGGCACCGACGAGCACGGCGAGCCGATCGAGCTCGCGGCAGAGCGCGAGGGGATCTCGCCGCAGGAGCTCGCCGACCGCAACGCCGAGAAGTTCCGCGAGCTGATGCCGATCATCGACGCGACCAACGACTTCTTCATCCGCACCTCCGACCCCCGCCACGCCGAGCGGGTCGCCGAGATCATCCAGCGCGTCTACGACAACGGCTGGGTGACGCAAGGGCACCTACGAGGGCTGGTACTGCCCGCGCTGCGCGGACTTCAAGACCGAGCGCGAGCTGGGGCCCGGCCAGACCTGCCCGATCCACGAGATCGAGCTGGAGAAGCTGCGCGAGGAGAACTGGTTCTTCCGGCTCTCCGCCTTCCAGGAGCGGCTCGAAGCGCTATACGAGGAACGGCCGGACTTCGTCGTCCCCGACTTCCGCCGCAACGAGGCGGTCTCCTTCATCAAGCAGGGCCTCGAGGACGTCTCCCTCTCGCGGCCGCGGCTGAAGTGGGGGATGAGGCTGCCCTGGGATCCCGAGCAGCGCATGTACGTCTGGTTCGACGCGCTGCTCAACTACTACACGGCCCTCTCTTCGCCCGCGAGGGCGAGGACCTGACCGAAGAGGTTCTGGCCGGCCGACCTGCACGTGATGGCGAAGGACATCCTCAAGTTCCACGCGGTGATCTGGCCTGCGCTGCTCTGGGCGGCGGACCTCGAGCTCCCGCGGAGGATGGTCATCCACGGCTTTCTGCTGATGGGCGAGAAGAAGATGTCGAAGAGCCTCGGCAACGTCCTCGACCCGTTCGAGGTGATCGACCGCTTCGGCGCCGATGCGCTGCGCCACTACCTCTTCCGCGAGGTCAGCTTCGGCCAGGACGGCTCGATCTCCACGGCCGGGTTCGAGGCCCGCTACGAGACCGAGCTGGCCAACGACTTCGGGAACCTGGCGAGCCGGGTGCTGGCGATGATCGACCGCTACCGGGCCGGCGTCGTGCCCGTAGCCGCGGTCGACGCGGTGCTCGGCCGAGGACTTCGAGGGCGCGCTGCCTCGCTTTCGCGAGCTGCTCGACCGGGCGGAGCTGACCCAGGCGCTGGAGGAGGCCTGGAAACTGGTGCGCCGCCTCAACCGCTACGTCGAGGAGACCCGGCCCTGGGAGCTGGCCAAGGACGAGGCCGACCCGGAGCGGCTCGACGAGGTCCTCTACAACCTCGCCGAGGGCCTGAGGGTCACCACCCTGATGCTCGTGCCCTTCCTGCCGCGGA
Source organism: uncultured Solirubrobacterales bacterium (assembly GCA_963712325.1). Lineage (GTDB taxonomy): Bacteria > Actinomycetota > Thermoleophilia > Solirubrobacterales > 70-9 > VRUE01. Next base: position 197,916 of record CAVQHG010000007.1, read on the forward strand.
CCGCGGAGAAGCTCCTCGCCGCCCTCGGCGAGGAGTCGGTGGCGCTCGCCGAGCTCGGCTCGCGACCCGGCGGCCAATCGGTCGAGCGGATCCGCCGCTGTTCCCGAAGATCTAGGCGCGACCGGGAGCGGCGAGCGCCTCGGGGCCGAGCTGGTCGGGGGCGGTGTGCCCGGTGAGCGCCATCGTCAGGTCGAGCTCGGCGAGGATCATCCTCAGCACCGTTTCGACGCCGGCCTGCCCGTCGAGCGCCAGGCCCCAGACGTAGGGGCGGCCCAGGCAGACCGCCTCGGCGCCGAGCGACAGAGCCTTGAAGACGTCGGCGCCGCCGCGGATGCCGCTGTCGAAGAGCACGGCGAGCTCGTCGCTGACCGCCGCCGCGATCAGCTCGAGCGCGTCGAGCGACGCGATTGCGCCGTCGACCTGTCGGCCCCCGTGGTTGGAGACGACGATGCCATCGGCACCGCGCTCGGCGGCCGCGCGGGCGTCGTCGGCGTGCTGGATGCCCTTGACGAGGATCGGCAGCGAGGTGAGCCGACGCAGGCGGTCGAGGTCGCCCCAGGCCAGCGCCGGGTTGGCGAGAACCTCCAGGTAGCGGCCGGTCGCCGAGCCGAGGTCCTCCTCCGGAGGGCGCTCGAGAGCGGCCCGGAAGACGGGGTCCTGGAAGTAGTTGGCGTTGCCGCTCCCTTCGAGGAAGGGCAGCCAGGCCTGCTGCAGGTCGCGCGGCTTCCAGCCCGGGATGAAGGTGTCGACGGTGATGACGATCGCGCCGTATCCGGCGCTCTCGGCCCGCGCGACGAAGCTCTCGAGCAGCTCCGGATCCCTGGGCCAGTAGAGCTGGAACCAGCGCGGCGCCTCACCGCCGGCCTCGGCGATCTCCTCGAGCGTGAAGTGGGATGCGGTGCTGGCGATCATCGGCACCCCGACCGCCGCCGCGGCGCGAGCCGTCGCCAGCTCGCCGTCCTCGTGCACCACCTTCTGCACGCCGATCGGCGCCAGCATCAGGGGCGCGGGCATCCTCGTGCCCAGCAGCTCGATCGACAGGTCCCGCTCGCTCACGTCGCGCAGCATGCGCGGCACGATTCGGCGCCTGCGGAAGGCCTCCAGGTTGGCGCGCATCGTGTCCTCGCTCCCGGCCCCCGCGAACACGTAGTTCGCGGCACGCTCCTCCATGGTGTCCCGCGCGACACGCTCCAGCTCCTCGATCGCCACCGGAATCGCCGGGGTCTCGCCCGACATCCCCCGCCCGTAGATCTCCACGTAGTAGTCGGCGGGGTCGGCCACGGGGCCAAGGCTAATCGAGCCTAGACTGCGAGCGATGATCGACTCCCACACCCACCTCTTCCTCTGCGAGCCGCCCGAGGACGAGCTGGTCGGGGCCGCCCGCGAGGCCGGTCTGAGCCGCATGCTCAACGTCGGGCTCGGCGGCGAGTCCAACCCGACCGCGATCGCGGCGGCGGAGCGCCACGACGAGGTGTTCGCCACCGTGGGAGGCCACCCCACCTCGGCCAACGAGTTCGACGAGGAGCTGGCGGCCCAGATCCTGCAGCTCTCCGAGCACGAGAAGGTGAGGGCGATCGGCGAGACGGGCATCGACCACTACCGGGAGACCGCAGGCCGTGGTGAGCAGCGACGCGCCTTCGAGACGCAGATCGAGATCGCACGCGAGCGCGGCCTGCCGATCGTCATCCACGCCCGCGACCGGGACGGCGAGACGACGGCGACGGACGAGGTGTTCGAGATCCTCGACGCGCGCGGGGAGGGCGTCGAGGTGATCCTGCACTGCTTCCTCGCCCCCTGGCGGGTCGACGACGCGATCGAGCGCGGCTGGTATTGCTCGTTCTCGGGCATCGTCACCTCCCCGCGTCAGAGGACCTGCGCCGGGCCGCGGAGGGCCTCCCGGCCGAGTTGCTCCTGGTCGAGACCGACGCCCCCTTCCTGGCGCCGCAGCCGGTCCGTGGCAAGCCGAACGAGCCCGCTCACGTGGTCGCCACCGCGAAGGCCGTCGCCGACCTACGCGGGGAAACCTACGACGAGCTGGAGCGCACGGTGGAGGCCAACGCGCGCACGCTCTTCGGCTGGTGAGGCGCGCCTCCCGGCGCGGGCCTGGCGATGGTGAGGCTGGGGCAGAACTTCCTCTCCGACCCGAACCTCCTGGAGGCGATCGTCCGCGACGCCGACCTTCGCCCGGATGACGTCGTCCTCGAGGTGGGGGCGGGCGAGGGCGTCCTCACCCGCCGCCTCGCCGAGCGGGCCCGGCGCGTGCAGGCGATCGAGATCGACCGTGGCCTCGAGCCGGCGCTTGCGGAGGTTGCTGCGCGGCCGGAGGTCGAGGTGCTCTGGGGGGACGCGATGAGGCTCGACCTGGGGAAGCTGCGTCCGGCCCCGACGGCGGTCGTCGCCAACCTGCCCTACTCGATCGCCACCCCGCTGATCCTGCGAATGATCGAGGAGCTTCCATCGCTCCGCAGCTGGACGGTGATGGTCCAGCGCGAGATCGCCGACCGGCTCCGGGCGGAGCCGGGCGGCAGGGCCTACGGCGCGCCGACCGCGATCGCGCAGCTCGCCTGCGACGTCAGCCTCCTGCGCACCGTGGACCCGGCGGTGTTCCGGCCCCGGCCGCGGGTCGAGTCGGCGATCCTCCGCCTCAGCCGCCGGGCGCAGGCGGCGAGCCCCGAGACGCGGGAGCTGGTCCGTGCTGCGTTCGCCCACCGCCGCAAGTCACTCGCGCGCTCTCTCGAGCACGTCCGGCCCGGGAGCCTGGCTGCCACGCGTCGCGCCCTGGGGGAACTGGGCCTCCCGAAGGACATCCGCGCGGAGGCACTCGCGCCCGGTGATTTCGCCGCCCTCTCGGAGATCCTCTCCCGAGACTGAGGAGACCATGAGGATCCGCGCTCCGGCAAAGATCAACCTCTGCCTGTTCCTCGGGAGGCGTCGTGCCGACGGCCTGCACGAGCTCTGCTCGCTGTTCGAGCCGCTGGCGCTGGCGGACGAGATCGAGGTCTCGGCGTCCGCCCGCGACGAGGTCATCTGCCCCGGCGTCGATGGGGAGAACCTGGCCGCGACCGCGCTGCGGCACCTGCGAGAGGAGGGCTGGCCCGGGACGCCCGTGAGGGTCCAGATCGGCAAGAGGATCCCGGTCGCGGCCGGCCTCGGCGGCGGGTCGGCTGACGCCGCAGCCGTGCTCCGGCTCGCCGCCGGGGAGGTTCCCGACCTGGCTCGGATCGCAGCCCTGATCGGCGCCGACGTCCCGTCCCAGCTCGACCCGTCGCTGGCGCTGGTCCGCGGCGCGGGGGAGAGGGTCTCGAAGCTGCCCGAGCCGGCGCCGCACGCCGTCGTCCTGCTGCCGGGGGGCGGCGGGCTGCGCACCGCCGACGTCTTCGCCGAGGCGGACCGCCTCGGCCTCGGACGGGACGAGGATGAGCTCGACGGGCTGGCCCGGCGCCTCCTGGACGTCGCCGGAGCGGGGGCCTCGCCGATCGCCTACGCCGGCCTGCTCGAGAACGACCTGGAGGCCGCCGCCCGCTCGCTGCGCCCCGAGATCGGCGACGCCCTGGAAGCGCTGCGCGCCGCCGGCGCCCCGGTCGCGCTGATCAGCGGCTCCGGGCCGACCGCGTTCGGCCTCTTCGACGGCCTTGCCGCGGCTCGGGAGGCCGGTGAGCTCGTCGGTCGCGACGACGCGATCGTCTGCGAGGCGGGAGCGGCGCGATGAGACTGCCGGAGGCAGGCGGCCGGCGCAAATGGGCGCTGCGGGGGGCGATCGCAATCGCCGCGGTCGCCGCCTACGTCGCTTTCACGCAGCTGGTCGACCTCGAGAAGGTCCTCGAGGAAGTGTCGAGGACCCTGGGCTCGTGGACCTACCTGCTCGTCGGCGTCTTCGCGTTCGCCGAGACGGGCGCCTTCATCGGCCTCCTCGTGCCGGGGGAGACCGTGATGATCCTCGGCGGCGCCGTCGCCGGACAGGGCGCCATCGACATCTACCTGCTGATCGCGATCGCCTGGGCGTGCGCGTTCGCGGGCGACTCGACCAGCTTCTTCGTGGGCAGGCGGCTCGGGCGGGACTTCCTGATGCGCCACGGGCCGCGCTTCGGGGTCGGCAGGGATCGCCTCGAAGGGGTCGACGACTACTTCGACCGCCACGGCGGGAAAACGATCTTCCTCGGCCGCTTCGTCGGATTCGTGCGCGCCTTCGCTCCCTTCATCGCGGGCAGCTCGGGAATGCGCTACCGCGCCTTCGTCCCCTACAGCATCCTCGGCACCGGCATCTGGGTGAGCAGCGCGATCCTGCTCGGCTACCTGTTCTCGCGCAGCATCGACACGGTCCTCGTCTATGCGGGGAAAGGCGCCTTCGCGCTCGGCGCGCTGATCGTCGTGGTCGCCGGCTCGATCGCCCTGCGCCGCTATCTCAGCGTCGCCGAGAACCGGGAGGCGGCGGTCCGCTGGATCGAGAGTCACTCGGCGACGGCCTGGTCTGCGAGGTTGGCGAGGCGATTCAGCCCGCAGCTGCGCTTCCTCTGGGAGCGGGTCACGCCGGGCGGGACCTTCGGGCTCGAGTTCACCTCGCTGATGGCGACGCTCGCCGTCGCCGCCTTCGTCCTCGTCGCCTACACGGTGATCGTCGGCGCCGAACCCGGGCCGACTCCCGGCGACGTCACCGCCTTCGACGTGGTCGAAAGCCTGCGGGTGGGGTGGCTCGTCGACATCGCAAAGGCGGTCACCTGGCTCGGCTCCGCCGCCGTCGTCCTGCCCCTCGCCCTGCTCTGTGCTGCGCTGCTCGCCGCCGGCCGTCGCTGGGCCGAGCTCGGCGTGCTCGCGGTCGGCCTGCTGATCGTCTTCGTCGGGGTGCACGAGCTGAAGGCGCTCGTAGATCGGCCGCGGCCGGAAGGCGGGTTGGTCGACGTTGTCGGCGCCTCGTTCCCCAGCGGCCACACCGCCTATTCCACCTTCTACGTCTGGCTGGCGGTGACGATCGTGATGCGGCTGCGGCCGGGGATGGCGCGCGCCACCCTGGTCGTCGGCGTCGGGATCGCGGTCTCGGCGCTGGTCGGGCTGTCCAGGGTCTACCTCGGCGTCCACTACCTCAGCGATGTCAACGCCGGCTGGGCGCTGGGGGCCGGCTCGTTCTCTCTCTGCGCGGCGGTGGCCCTGGTCATCACCACCGTCAGGCACAATGGGCGGATGCCCGAGCGCGAGGGATCGTGATGCTGCTCCCCATCGCCCTGCAGAAGCCCGGAGACGAGTACCTGCTGTTCGGCGCCGCGGGCCTGATCGCCCTGGTCGCCTTCGTCGGCCTGATCCTCGTCCCGGCGATCAGCGCCTACGGCCGGCTCTGGGAGAAGGCGGCCGCAGGGTTTCTCTCCCTGATCGTGCTCGCCGCCCTGGTGCTGATCGGCGTGATCATCGGCCTGGCGATCGTCTACTACTACCCGGACATCTCCGAAGTCGTCAACGGCTGAGGCGGGCCGGGAACCTCGGGGGCCTGCCCCGGGCCTGGATAATGAGCCGATGGCGGCCGGCTCGAAAGACAGGCAGAGCCCTGCAATGGCGGGAAACGCCGACACGCTCGACGCGCTGGCCGAGGCGATCGAGTCCGGCGCGGGGCTGCCGGCCGTGGCCCGTGCCGCCGCCAGGGTCCTGGACGGGAGCGTGGCGTTGATCGACCGCTCCAGCGCCGTGCTGGCGGTTGCCGGAGCCTCCCCGGACCAGGAGAAGAAGCTGATCGAGGGTGGGGAGGAGGTCACCCGGGTGCCCCTGCGCGTCGCCGACAGCGTCGTCGGCGAGCTCCGCTTCCGCGGCCGCCGCGGGCCCGATCCCGCGATCGCGCGCATGGTGGCGACCCTGCTGGGGTTGGAGCTCGAGCGCGCGCGCTCCCCGGAGTGGGAGAGCGAGGAGGTCGCCGGAGCCTTCGTCCGGGCGGTCCTCGGCCGCGAGGTGACCGACAGGGGAGACATCGTCGCCCGCGCCGGCGAGCTGGGGGCCGACCTCGAGCAGGGAGCAGGGGTGCTGATCGTGCGTGCCGTCCCCCGGGCGGCGCAGACGGGCGAGTGGAGGGCGCGGGTCCTGACGCTGGCGATGCGGGCGCTCCGATCGCTCTCCTCGGGGGCGCTTGCCGCCACCGCAGAGGGCGACGTGGCGGAGGTCTCGGTGATTGCCCCCGCCGAGGACGACGGGCGCCTGGCCCGCGCGGCCGCCGGGCTCTCGCGCGAGCTCGAGCATGGCCTGCCGGGGTTCCACCTGACGATCGGGCACAGCCGTCGGGCCGCCGATCCCGTCGACCTCTACCGAGCGGGGAACGAGGCCCGGCTTGCGGTCAACGTCGGCGAGGCCGAGGGGCGCTCGCCGCTCGCCTTCGAGGACACCGGGGCCTATCGGCTGCTGCTGCCCGCGATCAGCGAGGACCCGCGCGAGCTCGAGCGCTTCTACGAGGAGACGGTGGCGCCCCTCTCGGCCTACGACGAGCAGTACGAGACCGAGCTGGTGGCGACGGTCGAGGCCTACCTCGACAACGACGGCAACGTCGCCGCCACCGCCCAGCAGCTGTTCACCCACCGGCACACGATCCGCTACCGGCTGGAGCGCGTCAGAGAGCTCTGCGGGCACGACGTCTCGGCGACCGAGGGCCGCGAGAAGCTCGGGCTCGGCCTGAAGGCGATGCGGGTGCTTGGGATCGCCTCGCCGCTGGGCCCGGCACACGAGCCGGGCGCCGAAGGCGGCAAGGTCCGCCGTTCCGCGGAGGAGTAGGGGGAGCATTCCGGGGGGAGGGCTCGAACCCCCGCTTCCTGGACCAAAACCAGGCGTGCTAGCCGACTACACCACCCCGGATCGCCCCCGAGCCTAGATGAACCAGCGGGGTCGATCCATCCGCGAGGGCGCATATCGTCGCGGCATGGAGATCGGCGGAGCGTCGATGGACCCTGCGGTGCGCGAGGGCCTGGCGAGGAGCTGGAAGGCACTGATGTCGATCGGCGCGATCGCGATCCTGATCGGCTCCGTCGCGATCCTGGTGCCGGCGGTCGCCTCGGTGGGGACGGCGATCTTCGTCGGCTGGATCCTGCTGATCGCGGGCGCCTTCCTGGTCGCCGGGGCCTTCACGGCCCACTCGATCGGGACCGTCGTGCTGCGCCTGCTCTGGGCCTTCCTCACGGTCCTCGTCGGGCTCTTCCTGGTCGTCGAACCGCACAGCGGCACCCTGACCCTGACCCTGGTCCTCGGCCTGTACTTCATCCTCATGGGGGTGACGAGGGTGAGCGCCGCCTTCCTGGCACGCGGCCGGGAGGGGGCCGGCCTGGTCGGGCTGAGCGGCTTCGCAGGGCTTTTGGTCGGGATCCTGATCCTCGTCAAGTTCCCCAGCTCAGCCGACTGGGCGATCGGCCTACTGGTCGGCATCGACCTGATCTTCGCCGGCTGGGCCCTGGTCTCCGCCGCCCTCACGGGCAGGGAGCTGGCCCGACCCGCTACCTAGGGCCCCCCGATCCCAATCGAGCTTCGCGCGCTGAGGGTGCCTCCAGCAGCGCCCGCCAGTCACCTCGCGGGACAGGACCGTCCCGTCGCGTCTACGATTTGCGGGTGAGCTCCCCCTTGGTCCTGGTCATGGCGGCCGGCGCCGGCACGCGCATGCGCTCGAGCCTGCCGAAGATGCTTCATCCCGTCTGCGGGAGGCCGATGGTCGCCTGGCCGATCATCGCCGCCCGTGAGGCGGGTGCGGGGCGGGTCGCGGCGATCGTCTCGCCGGGACGCGACGTTTCCGCCGCCCTGCCGGAGGGAACCGAGACGGTGATCCAACAGCAGCCCGACGGCACCGGTGGCGCCGCGCGGGCGGCACTGCCGCTGATCCGCGAGGCGGAGACCGTCATCTTCCTCTCCGGCGACCACCCCGTGATCGGGCCGGATTCCGTCACGGCCCTGGTCGACGCCCACGCCTCCTCGTCGGCGGCGGCGACGATGCTGACGATCGAGCTCGACGACCCCGGCACCTACGGCCGGGTGGTCCGCGACGCCGAAGGATGGGTCGAGCGGGTGGTCGAGGCGAAAGGCAGGGACGACGCCCCCGCCGGGGAGCGCGCGATCCGCGAGGTGAACGCGGGCAGCTACGCCTTCGACGCCGCTCCCCTGGCCGAGGCCCTTTCAGGGCTCGACAACGACAACGCGCAGGGCGAGTACTTCCTCCCGGGGGTCTTCCCGGCGCTGCGCGCGAAGGGGCACCTCGTCGCCGCCCACCGCACCGACGACCTGGCGGTGACGATGGGCGTCAACGACCGGGTTCAGCTCGCGGCGGCCGAGGCAGAGGCCCGCCGCCGGATTCTCGAGGGGCACATGGCCGCCGGCGTGACGATCGTCGATCCGGCCTCGACCTGGGTCGACGCTGACGTCGAGATCGCCGCCGACGCCCGAATCGAGCCCGGCACAAGCCTCTGCGGCGCCACCCGGGTCGGGGCCGACTCGGTTGTCGGGACCGCTGACGACCCTGGTCGACGCGGTGCTGGGCGAGCGGGTCTCGGTGCCGCATTCCCACCTCGTCGGGTGCGAGGTGCTCGACGGCTGCGCCGTCGGCCCCTTCGCCTATCTGCGGCCGGGTGCCGAGCTGGCGGCCGGCGCCAAGGCGGGCGCGTTCGTCGAGGTGAAGAACTCGCGGGTCGGAGAGGGGGCGAAGGTCCCCCACCTCGCCTACGTCGGCGATGCCGACGTGGGGGCGGGCAGCAACCTCGGCGCCGGCACGATCACCGCCAACTACGACGGATTCCGCAAGCACCGGACTGTGATCGGGGCCGGGGCCCGCATAGGAGTTGACACGATGCTGATCGCACCGGTAGAAGTCGGCGACTCCGCCTACACTGGCGCTGGAGCGGTGATATCCGACGACGTCCCGGACGGGGCGCTTGCGGTGAGTCAGAACGAGCAACGGAACATCGAGGGCTTCGCCGAGCGCAAGGCCGCGGAAGCGAGAGAGGGGAGCAAGTCGTGAGCACGATCGAGCAGCGCGTGGAGCCCGCGCCGGCGGCTCCGACCGCGATCCCGCACGACTACTCGAAGCGCCTGATGGTCTTCGGCGGCCGCAGCTCCGGCGAGCTCGCCGCCAAGGTGGCGGGCAAACTCGACCTCGACCTCGGCCAGGTGACGCTGAAGACGTTTGCCAACGGCGAGGTCTACTGCCGCTACGAGGAGTCGATCCGCGGCGCCGACGTCTTCATCGTCCAGTCGACCTGTGCCAGCGAGCAGACGGGGATGACCCCCAACGACGCCCTGGTCGAGCTGCTGACGATGATCGATGCGGCCCAGGGCGCCTCTGCGCACCGGATCATCGCGGTCACCCCCTGGTACGGGTACGCCCGCCAGGACAAGAAGTCGGCACCGCGGGAGCCGATCACCGCCCGTATCGTCGCCAAGTGCCTCGAGGGGGTGGGGGTGGATCGCGTCCTGACGATGGATCTCCATGCAGGCCAGGTGCAGGGATTCTTCCATGTCCCCGTCGACCACATGACGGCGATGCCGATGCTCACCCAGTGGTTCGCCGACCAGCACATCACCGACGAGCTGGTGATCGTCTCCCCCGACGCCGGCCGGGTGAAGACGGCGCGAAACTTCGCCCGCCGGATCGGGACCCACTGGGCGGTGATGGAGAAGGAGCGCCCCGCCCAGCAGGTGGCCGAGATCGGCTACGTCGTCGGCGACGTCAAGGGCAAGACCGCGGTCCTCGTAGACGACATGATCGACACCGCCGGCACGCTCTGCGCCGCTGCGCAGACCGTGCTCGACGAGGGGGCGGCGCGGGTGATCGCCTGCGCGACGCACGGCGTCTTCTCGGGTCCGGCCTACGAGCGGCTCGCCTACGAGAGCTCGGGGATCGAGCAGATCGTCGTCACCGACACGCTGCCGCTGCGGCCCGGCGCCCCCGACAACATCACCGTTCTCTCGACTGCCAGCACCTTCGCCGACTCGATCCGCCGAATCTTCACGGACGACTCGGTCTCCGAGATCTTCGCCGGCGAGAACCAGCTCTTCTGATCCGGCGGCGGCGATGAGGCTCGTCGGCCACAAGGGCGCCGACCTGGTCGCGCCGGGGAACACGATCGAGAGCTTCCGCGCGGCCGCCGAGGCGGGCGTGGACACGATCGAGTTCGACGTCATCTGGCTGCCCGACGCCCATCTGCCGCTCGAGCAGAGGGCCCCGCTGGTCGTCGCCCACGACTGGGACGACGCGGCGCGGCGGGAGCCACTCGCGCTCACCGAGGCCCTAGACGCCTTCCTCGAGCCGCCCCTCGACCGGATCGAGATCGACCTCGACGTGAAGCTCCCCGGCCGCGAGGAGGAGATCGTCGCCGCGCTGACCGAGCGGGGCCTGGTCGAGCGGGCGATGGTCTCGACCATGGAGCTCTACACCCTGGGCCGCATCCTCGAGCTCCAGCCCGCCCTGCGCCGCGGCTGGACCTACCCCAAGGTGACCAGGGACTGGGCCTCGAAGCGGTGGGCGAAGGGGCCGCTGATGGGCGCGCTGGCGGTGATGCGCCAGCGGCTGCCGGGCCTGGCGGCGGAGAGGCTGCCGAAGTTCGGAGTCGAGGCGATGTGGGTCTATCACCCCCTGGTCAGCGCCCGCCTGGCTCGGATCACGGCACTTGCCGGAGTCGAGCTGATCGCCTGGACGGTCGACGACCTATCGCGCATGCGCAGGCTCGTGGACAGAGGGGTCGACGGGATCTGCTCGAACGACCCGCGCCTGTTCGCCGAGCTCTGAGCCCATCGGGCGACGCGTCACCGAATCGTAAGCGCCTCGTTCCACGCCTGTAAGGCGCCGCTGTGAGGGTGGTCTTGGAGGTCGCCCGATGAAGGGCGGCCGGAAAGCAACCACGGAGGTGACAAGGATGCGCAAGCGATTGATGCTCGCCGGATGCGTGATGACGGCGGTCGCCGGGCTCTTCGCCGGCACCGCCTCGGCGGCACCGCCCGAACGGGCCGAGGAACCGTTCGTCTGCCCCGTTCTCCAGGTCAGCGAGAACGCGGTGGAGGCGACCGGCGGGGCCGGAGAGAAGTTCAACCAGATCGGCGAAGGCGAGTACACGTTCGGCCCCGGTGCGGCGGGCAACCGGGAAACGTTCAACGGCAACGTGCCCGACCACGCGACCAACGGCGACGGCTCGGGCTCGCCCGGAGGCTCGCACTCGGCGCCCGGCGATACCGACTACACCGCAATCTGGAGCGGCAACCAATAGGCGGCGTCGGAAGGCCCCCGCCTCCGGCGGGGGCCCGCCGCCGGAGGCGGGAGCGGGCTCGGGCCCTGAATGGGGCTCACGCCCGGCGGCTACCGAGCGGGAACGAAGTAGCTGTGCCCGGCACGGACCCTGACCGTGCGGTGCCGGGTGAAGTCGCGGACCTTGACCACGCCCCGCCTGACCTTGAACAGCGTGCCTCTACAGGTGTCCTTGGTCAGCCAGATCGTGCCGCGGACGCTGGCCGAGCCGTGCGCCCCGCGCGACCTGTAGTTGCCCTTGCCCGAGCCCCACAGCCGCCGCGAGCGGCGCTTGCGCCGAGACATGGCGGCGCCCACCCGGGAGGACTTCTTCTTGCCGGCGTGCCGACCGTGCCTCGCCTTCCGGGGGCAGTCGAGGGCACCGGTCAACTTCAGTTCGGTGACCGGGTGCCGCTTCTTCGGCTGCAGGACCTTGAACAGCCCGTCCTTGAAGTCGGCGCTCTGGGTCACGCCCGAGCGGTTCTTCGCCGCGGTGAGCTGCACGTTCCCGCGGCGCGTGTCGACCACCGAGCCGACCTTGATCTGGACCCCCGAGTAGATCCTCCGGAACACCTTCCCATGCGGCGGCTTGAACCGCACGGTCCCGGAGGGGACGACGTTGACCGTCTTGCCGAAGATCGGGGCCGGGATCTTCCCGTAGGCCTCGATGCGGTTGTTGCCGGCGTCGACGACGTAGGTCCTCGCCGAGAAGCTGATCGCCACGGAGATCGGGCCGTCGAAGTGGTTCGGCTTCGAGCCAGGTTCGCCCCAGAGGCTGAGGAATTCACCGGTGGGGCTGAATTTCTGGATCTGGTCGTTGACCTGGTCGACCACGTAGACCTTGCCCACCGGGTCGATGCTCACGTCCACCGGGTCTTCGAAGAGCGCGGGCCCCTTGCCCGGCGAGCCCCAGGCGCCGACGAAAGCCCCTTCGTTGGTGAATTTCTGCACGCGGTGGTTTCCGGTGTCGGCGACGAAGACGTCGCCGGCTTCGTCGGTGGCGACTGCGCTCGGCGCGTTGAACTGCCCCGGGCCGGCGCCCGGGCCGCCCCAGGCGAGGAGGAGTTCCCCGCCGGGAGAGAACTTTTCGATCCGGCTCGAGGAAACGTCGGCGACGAACACGTCGCCGCTTCGATCGACCGCTATCCCGACCGGGGCACCGAGCCCGGGCCGGAGGCCGGTGGGCCATTCCGCGATCGGAACGCCCACGTTGTTGAACTTCTGCACCCGGTGGTTGCCGAGGTCGGCGACGTAGACGAAGTCGCCCCGGTCTACGGCTATGCCGACCGGCGAGGAGAACTGCCCCGGGCCGCCGCCCGGGGTTCCCCATTGACCGAGGTACTGCCCGGCTTCGTTGAATTTCTGCACCCTGGAGTTGCCCGAGTCGACGACGTAGACGTTGCTCTGGCTGTCGGCGACGATTCCCCTCGGCGCGTTGAACTGGCCTTCCCCGGAGCCGGCGCCGCCCCATTCGCCGAGGTAGAGCGCCCCCACCGGCGCGGCGAGGACGAGCGCCGATGCAACGGCGCAGATCATCGCGAGCAGCGCCTTCTGGGAACGCCCCGAAGCCATCAGCGGCCAGGGTAACCGACCGCCCGGCCGCCGGAATGCAGAATCTCTCCGGCTCAGGCCTCCCAGGCCAGCCCCGGAACCCGCACCACGCCCCGACCTTCGAAGTAATCCCACTCCTGAGCCCCGAGCTCGGTCGCCGGCTCGTCGGCGTACACCCACTCGCGCATGATGCGGTACCAGTTCGCTTCGCCCGCAGCTGCCCGAGGACGGCGACGACGCCGACTTCCATCCTCCTGCCCATCAGCTCCTCCGCGGGCACCGACTCGCGCCGCATCAGATCGTAGTACTCCGAGCGCGGGTCGTTGGTCGACTCGATGATCTTCATAACGCGGCGGGCGGTGATTTCGATCTCGCGGTCCTCGAGGAACCAGGAGGAGATCGACATCAGGTGGTCCATCAGCCGCTCGGCGTCGAGCTTGGACGGGTTCTTGACGAAGCCGAGGTCGTGGAGCGCCTCCCGCAGCGCTTCGGGCTCGCCGCGGATCGCCGCATCGATCACCTTCTGCTCGAGCACGATCTGCTCCCGGTCGAGCTTCTTGGTCATGCCGAAGTCGAGGAAGGCGACCCGCCCGTCGGCCATCAGCAGGTAGTTGCCGGGATGGGGGTCGGCGTTGAAGTGCTGGAGGTGGTAGATCGAGCCGAAGCTGCCCCGGAAGACGATCTCGCCGAAGCGGCTGCGCTCCTCTTCCGGCAGCTGCTTGATCTCCTCGAATCCGATTCCCTCGACCAGCTCGGTGACCAGGACCCGGCGCCTCGAGAGCCGGGTGATCACTTCCGGGACGTAGATGAACGGATGGTCCCGGTAGGCGCGGGCAAAGGTGCGCTGGTTCTGCGCCTCGTACTCGTAGTCGAGCTCCTCCATCACTCGCTCGCGGACCTCTCCGGCGATCGCCTTCGCGTCCAGGCCGGGGGCGAGGGCGCGGGCGAGGCGGACCAGCGTGCCCATGTTGCGGAGGTCGGCGTCGAGAGCCTCGGCGATCCCCGGATACTGGATCTTGACCGCCACCGCTCGACCGTCGAGCAGCTCAGCTCGGTGAACCTGCCCGATCGAGGCGGCCGCGAACGCCTCGTGCTCGAAATCCGCGAAGAGCTCGGCCAACGGCTCACCCTCGTACTCCTCCTCGAGCACGTCGACCACCTTCTCCCAGGGCATCGACGGTGCTTCGGTGCGCAGCTTTGCGAGCTGGTCCTGGTAGATCTCGGCGTACTCGGGCGGCAGGAAGTCGGTGTCGATGAAGGAGGCGAACTGCCCCAGCTTCATCGCCGCCCCCTTCATCTGGCCGAGGGCGCCCACCATCTTCATCGCCGTCTCCAGGTGGCGCTGTTCGATCCGCTCCCGGCCGCCCTCCTCCGAGCGGGCGACGTTGGTCGCCTTCGTGCCCGCGTAGCGGGCGCCCTGGACGCCCACGATCGAGCCCAGCCGAGCCGACCGCCGGATGCGTCCCTTGGGGATCTTCGAGTCCTCGGCCACGACCAGAGGGTGCCACAGGGCGCTCGGCCGCCGCCGTTTCTCTATCCTCCCCGGTCCGATGGCAGCAGCACGCGAAACCCTGAAGGCGACTCCGCGCACCGAGTTCGGCTCGCGCACCTCACGCCGGCTTCGCCGCGAGGGCCTCGTGCCCGGCGTGGTGTACGCCGGGGGCTCCGAGGCGCGTGCCTTCAAGGTCGCCGAGCGCGATGTCCGCTCGGTGCTCGCGGGCGGCGCGGCCCTCTTCGACCTCGAGCTCGAGGGCTCGAAGGGCGTCCCGGTGGTCGTCAAGGAACAGCAGCTGCACCCGGTCCGCGGCAGCCTCGAGCACATCGACCTCCAGGAAGTGAAGCTCGACGAGGCGATCCAGGCGGAGGTCGCGGTCGAGCTGGAGGGCGCCGAGGCCGCCCCGGGCGTCAAGGAGGGCGGTGTCCTCGAGCACGTGACCCGGGAGATCACGGTCGAAGCGCTGCCAACCGAGATACCCGAGCGCCTGGTCGCGGATGTCTCCTCGATGGAGATCAACGACACCCTCCAGCTCTCGGCGGTATCGGTTCCCGGGGGCGTCAAGCTGGTCGCCGATGACCCCGAGGAGGTCACGATCGCGACCCTCTCGCCTCCACGCGTCGAGGAAGAGCCGGAGCCGGCCGTCGAAGAGGAGGCCGAGCTGGTCGGCGAGGAGGGCGAGGCCCCCGAGGGCGAAGAGGGCGAGGCCCCCGAGGGCGAGGGCGACTCGGGCGGCGAATCCGAAGAGGCCTAGGCCCTGGCGCTCTTCCGCCGCCGGGAGGCGGACTCCGGCGAGCGCACCCTGGTCGTCGGCCTCGGCAATCCGGGCAGTCGCTACGAGGGGACGCGCCACAACGTCGGCTTCGAGGTGGGCGCCGAGCTCTCCCGTCGCTGGGATCTGCCCCGGGCCCGGAAGAAGTTCGGCGGCCTGATCTCCGAAGGACGTGCCGGGCCGGGCGGCCCCCGGGTGGCGATTCTTCTGCCGCAGACCTACATGAACGAATCGGGCGACTCGGCCGGCCCGGCCCGAGGGTCCCTGAGGATCCCGCTCGACCGCGTGGTTGCCATCCACGACGAGATCGACCTGCCCTTCGGGGAGGTCCGCTCGCGGCTCGGCGGCGGGCTGGCGGGGCACAACGGCTTGAAGAGCCTGCGGGCGGGCCTCGGCGACCCCGGCTTCTGGCGGGTGCGGGTCGGGGTCGGCAGGCCGGACTCGACCGATCCCGAGGTCGTCTCCGCCTATGTCCTCGGCAGGTTCCGCGAGAGCCGGGACGACGTCGCCGAGCTGATCGACAGGGCCGCAGCGGAGACCGAGCGGCTGGTCGAGCGGCTGGCAGACCGATCCTCTAGTTTGCATCCCAGCGACGACCCTCTAGATGGCTGAGCGGATGCCCGACGAACGAGCCACATACGAGCGCGACGAGTCCGGGGTCGCGGTGCTGCGCCTGCAGCGGCCCGAAGCCCGCAACGCGATGGACTCCCAGATGCTGGTCGAGATGCTCGAGCATCTCGCCGTGGCTCGCGACGACGACGCGGTCCGCGTGCTCGTGGTCAGCTCCTCCGACAGCATGGGCCTCTCGGCCGGCGCCGACATCCGCGAGGAGCTGGATGCCGAGCAGAAGATCGACCGCATGCAGCTCTTCGCCGACGCCTACGACGCGATCGTCGGCTTCCCGAAGCCCACGATCGCGGTCTGCCATGGCGACGTCGTCGGCGGCGGCGCCGAGGTGGCGATCGCATGCGACATGAGGGTGGGGGGATCGAACCTGAGAATGCGCTTTCCCGGCGCGGCTCTCGGGGTCCCGGTCGGCCCGGCCCGGCTCGTCACCCTCTGCGGCCTGGCGACCGCCAAGTACCTGCTGCTCTCCTCGCGCACGATCGGCGCCGACGAGGCGCTGCGGCTGGGGCTGGTCAACCGGGTCGCCCCGGCGGCCGGGACCGAGCAGGCCGCCCTGGAGCTCGCGGCTGAAATCGCCGCCCATCCGCCCGAGGGGGTCGCCCGTTTGAAGCGGATGCTGCACGAGTGGGATGACGTCGAGGGGCGCTCGCGCCGCGAGGGCGAAGGCCAGGTGGAGTGGCAGCGCAGCGGCCCCGGGTTACCGGGAGGCTAGGCCTGGCCCGGCTCGAACAGGGGCTCACCGTCGCCGTCACCGGGCCGACCGGTGAGATCGGCAAGCCCTTCCTTGCCGCGCTGGAGCGCGTTCCCGAGGTGACCAGGGTCGTCGGCATGGCCCGGCGCCCCTTCGACATCGCCGCCCACGGCTGGGAGAAGGTCGAATACAGGCGGGGCGACGTGCTCGACCGGCAGGCCGTCGACTCCCTGGTCGAGGGTGCGGACGTCGTCGTCCACCTCGCTTTCGTGATCGTCGCCGGGCGGGAGGAGAGTCGCGAGATCAATCTCGAGGGGTCGCGGAACGTCTTCGAGGCGGCGGCGATCGCGGGGGCGCGGCGGCTGGTCTACACGTCGTCGGTGGCGGCGTACGGCTTCGACCGCGACCTGCCGCCCCTGCTCGAGGAGGACGAGCCGCTGCGGGGAAGCTCGCGACACCCCTACTCGGCGCACAAGGCGGCGGTCGAGGCGGAGCTGGCGACCGCGCTCGCCGGCTCCGACACCGACGCCTACGTCTTCCGCCCCTGCATCGTCGCCGGGCCCGATGCGACCCTGCTGCTAGACCTGATCCCGCTGGTCGCCCTCGGACGCGCGATCCCGGGACCGCTGCGCTGGGCGCTGGGGCGGGCCCCATCGCTGCGCCCGATCCTCCCGGATCCCGGCGTTCCCTTCCAGCTCGTCCATCACGACGACGTCGCCGCCGCGCTCTCGGCAGCGGTGATCGGCGGGGGCGATCCCGGCGTCTACAATCTCGCCGGCCCGGGTGAGCTGACCGTCACCGACATCGCCCACGAGCTCGGCTGGCACGCGGTTCCGGCGCCCAGGCTGGCGGTCAGCGCCACCGCCGAGCTGCTGGCCCAGGTTCCCCTCCTGCCCGACGAGGCCGCCTGGATCGAGGCAATCCGCCGCCCGGTGTTGATGGACACCACAAGGGCGCGACGGCGCCTCCACTGGATGCCCCACCACGACGCGCGCCAGACCCTGAGGGAGACGGTTGCCGCCGTCCGCGCGCGGTAGCCGGGCGCCCGCGGCCGATCCTTGCCGTCAATCGGGTTCTCGGGGCCCTCGACCGCCGACGTGATTCAGGTGGCGGGCCAGGTGGTCCGGTCGAGGCGGAGGCCTCCGGGCGCGGGCCGGCCCGCCAGCAGGCCCGTGGCCGCCTGGTCGTGAGTGTGCACGGCCAGCTCGTCACGGGCGGCCCCGGCGGCCAGCGCCCCGAGAAGCGCCTCGAGCCGCTCGTGGCCGAGCCACTCGAGCATGAACGGGTGCAGGACGATCGATGCGAACCCTCCCACCTCGCCCAGGCGCGCTATCTCGGCTTCGAGATGGGCGAGGAAGGCGGCGGGCCCCAGGGGCTGCGAGGAGCCCGCGATCTCCTCGCGCGCCGAGGCGAGCTGGGGAAGGGTGCAGGCGGCGTCGACGAGGCTCCACCTGAAGGGCAGCACGGCGACACCGTCCTCGACTCCGACGCCCTCACCGGCCGGGGAGCAGTGGCGCAGGCCGCTCTCCCCGACCACGCGGACCCCGCCCGCTCCGAGGCCGCCCCCCGGCGGCCGCAGGCCGGTCGGCGCCAGCCCGATCGCGGCGAAGGCCTCGATCCCGCGGCGCAGGCTCTCCGCCTGGGCCGCCGCGCTCAGGCCACCCCAGCCCTCGTGTGCCCAGGCGTGGTAGGCGACCTCGTGGCCCCGGTCCCGCATGTCGACCAGCAGCTCGGGATAGATCTGGGCGTTCAGCCCCTCGACGAAGAAGGTCGCGGCCAGTTCGTGCGCGTCGAGCCGGGCCAGCAGCTCGGGCAGGACCTCGGTGGCGGTCGGGTGAGAGCCGACCCGGGGATCGCCGGGCGCCAGCGCCCCGGCGCCGATTTCCGCGGCCTCGCCGAGGTTGTCGAAGCTGAGGCAGACGGTTGCGCTCATTCGCGCAGCGCCGGGCTCCAGCGCTCGGGCTCGAGCGCGGCCTGCTCGCGTGCCCAGCGGAAGTGATGGCGGGCGGAGGCAAGCAGGATCGGGAAGCTCAGGAGGCCGGCGAGCAACCCCGCCCGCCGTGCTCTCGGCTCCGCCTCGCGCACGAGGCTGAGGACGCTGCACGCCCCCCAGGCCCAGAGGACCGCGTTATAGGCGGGCAGCTGGGCCTCGGTCAGTCCCTCCGCTTCGTCGAGCGTCGGCAGCCCCCTGCGCAGCGACCAGGGCCAGGCGACGAAATGGACCGCGACCCCTGCGGCCCCGACGCCGGCGTTTACGGCGCAGAGGCGGTCGTTCAGCCCGCCGCCCAGGGCGGCACTCGCAAGGCCGAGCGGGAAGAGGGCCGACCAGAGCGCGATCGCCCCGCGGCGACCCAGCTCGGGCTCGAAGACCAGACCCACCCCGGCGCGCGTCTCGAAGGCGTGATGGGCGAGCGCCCCCAGGGTCGAGCCGGCGGCGAGTGGGCGGCGGAACCGCATTCGGCGAGCTTAGACGCCCCACTAGAATCTCGACACCGGCCCGGGTCGAGGGACCCGGGCTCTTCGCGTGCCATGAGCCTCAGACCCGTCATCGAGATCGCCGCCGAGAACGAGCGCCTGCACGCGCTCAGCCCTGCGGCACTCGCCGCTGTTCGGGAGCCGGCGGCGGAGCCCCTGGCGGTGCGGTCCTCGACGAGCGTGCGGCCCCTGCTGCTGGCGGCGCTGCTCGAGGACGGCCGTGGCCTCGCCGGCCGCCCGGCCCTCGTGGTCACCCCGGACGACCGTTCCGGCCGGGACCTCGTCGCCGAGCTGCGCGCCTACCTGGCACCGCGCCGGGTCCGCTTCTATCCATCGCGGGGAACCGGCTACGCCTCGCACGTCACCCCGCCTCCGCACCTCGTGGGGCTGCGGATCGACGCCCTCGACGCTCTCGCCGAGGAAGACGATGCGATCGTGGTCGCCGCCGCGACCGCTCTCGCCGAGGCGGTTCCCGACGCCGCCCTGCGGCCGGCGGGCTTCGGCATCGCGGTCGGCGACGAGATTGACCTGGGTGCCGTCGCGGACGACCTCACGGCGGCCGGCTACGAGCGGGTCGAGCAGGTCGAGGAGCGCGGCCAGTTCGCCCTCCGCGGCGGCATCCTCGACGTGTATCCGGCGACCGAGGAGCGCGCTGTCCGAATCGAGCTCTTCGGTGACGAGGTGGACTCGATGCGGTGGTTCTCGACCTTCACCCAGCGCTCGCTGGGCGACGCCGAGCGGGTCGAGCTTGCGCCCTCCGCCGAGCTCGACGCCGAGCATCGCGAAATCGCCGAGCTGGCGGCGATGGAGGCCGCCGAGAACGGCGAAAGCGCCCCGAGCCTGGCGGAGGCGCTGCCGTTGGAGCGCTTCGGCGCGCCTCTCGACCTCGTGCCGGACTCGGCGGCGGTGCTGCTCGCCTCCGTCGAGGAGATCGAGCCCGCCCTGCGCGACCATTGGGAGGACGCGACCACCGCGATGCACGCCGAGGACGCGCGCCGCCTCTACGTCGACGTCGCCGGCCCCCTGCTCGACAGGGCGGCCCTGGCTCTGTCCGGTGCGGGGGAGGATGACGAGCGGTCGTTCCGCGCGTCTCGCGCCGAGTCCCCGGCCCGCAGCGTCGCCGAGGCGGAGGCCGAGCTGGAGAAGCTGGTCCGCTCCGGCTACCGGACGGTGGTCGCATTCGACAGCATGGGGGAGGCGCAGCGTGCGCGCTACGGCCTCGACCGGATCGACGCGACGCTTCTCGAAGACGGCGCGCTCTCGCCCGAGCCGGGGCTCGCCTTCGCCGAGGCCCGCCTGCGCGAGGGGTTCGTCAGCCCTGAGCTGAAACTCGCCGTCTTCCCGTTCCGGCGACTCGTGCACCGGAGGAGGCGACCCGAGCCGCGGGCGCCGGGAGCCGCCCGCGGCCGACTGACCTTCAGCGACCTGCGGGTTGGCGACCACGTCGTCCACGAGGACCACGGGGTCGCGCGGTTCGCCGGGTTCGAGACGCGCGAGGTAGGCGGGGTCACCCGCGATTACCTCTACCTCGAATACAAGGGCGAGGACCGCGTCTACGTCCCCACCGACCAGCTCGCCAAGCTGAGCCGCTACGTCGGCGTGGCCGGCGCCCCGACCCTCTCGGCCCTGGGCGGGAGGCGTTGGCAGAACATGAAGGCGCGGGCCCGGCGGGCCGCCGGGGCGCTGGCCGGCGAGCTGCTCAACCTCTACGCGGAGCGCCGCACCCGCACAGGGCATGCCTTCGCCCAGGACGGCGAGTGGCAGATCCAGATGGAGACCGCCTTCCCGTATCGAGAGACGGCGGACCAGATGGAAGCGATCGAGGCTGTGAAGGGCGACATGGAGGCCGGGCAGCCCATGGACCGCCTGGTCTGCGGAGACGTCGGCTTCGGCAAGACCGAGGTCGCCCTCCGCGCCGCGGTCAAGGCCGCCTCCGACGGCAAGCAGGTGATGATGCTGGTGCCGACGACGATCCTCGCCCAGCAGCACCTCGGCACCTTTCGCGAGCGCCTCGCCGACCTCCCGTTCGTCGTCGAGGGGGTCTCCCGGTTGCGACCGCCAGCCGAGGTCAAGTCGGCCCTCGCCGCCTTCGAGGCCGGCGGCGTCGACGTCCTCATCGGCACCCATCGCATGCTCTCCCGTGACGTGCGCGCCTCGGAGCTCGGCCTGGTGATCGTCGACGAGGAGCAGCGCTTCGGCGTCAAGCAGAAGGAGCTCCTGCGCCAGCTCAAGCTCAGGGTCGACGTGCTATCGCTCTCGGCTACCCCGATCCCGCGCACGCTGCAGATGAGCCTCGCCGGCCTGCGCGACATCTCGGTCATCGAGACGCCCCCGGAGGGACGGCGCCCGGTGCGCACCTACGTCGGCCCCTACGACGAGGACCTGGTCCGGCACGCGGTCGAGCGAGAGGTCGAGCGCGGCGGACAGGCGTTCTTCCTCCACAATCGGATCGACTCGCTCCCGGAGACGGTCGAGCGCCTGCGGGCGCTCGTCCCCGGTGCCCGCTTCGCCGAAGCGCACGGGCAGATGGAGGAGGCGCGGCTGGAGGAGACGATGCTGGACTTCCTGCGCGGTGGCGCCGACTGCCTGGTGACGACGACGATCATCGAGTCGGGGCTGGACATCCCCTCCGCCAACACGCTGATCGTCGAGCGCTCCGACCAGCTCGGGTTATCCCAGGCGTACCAGATCCGCGGACGGGTCGGGCGCTCCCGGGAGCGCGCCTTCGCCTACCTCCTCTACCCGTCGGCCGAAGCGCTCAGCGAGGAGGCCGCCGCCCGCCTCTCCACCCTTGCCGATCACACCGAGCTCGGCTCCGGCTTCAAGATCGCGATGCGCGACCTCGACATCCGCGGGGCGGGGGACCTGCTCGGCGAGGAGCAGTCCGGCCACGTCGCCGCGGTCGGCTTCGAGCTCTACTGCCAGATGATCGACGAGGCGGTGGCGGAGGCGAGCGAGGCAGGTGCCCGGGAGGAGGCACCCGAGCCGGTCCGCCTCGACGTCCCCGTGGACGCCTACCTTTCGGGGTCCTTCATCCCCTTCGAGGCGGCGAAGATCGACGTCCACCGGCGTATCGCAGCGGCCCGGGCGCCGGGCGAGCTGCGAGAGATACGCGACGAGCTCGGCGACCGCTTCGGTCCATTGCCGCCGGAGGCGGAGAACCTGCTCGCCCTGCAACGGGCGCGGATCGAACTCGGCCTCGCCGGAGCGCAGAGCGTCGAGCTGCGGGGAGGGCGGCTGAGCGTGACCGGGGTCGAGCTCGAATCCGAGCAGGTCGACACCCTTCGCGAGAAGGTCGATGGGGCTCTCTACGAGTGGCGGGAGCGGACGGCGTCGGTGCGGGTGCCCGACGATCCCGACGCTCGATTGCAGGCAGTCTTAACGCTGGCTAAAGGGCTTCGAGAGGCGAAGGTGTCCTCGAGCGCGGAAGCGGATATGCTGCCCGCTTCGTGAGTCCGAGCAAGGGAAAACGACCCACGAGCGGGAGGGGTGGAGCGAAAGCCGGCAAGTCCGGCCCCGGCCGTGAGGAGGTTCGCCGCCTCGGCGCCCTCGTCTTCGGCGCCGCCTTCGTCGCGCTCTTCGTCATCGTCGGCATCGCCGTGGGGGTCGGGCATCCCGCGGTGCCGTCTGGCTCCGTCGCGGTCGTCGAAGACGTCCCGGCGGACGCCGCCGAGCCGTTCACCCAGCCATTCAAGAACTGCAAGGGCGAACAGGTCACGCAGGACCTGAGCGAAGTGACGAAGCCCGAGTTCGAATGCGCCTTCCAGCAGGTGGTCGCCGCCTCCGGGCTCGGGAAAACGCCGAAACCAGGCTCCGCGCAGTTCAAGGAACTGAAGGAAACGACCGTCGGCAGCATCCTCGAAACGATCTGGATCCAGGGCCTGGCCGCCGAAGAAGGCATCTCGGTGACCGAAAAGGAAGTGCAGAAAGAACTCGAGAAACTGAAGAAACAGCAATTCAAATCCGAAGCCGAGTTCCAGAAATTCCTCAAGACCTCCCACTACACCAAGCAGGACGTCAACGAACGGGTCAAGATCCAGATCCTCAGCACGAAACTCCAGGAACAGCTCGCCGAAGGCGCGTCGGAACCGAGCAAGTCCGAAATCGAAAACTTCTACGAGGAAGCGAAGCCGACCCAGTTCACGACGCCGCCGACCCGGGACATCCGCGTCCTGATCGCGAAAAAGGCGAAGGACGCCGCGGCCGCGAAGATGGCGCTCGAAAAGAGCCACACGCAGAAGGACTGGGAAAGGGCGATCAAGAAGTACTCGGAAAGCGAATCCCCGAATGGCGGCCTGCAGTCGGGGGTCACCGAACAGCAGTACGCGGGGCCGGTCGGAGAAGCGATGTTCAAAGCCCCGATCGGAAGAGTCGAGGGCCCGATGAAATACGCCACCAGCGGCCAGATCATCTTCGAAGTCGAGAAAGTCAACCCGGAAAAAGTGCAGCCGCTGGGCGAAGCGGAAGCGCAGATCAAATCGCAGCTCCAGCAGCAGAATCAGGAAGCTGTGTTCGGCGGCTTCGTGCGCGACTTCCAGAGCCTCTGGCGGTCCAGGAGCTTCTGCGCGGACGGCTATGTGGTCGAAAAATGCTCGAACTTCAAGAGCGATGGACGGCCGGCCGAAGCCGACCCCGCCTGCTATGAAGCGAATCCGAAAACCACGCCGGAAGCCTGCCCGGCATCCGTGCTGCAGGCGAAACCGGCACTGCCGGGCTCGGTCAGCCTGATCACCCCCAAAGGCGAACAGCTCGCCCAGCGTCCGCAGCCCGCGGGGCTGCCCAGCGGCAGCAACGTGCCCAGCCTCGAAGGCCTCCCGCCGGGCGTCAGTCCGGAAGCCGCGCCGCCGCCGTCGAGCCCTTGAGCGGGGCTCGATGAGCGCGATCGAGCGCATTCACGGTCGGCAGATCGTCGACTCGCGCGGCAACCCCACGGTCGAGGTGGAGGTGGTCCTCGATTCAGGCGCGAGCGGGCGCGCTGCGGTGCCCTCCGGCGCCTCGACCGGTGAGTTCGAGGCGGTCGAGCTTCGCGACGGCGGCGAGGCGTGGGGGGGCAAGGGGGTCGGCCGTGCGGTGGCCAACGTCAACGGCGAGATCGCATCTGCCCTGCGCGGCGCCCGTGCCGCCGAGCAGGGCGCCCTGGACCGGACGATGATCGAGCTCGACGGCACTCCGAACAAGGGCAGGCTGGGCGCCAACGCGATCCTCGGCGTCTCCCTTGGCGCGGCCAGGGCGGCGGCGGCCGACTCGGGCCAGCCGCTTTTCAGGTATCTCGCCGAGCTCTATGGCGGAGGCGAGCCGAACCTGCTGCCGGTGCCGATGATGAACGTCCTCAACGGCGGGGCGCACGCCGACAACTCGGTCGACTTCCAGGAGTTCATGATCGTGCCCGCCGGCGCCGAGAGCTTCTCGGAGTGCCTGCGCGTAGGGGCAGAGGTCTTTCATGCGTTGAAGGGGACGCTCGCCAGCTCCGGCCTGGGGACGGCGGTTGGCGACGAGGGCGGGTTTGCGCCCGACCTCGCCTCCAACGAGGCGGCCCTGGAGGCCGTCCTCTCCGGTGTCACGGCGGCCGGGTACGAGCCGGGCTCCGACGTGCACGTCGCGCTCGATCCCGCGACCAGCGAGCTCTTCGAGGACGGGTCGTATGAGATCGAGCACGAGGGCCGGTCCCTCTCGCCCGAGGAGATGGCCTCCTACTGGGCCGAGATCTGCTCGCGCTACCCGGTGGTCTCGCTCGAGGACGGCATGGACGAGGAGGACTGGGAGGGGTGGAAGCTGCTCACCGAGCGGCTTGGCGACCGCCTCCAGCTCGTCGGCGACGACCTCTTCGTCACCAGCCCGGAGCGGCTGCGGCGAGGGATCGAGATGGGGGTCGGCAACTCGATCCTGGTCAAGGTCAACCAGATCGGAACCTTGACAGAGACCCTCGAGGCGATCCGGACCGCGCGCGACGCCGGGTACACCACCGTCATCTCCCACCGGTCGGGCGAGACCGAGGACACGACGATCGCCGACCTCGCCGTTGCCACCGGCGCCGGTCAGATCAAGACCGGCGCGCCGTCGCGCACGGACAGGGTCGCGAAGTACAACCGCCTGCTGTGGATCGAGGAGGAGCTCGGCTCCGCCGCCGAGTTCCCCGGCCTGGGGGCATTCGCCCCGCTCTCCTGAGCCGCTTGGTCGCCTCCGTCCCGAGGAAGGAATGCGGAGGGGAATCGCAAAGGACGCAGCATGGCTCGACGACCCGCACCCCGGCGCCGCCCTGCCGCGCGCCGCGGCGCGAGCAGGATCCAGTGGGACCGGGTCGGGAGGATCGCCCTCTCCCTGGTGCTCGTCGCCGTCCTCTACTCCTACCTGAACCCGGCGATCGACCTGGTCAAGACCTACACGGCGACCACCGCCGCAAAAGCCGAGCTGCACCGGACGCTCGCCGAAAACAAGCGCCTGCACCGCCTCGTCCAGGGCTCGGACGACCCGGCGGTCCTGGACGCAAAGGCCCGGGGGCAGGGGATGGTCCTTCCGGGCGAGGTCCCCTACGTGATTCGCGACGGCAGCCGCTAGCGGTCGTCCTCATCCGGCCATGATCGGTGCCGGCTCGTATCTGCTCAGCGCGCTAGCCCTGGCGGCGATCGCCCTCTCGCTGGCCTTCTCCGCGCTCTCCCTGCGCCGACGGCTGATCCCGACCTGGTCGGGCGCGCCGGCCCGCCTGGTCGAGGCGGTCCTCGGCATCGGCCTGCTCGTCTGGCTCGCCGAGCTGCTCGGCGTCCTCCACGTCCTCTACGCCTGGACCCTCGTCTTCGCCTCGCTCCTCCTCGCTGCGACGATCGCTCTGTGGCTTCGGCCGTTCGGTCATGCGCCGTCGGGCTCGGCGGCTGCTCGCGCGGGTGGCACGGGGGGAGGGGGGTCGAGGACGGCTCGGCCCGCAGCGCCCCCTTCCCCGGGTGACGGGACCCGCCCGCCGGAGCCGGCCGGCCCCGATGCGCTGGCCGTCCTGGCGATGGTCGGAGTGATCGCCGCGGTCGTCGCCCAATGGGGTCTGGCCACCGACTCCGCCCTGAACCGCGGCGTCTTCAACTTCGACTCGCTCTGGTACCACCTGCCCTTCGCGGCCGAGATCGCCCAGAGCCACTCCGTCACCGGCCTGTACCGCCCCGAGACCGTCTTCACCAACTGGTTCTACCCGCAGAACTCCGAGCTTCTGCACGCGGTCGGCATGCTGATCGCCAAGCGCGACACCCTCTCTCTGTTCATCAACTACGGCTGGCTCGCGATCGCCCTCCTCGCGGCCTGGTGTGTCGGCCGCCCCTACGGGCGGGGACACCTCTCCGTAGTCGCGGTCGCGGTCCTCCTCGACTGTCATCTGCTGATCGTGCGGGAGCCGGCTGCCGCCAAGAACGACCTCGCCGTCGCCGCCCTGCTGCTCGCCGCGATCGCGATCGTGATCACAGCCTGGGAGGCGCGGGAGACGACCGGCGAGGAGCACGACGGCCTCCCGGTCGGCTGGCCGCTGGCGGCGGCCGGCCTCGCCGTCGGCCTCGCGGCGGGCACCAAGGTCACAGTGCTGGCCCTGGCGGGCGCGCTGACGGTCGCGGTGATCGCCCTTGCGCCGCGAGGCAGGCGTCTCGGCGCGACGATCTGGTGGTCGGCGCCGGCACTGCTCGGTGGCGGCTATTGGTACCTGCGCAACCTGCTCGTCGCCGGCAACCCGATCCCGGAGGTCACCCGGCTGGGGCCGATCTCGCTGCCGCACCCCCAGCGCCTGCAGACCGCGCGGCCTGACTTCGACGTCGCCCACTACGCGACCGATACCGGCGTCTGGGCCGAATACTTCGCCCCCGGGCTCCATCACGCCTTCGGCGGCCTGTGGCCCGTGGTGCTGGTGGCCTCGCTGGGCGGGGCGGCCCTCGCCCTCGGCCGGGGGCGCACCCGGGCCCTGCGCTGGATCGGGGCGGCGGTCCTCGTCGGCGCAGTCGCCTACCTCTTCACGCCGCTGAGCGCTGCCGGCCCGGAGGGGGAACCGACCGCCTTCGAGCTCAACCTTCGCTACCTTCTGCCAGCGCTGATCGCCGGTCTCGCCCTCCTGCCCCTTCCGCGGGCGCTGGACGGGCGCCGCCGCCAGTGGGCGCTGCTGATCGCGCTGCTGGCGCTGATCGTGCTCACCGACCGCACCGACGCCGTCGTCCGCGATCCCTCGCGCGTCTTCGGCATCGCCCTCGCCGTGCTGTTGGTCCTCATACCTGCCGGCCTCCTGGCCCTGCGCTCTCGCGGCCTGTCGGCCGGGCGCCTCGCCGCCGGCTTCGCCGGGCTCGCACTGGCTCTGGTGGCGCTGGGCTATCCGCTGCAGCGCTCCTATCTGGAAGACCGGTTTCGCAACGACGTGCCCCCGGGCGAGCGCCTGCCGGGGTACGGCCTCGACTTCGCCTACCGCTGGGCGCAGAACGTCCATGACTCGCGCATCGGCCTGGCGGGTACGACGGCCGGTTTCCTCGGCTACGGCTTCTACGGGCCGGACCTCTCCAATCGGGTCGTCTACATCGGCGAAAATGGGCCGCACGGGGCATTCGACGCGATCGTCACCTGCCGCCGCTTCCGCGCCGCCGTCAACGAGTCGCGGCTCGACTACCTGGTCACCGCGCCCTTCCTCGACTTCGTCAACCCGGCGCGGCCGATCCCCTCCCCGGAGGCGCGCTGGCTGCGTGGCGCGCCGGCGGTGCGGCCGGTGGCCCGCAGCGGGCTGGCCACGGTCTGGAAGGTGGACGGGCCCCTGGACCCCCGGGGATGCGGGCCCGCGAACGCCCCGCTCCGCCAGCTGCCCGACACCCCCGGCATCTGAGGCTGGCTACGATCGGCGGGAGATGACCGAGCCCGACAGAGGATTCGAGAACGCCCTCTTCCAGTGGGATGAGGGCCGGCGGCGCCTGGAGGCGATCGGCGAGGACCCCGCCGCCCGCCGCCGCGCCGACCGTGTGGTCGAGGCGATCAGGGAGGAGTTGCGCCGGCGCGTGGGCATCACGTTCACCGCCGCGGAGCTCGCCGACTGCTACGCCGGCGGAACCGAGTGGTGTCTGCAGATCGCGATGGAGATCGCGCCTGGGACAACGGACGGCCAGGCCCTCGCCGACGCCGCCTTCTGGCTCCACCTGCGAGGCGCGTTGGACTTCGCCGGCGGGCGCCGGCTGGCGTCCTGAGCCGGCCGGCCGCCAGGGGCCGGCCTAGCGTCCGGAGTCGCCGCCGCTCTGGTCGTCTGCGCCGGCGCGGCGGATCACTATCTGGTCGGCCTCGATGCGGACGCTGACGGCCCGATGGCCGGCCCAGTGCTCGGTGTAGACGGGGTTGTCCTTCACCGACGGGTCGAGCCAGAGCCCGTAGCCGTCGGTCTCCCCGTGGTCGAAGGTCGCCTCGAGCTCTTTGCGTCGCCCCCTGCCGCCACGACGCCCGCGGCGCCTGCGCCTGGGACGCTGCCGCTCGTCGCCCTCTTCCTCGGGCGCTTCCCCGCCGCCCGGCTCTTCGTCGCCCGACTTCTCGCCGCCCGGCTCTTCGCCGCCCGACTTCTCGCCGCTCGGCTCTTCGCCGCCCGGCTCTTCGCCGCCCGGCTTCTCCTCAGGCTCCTCCGCCTCCTCCTCGGCGGCGGCCGCCTCGATCTCGGCCTCGATCTCGTCGCGGAGATCGATTTCGCCCGTGCCGGTGTCCTCCTCGTCGGGCGTGAACCCATGCTGCTTGCGGAACTCGCGAAGCTCGGAGGCGCTGACTTCGAGCTGGTGCGCGATCCAGGCGTCGGTGCGCCCCTGGCGGACCCAGGCACGAATCTGGTTGAGCTGGGGCTTCAGCGATTTGCGGGCCATCGGCGGGCGAGTCTATTCAACGAGGGCCCTGCGGCGCAGCCGAGCGGTCACGCCATCAGGAAGGCCAGCGCCTCGAACATGGCAACCACGACCACCACCACGGTGACGGTGAGGCAGACGGCCAGCACGCTGAAGCGGACCTTGCCCTGCTGCTCGGTGCGGGTGATGCGGCGTGCTCGGGAGCGGTTGGCGGCGCGGCGCCGCAACTGCTCGCGCCGTCGTCGCTCCAGGGAGGTCTCCTGCTCGAAGGCCGACTCGAACTGGGAGATGCTCTGTCTCATCCGCATAGGAACGGCCCCGGGGGCCGGTGCGGGACGGTAGCAAGCCGCAAGAACCGTTGCAGGGCGACCGGTGTGCAGGCCTCACGGTGCGCGGCGGCACGCACCCCAGAGGCCGCGCCCCAAGCGGGCCGCCCGCAACTCGATCCGGTGGAAGCGGGGCGCGAGGCGATCGTTGGGCGGGATCGTCAGCGTACGGGCGAGACCGCGACGGAGCAGGGCTTCGTTGAGGAAGCGACGCCCCACCCACACGTAGGCGAGCAGCCTTCCGTAGACGTCCCGGCGCTCGGCGCCGAGGCGCAACCGGATGCGGCGTCCATCGGCGACACGATGCGTGAAGCGGGAGGCCCGCGGCCCGAAGCACTGCACCGGAGTCTCCGGCTTGACCGTCTCCGGCGTGTCCACCCCGATCAGGCGGACGTCCTCGCGGTGCCCGGCGACCGTCACCTCCAGCGTGTCGCCGTCGATTGCGCGAAGCACCCGCGCTCCCGCCTCCGCGGGAAGGCGCTCGCCGTCGTCCTCCCATGGCCGCAGCACCAGCGCCGCAACCGCGAGCAGCAGCAGCACGCTCCCGAGTCCACCGCCTCTCATACACGCCCTAAGGGCCGGGACCGAGCGGCTCGGCCCCCGGCCCCGGGATCGTCAGGGCGTCCTGCGCACGCTGGAGAGCAACGTCTCCTTGATCTGGCCGATGATCTCCAGGGCCTCGCTCCACTCGCGCTGCCACACGTTGCGGCCGAAGATGACCCCGGATCCGCCCGCCTCCATGATCTCCCGCGTGTGATTGAGCACGGTCTCGTCGTCGACTCTGGAGCCGCCCGAGAGGACGACCAGCGATCGCCCGGCGGAGGCCACGCAATGCTGAATCGCCTCCGCCTCTCCGATCTCCATCTCGTCGTATGGAGCGGGAGCGTCCTTGTCCTTGTCCGGGTTGATCTTCGGCATGTTCAGCTTCACCACATCGGCGCCCATCTCCATCGCCATGCGCGCCGCGTAGTCGATCGCGTAGAAGGAGCCCGGGCCGCCCTTGGCTTCGATCGCTTCGCCTCGGGGGTAGGACCAGACGATCAGCGGCATCCCATAGCGGTCGCAGTCCTGGCGGACCTGCCGGAGTTGCGCGAGGTCCTCGTCCTGGCGAGGGGAGCCGACGTAGAGCGTGTAGCCGACGGCGTCGGCGCCGAGGCGCACGGCGTCCTCGACGCCGGCGTTGCAGGTGGAGAGGGCCTTCGCCGCGGAGGGGATGTCGGTCTTGCCGTTCACCTTGAGGATCAGAGGCACGCTCCCGGCGTAGTCGGGGTAGTACTTGCTGGCCATGCCGATCTGGCAGGCGAGCGCCGAGTAGCCGGCCTCTGCGGCGAGGCGGAACTGGTATTCGGGGTTCTTTGAGTCGGGGTTGGGGAAGAAGTCACGCGGGCCGTGCTCGATTCCCTGGTCGATCGGCAGCAGCATCAGGGTTCCATTGCCGGGTCCGAACTCGTAGAGCAGACGGCGAAGGCGCGTCCGTTTGCCGGGGGCCAGCTCGGCGAGAAGCGATTTCTGCTCGGTCAGGGTGTCGACAGCCACGCGAATTTCCTCCTCAGAATGGGTGTCAGCGCAGTATGGCATCGGTGCCGCGCGAACGGTGAGGGCTGCGGCCGGGCGGGTATCCTCGATCTATGAGCGCGGAGCGAGCAAGCGGGCATCCATGGTCCTTCGCGCCGCGAGCGAAGCGCGAGGGAGATCTATGAGCGCGGAGCGAGCAAGCGGGCATCCATGGTCCTTCGCGCCGCGAGCGAAGCGCGAGGTGAGCCCGTGAGCGAGACCGAGCTCAGCGTTATCTGCAAGAACTGCGGGTCCGAGGTCAGCCCCTACGTGACCGAGTGCCCATACTGCGGCGCCCGGATCCGCAAGAGGGCGCCGAAGCTCGAGCGACGTGGCGACGCCCTCGAGCCCAAGCCCCGGCGAGGCGGCGCCCGCCGCCTGATCCCCGTTCGCCTGCGCGGCATCGCGGCCGCCTCCGAGCGGCCATATGCGACGCTCGCCGTGATCGGAGCCTCCGCCGGCCTGATTCTCGCGCAGAAGGCGACGGCCTACGGCGTCGGCTCCTTCGGCGGTCTGATCGTGCCGCTGAGGGACGAATGGTGGCGGTTCCTGACCGCGCCGTTCGCCTACGTCGACCTCGGCTACCTGTTTGTGGTCGCCGTCGCCCTGGCGATCTTCGGCATCTCGCTCGAGCGCCGCCTCGGGAGCCTCGCCACCGCTCTGCTGATGGTCGCCTGCGGGTCGCTCGGGATGCTCGCGGCTGCAGGGGTGGCCAATGCCCAGGACGGTCTCGAGGTGATGGCGGGTGGCAACGGGCTCGCCCTCGGCACGGTCGCGGCCTGGTTCGCGATACGGAGGGCGGACGCCGGCGGGGCGGTCGACCAGGACTACGATCGGATCGGCGTTGCGGTGGCAGCCGTCGTCCTTCTCGCCCTGCCGATCTTCGAGTCCACCGCGGATCCGTATGCGGGCATCGCCGGGGGGATCGTCGGCGGCATCGCGGGCCTGCTCGCCAGGCCTCGGTCCGGCTAGATGATTGATCCCCGATTCCACTGTGACCGGGGCGCGCACGTCATCCGGGTCCGCCGGGATCGGGAATCAATCATCTAGTCTGGCCCCATGGAGGGTTCCGGCGACGAGCGGCTCGACGCCGCGATCGAACGGCTCACGGACTCGGAGCGGTTCGCGGAGGCAGAGCGGATCGTGGCCAGGGCGGCGCCGCAGCTGCAGCGCGTGCTCGCCGATGCCCTCGCCGACGGTGGCTGGTTCGGCGACTCCCATGGCTCCGAGACGCTGAGGGCGGCAACCGTGCCCGATCCCGAGGAGCGAATCGCCGCAGTTCGCACCCTGCTCGCCGAGGAGGCGAGGATGGCGATGCTGGTTGGAGTCACCGTCGGCTGGGCATTACACGAGGAGATGGGTGAACCCAAAGACCCCGAAGGAGGGAGCTGAAGCGATGGAGATCAAGTTCCACGGCCACTCGTGCTTCGAGCTGAGCGAGGGAGGGACCACGGTGCTGGTCGACCCCTTCCTGAAGCCGAACAACCCTGCCGCGGTTCACACCGCCGAGGAAGTCGAGCCGACCCATATCGCGATCACCCACGGCCACGCCGACCACATCGCCGACGCGGTTCCGGTCGCGAAGCGAACCGGCGCCCACTGCGTGGCGATCGTCGAGCTCGCCAACTGGCTCGACTCACAGGGGGCCGATGCGATCACCGACCCCAACCTGGGCGGCACGGTCGAGTTCGACTGGGGCTGGATCAAGCTCGTCCCGGCCTGGCACACGAACACGATCCCCGGCTCCGAAGAGGCGCCCTTCAGCGCCGAGCACGGGATCTCGATCGGCATCCCCTCGGGGCTGCTGATCAACCTCGGCGGCAAGACCGTCTACCACGCCGGGGACACCTGCCTGTTCAGCGACATGAGGCTGATCGCGGAGCGCAATCCCGTGGACGTGGCGCTGCTGCCGATCGGCGGCCATTACACGATGGACCGTCGCGACGCGGTCCTCGCCGCCGAGTTCGTCGGCGCGGGCACCGTGATCCCGATGCACTTCAACACCTTCCCGCCGATCGAGACCGATGCCGACGCCTTCAGGGAGGAGGTCGAGTCCAGCACCTCGTCGAAGGTCGTCGTCCTCTCCCCCGGAGAGTCGCACTCCGTCTAGAGTCTGGCAATGGCTTCCGAGCAGACAGCCGGGATCCGGTCCCGGACGCAGAGGGAGGACTTCCAGGCGACGACGGACCCGGCGCTGAACGAGGCGGCCGACAGGACACCGGAGGTGCACCTGCTCGGCTACGAGGAGCTGTACCTGCTCTGGGAGCGCCAGCAATGGCAGACGCAGGAGCTCGACTTCACCCGCGACCGCGAGGACTGGAACGAGCGGATCGACGAGGAGGAGCGCTTCCAGCGGATGTACGGGCTGTCGGCCTTCTTCATCGGCGAGCAGCGGGTCGCCGACGAGCTCGGCCCGATCATGCGCGCGGCACCGACCGAGGACCAGCGGATCTTCCTCTGCACGCAGATAGCCGACGAGGCCCGGCACGTGCGCTTCTTCGAGCGCTTCTACAGGGAGGTCGGCGTGCTCGAGTCCGAACGCCTCGGGGAGATGCTCGAGGAGACCTCGGCTCATCTGAACGAGAGCTTCGGGCGGCTCTTCGACGAGATGCTGACCGAGAGGACGGAGCGGCTGTCAGCCGAGCCCGGCGACACCGAGGCGCTGGTCGAGGCGGTGACGATCTACCACATGGTGATCGAGGGGATGCTCGCCCTCACCGGACAGCACTTCATCATGGACTTCAACGAACGCGAAGGGACCCTTCCTGCGTTCGTCGAGGGCTTCCAGAACGTGGCCCGGGACGAGCACCGTCACGTGGCCTTCGGCTCGGTCTTCCTGCGCGATAAGGCGAACGAGGACGAGCGCTTCAAAGCGGCGATCCAGCGCACGCTGGAGGAGGTGCTCCCGGTCGCCGACGGCGTGCTGACGCCTCCCTGGGCGTCCGGCGAGGAGGACTTCGACCTGTTCGGCTACTCGCTGGCGGATACGCGGCGATTCGCGGGCACCAGCCTCTCGCGACGCCTCAAGGTGATAGGCCTCGCCTGAGGGAGAGTTGGGCGGGCGCCCGGGCGGACGAACCTAGGGCGCGGGCGGCTGAGAGGGGGGAGGCGGGCTCGTCGTTTCCCCGCCTTCGGACTTGGTTTCCCCCGTCGGGGCGGATTCGGTGGGAGGCGGGCTCGCTTCCCCTTCCGTCGCTTCGGCGGGAGGCGGAGGCGGCGGGGCGCTTTCGGCCGGGGGCGCGCCTTCGGCGGGCGGCGCCCCTTCTGCCGGCGGCGGGGAGGTCGATCCGCCGACCGTCACCACCACCACGCCGCCGCTCGCCGGCGTCGTGCCCTTTTCGTGGGGGGTCGCGTCGGTGACCGCCGGCGCCGGTGCCTTGGGCTTGTCGGCGTCGGGTTCGCTCTTGTCGATCGTGGGCGCGGTCGAGGAGCCTTCAGCCGCCTTGTCCGCAGGCGGCACGGGCTTTGGCGCCGGATCGGGCGCGGCGGTGGGCGCCGGTGCCGCCGTGGCGGGTTGCGGAGTGGGTGCTTCGCCGGTGGAGATCGAGGCTGCCGCCGGCGCCGGGGCGGGCTGCGCATGGGCCACCGCCGGCGCCCTGCGGCCGAGGTGACGCGGTGCGGTTCTGGTCACCGCCTGAGGCGAGTCCGCGGTGCCGGGTTCGACCTGCTGCTTGACCTCCACGGCGCCTGCGGTGAGCACGGCCGCGGTGACGACGCCGGCGACGGCCTTCGAGCCGATCGCGCCGCCCACCGCTCCGATGCCGCTCGCCGCGCCACCGCTGCTGAGGGCGGCGCCAACTCCGCCGACGGCGCCCGTTGCCGCTCCGGTCGCCGCGGCGCCGGTGGCCGCGCCGCCGGCGCCGGCAGCTCCGGCAGCTCCGGCCCCTGCTCCGGCGGCACCGCCAGAGGCTCCGCCGAGGCCGAGCTTGCCGGCGATGAAGCTCTTCAGGGCGAGCAGCCCCCCGGCCGGGAAGAGGGCGGCAAGCACCTTGTCGTTGGCGCGAACCTGGGAGCGGAAGTCGGCGCACTCGTCGCACTCGCGGACGTGGCGGCGCACCGGGCCGGAGACCTTCCGCAGCCCCTCGGCGGCCTCTG
The DNA here is from genome assembly GCA_963712325.1 of uncultured Solirubrobacterales bacterium. GTDB lineage: Bacteria > Actinomycetota > Thermoleophilia > Solirubrobacterales > 70-9 > VRUE01. The sequence continues at coordinate 232,535 of CAVQHG010000007.1, forward strand.
CCAGCTCCAGACGGACCTCGCCGCAGGTCAGCTGGCGCGCCTGGCTCGCCTCGGCGAGAGAGATCCTCGCGCGCACCAGCAGCGACTTGACCGAGGGGACGCTGGTGTCCATGGCCTGCGCGATTTCGTCGTAGGACATCGCATCCATCTCACGCAGCAGCAGCGCCGAGCGCTGCGTCTCCGGAAGCTTCGAGACATCGGTGAGAAGTTGCCGGAACTCCTCGCGGTTGTGGACCTTCTCCGCCGTCGAGGCGGCATCGACCATCGGCACCATGTCCATCGATTCCTGCGCGTCGGCAGTTGGTTTGCGCAGATGGTTGAGGCAACGGTTGCGGGCGATCCGGTACAGCCACGGGCGGAGGTTGATCTCGCGCTCGTCGGCGACCATTGCCCGGTAGGCGTTGACGAAGACCTCCTGGAGGACGTCCTCGGCGTCCTCCGTGGAGCCGAGCATCTGACGGCAGAAGCCGAGCAGCCTGCCCTGGTAGCGGTCGACGATGGTCTCGAAGGCGCCGGCGTTGCCGCTGCGCACCATCGCCACGAGGCGGCCGTCGCCCTGCAACTTGAGCAACGGGGAGCGGCGGGCGAGAAGGCCGCGTTGACTGGCATGTGTAAGAGCCGATGCCTCCAAGCTAATCTCTCCAGGGAAGGCGTTTGCGTTTCTCTCTTGTGACTATTGACACCGTAGCATCGCGTTTGTTGCGGTCGCGGCCCGTTCTTTAGCGCCTATTTATTTGACCGAACGGGTCTACCATCAGCGTGCCCGGGTGGCGAAATCGGTAAACGCGGCGTCCTTAAAAGGCGCTGCCCCTCAGGGGGCTTGCGGGTTCGAGGCCCGCTCCGGGCACTCTCCGCGCGCGAGGAGAGCCGTCCCGGCGGCAGAGGCCGGATCCCGAAAGCTGCCGGGCTGCCATAGGCTGCCTGCATGGAGCACGGGGGGCGGATAGTCGCGAGGGCGCTGAAGTCGCGGGGCGTGGGCCATCTGTTCACGCTCTCCGGAGGCCACCTCTTCTCGATCTACGACGGCTGCAAGGAGGAGGGCATCGAGATCGTGGACGTCCGCCACGAGCAGTCCGCCGTCTTCGCCGCCGAGGGAATGGCCAAGGCGACGAGGGGCGTCGGGGTCGCGGCACTTACCGCGGGGCCCGGAGTGACCAATGGAGTCAGCGCGATCGCGGGCGCCCAGGCGAATCGCTCGCCGATCGCCGTTCTCGGCGGGCGCGCTCCCGAGATGCGCTGGGGCTCCGGCTCCCTCCAGGAGTTCGACCACATCCCGGTCGTCGATCCGATCGTCAAGTCCGCCGAGACCGTGAGGGAGCCGGATCGGCTCGCGGCGGGCACCGCGGCCGCCCTCGACCTCGCTCTATCGGCTCCCACCGGCCCGACGTTCGTCGACTACCCGCTCGACGTGGTCTTCAGCGAGGCCGAGGCGGCAATGCCGCCGATCGAACGGACCGCTCACGTCCCACCCGACGGCGTGGAGGAGGCGGCGGCGCTGCTCGCCGCCGCCGAGCGCCCGGTCGTGATGGCGGGCACCGGTCTCTATTGGGAGGGCGCGGAGGAGGAGCTGCGGGCGCTGGTCGAGGCGCTCGGGATCCCGGTCTTCCTCAACGGTCTCGGCCGCGGCTGCCTGCCCGCCGACCACGAGCTCTGCTTCAGCCGGGCTCGCGGCACGGCCCTGAAGGGTGCCGACGTGGCCCTCGTCGTCGGCGTCCCGATGGACTTCCGTCTCGGCTTCGGCGGCAGCTTCGGCGAGGAGACGCGGATCGTGCGCCTCGACTCGGCCCCGAACGAGCTCACTGCCAACCGGCTGCCGGACGCCGACCTGGTCGGGGGCGTGCCCGCCGGGCTGGCGGCGCTGCGCGAGGAGGCTGCCGGCGACCGCGCGCGGACGTCTGCATGGATCGAGCAGCTGCGAGGGGTGGAGGAGGAGAAGCGCGGCGCCGAGCGAGCGGAGCTCGAGGACCCGAGGTCGCCGCTGCACCCGGTTCGGGTCTACGGAGAGCTCGGGCAGATGCTCGATCGCGACGCGGTGGTCGTCGGCGACGGAGGAGACTTCGTCTCCTACGCGGGCCGCTTCATCGAGACACACGAGCCGGGCTGCTGGATGGACCCCGGGCCGTTCGGCTGCCTCGGGGCGGGCCCCGGGCAGGCGATCGGCGCCAAGCTGGCCCATCCGGATCGCCAGGTCTGCCTGCTGCTCGGGGACGGTGCCTTCGGCTTCGCGGGAATCGAGTTCGACACGATGGCCCGCCACGGGCTGGGCATCGTCGGAGTGATGGGGAACAACGGCATCTGGGCGCTCGAGCATCATCCGATGAAATTCCTCTATGGCTACTCGGTCGCCGCTGAGCTGAGGCCAGAGACGCCGTATGAGCGGATGGTCGAGGCGCTCGGCTGCGACGGCGTGCTGGTCCGCGAGCCCGGTGAGCTGCGCCCGGCGCTGGAGCGCGCCTTCGCCTCGGGAAGGCCGACGCTGGTCAACGTGCTCACCGACCCCGATGTCGTCTACCCGCGGAAGTCGAATCTGGCCTAGGCGGGCGACCGCCATGAGCCCCGAAAAGCGAATCGGCCGCCCAACAACTGGGCGGCCGATTCAGGCTGGCCCCTCAGGACGGGCAGGGGTACGTCTTCAGGGACCAATATGTGATGGGCCCAGACGGCGGGAGGCGCCATGATGCGGCAATCGCCTGAACCCTCTTATCGGTTCGGCAGGGGGTTGTGTCCCACCGCTTTCCCGAACACGGCGATTATCTGCACCGCTGTCCGATACGTCTAGGTGCTCGAAATGCTGGTACCGAAAAATCTGGGATCCTAACTACTGAATTGTGGGGCTTCGCTTCACCACTTTGACGCTCTGTAGTGCAGGAGCCCACGGCTATGTCCAATTGGGTCCGGCCGATCGGCGCTTTTCCGCGGCGTCGAGCGCCATCCCGTAGAGGATGTCGTGCTCTGAGACCTCGATCTCCTCGAGGCCGAAGGCGCGCATCGCCTCGATCAGGATCACCACGCCGGCGACGATGGTCGGCGCTCGATCCGGGTGCAGGCCCGGGATCTCCCGTCGCTCGCCGAGCGTCACCGAGGCCAGGCGCGACAGCAGCCTCTGTATCTCCGCCAGCGCCAGCCGGTGGCCGTGCACGCGCTCGGAGTCGTATGGCTCGAGCTGCATCGCGATCGCAGCGAGCGAAGTCGGCGTGCCGGCCACCGCGACCCCAGACCCGACGGCGGGTGCCGCCGCGACCGCCTCGGCCAACGCGGTGCGAGCGTCGGCGGCCAACGCCTCGAGCTCGGTCGCGGCCGGGGGGTCCGAGCCGATGTGGCGCTCGCTGTGGCGAACAACGCCGGCCTGCAGCGAGGCGTGGAAATCGATCTCTGCCCCGTGCCCGACGATCAGCTCGGTCGAGCCGCCGCCGACGTCGATAACGACGATCGGCTCGCCGTCCACGGGCCGGTCGGAGGTTGCGCCGAAGTAGCTGAGCCGCGCCTCCTCCTCGCCGCTGAGCACTCTCGCGGTGAGGGCGAAGCGCTCGCGCAGCTCGGCGATGAACGCGCCGCCGTTGGAGGCGTCGCGGACGGCGCTGGTCGCGATCGCCGCGACCTCGTCGACGTCAGCCTCTCCGTAGAGGGCGACGTAGTCGGCGATCGCCTCGCAGGCTGCGTCGATCGCCTCCCCGGAGAGCTGGCCGGAGAGGTCGACGCCGCGGCCGAGGCGCGTCACCCGGCTTCGCCGCTGGAGCTCCTTGACCCGGGCCTCCTCGACGTCGGCGATCAAAAGCCGGGTCGAGTTGGTGCCGATGTCGACCACGGCGACCCGGTGCACGTCCCTATTCATGGGGGCGGCACTCTAGTGGTCGGCGGGCGCCGCGCCCCACCGCTGGTCCGCTCTATTCGCGGATCGGCCCGCCGCGTAGAGTGACGTGGATGAGGCCGGAAACGAGATACGCGCGTAGCGGCGACGTCGGGATCGCCTACCAGGTCTTCGGCGAAGGCGACATCGACCTGGTCGTCGCCTTCCCCTTCGTCTCGCATCTCGAAATGCTCTGGGAAAACCCCGCCCAGGAGCGGTTCATGCGACGGCTTGGCAGCTTCGCCCGCGTGATCCCCTTCGACCGGCGCGGGGTGGGGCTCTCGGATCCGGTCGACTCGGCGACGACGCTGGAGGAACGAATGGACGACGTGCGCGCCGTGATGGACGCCGCCGGGTCCGAGCGTGCCGCCCTGATGGGCATGTCGGAGGGCGCGATGATGTGCATGCTGTTTGCGGCGGCGCACCCGGAGCGCACCTCGGCGCTGATCCTCTGGGGGGCGATGGCGCGCTCGACCTGGGCCGAGGACTACCCGTGGGCGCCGCCCCGCGACGCGGTGCTCGAAGCCGAGACGGAGCTGATGTACCCCTTCTGGGGCCAGGGCGCGACGATCGACGTCTTCTCGCCGAGCCTGGCCGAGGACCCAAAGGCGCGTGAGATGCAGGCCCGCTTCGAGCGCCAGTCGGCGAGTCCGATGCGGGTCGGGCAGCTGCTGCAGATGTTCCTCGACACCGACGTCCGCGACACGCTTCCGCTGATCGACACGCCGACCCTGGTCCTCCACCGGCGCGGCGACCGTGCCGTCAACTACCGCGCGGCCCGGTGGCTCGCGGACCAGATCGAGGGCAGCACCTACGTCGAGCTCGAGGGCGAGGATCACTTTCCCTGGGTCGGCGCGAGCGGCACCGACGGGATGGCCGAGATCCAGGAGTTCCTCACGGGCGTTCGCCCGGCTCCCTCTCCCGAACGCGTCCTCGCCACGGTTCTCTTCACCGACATCGTCGACTCGACCCGGCGCGCGAGCGAGCTGGGTGACGGCCGCTGGCGGGAGCTGCTCGAGCAGCACCAGGACCTGGTCCGGGAGAGGCTGGCCCGCTTCGAGGGCCGTGAGATCAAGACCACCGGCGACGGCTTCCTCGCCACCTTCGACGGACCGACCCGTGCGGTCGAGTGCGCCCGCGCGATCGCCGACGACATGCCCGCGCTCGGAATCGAGATCCGTGCCGGCCTGCACGCCGGGGAGGTCGAGCTGATGGGCGAGGACGTCGGGGGCATCGCGGTCCACGTCGCCGCCCGGATCGCGGCCCTGGCGGGGCCCGGGGCGGTGCTCGCCTCCCGCACCGTGCGCGACCTTGCCGCCGGCTCAGGGATCGAGTTCGCCCCCGGCGGCCGCCACCGGCTGAAGGGGGTCGAGGACGAATGGGATGTCTACAGCGTCGAGTCGACCCCCCTCTCGGTCGGCCCCAGAGCCTGACCGCCGCTGCTACGATTTCCCCAACCGGCGCGGGGTGGAGCAGTCAGGTAGCTCGTCGGGCTCATAACCCGAAGGTCGCGGGTTCGAATCCCGCCCCCGCTATTGGAGAAGGCCCCGGAAATGGGGTCTTTTTCGTGTCTGGGGGGGGCGAAGGGGGATCGGGCGCCGTGGTACCAGGCGCTCCGGAGATCCTGCGCTTGACGTCGAACCGAACCGGTGTAAACGGGTTTGCAGGCCATTTGCACGGGTCTTTACTTGCCGGAAATTATCCACGGCTGACCGCACTAGGAGCGATCAAAGACGATCGGGCAGCATGGGGGTCGCCCGTACGTCCGGTGGGAATCTGACCAGCGATTCGCTTAAGGGCCGATGGCTAGTAGACCCGTCCGAAAATACGTTCAGACAGATCGGCAGGAACTTGTCGCCGTCCTGGGACGTGCTAGCAACCAGCGGAAGCGCGTCGAGATTCGTTGGGTGCCCGGCAAGAAGACCCCGAGAGGCAAAGCCGTCGACAAGCGAGCGAAAGCGTCGGCAAGACTTGCCCCGAACCAGCAGCTCCGGCCATTCCGAGTGAGGCGCAAGACCTCAAGCCAGGAACTGGTGAGAGGCAGCGTAAAGATGGAGGGTCAGCGGCTAACGATCGGGACCACCAAGGACGAGCTGCTGCCCGCGGGAACCCCTACCGCGGCCTCGGAGGGGTATCCGTAAGTCGGGGTTATTGGGCGTTGGGGGATCGAGGTTGCACCCGGGGGCGGCTCGCAGGGGTCGCGCCCATGGGCACAGTGTCGTCGACTAGGGACTACTCAATGGATACGAGGTCTGTCGTTGTCAATTCCAGCTCCGCGAGTCGAATTCGCCAAGCCTCGTCCTTATGCTCTAGTGCTGCCGTGTGCCAGTGCCGGATCCGCCAACCAGCCGGCGCGAGGCGGGGATGGTTCTTCACGTCTTCCCTCCAGGAGTCGAACTCCCGCGCGTAGCGTTCGCGAAGCGCGACGGGTTCCACGTCTGCATCCTCGAGTAGCTCGTCGCCCCGCAAACGGCTTGATGTTGGCGAGCCGGCGACAAGAAGAGCACGGCTTCCCTCTCTGGACTGAAGGGCGGCGGCAAGCTTCACTTGGTCCCATGCGCAGGCAGCAAGCGTTGCGGGATCCCACTTGAGCTCGATAAGGAGCGGGCCTCCCTTGGAGCCGAGAACCAGATCGACGCCGCCGACGCGACCGCTCCATGCCTGCTCGAGATAGACGCGGTGCTGCCGGCGAGGTTCTCGGCCTAGGGCCCGTAGTGCCGTCTCGAGCGCCATCTCGAGCTCGCGCTCCTGGATCTGCGATCCCCCCCCGTCGAATGTCCCCGCCGCCGCATCGACCGCTCCGATCAGGTCCTCGACCACCTCGTCACTCACGACGACAAGGCTAATGCGCACTTGCGAAGCGAGGGGTTGCACCAGACCCGCCGTGCCGCTAATTGTTGTCCGTGGCGCACCGCAAGACACTGACCCAAGCCCAACTAGACCTGCTGCAGCGGATCGCCGACGGCCCGCCCGAGCCAGGCGCCACGGGCAACAACGAGCGCGTCTCCGCCGCGGCCCTGCCTCGTGAAGACGTTTGGGCGAGGGAAGGGCTGGCGCGCCGAAGCCACGCCGTCCGGGCGCGAGTACTTGGAGCAAGCAAAGGAGCCGGGCGCGCAGGAACCGCGGCAGCCCAACGTCTCGGTCACCCAGCAGCTGGTCGATGACGTGATCGCCTCGGGAGGCGCCCTACGGGTGCCTCGTAAGAGGTGGTTTGAGCAAGAGGGGGTCGACTACGAGAACCGTGCTCTGCTGGCCGAGCGCTACGGCAAAGTGCCGGCCGGCAAGCGGCTGGACGTGGTGGCGGTTGAGGATGAGCTCGAGATCAGGCTCCTCGACGCGCCCGGCAATCTGAGTAGAGCCGAGCTCGTTGAGGTCCCGGTTCCCGAGAGGGTCGCGCGCTACCACCCCGCGGCGAGGCGACTTCGAGACGACAAGCGCCACCACTAAGTCTCCCGCGCGCAGCTGATGCGAGCGGTGCGGATCGTGCACGCGGTAGCGACCGAGGCCGAGCGTCGCGGGTGGTCGGTGCAGTCGTCCGCCCCCGAGCCCGACGACGACGGAGAGTGACAGGGCGCGGCCGGATCAGACGGCCGCGTAAAGATCACGGCGGGCGGACATGACTTCTGGCTGCGCCTTCACGAGCAGGGGGTGCATGCTCGCGGTCCCTGGGAGGAGCAGGTGCAGCACTACCGGGATCTCGCTTGGCGCTGGGGCTCCTACGGCAGCCGGGCCACCCCGAGCGGTCCCTACGACGCCGACACGACCGGCGAGCTGAATCTTGAGCTTCAGGTCGCGCGGTCCTGGATCTTCCGTGGCCGCCAGTCACGCTGGGGGGACCGCAAGTCGTGGTCCCTCGAGGAGCGCCTGCCCCACCTCTTGCGCGAGATCGAGGAGCGGATCGCCAAGGCAGACCGAGTGGCCGAGGAAGAGCGGATCGCCGAGGAGAAGGCCGCCGAGGAGGCGCGGCGGGCGGCCGAGGAGCGCGAACGCCAATGGCACCTTCTAATGAAGCGGGCAAGGAAGCAGCTGGTCGAGACGCAGCGCGCCGACCTCCTTCGCGCTCAGGCGGCGGCCTGGGGGGAGGCCGAGCGACTGCGCGCCTACTGCGACGCGATGGAGGCTGCCTACGGGGAGCGCCCCGAGAGCGCTGAGTGGATCGCATGGGCCCGCGACTTCTCTTCAAGGCTTGACCCGCTGCGAGTTCCGCCTTCGATGCCCGAGGAGCCGGAGGAGACTCCCGAGGCTCTCCAGGAGCACCTTCCCGCCGGCTGGAGCGTCCACGGGCCCGAGTACGACGGGCGCGGCCTTACTCGCTATCAGCGGGTTCGCTAGAAGTTCAAGATCCGCAGCTAGCGCCTTCAGGCCTCCCGTGGCCTCCGTGAGAGGCATCCGAAATCCGGCTTATCGGGCGTCGGAGCTGCTCTGAGGTCGAATCGGTAAGGATTCTTGGTCATCACCAATGATGGTCTCGAAGCGACCGTGTGAGCTGCATTGCCTTGGCTTGGTGATTGGATTTGAGCAGGGTGGGTACCTGCGCTAGGAGTCGATGAAGGTCCACGCGATTCGGACAGGATCAGTCGCGGTCAAGACCCGGCAGAGGAGGGGCGCGGGGCCCGGTCCGACGAGGGTTGCCAGGACGTTGTTGGACCGTTCCTGGACCGAGCCGCTGCCGATCTACGCCTGGCTGATCGAGCATCCCGAGGGGCCGATCGTGATCGATGCGGGGGAGACGGCGCGGGTCGAAGAGCCTGGCTACCTTCCCACCTGGCACCCCTATTTCCGGCTCGGCATGCGCGCTTGGGTGAGGCCAGAGGAGGAGGTCGGCCCGAGGATCAAGGCGCTCGGGATCGAGCCCGATGATGTGCGCTGGGTCGTGATGACCCATCTCCACACCGATCACGCGGGAGGCCTTTCCCACTTCCCGCGGAGCGAGATCCTGATCTTTCGCCCCGAGTTCGATAGCGCGAGCGGCCTGATGGGCAGGGCGCGGGGCTTTCTGCCGAATCGCTGGCCGCAGTGGCTTGCCCCGACGCTATTCGACTTCGGCGCGGGGGCCGTCGGGCCGTTCCCGCAGAGCCGCCCTGTGACCGCCGCCGGCGACGTGACCATCGTCCCGACGCCCGGGCACACGAGGGGGCACGCCTCAGTGGTGCTCGAAGACGGCGGTCAGTCGATCTTCTTCGCCGGAGATACTTCCTACGCTCAGGGTCTGATGGTCCAGGGCGCGGTCGACGGCGTTGCCCCCGACGGGCACCGGGCCCAGGAAACCCTGCGTCGCATCCAGGAGTTCGCCAGACAAAGGCCGCTCGTCTACCTACCCTCCCACGATCCCGAGGCCGAGACGCGGCTCGAGACGCGGGAGCCCGTATTCGGAACCGGCGTCAAGACGGCGGGGCTGCAAGAGAGAGAATCGCGGTAGTCGGACGCTGTGCCGACCTTGACGCTGGGAAGGTGAGCGGTGCAGCTACGCTGAGCTCTGGTTGGGAGGCTACGTCCGCGACGTTCCTTTTGAGGCGGTGGCCGAGAGACGCTCGACTATCCGCGGGTGGTAGCGAGAGACGAATCGGGCCAGGTATCGGTGGTCGCTACCACGGCCAGAACCGCTGGAAACGATGAGCTTCGAACCCGCCTGTGCGGCCGCGCATACATGCCTGCTCGCCCAGGCGACGCAACGCTCTCCGAATCTCGATCCCTGGCCGGCTAGCTCCATCGCCCCACTTGCGTGTTCTGAACCGCCGTCGCTTCTCGCGCGAAGCGACAATGCGGGCGCGGCGGTAGCCTCGCCAAATCGCCCCGTATCAACTACGTCCGAAGAGCGGCACTTGGACCACGGGCCCCGGCGCGCCGCGCAACCGGTTGCTCCGATTCGATATGACCGTCACGTATGGCGGGAAGCAGCTCGGCGGCAACAACATCCAGCTGGTTGTCGGAGCGCCAGGCCAAACCCGCGTCGGGCTCGATGAAGACGTGATCCTGTGGCTGGATTCCGGCTGGTGGGTCGCTCTCCGGAACGAGTTCTCCCGAGCGCCCGATGTCGCGCGTCGAATCGTTGAGTCAGCCGCGGATGCACTGGCTGTGATCACTTCCGACCCACGCGGGGCGGACGCCTCGATCCTCGGCTCAACCGTGATCGAGGCCGCCGGCCCCAGCCATTGGCGGTAGCGCACGTGGACCGCGAGCGCTGCGTCTCGCGCGAAGCGGGAGCGTCGTCAGCTCGGGGGTTGCACCTCGATGGGCCCGGGCCGGGTCTTGGCTTGCTGCGTCGAAATGCGCGTACCCGAGCCCAGGTCTCGAACCTCCGGCAGAAGTCGTCCCGGCCATCGAGACTGTCATCCGCGCTGGACTTCTTGTGGACGCTGTACTCGCAGCAGTCCTCGGGCAAGTCACGGACGTACACACGGAGCGCCTGAGCACCTCCAGAATGGCCAGCGATGATGATGAGCAACGACTTCTGAGCGCGCGTTAGCGCGACGTAGAAGGCCAGCGGCGGCGTCGCGCGGAAGTTTACGTCGTCACAGCCAAGCACGACCACGTGCTTCGCCGAGACGCCCTTTGCGCCCACGATCGATAGGAGCCCCACCGGAGACATTTGGGCTGGTCCGTCGATTTCGGCACCCTCATCTTTCGCCCCTCGCCCGGGCCCGACCCCTGAATTCGGTCGGCCCTGTTTGAGATCTTCGCCGCCCGCGAAGACGAAGCGCAAGACCCAGCGGCGGTCGAAGACCGACCGCCAAGAAGATCCAGCAGGCGCGCGAGAACCTGAAGGAAGTCAAGCCGGAAATCGAAACGCTCTGCAAGGAAGGCGGTTGGCCCCAGCCCCTCTGGCTGTCGCTGGAGCTTCCCCAGCGTGTCGAGGGAAGCTGGGGCTTAAGGACGTATCGTCCGCTCGATACGGGTATGCACTCGGCCCGAGAAGGTTCCGTGCTTGCGCTCCATCCGGCCCGGTGAGACAGTCGCGCTGTCTCGTCGTCCCGTCCATCTCAGGAGGACCCCATGAGGAAGATCCGAAAGCGACTGACGTTCGCCAACGTCGTCGCCTGCCTCGCGCTGTTCATCGCCCTCGGCGGCGCCAGCTACGCGGCGACCCAGCTCCCCAAGAACAGCGTCGGCACCAAGCAGATCAAGAAGAAGGCGGTGAAGGTCGGGAAACTGGGACCGGAAGCCGTCAAGGCGGGCAAGCTCGCCAAGAACGCCGTGACGACCAACCGAATTCGCGACAACGCCGTCACCGGGGCCAAGGTAAACGAGACGACTCTCGGCAAAGTCCCGTCGGCGGGACAGGCTGACGTCGCGAACCGGGCGAACACCGCCGCCCAGGCGGACAGGGCAAGCGCGGCCGACACCGCGACCAAAGCCCAGGACGCCGCGACGCTCGACGGCCGCGGCTCGGAAGCGTTCGTCGGTGGCGGCGGAGAATCCCTTGCCGGCCGCGCGCTCCTTCAGCTGGCGGGCGGCGGGAAACAGCACATCCTCGACATCCCCGGCTACGGCGAGGTGGTCGGCGGCTGTGGCAGCGGCGGAGCGGCCATCGCCTTCATCAACGAAGCCGGCGCCAACCTGCGGGTGATCTCGGTCGCGGGAACCGAAGTGGCCGCCGAAACCATCGGAGTCGGCCTGCGCAGCGAACTCGTCCCGAGCGGAGTCGGGAGTGCGGGTCAGACCGTCCTTCAGATCGGGAGCACCGACTTCACCGACCAGAAGCTCCTGACGGTGATCGTGACGCGGGAAGCTCAGTCGGGAAGCAAATGCGGGGTCCAGGCCTGGGCGGTGACGCGATAGAGCGCAGGGCTTACGTCCTCGCTCAGGGCGTGGCGGGCACCCGAGAAAGCGACGCACTAAGACGCGCGCTCAGCCTGGGCCGCCGATCTCGCCCGAGCTAGGCAATGACCGGCACCGCCGGCAGGTGCGATGCCACGCGGACCGCCTCTCCTGGGAACGCCGTAACCGGTCCAAGCTCAGGCTCACCGGTATCGGAATCCTTCACTATCACGTGGAGCTTGATCCGCTCTCGCCGTTGTCGATCCTCGGCTGTGCAATCGCAGTTGAATTCCCCGGTCCCGTCGAGACTGTCGGCGGGAACGCAATCGGGGGATGCATAGTATCCCCGAGCTTGTCGGTGACCAACGCCTCGGCTTTCGGCCATCTCCTGCGATGGACGCACCGCTCTGATTTCCGATGGCTTCGTGGGAGGGCTCGCGCCTGCGGCGAAGCCAGGCCCACCAGAGCCGCCGCAAACGGCCAAGACAAAGGCGATGACGACTACTGAAAGTGAAGGGATCAGGTAGCGGTGGCGAACACTTGAAGCCACCTCCAGTGCGATCAGCCCCTGCTCCTTCTCGCGCGAAGCGGCACCCAGCGCCGAACCCGGACTAGGACACGTAGGCCTTCCGCACCATGGCGGCCGTCCATTGGTTCGTGCCGTGTGCGGGGGGAACACCCTTGCGGTTCAGGAACTCGGCGATGTCGGCGAGGGACTTTCCCTTCGCGAGCTGCGTCCGGACTTGCGCCCGCCAGCCCCAGTCCCGCTTGTTGCACCAAGAGTGGGAGAGTCGAACGTTCTCGGCGACGAACCTACCGCCATCCGATTTGAGCTTCGGGTAGTGGTCGCGCGAGGGCGTCCACTTGTCGCCCGGGGTCCCAACCGGATCGAAAGCGCCGCGCCCCTTGTGGTGGTAGCACTGCGGCATCTCGCACCTCAGGGCGAGGAGCTGGCCGCGCTCGGCCATCCGCACGAGGACATTTGCATTTTTCACGCCGAGCTCGCGGAGTTGGTCCGCGACCGATTTATCTGCCATGCGGCGATCCTGACACAACTGCTCTTGCCGTGAAAGCAGGAGCGACTCAGCGCGTCAGGCGTGTTCGCTCGACGATCCGCGGGTGGTAGCGAGAGACGAATCGGGCTCGGTATCGGTCGTCGCGGCGACCCTAAAGATGCCTGCAAACGGAACCTGTCCAGGCGCTCGTCCGTATGTGCCTGTGCACGCACATCCGCGCACTGTCGAGCCACGCGAGTGAGGATTCGGGATTCGACCCAAGCGGCGGCCGTTACTGTCTATTCGTGCCTGTTCCCAGACAATCGCCCCGCACCTTCGCCTCGCCGGGCGAGGCGATCGCCGACGTTGTCGGCGTCTTGCGGCGGGCCCGTCCTCTCACCGAGGCCTACCTTCGCGGCGGCCTCGATCCCGCCCTGCGTGAGTCGGTGATGGTTGCCGTCAGCCGGGTCAACGCCTGCCGTGGCTGCACGTTCGTGCACGAGCGCTGGGCCCGCCGCGCTGGCGTTACAGCCGATGATCTGCAGGCACTCGGCTTGGGTGATTTGGGGGCGCTCGATGATCGCGACCGTGCGGCCGTCGCGTACGCCGCGGCGCGCGCTGAAGGGCGCTTTCGCGGGCAAGTCACCACCGAGCTAGCTGCCAGCGTGAGCAGCCAGCTGACGCCGGATGAGCTGTCTGCGATCGATGCGGTCGCACGGATGATGTCCCTCGCCAATCTGTCAGCGAATACGGTCGAGCGGCTGCTTGGCGGGCAGCCCCGTTGAGTAAACCTGCGAGCTGAGAGCGGCATTGAGGCCATGGCGGCCGAAATGAACCGGCAGGGGCTCAGGCGGCGAAGGGCTCGCTCAGGCACCCATCCGCTCGACGATCCGCGGATGGTAGCGAGAGACGAATCGGGCCCCCACTATGCCTCTCGCTACCACCACTGAGCCCGGCTTCTGGAGGGCTCTCGCGTCCTCGAAGGCATCAGCGATCGCCTCCGAGACGGTGGCGGAGATCTCGATCCGCCGACCGACCTTGTCGCAGGCGATCTGCAGGTCGAAGGCCTGGAAGACCTGCCGTTGCGCCTCTGGCGTGGCCTCGGCAAGCGTCTTGCTCAGGTCGGGAACCCGGGCGAGATGCTTGGCTAGCTCCTCGTCTTCCGTCACTTCGCGTCGCCTCGAAGCGGAAGTGCTCGTCGACGAGTTCGTCCATCTGCTCGCGGGTCATGCTCATCGCAGGTGTCCTTTCATTGGCTCCGCCTGTGGCCGATCGTGTCTAGGCCGGAGGCACCGGCCGCAGTTCGGGTCATAAGACGTTCGTTGGAGGCGGAGACGAGTTGCAGGGCGCGCTCGGCCCGCGGGTCCAGCGCACCACCCGACTTGACGACCTCCCCTCCACGATCACGGTGTCAACGTCGGAGGGACCGGCGTTCTGTCGCGACGTCGTCAACTGATGAGATCGGAGCGGAGTCTCACGCACGGGAGTTGGCTCAACGCCGCGTGGGGCGCGGCTGCCACGAGATCCCTCGCATGCCGCTGGTGCCCCGCCCGTTGGCACGGACCTTGATGATGCGCTTGTGCGAGCCGTCGGCGTTCATGACGAGGATGTTGTGGCGTCGCCGTCGGGTCCAATAGACGGCCGCGACCCGGCGCCCGTCGGGTGAATAGACGGGGTCCTGCGCAATCGTGGGACTGGCGGTGAGCCAATGCTTATGAGATCCGTCTAGGCGCATTGTCATGATCGATACGCCCTTGCTGACGACCAATTCATGGCCGTTCGGTGCGAAGTCCGGCATGCGCTCCCCGTTATTCGGGTCAACCATCCTCTGGTGAGATCCGTCGGGCCGCATCAGCCACACGTGGGCGCGGCCGGTTCGGTGGCTCACGAAGGCGATCAGCCGCCCGTCCGGTGACCAGGTCGGTTCCTTGTCCTGTCTCGGAGCTTCGGTGAGCCTGGTCAGTCCGGTCCCGTCGGTGCGGATCGTGTAGATGTCAACGTCGCCTGCCGCCGGTCCGTCCTGTTTGGCGAAGACAAGGCGATCGCCGCTCGGAGAGAAGGCAATGCGATCGAAATAGACGCCACTCGTCACCGTGCGCAGCCCGCTGCCGTCGGCGTTGATGATTTGCAGGTTTCCGTTGGCCTGAAAGGCGATCTCCTGGCCGTCCGGGGAGTAGGCGGGACCGGTGGGAATGTGAGCCGGTTCGATGACGAGGACCTTCTTGCGGCCGCTTCCGTTCGGTCGGATGGATTCGATCGCGAACGTCTCGGTTGCCGACCGCTCATAGGAGAAGGCGATCCGCCCAGGCTTGCCGCGGAAGGTCGCGGTGCCATTGGCGGGCAGCACGATCGCGGTCGCCACCACTGCGGCGGCGATCACGCTCAGGCGACCCCAACGCATGCGCGAAGGTTATCGTCGATCTACTACATGCCCAACTGGGATGAGGGGATAGCGGGCACGGAACTTCCATCGCTGCCCGCTCTCACCTGCCGTCCCGGCGTCGTGGTACCAGCCGTGGTACCAAACCGAGCGAAACTCAGCTGATCTGAGAGCACCTCAAATCGCTTGTTAGAGCCGGATAGCCTCTGACAGGACCCTGTCAAGGCACCTCATGACCCGAAGGTCGCGGGTTCGAATCCCGCCCCCGCTATACGCAGAACCCCCGGATATCCGGGGGTTCTCTGCTATTTGGGTCGCTCATCCCCGGGACCGCTTGCCGTCAGTCTGCCGTCGTTCTGAGATTTGCCGCCGATGCCCTCCACCTCAAGATCGAGCCTGTAGTCCGGCGGGGGATGGTCCACGGAGTAGACCTCGTGCCTTGGCAACAGCGTTTGCTGATCCGCCGAGAGCCTCGAGCAAGGCCTCGTAGGGCCGGGTTCGCGGGCAGCACGCCGCCGGGAAGGAGGATCACCCGAGGTGCGGACCTGTGGAGATGCGAGCGCCGTTCACCCGGCCTTCTCCCGCTTCCGGGCGACGACCAGTAAATACTCGTAGGGATATTCGGCCGGACCGCCGCTCGGCCCTCGGTTGGCGCCTTCGGCGAACGAAAGGAGGTCGCGGTCGAAGGCGCTGGCGGTCTCCGGGTCATCAGCAAGGCCCTCCCACATCGCGGCAACCGGGCCGAAGCACCCCTTGAAGAGCTCTCGATAGGCGACTGGGGAGTCGACCTGCTCGGTGTATTCGCCGCGGCGCATCTCGAGTGAGTCAAGGTGATCGCCGAAAAGCTGCGTAACGTGATCCTCGTCACCCCAAAGCGGTGGCGGTTCGGCGCCGGAGGGAGGCGGGGGAGCGTAGGCGGCGAGCGCCTCGAAGAAGCTGGTGATCAAGCCCTCGGGCGTGAAGTTGAGCATCCCGATCGTCCCTCCGGGGCGGCAAACCCGCAGCATCTCATCCGCGACCCGTTGGTGGTCAGGCGCGAAGATAGCGCCGAAGCTGGAGGTCACGACGTCGAACTCGCCGTCGCCGAACGGGAGCTGCTCCGCATCGGCGACGACCCAGTCCAGTTCGACTCCCTGACGTTGCGCCTCCTGCTGTCCGGCACGGAAGTTCTCGGGGGTCAGGTCCGAGGCTACGACTTCTGCGCCCGCCTCGGCGGCCCGGATAGCCGTATTTCCGGTTCCCGCCGCAACGTCGAGGACGCGTTGACCCGGAGAGACCTGACACGCGTCGACGAGCACCGGTCCCATGCCCCACACGGTCTCCTTCGCGAACCGGTGGTAGTCACCCTTCATCCAAGCTGCGCGTGCAGCCTCCTTGGGACCGACTTCGCTCATCTCCGGCGCCCTTGGTCTCCTCCTCGGCTAACCGGACAAAACCCACTTGCCGAGGCTGCAACGGTATCGCCGATCCTCTTTGATCCCGGCGCAATTGTCAGGGTGCTGACACCTATCACCTCTTTGAAGAAGCGGCTCGGACAAGTCGAGCTACCCAAGCGGCTATCGCTCGCCGCATTAAACCTTCGCGGCCCCGGTTGAGCGAAATGCCGCGCCTTCTGCGGCTAGTCGCTTCCAAGTCGGCGAATCCGTTCTCGGCGCTGCGGTCGCTGAATCGATCGTCTGCACGTCGCCCACCTCGACGCTACACCCGTTCGCTGGGCCGGACGTCGTCGATCGCCGCGAGCAGCCGGTCGATCTCCGCATGGGGGGTCCGGCATTCGGCGGCGACCTCTCGCAGGCGCGAGAGAAGTCCTCCCAGCCGGGTGAGCACCGTCGGGTCGGACTTCGCGAAGAGGAGGACCTGCTCAAAGCCGAGGCGGGCGAGGTCGTCCAGCTCGGCGACCTCGGCGACGAATCTGGGGCGGCCACGATCGTCGACTCGGACCGCGCCGGGACGCTCGGAGAGCGCGTAGCGAATCAGGCCGGCGGTCATGGCCTCCATCGCGGTGCAGGCGGTGGTCGGGTCGTTGATCCCGGGCGAGAGACCTTTCAGGGCGACGTCCGCGAGCTGGCGAACCGGAAAGGCCGGATCTTGGGGGACGGTCCGCTGACGGCCGATCTCGAAGCGGGCCGCCAGCGCATAGCCGAGGTCGCCCGGGTCGGCGCCGAGAGGCAGCCAGGCGACGGCGACCGTTTGGCCGGGCAGCACATAGGTCCCAACCGTGGTGCGCTGGAGCACCAGGGCGTCGTGCTCAGTCGCCATCTCGACGATCTCCTTTCCCCTCACCACGGTCAGGAATCCCCCGCCCTCGCTCTGGATGGGAAGCTCGGCTCCGGCACGGATCATCGACTCCGCATCCGACCTGGCCCCGACGAGATCCTCCGCCTCCTCGCCAATTCCCGCCGGATACGGATGCTCCAGCTCGGGGCGGGCGTCGCTCGCGATGGAGGCGATGATCGCGGATGGCTGCAGCATGTTCGCGATGTGCCCGACGAAGGTCGCGAACAGCCCGAAGGCGAAGAGGGCCAGGAGGACGGCGATCGCGATCGAGAGCTTGGGCACGCGGTCGGGCCCCAGCGACCCGAGGCGGATGAGCACGGCCAGGCAGTAGATGAAGGTGCCCAGGAACGCGGCCAGGCTGAGCTGGCTGATCAGGTCGCGCCGGAAGCTGCGCAGCACCCGGGGGCTGAGCTGGTTGGCGGTCAGTGTGAAGGCCACGATCGTCACGGAGATGGAGATGCCGGCCACGGCCACCGTCGTGGTCGCGATCGTCTCCAGCATGCTGCGGGCGGCATCCTGGCCCGAGAAGGCAAGCATGGGCACGTCGACGTCGAGCCAGTCGTCGATCTCCGGAAACCCGAGGCCGGCGACGAGAGCCAACCCCATCGCGACAGCGGCCGGGAATCCGAAGGTCGCCCTGGCCGCATCCGACAGAGCGGCGAAGCGCTCGCGGGGCACGCCCATCGCCGATCGGTCGCCGGTCATCCCGAATGACGGTAGCGATCCGGGCGGGCGCGGCCGGCGGACGCCCCAGGCAGAAGACCCGCAAATGCGGGCCTTCTTTCGTTGGCGGGACCGTTGGGCAGAATCTCGGTTGCCGTCAATTTGCCGTCATTCTGAGAGTGAGCCCGGGGACGTGTGGCCGAGATGGCCTAGCCTTTTCCGATGAGCCACCTCCCAAGGGCCCTGCGCAAGCAATGGCTCGTCGCTTGGCTTGGCGGCGCGGCAATCGGAATCGGCAACGGTGTTCTGCGCGACCTCACATACGGGCGACGAGCGAGCCCGGCGCTAGCACATCAACTCTCGACCGCGACCGCGATCTCGGCCCTCTCCGTCTACATCGTCGTGCTGCAGCGCGCGTGGCCACTTCGCTCGGACCACGAGGCGTTCGAAGTCGGCCTTGCATGGGTCGGCCTCACGATCTGCTTCGAGTTCGGGTTCGGGCGTCTGGTGATGGACCGGTCATGGGGAGAGCTCTTTGCCGACTACGATCTAACCCGAGGTCGCACCTGGCCGTTGGTCTTGGCGTGGCTCGGCGTTGGCCCGCTCGCAATTCGAAGGCTGGGGGTCGGAGGGGAGGCCCGATGAGTTATGCGGCGCGCAGTTTGATCGCACGAGCCGCGATGGTCGGGGTTGCTCTCGCTCTTGCATATCGTTTTCTCCTGCGCCCGTGGCACCTTCGCTGGGGTGTCGATCGGGAGGAGGCGAAACGTACGATGCCCGGCGACGAGCTGATCGCCGAGCCGACGCTCGTCTCGACCCGCGGAGTGACGATTGCGACACCACCTGAGGGCGTGTGGCCGTGGCTGGCGCAACTCGGGCAGGGGCGGGGCGGCTTCTACAGCTACGACTGGATCGAGAACTTGATCGGCCTCGAGATCCACAGCGCCGATCGGATCCTCGACGAGCATCAGCACCTGAAGGTCGGTGACAGAGTGGCGCTTGCGCCTGATGGCTCCGGCCTGGACGTCGAGCGGCTGGAGGCGGGGCGGTTGCTGATCCTGCGCGAGCCGAGCGGTGGCTGGACCTGGACCTTCCTGCTCGAAGCGCTTGACGGAGGGTCGCGGCTCTTGGTGCGCAACAGGTGGACCACCTCAGAGGGCTCGTTCGGATTCCGCCTCTACATGACGCTGATCGATCCCGCCGCTGCGATCATGGAGCGCAGGATGCTGCTGGGGATCAAGGAACGCTCCGAGGCTGCCGCCTGAGCGCCAGTCCTCCTGCCTCCGCCGCACCAGAGCCCGCTTCCGAGGCGGCGGGCTTTCGGTTCTTCCCATCCGGCTCGATCAGTCGCGAAGACCGTTCTGGGTGCCGCTCGACCATCAATCCGCTCACGTTCCTCATTTGGCGCCTCAGAGGGCCATCGGTCCGCCGGCGTCGCTCTTTCTCTTCCTCGCGGGGCGGCCATTTTCCTCAAGCCGCTGCGGTCCGAGCAAGACCTTGAGCAGGTCGCCGACTTCACGTTCCTGCACGAGGGGATGCCGAAGATGAAGTCTCGGCCTGATCTCGTAGTGGTTCTGGCGACCGCGTCGCTCGCGCTGCACGTAGCCCTCCTCCACAAGCTCGGAGAGGATCTTGTGGGCACTGCGCTCCGTAATGCCGACCGCCGCGGCGATGTCGCGCACGCGGATGCCGGAATCACCTGCGACGCACAAGAGCACGTGTGCGTGATTGGTGAGGAAGTCCCAGCTGCCCCGGCCAGTGAGCTCCGGCGATTTATCCTGTTTGCTATTACTCGAATCTATTTTCATGAATCCATGATACACTGCTTTCACTAACCCTCCGCCCTTGGAGCTGACGGTATTTCTCCCCGTCGCGACATAGGCCTCCACCGAAAACGGACTGCCCGGTGGGAGCTCGGTGAAAGATCGAGTCAGTCGAGGAAGTCCCGAGAGAGGGCTCCCATGCCTGGCGCGTCAACTGAAGTCGTCCCCCTGCCGGCTTCGTCCGCGGAGGGGCGACTGAGACTTGGTAGCTCATCGTCGCTTCCCCCGGCTCCGCCCAACGACCTGACGACGTTCCGCAAGGTCACCTTCGCCACCTTCGCAACCGGCAAGGTCGCCCGGCAGCACTAACTGACCAGATTTCCCCTACAGGAAGGACGAAAGCAATGCCCACCATCATCGTCATGAGCAAACCAACCGCCGGGAGCGAGGGCAAGGTAACGCTTCGCGAGGAGGTCCAGCCGGCGCACCTGGCCAGCGACCACCACGCTGCTCAGCTTACCGAGCGGGTGGGTTGGGCAGTTACCGATGCCAAGGAGGCTGAAGACTCAGGTGCTTCGCCGGTCATCGCTTAACACGTTGGGCACGAGCGGCTGAGTAGAGGGCCGCGCGCAGACCGCGGGACCGGAGCAGCAGGAGTCGCAGGGGCGAAGAGCAGTCAGGAGTCGCAGGGGCGAACGACCGTAACGTGTCGTCGGTCCGCGACGTTGTCGTCCGCGTCCTGGCCGAGGAGCGCGATCCGTCGCGCGCTGCCGCCGTGCGGTACGCCGCGACGCTTTGGGCGGCCAGACGAGGAGCGAGGAATCGTGCTTCCGCCGATTCGGAGTCGGTAACCGAGCCGCGACAGTCACCGACGTTTCGAGGCCCGGGAGCCGAGGGCCAGGCGGCATTCAGTCATGACCGTCGATCGGCCTCAGGCTGACCACGTGGTCCGGGTTTACGCCGATCCGCTGGCCGGTCCCCTTATCGGTGAGCCAGGCAAATCTGGAGCTGCCTGACCTCGCTGCGTCCGAGAGCTCCTTCTCGACCTCGCTCAACGATCCCTCGACGGCGATGACATTGCCATCAACGGTCTTGAGCTCTGCGTGATTCATGGCTTTCCGATGTCTTTGGCGGCCGCTTCGGATCGACGGAGACGGGAGGCGGCACCGTCGTAGGCGCGTTGGAGCTCTCGGAGCCGCTTGGGATTGGTCGGGTGCCCACTGTAGGCGCGGGCGCGGTAAAGGTCGAGGCGCTCGCGCCGAAAACGCACTTCAGCGAGCATCTCTTCTTGGCTCCGCTGGCTCATGATCGGCCGCCGCTCCTGGACGTCTGACTTCGAAGACTAGAAACACTAGTCTAGCTTCGATGGAGTCCCACGAACCACCCGCCTGGTCGTTCCTGACCAACCACGCCAAGGTGCTCCTCTGCATTGCCGTAAACCCCGGCGCCCGACTGCGGGAGATCGGCGAGGCGGTCGGCGTCACCGAACGTGCAGCGCAGCGGATCGTCGACGAGCTCACCAGCGCCGGCTACCTCTCGCGCAGCCGGGATGGTCGGCGCAACCGCTACACGATCAATTCGCACATGCCGGTCCCCGACCCGCTCCCACGCGCGCAGAAGGTCGGTGACCTGCTTGCGATCCTCGCGGGGCGAGGCCCGGATTCCAAGCGACTGTGATCGCTGCGGGCTCGCTGCGAGACGAATGAGACGAATCGACCACCTCGGCCGGCCTCGGCGGCGTAGCCCTCACAGCGCTCTGATGCCTCTGCGCATCTCGTTCAGATAACCCCTGGTGCGAGCCGCGGCTTGCCGCAGCTTTCGGCGCTTGGCCTGATCGGAAGTCTCATGGGGCGGGGCCCCGGCTGGCGCCCGGGCGTCGAGCGCCGCATCGATCCCGCGGTCTCCCGCCAGCTCCCTCATGCCGGCTCCAGGCGTCCGGCGCCAATCGAGGATGGAAGCAGGAGGGCGGACAGGCAGACCATCGCGAGAGCGGTGACCTGGAGGGTGATCCCGAGCGGGGTCGGGGAAAGGGGGTCGCCGAAGACGAGGATCCCGCCGAGGATCTGGGTGGCGTTGGCGACGATCCCCATCAGGCCGATCGTCTCGATCGCCCCGCCGCTCTGCAGGGCGACGACCGCCGTGTACTGGGCGAGGGCGCCGCAGGCGACGGTCAGCCCCAACAGCGATGCGATCAACGGCCAGTCGCCGGCCCCGCCGGTGAGGGCCTTGATCGCGATCCCGGCCAGGGCGAAGAGAAGGCCGGCGAGGATTGCGAGCAGAACCCCGCGGCGCTCGGCAAGGCGCGGAGAACGGTGACCCAGTGCGACCCCGGCCGCCAGCAGGACCAGGCCGCCCTCGAAGCTGACGATCGCCGCTGCTGAGAAGCCCGAGTGGGCGCCGTGGAAGTGCGGAAGGGTTGCCGCGAGAAGGGCGAGCCCGCCCCCGCCGAGAACCAGAGCCAGCCACTGCCGCCGCGCGACCCGCTCGCCGAAGAGGCGCTGCGAGAGCACCGCGAGGGTGACCGCGCCGCCGGCGAGCACCGCCTGCACCAGCGAGATCGGGGCCAGCGAGAGCGCGGCTACGTGGGTCAGCCAGGCCAGAGCGGCAAGTCCCCAGCCGATCGCAAACCACCGGGAGGCGGCGAGACTGCGCAGGCTCGCGAGCGGTCGGCCGATCTGGACCGGCTGCGCCTGCTGGCAGCCACGGTGCTTGAGCAGGGAGGCCAGGTTCGTCATCAGTGCGACGGCTGCGGCGAGGCCGACCCCGATCTCCATGGCGGAGCCCGCCTAGGCGACGCGGCGAGCGTCGAGGTCGGGAGGCGCGGTCGCCGCGGGTCGCTCCAGCTCGTCGCGGACTGCCGCGACCGCGGCGCTCGAGGTATGGCAGGCGAGGGCAATGGTGCGGTTCGGCGCCTCCGGCACTCGGCCGATTTCGAACTCGATCAGGGCAGTGCGCCGGAGCCGGACCAGGTCCTCTCGCGAGCACGTGGCGGGGGCCGAGTCCATCGCCGCCTCTCCGGCCCGCGCCCTGCTGCACGCCAGGCAGAGGGCATGGCCGTCCGCTCGCGACCAGCTTGCCGGGAGCAGCGTCGGCTCGCCGTCGATCCGGCCGACCGAGACCTCGCAGCGGGCGCAGCTCCACCTGACGGCCTCGGCGGCCATCGCCTCAGACCGCGGCCTTGCTTCGGCGGCGCCGGTTACGACGCCGGCGCGGCGCGGCCTGGACCGGCCGCCGAGCCTCGCGGAGGCCGCGATCCAGCCCGAGGCTGGCAGTGATTCGGCGCATCTCCTCGGCCTGGTCGGCGAGGACGAAGCTGATGCCGGTGCCGGTTTGCCCGGCGCGGCCGGTGCGCCCGACCCGGTGCACGTAGGCCTCGCGGTCCCCGGGAGCGTCGTAGTTGATCACGTGGGCGACGTCGGGGATGTCGATCCCCCGGGCGGCGACGTCGGTCGCGACCAGGGTCATCACCTCGCCGCGCTCGAAGCGCGCCAGCGCCCGCTCGCGCTGGCTCTGGCTCTTGTCGCCGTGCATGGCGACGGCGTTTACCCGGCGACCGCGCAGCCGCTTGACCAGCCGGTCCGCGCCACGCTTGGTGCGGACGAAGACGAGCGAGCGGCCGGCGCCGTCCGTGGAGAGGTGCGAGACGAGGTGCTCGAGCTTGGCGCCCTGCGAGTCGACCGGCAGAAAGCGGTGCTCGATGTTGCCTTCGGTGCGCTCGGGCTCGGCGTGCGTGTGGGACCGGGCCTCGCGGGTGTAGGCGGCCGCGACCTTGCCCGTGGCGCCCTTCAGGGTCGCCGAGAAGAACAGAGTCTGGCGGTCGGGCGGGGTCTGGGCGACGATCCGGTCGACCGCGGGGCGGAAACCCATGTCGAGCATCCGGTCGGCCTCGTCGAGGACGAGCATGTGGACCCGCCCGAGCGAGACGGCGCCGCGCCCGATCAGGTCCTCGAGGCGGCCCGGAGTGGCGACGAGGATGTCAGCGCGCCGGGCGGCGGCGATCTGCGGTCCGAAGCCGACGCCGCCGTAGATGGCGGCGATCTTCAGGCGGCGTGCCCTGGCGAGCGCCTCGAGCTCGGCGACGATCTGGCTCGCCAGCTCCCGAGTAGGGGCCAGGACCAGGGCGCGCGGCCCCTTGCCCTCAGGATCGATCAGATCGACAAGAGGGACGCCGAAGGCGAGGGTCTTGCCGGACCCGGTCGGCGACTGGACGAGGAGGTCGCGACCGGCGAGCGCGTCGCGGACGACCATCTCTTGAATGGGGAACGGCTGGGTGATCGAGCGCGCGCTGAGGGCGTCGACCACCGGCTTGGAACTGCCGAGATCGGCAAAGGTAGTGATGTTGTGAACTCCTGGATTGAAAACGTCTTGGGAGATCCTGCGACCCCAAGGCGCCAATCGGGCACACGGAGGAAACGGAACCTCTCGGGCGGCGAATCGGCCAGACCCGACCTATCCACCGTAGCAGTAGATGTTCGGATGGCGGGGAAATCAGTCTGGTCGGCCCGGATCCGCCACCGGCTGGATGACCCGCCCAAACACCTTGTGAACGCCCGAAGGCCATCCGGGCCCCACAAGAGGCTTGGGGTTCTAGATGAAGGTGACGTGCCCCGACACGGAGGGTGGCAGGTGAACTCACTGGCTCGCCGATCGTTCACCGGCCCGGCGACGACGGTGTCCCGCTGGCGCTGATCGCGGTGGCGATCCAGCAGTCGCGGGGACACCTCAACCTTTAGGGCGCGGGTTCGAATCCCGCCCCCGCTATAGGAAAATCCCCGCAAACGGGGCGCTCTCAAGCGGCGCTGGATGCCGCTGAACCGCCTCCCACGAGGGAGGTGAGCAGCATCAGCTGATCGAGCAGCAAGCGTGGCATCAGAAAGCGCTCGCGGACGCGCCGGGCGCCCGCCGCGCCGAAGCTGCGAGCGCTGGACCGGGTCTTCGAGGAGCTGCTGGACGGCGGCCGCAAACTGGTCGGTCCCGTCCGCGAGGAGGCCGCTGACGCCATCCTCGAGCTGCAGTGGGATGCCACCGGCCTTGCCGGCGACCATGGGCGTGCCCTTCCACAGCGTCTCGGAGACGATCAGCCCGAACCCCTCGCGGATGCTCTTCTGGATCACCACGTCGGCGACCCGCTGGAAGGCGTTCACCTCATGGCTGGCGACGCCCATCTGGTCGCTGAGCAGGAAGCAGTCGGGCTCGTCGTGAACGCGGTCCTCGATCTCGCCGTAGATTCGCCAGCCCTCCGGGTCGTCACTGGCCATCGAGCCGATCAGGGCCAGCTGTAGGTCGGGGAACGTCTCCCGCACCCGTTCCCAGACGTCGATGACGCCGAGCGGGTCCTTCCAGGGATCGAAGCGGGAGACCTGAAGAAGCATCGGCCGGGAGACGTCGAGCCGAGGTCGGCGACAGTCTGGCGAGCCAGGTAGGAGGGCAGGAGCCGGTTCTTCGAGGTGAGGGGATCGATGGCCGGCACATGGGTCGAGACCGGCATCGCGAGGTCGGGCGGGACGAACTCGGCGAGGGTGAAGACCGCGTGGTCATGCGCTTCGACATACGGTCGTAGAAGTCGACCAGACCTGGGGGTCGGGCGAGGAGGAATCGACGTGGCAGCGCCAGACCCACTTGCCCGGCCGCTCTGCCGCAAAGGAGCGGATGGCGGCCGGCTGGGGGTCGTGGACGATGACCACGTCCCACTCGTCGGCCAGCGCGGCGGCGTGGGCCTCGTTGTGGGCGAGGTAGTCGCGCGCTCGGCCTCGTCGATCTCCACCTCCATTCCCTGCAGCCCGTTGTGGAGCTTCTTGGTCGTCTCGAAGAAGTCGGCGTCGGCGGTGATCAGCTCCCACTCCACGTCGAGCCCGGCGTCGCGCTGCAGGGGTACGAGCGAGGAGAGCATCTCGGCCACACCACCTCCAGTCGCGGTCGCGCTCAGCTCCAGGACCCGCAGTCCGCGCAGATCATGAGCGCGGTCGCGGATCTCGGCGACGAGATCGTCGCCGACGATCTGCCGGTAGCGCTCCAACGACTTCCTGATCACTTCGACCCGGTGCGGAGCCGAGGAGGGCGTCTTCCCGCTCACCGCTTGAGTATCCCTGACGCGCCGCCGCCGGCGATGTGTTTAGTTGGCTGAGAATGGTTTCGGAGAAGGACGAGGCAGGAAGCGGGCCTGTCCCCGGAGCACCCGCCCGCCCCTGGGCGAGCTCGCCGGAGCAGGTGCTCGCCGCGCTGGGTTCGGGCCGGGACGGAATCTCCGGCACGGCGGCCACTGAGCGTCTGCGCGCCTGGGGGCCGAACGTCCTCGAGGACGAGCGCGCGGTTCGCGGCTGGATGATCCTCCTGCGTCAGTTCCGCAGCCCGCTGATCTACATCCTGATCGTCGCGGCGGCGGTCACGATCGCGCTCGACGAGTACGTCGACGCCGCGGTGATCGCGCTGGTGCTGGTCTTCAACGCCGTGGTCGGGTTCTTCCAGGAGTACCGGGCCGAACGCTCGCTGGAGGCGCTGCGGCGGCTGGCCGGCACCCAGGCGCGGACGATCCGCGACGGCCGCGAGCGCGAGATCGACGCGGCCGAGCTGGTCCCCGGCGACGTCGTCCTGCTGGAGGCCGGCGCCAAGGTCCCGGCCGACTGCCGCATCCTGCACGCAACCGCCCTGGAGGTGGACGAGTCGCTGCTGACCGGAGAGTCGACGATGGTCGCGAAGGGCAGCGAGGCGGTGCCGAGCGAGGCCCCGATCGCCGAGCGCCGCAGCATGGTCTTCATGGGCACGGTGCTCACTCGCGGCCATGCCCGCGCGGTCGTCGCCGCGACCGGCGCCGCCACCGAGCTCGGCCACGTCGCCGGCACGGTGCAGCGGATCGCCCCGACCGAGACGCCGCTGCAGCGGCGCATGGCGCGCTTCACCCGGCTGGTCGGCGCCTGGGCGCTGGCCAGCGCGGCGCTCGGCTTCGGCCTCGGCGCTCTGCACGGCGAGGAGCCGGCGGAGCTGTTCCGTGCGATGGTCGCGCTCGCCGTCGCGGCGCTGCCCGAGGGGCTGCCGATCGTGCTGACCGTCACCCTGGCGATCAGCGTCAGCCGGATGGCGCGCCGCGGGTGCGATCGTGCGCCGGCTGCCGGCGGTCGAGACGCTGGGCAGCTGCTCGGTGATCGGCTCCGACAAGACCGGGACGCTGACCCAGAACCGGATGACGGTGGAGCGGATCTTCGCCGGCGGCGAGGCTTACGCGCTCAGCGGCAGCGGCTACCGGTCCGACGGCGAGATCCTGCTGCGACGGCGCGCCCGTCAGCCGTCGAGGAGGGCTCGCCGCTGGAGTTGACGCTGCGCGCCGGCGCGCTCGCCAACGAGGCCTCGCTGGCCGAGCGCGACGGCGAGCCCGAGGTCAGCGGCGACCCGACCGAGATCGCGCTGCTCGTCTCCGCCGCGAAGGCGGGCCTCTACCGCGACGAGCTCGAAGAGCGCTTCCCGCGCTGGGCCGACATCCCGTTCGACCCCGACCGCCGCTTCGCGGCCACCTTCAACCGCCGCGAGGACGGGCGAGCTCGTCTTCGTCAAGGGGGCGCCGGAGCAGGTGCTCGAGATGTGCGCATCGACGCCGCCGGCGACAGGATCGCCTCGACCGCGAGGCGGTCCTCGCCGAGGCCCACGCGATGGCCGACCGAGGGGCTGCGCGTCCTGGCGATGGCCTACCGGGACTTCGGCCCCGGCGTCGACCGCGACGAGCTGATCAGCGAGCACCCGACCGAGCTGACCTTCCTCGGCCTGCAGGGGATGATGGACCCGCCGCGGGAGGAGGCGCGCGAAGCGGTTGCGCAGTGCCGCCGCGCCGGCATCCGCGCCGTGATGATCACCGGCGACCACGCCTCGACGGCGCTGGCGATCGCCGTCCAGCTGGGGATCGCCGGCGAGGACGGAGCGCGGCCGTGAGCGGCCGCGAGATCGACGCCTGCGACGACGAGGAGCTGGAGCGGCTGGTCGACGAGGTCTCCGTCTACGCCCGCGTTTCCCCGGAGCACAAGCTGCGCCTCGTGCGGGCGCTGCGCCGGCGCGGCGAGGTCGTCGCCGTCACCGGCGACGGCGTCAACGACGCGCCGGCGCTGAAGCAGGCCGACATCGGCGCCGCGATGGGGGAGTCGGGGACCGACGTCGCCAAGGAGGCCGCCGACATGGTCGTCACCGACGACAACTTCGCGACGATCTTCGCCGCCGTCGAGGAGGGCCGGGTCGCTTTCGACAACGTCCGCAAGACGACCTTCTTCCTGATCTCCGGCAACGTCGCCGCCGTGCTCGCGGTACTCGTCAGCCTCGGGATCGGATGGGCGCTGCCCTTCGTCGCCGTGCAGCTGCTCTGGCTCAACCTCGTCACCAACGGCGTGCAGGACGTCGCGCTCGCCTTCGAGCCGGGCGAGAAGCACCTGATCGACCGGCCCCCGCGGCCGCCTCGGGAGGGCGTGATCTCGCCCCTGCTGTGGGAGCGGACCGCGATCGCCGCGTTGGTGATGGCGGCCGGCACGCTGGTCATGTTTCACCTCACCCTCGACGGCGGTGGCCTCGAGGAGGCGCGCTCGGTGGCGCTGACGA
Source organism: uncultured Solirubrobacterales bacterium (assembly GCA_963712325.1). Lineage (GTDB taxonomy): Bacteria > Actinomycetota > Thermoleophilia > Solirubrobacterales > 70-9 > VRUE01. The sequence goes on from CAVQHG010000007.1 coordinate 260,789, forward strand.
CGATGGTCGTCTTCCAGGCCCTGCACGTCGGGCAACTCGCGCTCGGAAACGCTGTCGGCCTTCGCCAAGAGCCCGTTCAGCAACCGCTTCCTGTTCGTCGGAACCATCGGGGCGCTGGCGATCCACGCCGCCGCGCTCTACCTGCCGGTGACGCAGTTCGCGCTCGACCTGGAGCCGATCGGGGCTCTGAAGTGGCTGGAGATCTTCGCCATCTCGCTCACGGTGATCGTCGCAGTCGAGCTGCACAAGCGGGTCCGCCGCCGTCCCGAGGAGGTCGCGGCCGATGGTTGACGTTCGGCCATGGATGGGGCCGGCTGATCGTCGTCTGCATTCACATCGAGGCTCGAGATCGAGCCGTGTCCATCGCTAGACCCGAAGCGCGACGGCGGTGATCGCGAGCAGCGGCACCGCGATTGAGAGTGCGCGCAGGGCGCCATCAAGCGGCGCTGCGAGACCTGCCCGGTCCAGCCGCCGGCTCGTCCCGTCGGAAAGGCGCTGCTCGCCATTGACGGCCTCGGTTCGGCGCCGAAGCTCTCGCACCGGCGTCGAGAGCCGCCGCTGGGCGACGCTGAGCCAGAAGCAGGCAAGGACCGCCGCGCCCGCGGCAACTGCCTGGCGCGCCGAATGCAGGGCGAGCGCATTTGACCACCAGCCCGTGAGCGCCGGGAAGGCGCCCCAGGCCGCGGCAAACCAGAAATCGGTGTGGAAGCGCCCGCCCAGCAACTCCAGGTTGTATGAGAGGACCAGGAAGCCGCCCACGACGACCAGCGGCGCCAGGGTCGGGGAGACGACGAAGATCCCAACAATCCCGATTGCCAAGCCTCCGCCCAATCCTCCGGTGGCGAGCGCCGTGAGAACGGGCTTGGAGAGCCGAGTGCCGAGCGGATGCCCGTGCAGCTCGTCCAGCGAGTGTGCCCCTACCCCGACCGCCAGCAGGAATGCCGCGAGCGCGGCGGCGAGTCGGCCGGCGTAGATCTGAGGCGCGGCGGCGGCCCCGATCGCAACGTAGCTGAGATGCCAGAGGGTATAGGGAGGGTGAAGCAGGGTGACGAGGTCGTGCCAGCCGCCCGGGCGCAGGGCATAGAAAGCGGGCCGCTGCTCAGTCCCGGCCGCCAACCGTGCCCCAGATCACGATCCCGCCGCCGAGACTCATCTGCCGCGCCCTCACGCCGCCGATCCCGGCCTCCTTCCACATCTCCAGCTGGCGCTCGAGCGGATGGCTCCGATAGAAGGCTTCGATGCTGGGGCCCAGAAAGCGGCCAACCTCGAACCACTGTCGGGATGCCAGTCGGCCGAGCGCCGGTAACCCGACGCGGGTGTACAGCCGCCATGGCCAGAGCCAGACTCCGCCCGGAACGCAGAACTCGAGGCATGCGACCCTGCCCCCGGGTCTGACCACGCGGGCCTGCTCGCGCAGAGTCGCTGCCGGGTCGTCGACGTAGCGGAGCAGATACGTGAAGGTGAGGTGGTCGAACTCGGCGTCGGCGAAGGGCAGCGACTCGGCCTCCCCCTGGACCAGCTCGATCCGCTCGGAGAGGATCGGATTGGCCGCCAGCTTGGCCCGCGCCCTCCCGAGCATCGGCGCGCTCTGGTCAAGCGCCACCACCGTGCACCCGTAGCGCTCGACCAGGGCCTCGCTGACGAGCCCGGTTCCCGCGGCCACGTCCAGAACCCTGTCCTCGGGCTCCGCTCCTACCGTCGCAACCATGGCGTGGCGCCAGCGAGGGTCCTGGAAAAAGCTGAGCGCTGCGCCGAGCTCGTCATAGCGCCTGGGCAGTTCCTCGAAGAGCTGGAGGGCGTGTTGCTTGCGGGGAGACCGGGCGGCGGCCACTGTCAGAGGGTCGCAGACCGAGCTGGACACTCGCTCGACGATCCGCGGGCGGTGCCGAGAGACGACCTGACCCATCCGCCGGACCGCCGGCAGCGCGATGTCAGGGCCCGGAGTTGCCGCTCGGTTCGGCGGCCTGGATTCGGGTAGGCGGCTCCCTCATGCGGGCCTACGGCGACGCGGTATGGCCGGCGGTCATGGCGGCGCTGGTGATCGCGGCCGCCGTGGAGGCGCTCCTGCCGCGCCGTCTGCTGCGTCGACCTGCGCGCTGATGCTGCTGGGAATCAAGGCGCGGTCCGAGCAGGTGGGCTGATCGGGCGAGCCTCTCCCTGGAATGGGACGGCGGGCCCGGCGGCGGCCTCCGAGAGGTGGCTACCAACTTTCCGACCACTTCCGTCCAGCTGCCTTGCAGACAGCTTGCGGGGCCGCCTAGCGTCGCACCCGTGGCGCGCCGTGGAACATTCGCATCCGCAGGGCTCGGCCTCCTCGCCGCCGGGCTGCTTTTCGCCACCGCCGCGCCTGCGGAGTCGGCTTCGGTCCCGCGACCGGCGAATGAACGCGTTTGCGGCGTCCCCGGCGGCGGGCACGCTCGGTGCCTTGCGATCCGCCACCGCGGGGGCCTCGTCAGCGCCGACAGGGGAGGCGGCGGCCACAAGCCCGGACCGAGCCTGCCGCCGGTCAGCTACGGAGCCGCCGAGCTACAGGACGCCTACGGGCTGACGGCGGCGGCGGCGAGCGCCGGGGACGGCGAGACGGTTGCGATCGTCGACGCCTACGACGACCCCGGCGCCTACGAGGACATGGCGCACTACCGGAGCACCGAAGGCCTGCCGGCCATCGCCAGGTGCGACGTCACCGGTTCGACCGGACCGTGCTTCGCAAAGGTCAACCAGTCCGGCTCCGAAGGCCCCTATCCGACCGGCAACACCGGCTGGGCGGAGGAGATCTCGCTGGACCTCGACGCCGTCTCGGCAACCTGCCCCAGGTGCAACATCCTCCTGGTCGAGGCAGGCTCGAGCAGTCTCCTCGATCTCGGCGAAGCGGTCGAAACCGCGGCCGCATTCGGACCGGTCGCGATCGGGAACTCCTACGGCGGCGAAGAGTTCAGCCTCGAGGAACTGTTCGCGCTCCTCTTCTACGAACATCGGGGCATCGCGGTCACCGCCGCCGCTGGTGACGGCGGCTACGGCGTCTACTTCCCGGCCGCCGCGGAAAGCGTGATTGCCGTCGGCGGCACCTCGCTGCGCGAGAGCAGCGGCGCCTGGACCGAGACGGTGTGGGGAGGGACCGGCAGCGGTTGCTCCGCGTATATCCCGAAGCCCGCCTGGCAGAACGACACGGGGTGTCCCCGGAGAACGGTCGCCGACGTCGCCGCGGTCGCCGACCCGAACACCGGCTTCAGGGTCTACGACACCTACAACGAGCCCGGGTGGCTGGTGTTCGGCGGAACGAGCGTCTCGGCCCAGATCATCGCCGGCGTCTACGGCCTCGTCGGCCACGGCGAGAGTGACGCGCGCGGTCTCTACGGCGACGGCGCGATCCCGTTCGGGTCGCCCAACGAGAACCTGACCGACGTGACGAGCGGCTCCAACGGCTCCTGCACCCGGGGCCGTCACGGAAGCCCGAGCCTCGCCTACCTCTGCGCGGGCGTTATCGGGTATGACGGCCCGACGGGGATGGGCACCCCGGCCGGCATCGACGCCTTCTGATCCGGGCCGGCCCGACCTGACCCCAAGGGGCATGGCCGAAGGAGAGGCGCCCGATCCTTCAGGGGCGTCCTCGTGCCTCGTCTCGATCTCGGTTCCGCATCCGGCTCCATCGTCTGCGCATCCCCACCGTCGCGACCCAGCCGCCGGCGAACAGCGCGGGGCCGAGGCTGAGGGCCGCCTCCTCGATCGGGAGGCCGGCGATGTGGGCGAAGGGAGTCACCGGGTGCCCGCTCCAGCCAGTGCCCGCTCGAGGTTCTCGAAGCACCGGTTCCAGCCGCGTTCGTGGGAGCGGGCGGACTCGAGGTCGCGGAGGTTGCTGTGCGTGAAGCGGACGGTGGTGGCGCCGGCGGACTCCTCGAAGTCGATTTCGATCAGGGTCTCGCGATCCTCGCCATCCCAGATCCAGGTGAAGGCGAGACGATTGGGCCGGTCGACCTCGGTGTAGTGGCCGCCGCCGCCGTGGTCTAGTTCGTCGTGGGGGTCGTGCATGACGACGCGGATGGCGCCGCCGACCCGGACGTCGACGGTGGCCTCGGTGGTGAGCCAGTCGGACCCTGCGTGGAACCAGCGGCGCAGGACCGTCTCATTGGTCCAGGCGTCGAAGACGGCGACGGCAGGGGCGTCGTAGGTGCGGTCGATGCGGAGGACCTCGGCGGTCGGCATCTCAGACGCTCCTCGCGCCGCGCTGGGAGGCGGTGTCGTCGGCGAGGGCGCGCTCGAAGGCGGTCGGCTCGTCGTACTCGTCGTGAAGGTTCCACCACACGTAGGCCTGGGTCTGTGGGTAGCGGTCCGGCGAGTCCTCCCAGATCTCCTGACGCCCGAGGGCAGTGATGTCGAGGTAGCTCCAGGTGCTGCCGAGGGCCTCGTCGCCGCGCCTGTCGACGAAGTAGGTGCGGAAGACCTCGTCGCCGTCGCGAAGGAAGGCGTTCGTGCCATGCCATTCGTCGACGCCGAAATCGGAGTCGAAGTCGTCTGTGATCGTGTACCAGGGCACCTCCCAGCCCATCCGCGCGCGATAGCGGGCGATGTCCTGCTGGGGCGCGCGAGAGGCGAACGCGAAGGTGGTGTCGCGGGCGTTCAGGTGTGCGAGGTGGGCAACCTGGTCTGCGCAGAAGGAGCATCCGCGGCAGCCGCTCTCGGGCCAGCCGTGCACTCCCGGCTCGAAGAAGAACCGATAGACGATCAGCTGTCGGCGGCCGTCGAAGAGGTCGAGAAGGCCCACCGGGCCGTCCGGCCCCTCGAACCGGTACACCCCCGTCACGGCCTGGCGTGGCATCCGTCGGCGCTCGGCCGCTAGTGCGTCGCGGGCTCTCGTCAACTCCTTCTCCTTGGCCAGGAGCTGCTCTCGGGCGGCGTTCCACTCCTCAGGCGACACGACGGGCGGCAGGTTCATCTTCTCTTCTCCTCCTTCAGGTGCTCTTCGACGACGTCGAACAGCCGCGTCCAGATGGCGCGTTGGCGGGCCATCCACTCGGCCGCCTCCTCGAGTGCATCGGTCTCGAGGCAAAGCACATGCGTGCGACCTTCGATCACCCGGCTCACGACCCCGGTCTGTTCCAGCACCTTCAGGTGCTTGGAGATCGCCGGCTTGGAGACCTCGAAGTCGCCGGTGACTTCGCCCACCGTGGCGGGCCCCGTCGCGAGGCGTTCGACGATCTCGCGGCGGATGGGGTGGGAAAGCGCCTTGAACGGACTGTTAACCATTTGGTGAACTATAGCGAAAACGTGTCCGTCGGCCTCCTGCGCCTGTGCTGGGAGGCCAGAACGTCTCGTCTCAGGCCAAGCGGCGCAGCGCCACTGGCGTGATGACCGTGGTGAGGAGCGCCATCCCGACGATCACGGCGAACAGCTCGGCGTCGATCACCCCCGCCGTCGAGCCGATCCCGGCGACGACTATGCCGACCTCGCCGCGCGGAACCATGCCGAAGGCGACCAGCCCCCTTTCGCGACGCTTCATCCCCGCGGCGCCGACCCACCCCGCCGCAAGCTTGGTGAGGACGGCCAGCGCCGTGAGCCCGCCCAGAAGCGCCACGGCGCCGATGCTGCCGAGAGCCGAGAGGTCGACCTGGACCCCTATGTAGGCGAAGAAGAACGGCGGGAAGAAGGCGTGCAGCGGCCCGATCTCCTCCGTGACCCGGTTGTGCTCCTTGGTCTCGGCGACGATCATGCCGGCGAGGAAGGCACCGATGATCGCCGCCAGGCCGACCTCGCCCGCGATCGCCGCCAGGCCGAGGCAGAGCAGGACCGCGGGAAGGAGCCCGCCTCCGCCGAACGCCGGGGCGGTGAGCGCGGTCGGGTAGCGACCGAGCAGCCGACTCCCCGCGACGGCGACGATCCCGACGAAGGCGACCGCGCCGACGATCAGGAGGCCGATCGCGGAGAGGTTCACGCCGCCGCCGGAGACCCCGACGATCACCGAGAGCAGGATCAGCGCCAGGATGTCGTCGACGACGGCGGCGCCGAGAATGGTCCGCACCGCTCGCGGGCGGGGGGCGTCGAGCTCGAGCAGCACCGCCGAGGCGATCCCGGCGCTGGTTGCCATCATGGCCGCGCCGAGGAAGAGGTTGGTTTCGGTGCCTTCGCCCAGGGCCTCGCCCAACGCGAATCCCGCGACGAACGGCACGGCAACCCCGAGGACCCCGACCCGCAGCGCCCGGCCGCCGACCTCGCGCATCTCGGCCAGCCGCGACTCCAGGCCCACCGCGAAGAGCAGGAAGACGACGCCGAGCTCGGCGAAGATCTCCAGCACCCTGTCGGGCTCGACCAGGCCAAGGATCGAGGGCCCGATCACGATCCCGGCGAGGATCTCGCCGAGGAGAGCCGGCTGGCTCAGGCGGCGGCAGACCTCCTCGCCCAGCTTCGCCGCCAGCAGGACGACGAAGAGGTCCACCAACGCTTCCTGTGCCACACCGGTGGCTGCGACTGGGAGCACGCCAGGATCTTGCCGACTTTCGCCGCGGATGACTTGGCGAGGAGGAGGCCACGCACGGACGCCGTTCCGATTGGCTAGGTTCGGTCCCGATGGAGAAGCACAGCGCTGCCGACGTCGGATCGCGCGCCGCAAGGCCGCCAGCGGCCGGCCTGCGGGCCGGAATCCTCGGCGCCGGCTTCATCGGCCGGGTCCACGCCCGCTCGGCCCGCCTCGCCGGCGGGACGATCGCGGGCGTCGTCGCCTCGACGCCGGAGCGCTCTGCCGAGGCCGGTCGGGCACTCGGGGCAGCCCGCGACTTCGGCGGCGCCGAGGAGCTGATCGCCTCCGACGAGGTCGACGTCGTCCATGTCTGCACGCCGAACAGCCTCCACGTGCCACAGGCGCTGGCCGCGATCGAGGCGGGCAAGCACGTGGTCTGCGAGAAGCCGATCGCCCTCGACGTCGCCGATGCGGGCCGGCTGCTCGCCGCGGCGGAGCGAACCGGCCTGGTCGCGACGGTCCCCTTCGTCTACCGGTACTACCCGACCGTCCGCGAGGCGCGGGCACGATTGAGGTCCGGATCCGCCGGGCAGGCGCGCCTGATCCACGGCGGCTACCTGCAGGACTGGCTGTTGACCGCGGACGACGACAACTGGCGGGTCGACCGGCTGCTGGGCGGCGCCTCACGGGCCTTCGCCGACATCGGCTCCCACTGGTGCGACCTGATCGAGTTCGCCGGAGGAGACCGGATCGCGGCGCTGACCGCCCGGACGGCTATCGCCCATCCCCGCAGGCGGCGGTCCCCAGGGGCATCGTTCGAGCGGGGAGGCCCGGGTCGGGGGTCGCGCACCGTCGAGACCGAGGACATCGCGATCGTGCTGTTCGAGACCGAGGGTGGAGCCGTCGGCTCGTTGGTGGTCTCCCAGGTGTCGGCTGGGCGCAAGAACGAGCTCTGGTTCGAGGTATCGACGAGCAGCGAGACGATTGCCTTCGATCAGGAGCAGCCCGAGACCCTGACGGTCCGCAGGCGCGCCGGCGCCGAGCGGATCCCCCGGGACTTCGACACGCTCTCACCCGAGGCAGCCGCCTACGTCACCCTCCCCGGCGGCCACCCGCAGGGCTACCACGACTGCTTCGATGCCTTCGTCGCCGAGACCTACGCGGCGATCGCCGGGGGCGAGCCGGCGGACGGCCTCCCCGGGTTCGCCGACGGGGTTCGCGCCGTCCGGGTCACCGAGGCCGTGCTGGAGTCGGCGCGAGCCGGCAGATGGGTCGACGTGGGGGAGGGATGAGGGGCTGCCGCGGCGGTCCTCGCTCAGTCACGCGTTGCGCTGCGGGCGAGCAGAGCGCGGAGGACGCCCACTCGCCGCAGGCGCGAGCGGAGGCGCCAGGTGCGGGTCGATTCGATCTCCGCCAGTCGGCCGGCCAGCGCCGCGCTCTGCGCAGTCGCGCGCTCCCGGCCCTCCTCGCTCTCGGCGAGCCGACGTTGCAGCTCGGCGAAGCGCCCGCCCATCTCGCCAAGCCGGATCCATTCCGCCGTTGCCCGCCGCTTGACCGAGCGGTCGATCTCGGCCCTGACCCGTTCCCTCCCCTCTGACGTCGCCAGCCTCGCTCGCCATCGCTCGAGCTCCGCGCTCCTCCGCGCCTCCCCCCACTGCTCGCGGCCGAGGTGAGACGGGAACTGAAGCGCCGTGACCCGCGTCGCCGACCTCCCCCGGACCCAGGGCTCGGCGAGGAACTGCCGCCACATGTATTGGTCGGGCCAGAAGCCGCGGGGGGTCGTCCGCCAGCCATGCGGGAGTCGGCGGTAGGCGGAGACGGTGTGGGCGGTTCCGGTCAGGGAGACCGTGTTGTTGCCGGGCTCGAGCATCCAGGCGCGGAATGCCGGCAGGGCCAAATCGGCGAAGAGGCCGTGCCAGGTGCCATCGACGTCGAAGTAGCCGTTCTGGCTATGGGCTAGGTCCGCATCGGCGAGCAGCTCCCGCATCGATTCGACGTGGTCGGGCAGCAGCAGGTCGTCGTCGCAGAGGTAGCAGATGATCTCCGCAGGGGTCGATTCGATTGCGGCGCCGCGGTGGACCTCACCGTGGTGCGGGCCCTTGGGAAGGTCGAGGAGGCGTACCCGCTCATCCTCGCTGCCGATTCGCTCGACCAGCCGCCGCATCCGATCTCCGATGCCGTCGCCGACGACGATCACCTCGATCTCGCGCACCGTCTGCTCGAGGGCCGAGCGGATTGCAGAGTCGATCGTCGCCACGTGGTCGTGGGTCGGGATCAGGATCGCCGCGACCGGGCGACTCACGATCACTCCTCCGGCGGGGGGACCGAGGAGCCGCCATAGCCACCGCTCCGCCCGGGAAGCGGCTCGGCCGGATTGCCGACGACGACCGCCTCGGCGGGGACGTCGCGGGTGACGACCGCTCCGGCGCCGACTATCGCGTTCGCGCCGATGCTGACCTGGGGGGCGCAGGTGGCTCCCGCTCCGATGAAGGCCCCCCGGCCGACCGTCACGGTGCCGGCGAGCACGCAGCCTGGGCCGAGGGTGGCATAGTCGCCGATGACGCCGTGGTGGCCGATCGAGGCGGAGCGATTCACGTGTACGAAACGGCCGATCCCAGTGCCCCCGGCGACGACGACGCCGGCATTGATCGCGGTGCCCTCTCCCACCTGCGCCGTCCGGGCGAGCGTCGCGGTCGGGTCCGCCAGCATCGGAAACGAGTGAAATCCCAACGACCTTGCCTCCTCCTCGACGATGACGCGGTGGGCGGGGGTGATCAGGGGAACGACGACGTCGAGGTCCAGCTGTGAGGGGTCGAGCCGGCCCGGTGCGATCAGCGGGGCCCCGATTGCCCCTGCATCCTCCACCGCGCCTGCGTCTGCACCCCCGTCGTCCGCCAGGTTGTCGACCAGTGCTATCAGCTCCTCGCCACGGCGCCAGATCGACTCCGCGATCTCAACCGCATAGGGGGTCCTGCATGCGTAGATGATCCATCGGGCCACGGCAGCCTCAGGCCGAGCCCAGGTCGCTGATCGCGGACGGGGAACCCTGCCGCCGCCGCGCCGCCGCCAGTCCGAACCGGCGACGCGCTTCGCTCGGCGTGGAGACCTCGCGGCCCGCAAGCGCCGCTGCTTCTGAGGCCAGGCGCACCGCGTCCACGTTGCCCCATCTGCCGGTTCCGGCCCCCCGCGGGTTGTCCTCGAGGCCGGTGCGGACGTTGCCGTCCATGATCGCGGCCGCAATCGTCATCGGCCGTTGGAAGACGCCGATCCCGGCGGCCGCCCACTCGGCGTCCGCCGGCAGTCGCTCGACGATTCGGGCGAGGTCGGCGACGAACGCCGGGCTGGTTCCCATCGAGCCCAGCAGCACGTTGACGACCGGCGGCTCTGGGACAAGGCCGCGTTCCGCGAGCACGTGCAGCGTGTTGACCATTCCCGGCTCGAAGACCTCGAACTCCGGCCGCACCCCCTGCTCGGCCATCCGCTCGAGGAGGGCCACGATCGTCGCCGGTGGATTGTTGCTGACGCTGCCGGGGAAGTTGAACGACCCCAGCGTCAGGCTGGCCATCTCCGGCCGCAGGCCCTCCTCGAGCTCCAGGCCGACCATGCGGGCGCCGGGGTCGGGGTCGACGCGGCTGCTGGTGGTCACGCAGACGATCAGCTCCGGCGCGCGCTCGCGGATTGGGGCGATCGCTCGCTCGTAGAGGTCTCGTCGGTGGGTGGGCACGCCGGCCTCGTCGCGAACATGGAGGTGGACGATGGACGCCCCGGCCGCGGCGCACGCGAGGGCGTCGGCGGCGATCTCATCGGGGGTCAGGGGTACCAGCGGGTTGTCGTCCTTCGTGGGAACGGCGCCGGTGAGGGCGGCATTGACGACCATCGGTCGATAGCCGTCGAGCGGCGGCGGCGCCCAGGGCCGGCGACGGTCCGGGTCGGGGGCTCCCATGGTGGCGAAAATACCGAGATGGGGGAAGATTGCCGCCGATGCGGCCGCGGCTGGTGAAGCTCCGAACGTATGCCGACGCCCGGGGCGCCCTGACGGTGGCCGAGGGCGAGGAGGCGCTCCCGTTCTCGGTCGTCCGCTATTTCCTCGTGCGCGACGTACCCGCGGGCGCGACCCGAGCGGAGCACGCGCAGCGGGTCGGTCACGAGGTGCTCTGCTGCGTCGCCGGCGGCTGCACCGTGGAGCTGATCTGGCGGGGTGGGAGGGGGAGCCACCGGCTCGCCGACCCCGAGACGGCGCTCTACGTGCCGCCGCGCGTATGGGTGCGGTGCCGGGAGTTCTCCTCGGATGCCGCGCTCCTCGTGCTCTGTTCGCACGTCTACGACCCTTCCGACCAGATCACGGACTACGACGAGTTCGCCGAGGTCTCCCTTGCCGGCTCTGTCAGATAGACCTGGCCGATGACGGTGTCGTTCCTGAACCTCGGGGCGGCTTTCGAGGAGCTCGCTCCTGAGCTCGACCAGGCCTACCGAGCCGTGATGGGCAGCGGGCGCTTCCTCTTCGGGCCGCAGCTCGAGGCCTTCGAGTCAGAGTACGCCGCCCACTCCGGCGCGCGTCATTGCGCCGGGGTCGGATCCGGCTTCGACGCCCTGGTCCTGGGCCTGCGCGTTCTGGGGGTGGGACGGGGCGACGAGGTGATCGTGCCCAGCAACACCAGCGTCGTCACCTGGCTTGCCGTGGCCGCGGTCGGCGCGGTCCCGGTCGGAGTCGAGCCGGTGGAGGCGACCTACACGATCGACCCCGAACGCCTGGAGGATGCCCGCAGCAGGCGAACCCGTGCGGTCATTCCGGTGCACCTCTACGGCCGCCCCGCCGGGATGGGGCCGATCCTCGATTGGGCCCGTGGTCATGGGTTGCAGGTCCTCGGCGATGCGGCCCAGGCCCATGGGGCGACGATCGAGGGGAGGGGGATGGGAGGTCTCGGTGATGTGGTCGCCTGGAGCTTCTACCCCAGCAAGAACCTGGGAGCCTTCGCCGACGCGGGTTGCGTGACGGGCGACGATGCGGCTCTGATCGATCGGGTGCGGGAGTTGCGCAACTACGGCATGCGGGCCGGCGAGGCGCTGCACGTGGGGATCAACAGCCGCCTCGATGAGCTCCAGGCCGCGTTCCTCAGGGTCAGGCTCCGTTGGCTGGACGAGTGGAACGCGCGCCGCCGGAAGGCGGCCGGCAGCTACCTCGAGGCCCTCGCATCCCTGCCGGTCGGGCTGCCTCCGCGCGACGACGCCAGCGTCGGCGTGTGGCATCAATTCGTCGTGCGCGTGCCGGAGCGCGAGCGGGTGCGGGCGCTGCTCGCCGAGCACGGGATCGAGACCCTCGTGCACTACCCGACGCCGCCCTTCGCCCATGTTGCCCTGGCCCGATACGCGCCCCCGAAGGGAACCTTCCCGATTGCCGAAACGCTGGCCGACGAGGTCCTCAGCCTGCCGGTCGGGCCACACATCGCCCACGATGCGGTGGAGCGAACCGTGACGGGGCTGGAAAGCGCTCTCCTGTGAGCGGCATGCCCGCACCCCGATCGACATCCTGCTGCCGCTGCCGTCGACGGGAGGGTGCCGGCGGGCTCCTACACTGGCACGGTGACGCCGGAGGAGCTCGCCAACCTCTCACATCTGCGACGCGCCCGCGACCTGATCGATCGCGAGTACGCGAGGCCGCTCGACGTCGCCGCGCTCGCTCGAGCCGCGCTGATGTCCACCGCGCACTTCGCGCGGCGGTTCCGGGCGACCTACGGGGAGACTCCCCATGCCTACCTGATGACACGGCGAGTCGAGCGGGCGAAGGCTCTGCTGCGCCGGGGGGACCTGTCGGTGACCGAGGTCTGCATGGAGGTCGGCTGCACCTCGCTCGGCTCCTTCAGCACCCGCTTCACCGAGCTGGTGGGTGAGACGCCGACGAGGTACCGGGCCCGCGATCACGGAGCGCTGGCGACGGTTCCGGGCTGCATCGCCAGGGACCTCACCCGCCCGAGCCGCAAGCCGAGCAGGATCGGAGAAACGCGGCGGGCGCAGGCCCCCTAGCCTTGCTGCCATGAACCTGACCCTCTCGCAGTGCTTCGTCATAGTTCCGGACCCCGACTCGGCCCTTGCCTTCTACCGCGACACGCTCGGCCTCGAGCTGCGCAACGACGTCGGCAAAGAGGGCTTCCGCTGGATCACCGTCGGTGCCACCACGCAGCCCGGCGTCTCGATCGTGCTCACCAATTACGTCAACGGCGGCCCCGCCGACGGTGACGCGGCCGCGGCGCTCGTCGCCAAGGGCGCCCTCAACGGCGTCCACTTCCAAACCGATGACCTCGACGCCGCCTTCGACAGGGTGCGCGCCGCGGACGCCGAGATCGTGCAGGAGCCGGCCGACCAGCCGTGGGGCACCCGGGACTTCGCCGTCCGCGACCCGGCCGGCAACCTGGTGCGCATCGACCAGCCGCCCATTGCCTAGATGCTCGATTCGACCGTGCGATCGTGGCGCCGAGGACTGAGGGGAGAACCGTGAAGGGGGATGAGCGTGACAAGAGAGCGACAGAAGGGAGCGAGGCTCCCTCCCGGCTGATCGACGCGAGGATCGCGGAGCTCGGCGACTGGCGGGGTGAGACGCTCGCCCGGGTCCGCGAGCTGATCAAGAAGGCAGACCCCGAGGTGGTCGAGGAGTGGAAGTGGAGGGGGGTCCCGGTCTGGTCGCACGGCGGGATCATCTGCACGGGTGAGACGTACAAGAGCGCGGTGAAGCTGACCTTCGCCAAGGGTGCCTCGCTGGACGACCCCTCGGGCCTCTTCAACGCCAGCCTCGAGGGCAACACGAGGAGAGCGATCGACATCCAGGAGGGCGAGGAGATCGATGAGGAGGCGCTGAAGGCGCTGATTCGCGCCGCGGTGGCGGTGAACGAGTCCCGGGCCTAGGGGCCCCGGCGCTGAGTGGAACGAGAAGGCCTTTCGCGGGCCTGGCCCGAGGCTGTCGGTGCGTCCCATCGCCATGCCCGTTTCCCGTCCGATGCCGCCTGAAGCGCGCGCCGGCCGCCGGTCACGGGTGGGTATCGGGACCGCTGCGGATATTTGATCTGCTCCAGGCACTGGCGTAATATCTGCAGCGGTTCACTGGTAAGTGCCACAAAGTCATCGGCAAAGACTGGTGTTCCCTTCATCGGGAAAGGCTCGAGGCTCGACCGCTCTTGGGACGCGCGCTGGCTTTGCCGCAGTCAAGAGAGTTCTCGATCGAAGGGGGTTCTATGGCTGTTTTCGACGAAAGTGAGATGCGCAACGGGCTGCTGACTGTCCGAGTTGACCGCGAAGACGATCGGTGCGTGATCGTGCTCGACGGTGAGATGGACCTGTCGAACTCGTCGGTGGCGGAGGCTGCGCTGCGCGAGGCGCTGGAGGAAGCGCCTGCGCGGATCGTCGTCGACATGCGGGAGCTCTCCTTCATCGACTCGACCGGCATCGCCCTGCTGGTCCGCCTGCTACAGGAGGACGACGGGACCGATCGGCTTCGATTCCTTCCGAGTAAGTCCGAGGAGGTGTCACGGGTCCTGCGCCTTACGGGACTCGATGAGAAGCTCACCCCGGCGAGCCCAGCCCCCTAGCCCTCGTCTCGCGACCGGTCAACTCGGGCGACGCAGCTTCTCCTCGGCGGCCAGCGCGGCCTTGACCTCGCGCTCGAGGCCGCCATGCTCGAGCTCCTCGACCACAGCGCTGCCCCCACGCCGGTGGTGGAGCGCCCCGACCACCGGCAGATCGCGTTCGGCGGACAGCTCGTCCAGCTCCTCCTGCATCATCGTCGTGATCGTGCGATAGACGGCCTCGACGTCGGGGCGCGGGCCGAACCTGCGGCGCAGCTCGATCGGGGGGAGGATCTGGATCGTGACCTGGGACGGGAGCGGGATCCGGCCGGGCAGGTCCAGCACCGTGATCCCGAACGGAGGGGCGATCTGGATCGGCACCACGTCCAGACGCAACAGGCGGTCCAGGCGAAGGAGGCTCGCGAGCCGTTCTCCGCGGGTCAGGAATAGCGCGGTCTCCTGGCCGCCCACGGACACCACCGGGACGATCGGCACGTCAGCCGCCAGCGCCAGCCGCACGAAGCCGGTCCGGTGGCCGAAGTCGATCTCGCCGGAGTGCCAGGAAGGTCGGTAGGTCTCATGGTCGCCGCCCGGGTAGACGAGGAGCGCGGCGCCCCTGTCGAGCGCCGCGAGGGCGTTTGCGTGGCTCGCGGGAATCGTCCCGTACCGGCGCAGCGGCCGCAGGCCCGGGACGTGGAAGACGAGGTCGTGCGCGAGCTGGAAGAAGAGCCGGTCGGGGCCGAAGTGATCGTAGAAGGCGTAGGCGAAGGCGAAGGTGTCGGCGATCAGCGTGCCGCCGGAGTGGTTGCCGACGAGCAGGACGGGCCCCTCGGCCGGGATCTCATCGAGCCCCCTGACCTTCGGGCGGAAGTACAGCCTCATCAGCCGCCTCGCCGAGGGCAGGGTCTCGCGGATGAACTCCGGATCTCGCTCGGCGAGGGGGTCCTCGGCGTGAAGGCCGAGCAGGTCCTGAACCATCGCCGAGGCCGTTGCGCGAGTCGCCCCGATCGTCTCGCCGATGATCTCCCTCACTTTCTCGGTTCCTCCATCGCTCCGGCTAGGTCGAGTCGAAGAAGCGCGTGATCGCGGCGTGCGTCTCCTCCGGCGCCTCCATCTGGGGCACGTGGCCGCAGTCCAGCTCGAGGTGCCGGGCGCTGGGCAGCGCTCGCTCGACGTGCTTCATGAAGGCGATCGGCACGAGCTGGTCCTGCCGTCCCCAGACGAACAGGCTGTCGCACTGCATCCGGGCGAGCCGCGGCCAGAGACCCCGCTCGCCGTGCGGCTCGTCGAGGTAGATGCTCCTCGCCGCCTTGTAGAAGGCGACCCGCCCTCGCGGGGTGAGGAAGGAGCGGAGGAACTCGTCGACGCCGGCCGCCGTCCAGCCGTCCCTGCCGCCGGGCACGAGGTTGCGCACGATCGGCTCCGTGATCACCCGCGGCGCGGGTTGCGCGAGGCCCAGGAGGGGAAGCGGAGCCTGCAGCAGCCAGCGCCCACGGCGGCTGCGCAGCCAGGCGAGCGCCGGGCTCAGCAGCGCCGCCTTCCGGACCCGCTCCGGATGCTCGAGGGCGAGCTCGATCGCGACCCGCCCGCCCATGCTGTTGCCGATCATGTGCGCGCGCTCGATCTCGAGCTCGTCGAGCAGGGCGACGACGGAGTCGGCGAAGTAGGCCGCGTCGTAGGCGGCGGTCAGCGGCTTTTCGGAGTCCCCGAAGCCCGGGAGGTCGAGGGCGATGACCCGGTGCCCGTCGGCGAGCGCCGCCACGGTGGTCAGGAAGGAAGCCTTCGTCCCGCCCAGCCCGTGGATGCAGAGCACCGGGTCGCCGCTGCCCGCCGAGAGGGTCGAGATGCGCCCCTGACGGGTCTCGAGCGAGTCGAATCGGAGTCGGCGCTCGTCGGCGAGGGGGCCGGTCGCGGCCAGGAATCCCACCCCGAGGTGGAGGTTCTGTCGCACGCTGAGCCGCCCACTCCGGAAGGCCTCCATGCCACCGCGCACGTCCCGTGCGATCCATCGCCAGGTTGCCCGGTCCGCGCTCAGCACGGCGTCGGGCTCCTCGCTCTCCTCGGCGGGCTGGAGGGTGGCCCGCTCTCCATCGATCGCCGCGTCCCACTCGCCCACGTCGTCGACCGCAAGCCGGATTCTCGCCTCGCCGCTGGGCACGTCGATCACCTCACGATCGAACCGCTCGATCAGGATCACCAACTCATCCGGCAGGCGATCCTCACCGCCGGATCGTCTCTGGGCCGTCTTCGCGGTTGCCACGATTCACAGTATGCAGAGCCTGGTTCCGATGCGCCCGAGTTCATCGCCAGATGCCCCGCGCATGGTCGGCCCGCATGTGGGTACAGGGGCGAGGATGGCCGCGCCCCAACCCTACGAAGGCTTCGACACGATGCCCCTGGCCGGGGAGTGGCGCGAGGGCTGCGCGGACTCCCGGAGCGCCGACGTCGACCCGTGGAGCGGGGAGACGCTGACCGAGATCCGACTCGCCGACCGGTCGGACCTCGACCAGGCCTTCGAGGCGGCGCGGGCCGCCCAGCGCCAGTGGGCGCAGCGATCGCCGGCGGACCGCGCCGAGGTCATGCGCGGCGCGGGGGACGTGCTGCGCGCCCGCAGGGACGAGATCCTCGGGTGGCTGATCCAGGAGACGGGCGGGACCCGCGCCAAGGCGGAGCTCGAGTGGAGCCTTGTGCTGGCCGGCACGGCGGAGGCCGCCTCGATGCCCCATCACGTCACGGGTGAGATCCTGCCCGCCGACATCCCCGGCAAGGAGAGCCGCGTCTATCGATCGCCCGCGGGCGTGATTGCGACGATCAGCCCCTGGAACTTCCCGATGCAGCTCTCCAATCGCTCGCTGGCTCCGGCCCTTGCGGTCGGCAACGGCGTGGTGCTGAAGCCGGCGAGCGACACCCCGGTGACCGGTGGCCTCCTGCTCGCCAGGATCTTCGAGGAGGCCGGCCTGCCGCCGGGGCTGCTCAGCGTCGTGGTCGGGTCCGGAAGCGAGATCGGCGACTCGATCGTCGAGCACCCCGTCCCGTCCGTGATCTCCTTCACCGGCTCGACGCCGGTCGGGCGGAGCATCGCCGCAAAGGCACCGCTGAAGCGGCTCTCGCTCGAGCTCGGCGGCAACGGCCCGCTGCTGGTCCTCGCCGACGCGGACCTCGACCGCGCTCTCGACGCCGCGGTCTTCGGCAGCCTCGCCCACCAGGGCCAGATCTGCATGATCGCCAATCGCGTGATCGTCGAGGACGCCATCCACGATGAGTTCGTCGAGCGCCTGGTCGAGAGGGTCGCCGATCTGATCGTCGGCGACCCCTCGGTGCCTGAGACGCAGCTTGGGCCTGTGATCAACGAGTCCCAGCTCGACTCGATCCGGGACAAGCTCTCCCGCTCGACCGCCGACGGTGCCGAGCAGCTGCTCGGCGGGCATCCGGTCGGACCGACCGGCCTGCTGCTGCCGCCGCACGTCCTGCTCTCGGGCAACGACTCGCCGGTCGCCCGAGAGGAGGTCTTCGGTCCCGTGGTCACCGTGGTGCGCGCAGACGACGCCGAGCACGCCCTGGCGATCGCCAACGACACCGAGTACGGGCTCTCGAGCGCGATATTCACGCGGGACGCCGAGCGTGGAGTGCGGCTCGCGATGCGTATCGAAGCCGGCATGACGCACGTCAACGACTCGCCGGTGAACGACGAAGCCAACACCGCCTTCGGCGGCGTGAAGGCATCGGGCGTGGGCCGCTTCGGCGGCCACTGGGCCGTGGAGGAGTTCACGACAGACCACTGGGTCAGCGTCCAGCACGAGCCGCGCGAATACCCGATCTGAGAAAGAGAAGCCGAAAGGAGCATGCGATGGAGCCGGTGAAAGCACTGACGGACGGCTCGGCGGGGACGATCGAGCTCGGTGACCTCCAGGCCAGGCGCCTCGGCTTTGGGGCGATGAGGATCACCGGCGACGGCGTCTGGGGCCCGCCTCCCGATCCGGACGCGGCACGGGAGCTGCTGCGCCGCCTGCCCGAGCTTGGCGTCGACCTGATCGACACGGCCGACTCCTACGGGCCCGAGGTCAGCGAGCGGCTGATCGCCGAGGCGCTGCATCCGTACGACGGGATCACGGTCGCGACGAAGGGCGGCTTGGAGCGCACGGGCCCCGGCAAATGGCCGCGCAATGGGCGCCCCGAGCACCTGAAGGAGGCCTGCGAGGGCTCGCTGCGCCGGCTGCGGGTCGAGCAGATCGACCTCTACCAGCTGCATGCCCCCGATCCGGAGGTGCCCTACGAGGAATCGGTAGGGGCGCTGAGGGAGCTCCAGGAGGAGGGCAAGATCCGCAACGTCGGCGTCTCCAACGTCGACCTTGAGCAGCTCGAGATCGCGCGGGGGATCGTCGAGGTGGTCTCTGTGCAGAACCGCTTCAATCTCACCGACCGGTCCGCCGAGCCGGTGCTCGAGCGTTGCCAGGAGCTCGGCATCGGCTTCATCCCCTGGTTCCCGCTCGCCGCGGGCGAGCTGGCCGCGCCCGGGGGGGCCACCGCCGAGATCGCCGCCGATCACGATGCGAGCTCCGGTCAGATTGCGCTCGCCTGGCTGCTGCATCGGTCTCCGGTCATGGTCCCGATCCCCGGAACCTCCTCGATCGAGCACCTCGAAGAGAACCTTGCCGCGGCCGAGATCGAGCTCGACGACGACGAGGTCGAGCGGCTCAGCTCGGCCTGAGGGATCTCCCCGCCGTGCGGCGCGCCCCTGGCGGTCAGGGCCAGGTGGCAGTAGGCTGGCGTACCCGCCAAGACACGACGGAAGGACGTTCTATGAGCGTCGATGGTGAGGACCGCATGCCCCTCGATCAGGTGCTGGTCGGAGACCGGGCCAACTTCAAGGAAGGCCCGCCACACGAGCTGTTCCGGCGCCTGCGCAGCGAGTGCCCGGTCCACTGGTCCGCGCGGATCTCCGAGTACCCGGAGGAGGACGGCTTCTGGTCGGTTACCACGGCCGACGACGTCCACGAGGTCAGCCGCGACTGGCAGACCTACTCCTCCGAACTTGGCGGCTTCACGGCCCTGAAGAACGCGATCCTCCCCCTGGAGCTTCAGCAGGCGATGTTCATCGGCATGGACCCGCCCAAGCACGATCGCATCAAGGCGCTCTTCCAGCAGGGGTTCACGCCGAAGCGGATCGCCGAGCACGAGGACGCGATCCGCGAGATCGTGGTCGAGGTGCTCGATCGGCTCGAGGGCCAGGACTACTGCGACCTGGTCGACGACGTGGCCCAGCCGGTGGTGGCGCGCGTGATCGGCAGCTTCATGGGCATCCCGCGGGAGGACGATGAGGTGTGGGCCAGGCTGATGAACACGATCCTCCAGGCGGGCGACCCGGACGCGACGCCGGAGGGAACGCAGACCGTGATGGAACGGGACGTGCCGGAGGTGTTCGAGCGCTGCGGGAGGCTGATCGCCGAGCGCCGGGAGAAGCCGACCGACGACCTGACGAGCGTCTTGGTCCACGCCGAGATCGACGGCGAGCGCCTCGCGGACCACGAGATCGTGATGGGCTTCGTCCTGCTGATGGCAGCCGGCAACGACAGCACCAAGGCGACCTACTGCAGCGGAATGAGGGCGCTGATCGAGAACCCCGACCAGCTGGCGGCGGTGGCCGCGGACCCCTCGCTGGTGCCGGCGGCGGTCGAGGAGTCGCTGCGCATGTACCCCGCCTTCGCCCATTTCGCCCGCACCGCGACCCGCGACACCGAGCTGCACGGGCAGGCGATCCGCGAGGGCGAGAAGTTGGTGATGTGGTACCCGTCGTCGAATCGGGACGAGAGCCGCTATGAGCACGCCGACCGCTTCGACGTCCGGCGCAACCCCGAGCACCAGGCGTTCGGGGCCGGCGGCCGGCACTTCTGCCTCGGGACTGCGCTGGCGCGCCTGGAGCTGAGGATCCTGATCGAGGAGACCCTCGCGAGGTTCCCCGAGATGGGGATCGCGGGCACGCCCCGATACGTCGAGTCGCCGTTCGCAAATCAGCTCAAGACCCTTCCCGTGCGCCTGCGGGCGTGAGGCCCGAAGGGCCCGTCACCCCGATTACAGAGACGGGCGCAGCGCCGGGTCCACGTAGAGGTAGGCGATGAAGGGGCGGGCGGAGGATGGGTTGCCCGAGGGCGGGAAGGCGTTGCCGATGAAGCCGGGTGCATCGAAGAGGGGCACGGCCCGCAGGTGAGACTCGCCGAACGGCCTGCGGTCGACCTCGGCGACGTAGGAGATCGCCCGATTGAGCTGCGCCCCGGTGAGGCTCCGTTCGTCGGTCGTCACTGCGACGGAGTGACTGAGAAGGGGGAGCCCGAATTTCCGCAGCGCCTCCCGTTCGGCGACGAGGGGCTGCGCGGAGCTCGAGAGGAGGTTGTTGAGCGTTCCGGACTTGGCGGCGAAGATCGAGGGGAGGCCGTTGACGGCGAGCACGGCGGCGGCCACCCAGGCGAGCACGATCGGGTACCGCAACGTGACGATTGCCCGAGCGGCCCGATCGAAGCCGCGCGATCGCGGGGTGGACGCCCCGCCTTTCACCGGTCGAGCTCGTCCCCGAGGACGTCCTTGCCCCGGCGACGCTGCAGCAGCCGCCACCCCTCGATCAGCAGCCCCGCCAGCGTCGCGACTCCCAGCGCCAGCACGAGCGGGAGCCAGAAGTTGTGTTCGAACTTCTCGCCGCCCAGATAGCCGAGCAGGGACGCGTAGACCGCCCACGCGGTGGCGGCGCAGGCGTCGGCGGGAAGGAAGTGGCGGTAGCGCATGTCGAGCATGCCGGCGGAGATCGTTCCCGCGGTCCGACCGCCGGGAATGAAGCGTCCCACGAGGATCACGCTGACGCCCCGCCTGCGTACGGCCTGTCTCGCCCACCGCAGGCGGTCCCTGGCGCGCCTGCCGTGGAAGAGGCGGCGGATGAGCGGCTCGCCGGCCCTGTCGCCCACGAGGTAGGCGATGTTGTCTCCGAGAAGCGCGCCAACGGCGGCTGCCGGCACGATGATCGACAGCTTGAGACTGGTCCGGGCGGCGATCACCGCGGCGGCGATCACGATCGTCTCCGACGGGATCACGGGGAAGAGGACGTCGCCGGCGGCCGCCCCGAGGACGACGAGATATGTGAGCGGGCTGTTGGAGACGGCGGCGGTCAGCTCGCCGAACATCATTGGCTCCCTGGGTTGCGCGTTGGGTTTCGTTACCCGATTCACGCCGGCTCATCCCCGGGCAGAGTCCGGTTTGGCGGGTCACAGCGCAGGTTTGCGTGTGGTCGCGAGCCGGGTAGACCACGGGGCAGCGGAGGTGCCGGCAACCAAGGAGGATCCATGCGTTCTCGCTCGTTTGGGCTGTACCTGACCATCGCCACGCTCGCCCTGCTCGCCCTTCCCGCTCTCGCCGGGGCGCGGGTGCTCCACGTGCGTCCGGGGGACTCGATCCAGGCGGCCGTCGACGAAGCCCACGCGGGCGACACGGTGCTGATCGCCCCGGGGACCTACCGGGAGACGGGCGGCGAATGCCCGCCCAGGCCGGGGCGTGCCTGCGCAGTCGCGGTGACCGAAGACGGCATCAGCATCGTCGGCCGGGGGGACCGCGCCGCGACGGAATCCTGCTCTCCTGCGTGGACCACTGGCGCATCACCCGCGTGAGGGCGGTCGATAACGGCGAGTACGGGACCTACCCGTCACACGTATTCGACGGTCGCCTCGACCACTCGTTCGCCTCTGGCGCCAACGACACGGGGCACTACATCGGCCAATCGTTCGACTCCCGCGTCGACCACAATGTCGCGACCGGCAACGTCAGCGGCTTCGAGGTCGAGAACAGCGTCGGGATCCGGGCCGATCACAACCTCTCCTACGGCAACACGGGCGGGATCCTCTCCTTCGACCTTCCGTTCCTCGATGCCAAGGTGAACCGCGACAACGTCATCGCCCACAACGTGGTTCGCGAAAACAACCGTCCCAACACATGCGTCGACCCCGAGGATGCCGTCTGCCAGGTGCCGCCCGGCACCGGGATCCTGCTGATGGCCGCCGACGAAAACCTGGTCAGGGCGAACCGGGTGACCGGCAACGGCTCCTACGGAGTCGCTGTCGCCAACATCTGCCTCGCCCAGGAACTGCCCGCGGAAGTCTGCGCGAGCCTCGACATCGACCCCTACTCGGACGGCAACTCGGTCGTCTTCAACACGGTGACCGGGAATGGCACGGATCCGGCGCCCACGCTGCCGCCGGTGTTCGCGGTTGATCTGGCCTGGGACGGAACCGGCGAAGGCAACTGCTGGCTGAAGAACACCTTCGACACGTCGTATCCGGAACCGCTGCCGGCATGCACGTCGCCGGCTCAGAGCACCAGTTCCCACTCCGTCCGGTCGGGCGGGCCGGGACAGAACTCGTACCGAACTCGGTCCTCGGCGAGGGCGATCAGGGATGCCGAGACCGTGCCGAAGGCGCCGTCGGCGCCGCCCCGGCGCACGTTCAGGGCGCGTGGGTCGTCGTAGGGCCTGTCGACGTCCGCCAGCAGGACCGGGCCATCCGCCCCAGCCGGCGGGGGCCCGGTCGTCGCCTCGGGCGGGACGGCGGAGCCGCATCCCTGAACTTGGGCAGCCAGTGGCGCTGGCGCGGGTTGCGCATGTCGTCGAGGTCGGCGGCGGTGAGGATGTGGAGGCCGGGGTGGATCTCGTGCCTGGACTGAGCTCGGTGCCGTCGTAGCGCCACCGAGGTCGCGGTGCCGGATTCGGCGAGGACGAGGTTGAAGGGCCGCAGGAGGCGCGGGTCCAGGCGGTCGACCGCCTCGGCTCCACGACCGGCGGCGAGCAGGGGGAGGGAGCCGCGGCTGCCCGCCTCCCGATCCGTGAGCCCGGTCTGCTCGATCCGGTTGAGGACGATCGCGGCCCGCGAGCGAGCTGAATCGACCGCCAGCCAGGTGCCGCCCCCCTGCAGGTCGCGGCCGCCGATCAGCTGCGGGTGCCGGTCCGGCCACCATTCGGAGGGTGGCTGCCAGCGGCGCGAGCGAAACTCGTCACGGGTGGCGGCCATGACTGCCGGCCACCGCGAGCCCGGATCCAGGCAGAGGATCAGCGTGCACATCGCCGTCCGGAGCCCGGGCTGGGGGGCGGGCGCCGGACTCTGTGGCGGCAGTGGGCCCTGCGCCGGAGCTTGACCAGCCTCAGCCGCGCCCTCCGGGTTCCCGGCTCCCCTCCACGGGGCGCGAAGGTCAGCGTCAGCCACACGGCCACGCTTCCCCGCCGGTCGAGTCGTCGGCGAGCCTGCCCACGTGCCCGGATCGTCAGCCTCACGGTGCGCGGCCGGGCAACGCGCATGCGCGCAGTGCGCGCCAGGGAGCCTGCGGCGATCAGCGTTCCGGGCCCGGGCAGATGGACGGGGAGCCTGGCGGTCCCCAGGCGCCGGTTGCGAGCCGGACGGCCAATGGAGAAGGCGTTGGAGACCGTGGCTGGAACCGGCCGGGGCGTCCTGGGCCTCGCCGCCGGCGGCGAGGGGGTTGGTCTGCCGCCTTCGTTCGGGATGCCGATTCCCGACAGCGAAGCCCGGGCGGGGCTCGACGCGTCGTCGCTGAGGATCTCGAGCGTCCCGGTGAGCTCGCCGGTTTCGGAGGGCTCGAAGGCAACCGTGAGCCGGCACCCGTAGCCGGGCGCGAGCGGCGCTTCCAGGCAGGCGCCGGTGCCGGCCAGGTCGAACTGCCCGGGGTCGGCGCCCGAGACCGAGACCGAGGAGACGCTCAGTGGGGCGCTGCCCGAGCTGATCAGGTCGAAGGTCACCTCGCTGCGCTCGGCGCCGACCGCGACCTCGCCGAAATCATGGGCCGCCGGGCTCAGGGAGGCGGCGGGCAGGCCCGGGACTCCGGCCGGAATGCCCGGCACTGCGGCCGGAACGCCCTGGACGACGTCCCCGGCGCCGTCGAAGCGCCTCCAGATCACGGTGGTGTGGGCGCCGAGAGCGAGCTGCGGCGCCCCGGCGCCCCGGCCTGGGGCCGAGAGGTCGACGATCTCGGGCGCGGGCGTTCCGTCGGCGGCGACGTCACGGCGCTGGATGACGAAGTCCGAGCCGTCGAAGTGGGCCCAGACGATCGTGGCGCTCTCGTCGGGCGCGATCTCCACCTGTGGTTCGGCTGCGTCTCCGTCCGTCGCCGACAGGTTGGAGGCCGCGGGGCCCGGGCTGCCGGCAGGGGTCAGTCGGCGCGCCTGGATCACGAAGCTCGATCCGTCGAAGCGCTCCCAGACCGCGATCGCCGTCCCGTCGCTGCCGACAGCGACCTGCGGCTCGGCGGCGTCGCCTCCAGGCGTCGAGAGCGAGTTGGCAGCGGGGTCGGGCTCGCCGGCCGGGCCCACCCTCCGCTCCTGCACGATCGTGTGGTCGCCGTCGGAGCGAGCCCAGACCGCGGTGGCGCTGCCGTCGGGGCCGGCGGCGACGTCCGGCTCGACGGCGTTCTGCCCCGTTGCGGAGAGGTCGAGGATGTCGGGCGCCGGCGAATCGTCGGCTGCGACCCGCCGCTCCTGGACGATCGTGTCTTCTCCGTCGAAGCGGCTCCAGACGACGGTCGCGGTCCCGTCGGGGCCGACCGCGACCTGCGGTTCGACCGCGTCCCGTCCGGTCGCCGAGAGCGTGTGGGTCCCCGCGGCCTCGACCGTCCCATCGGCAGCGACGCGCCGCTCCTTGACCAGGAAGTGATACCCGTCGAACCGCTTCCAGACCACGGTCGCGGTTCCGTCGGGCCCGACGGCGACCTGGGGCTCGGCTGCGTCGCGACCGGTGGAGGAGAGGTCCTCGGTTTCCTCGAGGGCCCCGGATCGGCGTATGCGGCGCTCCTGCACGAGGAAGAGGAGCCGTCGGAGCGGATCCAGACGACGGTCGCCGTTCCGTCGGGGCCGACCGCAACCTGGGGGGAGAGGGCGTCCTCTTCAGGCGCCGACAGGCGCTGGACCGGCCCGGCTGTGCCGCTCGGCGCGATCCGGCGCGCGTAGATCCGGTGGGTTCCTTCCCTCAGCCCGCTCCAGACGACGGTGGCGGTGCCGTCCGGTGCGACCGCGACCCGCGGCGGGCCGACGCCCTCCCCCGACGGCGAGAGGTCGGCGTCGGCGGCCGGTTCGGCGACGCCGGCCGCGGGCAGGGGGACCCTGTGCAGGTCCTCGAGGCCCTGCGCCCGGGTAAGGAAGAGGCCGCTCTGGATCCCCGCGCGGAATGCCTGCTGCGCCGTGGCCGAGCTCTCGATCGGCCAGTCGGCGCGCAGCCCGTTGGGCTTGAGGAAGTTCCAGTTGAACCAGAGGTAGGCCCCGATCTCGGGGTGGTGGGGCAGGTAGGTGCCGAGCATTTCGGCGATCCAGTCGGTCTTGTTGCCGCCGAACTCCGACGAGGCGCTCTCGAGGATCATCACCGGCTTCTCGGGAGCGATCTCCCGCACCCGTGCCAGGGTCGGGCCGATCGTCTGCTCGGGGTTGATCCAGCGATCCGGCTGCGCCGGGTTGCGGCCCCAGTTGTAGGTGTCGATGCCGGTCCAGTCGACGTAGGCGTCGCCCGGGTAGTAGGGGCCGGGATCGGATTCGGGGTCGTACCAGAGGCTGTTGGAGACCCAAGACCAGGTCACGTTGGTCGCGCCCTCGGATTCGACCAGGTCGTGGAAGCGCCGCCAGGCGGCGACGAAGCTCGGGTCACGGCCCCAGGAGTACCAGGCTCCGTTCATCTCCCACCAGGGCGCGAAGAAGAACGGATGGCCCCAGTCCCGCGCCGCCGCGGCCCAGCTCCTTATCGCCGCATCCTGGCCCCCGGCGGCGACTTCCTCGAGCGTCACACCTTCGCCGAGCCCCATCGTCACCACGGGAATCGCTCCCCGGGCCCAGGTCGCGTCCATCTGCGCATTGTCGAACCGCCCCCACTGCTGGCCCATGTTGAGCACCGCGACCCGCTTACCCGCGTGCCGCTCGAAGAGGTCCCACGCCGCCTGGTTGAAGGGCGCGTTCTGGGTCTGGCCGTAGGTTTCGCCGCTGATCGTCGCTCCCCAGTACATGGCGGCAGGCGCATTCGCCGCGTGCGCGGCGAGCATGCAGATGACGACAGAACCGGCCGCCAGGGCTGACCAAGCCTTGCTCAAATCCCTTCCCTCCGGTCGGGGATGCTCTCCGAGCCGGGCGCTGCCGTCAAGCGACCGCCGACGATCAGAGGCCCGCGACGGCCTCGGGGATGGGCGTCTCCCCGGCGAGAAGCTCGAAGGTGGCGCCGATCGTGTTGGGCGCGGTGAGCACGGTGGCCAGGGTGGCGGCCACGTCGGCGCGGCTCACCTCGCCGCGCCCGAGGCGCTCGCCCACGGCGATCCGTCCCCTGCCGGGGTCGTCGGTGAGCCGGCCCGGCCGGACGATCGTGTGATCGAGCCCGGCGGCGCCCAGCGCGCGGTCGGCCTCGGCCTTGGCGCGCAGGTACTCGCCGTAGACGTCGCCGCCCTCGGCGGGCGGATCGGCGGCGCCCATCGCGCTGATCATCAGGAAGCGGCGGATCCCCGACGCCCTCGCCGCCTCGATCAGCTTCAGCGCGCCGCCGCGGTCCACCGTCCGCTTGCGCTCGGCCCCGCTGCCCGGCCCGGCCCCGGCCGCGAACACGACAGCCTCGGCGCCCCGCACCGCATCGGTGACGTCGTCGGCCCTCTCCAGGTCGCAGACGATGGGCTCGACGCCGGAACGCCGCAGGTCCTCGGCCTGGGCCGGGTCGCGGACCAGGCCGCGCACCCGGTCGCCGCGCTCGGCCAGCATCCTCCCGAGACGCAGGCCGATCTTCCCGTGTCCCCCGGCGATCGCGACGTCCACGCGCCTTCCCTCCTCAGGCGGCGCCCTCGCCGCCGCCGCTTCCGCATGGGCTCGTCGGCAGCCCCTCGGCCAGCCAGGACTGGACGCCTCCGACCACGTCGGTCGCGTCGATGCCGAAGCGCCTGACGGTGGCCGCCGCCAGGCTCGACTGATAGCCCTCGTCGCAGATCAGGATCACCCTCCGCCCGGGGACGGCGATCTCGGCGTCACGATCTGCCCCGCGCGGGTCGAGCCGCCACTCGAGGACGTTGCGCTGGATGACCCGGGCGCCCGGGAGCAGCCCGTCGCGCTCACGCTGCTCCCTGGGGCGGATGTCGACCAGAGCCGCGCCCTGCCGCAGCTCCGCGAGGGCCTCTGCGGGGGTAAGGCGATGGAGGTCGCCCCGGGCCGAGGCGAGCAGCTGGTCGGCACCGAGGGCGCCATCCGGTCCGGGGAAGGCCATGGGCGCATTCTCCTCCCCCGCGGGGCCCTCTGCCAAACCGGGCGCGCCCGCTCCCTCAGGTCGCAACCGCGTAGAGGCGCCATTCCCCCGGCGCGCCCTTGAGTGGATGGGATCCTCGGTCGACGAAGTCGACCCCCGAGCCGACGACCAGCTCTCGCACCGTGCTGGAGACGAGGACCTCTTCCGGTTGGGCGAGCGCGCCGACCCTCGCCCCGATGTGGACCGCCATGCCGCCGACGTCGTCCCCGATCAGCTCGACCTCGCCGGTGTGGATGCCCGCCCGCACCTCGATCCCGATTCCCTTCAGTTCGTCGCGGATCGCCACGGCGCAGCGGATCGCCCTCCCCGGTCCGTCGAAGGTGGCGAGGAACCCATCGCCCATCGCCTTCACCTCGTGTCCGCGGTGCACCCTGATCTGGCGGCGCACGATTGCGTCGTGGCGCTCGAGCAGGTCGCGCCAGCGCCTGTCGCCGAGGGAGGCGGCGGTCTCGGTCGAACCGACGATGTCGGTGAAGAGGACCGTGGTCAGGACGCGTTCGGCCCCGGGCCCCCCGCGGCTGCCGACGAGGAACTCCTCGACCTCGTCGAGCAGCGACTCCTGATCTCCGAGCCAGGCGAGATGGTCCCGGCACTCGAGCTCGATCCGGGCGGCCCCCGGGATGTGCTCGGCCAGGTAGCGGCCGTGGCCGATGCGGATCACCCGGTCGTCGCGGCAATGCAGGACGACGCTCGGCACGCGGATGCTGGGCAGGACCGAGCGCACGTCGATTTCGCGGTAGAGGTCGATCAGCGCCGTCGCGCCCGCCGGGCTGGTGCCCTGCCGCAGCAACCGGGCCCACCACGCTTCGAACTCCTCGTCCCCAACTGCGCTCGGCGCCCAGTTCTCGATCCCGACCGGGCCGCCCCATTGGGCGCGCATCACCTCCCTCCATCGATCGAGCATCTCGAGAGGCATCCCGTCGGGTAGTCGGGAGCCCGTGCCAGCCTGGCCCAGGTCCCGTAGAGGATCAAGGAGGAGACGCGCTCGGGGAAGGTCGCCGCGAACAGCGCCGACATCGGGCCGCCCTCCGAGACGCCGAATACCGCTGCCTCCTCCGAGCCCGCAGCCTCCATCACCGCTGCGAGGTCGTCCATCGAATCTTCCAGCGTAGGCGGCCTGCCGGGGCGGTCGGAGAGGCCCTGTCCCCGCTTGTCGAAGACGATCAGCCGCGTGAAGGAGGCGAGGCGGCGGAAGAAGCGCGCGACGGTCGGGAGATCCCAGAGCAGCTCGACGTGGGAGACGAAGCCGGGGACGAAGACGAGATCGGGCGGGCCCTCGCCATGGACCTGGTAGGCGATGCTCACCTCGCCCGAGGGGGCAAAGCGGGTCGGCTGCTGCATTGGCTCGCTTCGAATGTAGCTGCTCCCACGGGGCGGTATTACGGATGCGGCCCGCCGATCGACCCGCGAGGATCCTGGGCGTGAACTCCGCAGTGTCCCATGCCCGGCTGACCTGGCTGGCGGGCCACCGGGCGCGGATCCTGGCCGCCATTGCCCTTGCCGCGATCGCCGTCGGCGGTGTCCTGCATGCAACCGGCAGCTCCGCCGCCGGCGACGCGGTCTGGCGAGCGGTCCTCGCGCTGCTGGCGCTCGAGCTGGCGGTCGAGGTCGCTCGCACGATCGTGGTCGAACGTCATATGGGCGTCGACACGATCGCCCTGGTAGCGATGGTGGGAGCCCTGGCGCTGGGCGAAGAGCTCGCCGGCGTGGTCATCGGGCTGATGTTCTCGGGTGGCCTGGCGTTCGAGGAACTTGCCTCGGCTCGGGCCCGGCGGGAGCTGACGGCATTGGTCGAACGGGCGCCGAAGGTCGCCCGGCTGAAGGTGCCCGGCGGGTATCGCGACGTCGCGGCCGGGCGGGTGGAGGTCGGCGACGTGGTCCTCGTGCGCACCGGAGAGGTGATTCCGGTCGACGGCGCGGTCCTCGACGCCGAGGCCGTCGTCGACACCAGCGCTCTGACCGGCGAGCCGCTGCCGGTCACGCTCCGGCGTGAGATGCCCGTCCTCAGCGGGACCGCGAATGCCGGTGCTCCGTTCGAGGTGAGGGCGGCGCGCCCCGCCGCCGAGAGCGCGTACGCCGCCCTCGTCAGGGTCGTCGAGGCCGCCGAGGCGGAGCGCGCCCCGCTGGTGCGGATCGCGGACCGCTACGCCGGGTTCTTCCTCCCCGCGACGATTCTCGCCGCGGGGCTCGCCTGGGCGCTCAGCGGCGACCCGGTGCGTGGATTGGCGGTGGTCGTGGTCGCTACCCCGTGCCCGCTGATCCTCGCTGCGCCGATCGCCCTCATCTCCGGTCTCTCGCGAGCGGCACGGGCGGGAGTGGTGGTCAAGGGGTCGGGGGCGATCGAGACGCTGGGCCAGGTTCGCACGGTCCTCTTCGACAAGACCGGGACGCTGACCGTGGGCAGTCCAGAGGTGCGGGACATCGCGACCGTTCCCGGGGTCGATCCGAACACCGTGCTGCGGCTTGCCGCCTCGGTCGACCGGATGTCGGCTCATGTGCTGGGGGAGGCTCTGGTCAGCGCGGCGCAGGAGTCCGGGCTCGGCCTGGCGGCGCCGTCGGAGATCGAGGAGGAGCCAGGGCAGGGAATCGCGGCTCTCGTCGACGGGCGTCGCGTCGTCGTCGGCAGTCGCGCATTCCTGCGCAGGGAGGGGGTTTCGGAGGGGGAGAGCGCCTCCCCGGCGATTCCCGGTGGGCGTGGATCCGGCGAGGCGAGGGTCAACGTGGCGATCGACGGCCGGCTCGTCGGGGTGATCGCGATGGCCGACGAGCTGCGCCCAGACGCGCGCGGGATCGTCGGGCGGCTGCGATCAGAAGGAATCAGGCACGTGGCGATGGTCTCGGGCGACCGTCGCTCCGTCGCGGAGAGGGTGGGCGCCGAGCTCGACATGGATCGGGTCTACGCAGAGCAGTCGCCCGAGGAGAAGCTCGAGGTGGTGCGGGGCCTCGGGCACGACCCCGGCTCGGCCCGGTGATGATGGTCGGCGACGGCGTCAACGACGCTCCGGCGCTGGCGATCGCCGACCTCGGCATCGCCATGGGGGCCGCCGGGGCGACGGTCTCCTCCGAGACCGCGGACGCGGTGATCACGGTCGATCGGGTGGACCGCGTCGCCGACGCCGTGCACGTCGGACGCCGCGCGCTGCTGATCGCGCGGCAGAGCATCCTTGTGGGAATGGGGCTGAGCCTGACCGCGATGGCCGTCGCGGCGCTCGGCTACCTGCCGCCGCTCTCCGGAGCCCTTCTCCAGGAGGGAATCGACCTCGCCGTGATCCTCAATGCGCTGCGGGCACTGCGTGGCTAGCTAGCCCGGCGAGACCGCCTAACGTGCCAGGACGCCCCAGCAGACACCCGGGGCCGCATAGGAGCCGTCGCTCTCGCGGAACGACTCGAAGCTCTCGGCGATCGCCTCGCGGGTCGCCTCGCGCTCCTCGGGCGGCAGCGCGTTGATCGCGCGCGCGAGCGGGCCGGCGAGGCGCACCAGCGTGTCCCAGAGGTCATCGAAGCTCGTGTAGCGGAAGTCGAATCCCACCTCCTCGACCGCCACCTGCTCGAAGCCGGCGTCGATAGCCATCTGCCGGGTGCGGTCGGCGTCGGCCATTGCGAAGATGCCCGGCGCGCCGGGCTCGGGCGGCGGCAGGTGGCCCCGCTGGACGAGGACGCCTGCCGGCGCCGCCGCCCATGGATTGCGCTCGGGCGGCGCCCAGACCGCGAAGGCCAGCGGGCCGCCCGCGCGGACGATGCGCCTGGTCTCGCGCAGGGCCGTGGCGGGGTCCGCCATCAGCATGTAGCCCCAGCGGCAGACCGCGGCGTCGACGCAGTCGTCGGCGAGGTCCATCTTCTCGGCGTCGAGGACCGAGTACTCGACGTTCTCGACCCCCCTGGCGCCGCCGAGGCGGCGGGCGACCTCGACCATCTCCGGGGCGAAGTCGGCGGAGATCACGTGACCCGTGTCGCCGACCCGTTCGGCGACCTGGAAGCCGAGGTCGCCAGAGCCGGCGGCGATGTCGATCACGACCTGGCCGGGCTGCGGGTCGGCAGCCCGCAGGATCCAATCGTTGACGGGGGCGGCCGTCGCCACCATCCACTCGTTGCGCTCCTCCCATCCAGGGGCCATCTCCCCCCAGGTCTCGAGACTCTGCTCACGGTAGGCGTCGAGGTCGGCCATCGCTCACTCTCCCACGTCGTCGTTTCGGCTCCGCGCCGACCGTATCCGTTTTCCGGGGCCGGCGGGCCAACGGCGTGGACGCCGGTCAGGCGCCGCAGCCGTCGGGCCAGGCGTTGGGGTGCTCCGGGCTGCCCTGGCCGGCGGTGATCGCCGGGGTCTCGCTGGCGGTCACGGCGTCGGAGCCGCGGATCGCCGCCCGCAGCGCTTCCGCGCTGGAGGCGGACGTGGTCG
This sequence comes from uncultured Solirubrobacterales bacterium, assembly GCA_963712325.1. Lineage (GTDB taxonomy): Bacteria > Actinomycetota > Thermoleophilia > Solirubrobacterales > 70-9 > VRUE01. The sequence goes on from CAVQHG010000007.1 coordinate 292,478, forward strand.
CCCGGTCGCGCTTGCGCCCGACGAACGGTTCACGGGCCGCCCGGGCCAGGCGCCTCACCGCCCGTGGGCCACCGTAGCTTCGGATGGCTCGCTCCAACGAGTAGATCGGCACGTGGCGCACCCGCAGCGTGGCCGCGAGGCGGACGTCGTGGACCAGGTTGGCGAGGCGCCGGTACTTGCCGCGCCCGGCGCTGCCGAGGGTGACCTGGCCGGCAGCGCCGAACCAGTGCCTCGCGGTGCGCAGGTAGGAGGTGATCATCCCCGGGCCGGGGTCCGCGCCGCGGTAGTAGGCGAAGACGCTCCGGTAGGCCTGGAAGAAGAGCTCGTGCCAGGGCCCGGCGGGAACGATGAAGTCGGCGGCGTCCTGCAGCGCAAGGCTGCCGTCATAGACGTCGTCGAGCATCGTCGTGCTCGGCGCGGCGGAGACCAGCACGTCGTGCTTCCTCCCCCAGCGCAGGATTCGCTCGTAGCCTCGCCAGGCGACGCACTGCCGGGCCGGGTCGACCGACTGGCCGAAGAGGGTGGCGAAGGTGGCCGGGTCTCCGGCTCCGAGCAGCGCCGAGCTCACCTCGAACGGGGTGTTGAGGGGGCTCTCGGGGTCGAGCATGACGCCTCGCAGCCGCACGCCCTTCTCACGCGCCCAGGAGACCAGCGCCCTGACCGCATCGAACTGCTCGCGGGCGGCACCCTCCCAGGCCCAGTAGCCGTCCGTGTAGGGGATCAGGATCCACCCCCAGACCGGCACCCGGTGGCGGTTCGCACTGCGCAGCAGGCCCAGTGCCTCCGTGCGCGGAGGTTGGCCGGCTGGGATCGGGCCGAAGTCACGCTCGTAGCGGAGGCCGAAGTACAGGGGGATGCGCTCGCGGCCGAGCACTCGCCAGAGCCCGGGGGTGTAGACGCGGGTGCTGCGCCGGTTCCAGTATGTGCTCGGATCGCTCCAATCGGTGCCCGGCACGGACTCGCCGGCCCAGAAGCCGACGGTGGTCGGCTGCCTCGCAGGGCCCCGCTTCGCCGCCGACGCCTGAGGAAGGGCGACCGCGAGCAGGACGAGGGCGCAGAGAGCGGGGGCGAATCGGCGGCGCCGGCGCCCGGCGCGGCACCCGCTCGTCGCGTGCTCTGTCCCCATCGCGTTGCCTTCCTCCCGATCGAACGGCTCCCGCCCGGCGAACCACGGACCCTAGCCCGAACCGCATCCGCGCCTCTCGCCGACGCGCCCTCGCATGAGATCGACCAGCTCGACGACCTTGCTCGACAAAGGGTAGACGGGGAGGGCGGGGAGGGGGCCGTTGGCCGCCCCCTTCCCGGGGCCGGCCGGACGGGGTATCGTCGCGCCGTGATCCAGTTCGCCGGGAGCACCCTGAGGGCCGGCGTTCGCGCCCTGGTGATCGACTTCTCGAATCGCGACCTGGGCGTGCTCTGCATTGCGACGGCATTGATCTCGTTCGCGACGTGGTGCTTCACGATCTCGCTCGGCGTATACGGCTTCGACGCGCACGGCGCAATCGGCGTCGGCCTGGTCGCCCTCCTGCGCTTCCTTCCGGGGGCGCTCGCCGCGCCCGTCGCGGGGGTGCTGATCGACCGCCTGCCGCGGCGGACCGTGATGCTCGGCAGCAGCCTCGCCTGCTTCTCGATTCTCGCCGGGGCGGCCGCGGCCGCCTCGGCCCATGCTCCGACCTGGGTCGTGTTCTGCTTTCCGGCCCTGTTCGCGATCGCCTCCTGCGCCTATGGGCCGGCGCACGCCGCGTTGACTCCGGCGCTTGCGCACAGCCCGCAGCAGCTCTCGGCGAGCAACGTCAGCCACGGAGTGATGGAAAACGCCGGCTTCCTGCTCGCCGCGCTGGTCGCCGGCATCCTGCTCGGGCCGACCTCGCCCGGATTCGTGTTCGGGGTCGCGGCCGTCTCGGTGCTGGCGGCCTTTGCCCTCGTCATCCAGGTGCGCGGGGACAATCGGCCCGAGTACGCCGACGGCGACGAGGAGGACGAGCTCTCGGGGGCTGTGCGGGAGATCACGGTCGGGCTTCGCACGTTGTTCGACCAGCCGGCGCTGCGCCTGGCGACCGGAACGCTGACCGCGCTCTTCCTCTTCAGGGGCTTCGCCGACGTGCTCGTCGTCGTCATGGCCCTGGAGCTGCTCGAGCTCGGGCAGGGAAGCGTCGGCTTCCTCAACGCCACCGCCGGGGTCGGCGCCCTGCTTGGCGCGATGGCCCTGCGCGCGATGCTCGATCGAGGTCGCCTGGTGATCGCGATCGCGGGCGGCAGCCTGCTGCTCGCCGCCGCGACGATGCTGCCGGCAGCGGTTCCCCAGCCGGTCGCGGCCTATACGGGATGGCTGGGGATCGGGGCCGGCTTCATCTTCGTCGAGGTGGCGGGCCGGACGCTGATGCAGCGGCTGGGGTCCGACGAGACCCTGGGCAGGGTGATCGGGACGCTCGAGGCCGGCCGTTGGGGTGCGATGGCACTCGGCTCGATTGCCGCGGTCGTCCTGGTGGAAACGCTCGGTGTCCGCTGGGCGCTGGTCGCGCTGGCGGCACTGATGCCGGGCGTCCTTCTCTGGCGCTGGTCGAGGCTCAGAGCCCACGAGGTCGGCGCCCCGGTCGCCGAGGGCCCGTTCAAACGCCTGCGGCAGGACCCGATATTCGCGCCCCTCCCGGTGGCGACGCTCGAGCGCCTCAGCCAGGACCTCGTCCCGGTCGAGCTTCCCGCCGGGCGAGACGTGGTCGTCCAGGGTGAGGCCGGGGACCGTTTCTTCATCATCGACGCGGGCGAGGTCGAGGTCTTCGAGGACGGCTTGTTCCGGCGCACGGAGGGTGCGGGGGAGTCGTTCGGCGAGATCGCGCTGCTGCACGACGTCCCCCGCACGGCAACCGTTCGCACCACCGTGCCGACCCGCCTGCTCGCCCTCGATCGGGACCGCTTCCTGTTCGGCGTCACCGGTCACCGCCGCAGCCACCAGCGGGCGCGAAGGGTGGCCGAGGGGCGATGGAGCGCGCCCGAGGCCGCGCCGCCACCGCCCCCGGTGCTCTAGCTGCCGGCCGGCTGTTCGAGCAGCGGGTGCACCAGGCCGTGCTCGGCGCAGATCCGCGGCACGCTCTCCATGTCGAACTCGATCCCGTAGCGGTCGCTCAGCGCCTCCGGGTCGAAGCTCCCGTCCTTGGTGCTCTCGTCGAACTCGACGAAGAAATGCTCGAACCCCCCCGGCGAGATGACCTCGAGGATCCGGCACGGCTCGTCTCCCGCGTTCCAGAACGTGTGCCACTGGTCGCGGGGCTTGAACGCGAGCTCGCCGGCCTCGGCGTGGACGACGTCGTCGCCCAGGATCGCGCCCATCCGGCCCTCGAGCACGAAGCTGTACTCGTCGACGCCGGTGTGACGGTGCAGCGGCGCGCACAGGGAGCGGGGCGGGACGGGGTGTTCCACCATCGCGAAGCCGCCGCCAGATTCCTCTCCCCAGACGAGGAATCGGGCGTCACAGCCGCCGAGCTCGGCGACGTGGCCGTCCGTGCGGCCGACCTTGCGCGGGCCCTGGGAAGCGTCGAAGCGCCTCAGCGCCTCGGTGACCTGGGTTGACATGTTGTCCTCCATTTCCATTGAACGATACTGTGCAACGAATATTTACCAGCGGCCGCCATCTCTGTCAAACTTCATCGAACACCAATGTCCGCAAAAGCTGGAGAAGATGGGAAGCGCGCCTACACGAAGCGCCGCCGGGCCGAGCAGGAGGAGGCCACGCGGCGGCGCATCACCGAGGCGACGGTCGAGCTGCACGGCTCGGTCGGCCCGGCGCGGACCACGGTCAGCGCCGTCGCAGAGCGCGCCGGGGTGCAGCGGGCGACCGTCTACAGGCACTTCCCCGACGAGCAGGCGCTGTTCGACGCCTGCTCGTCGCACTGGATGGCGGGGCACCCGCTGCCCGACATCGGCGCATGGAGCGGGATCGACGATCCCGATGAGCGCCTTCGCACGGCGCTCGAGGAGCTCTACGACTGGTATGGGCGCGGCGAGTACATGCTCGAGAAGACGACCCGGGACGTCGCCCTGGTCCCCGCCCTGAGGCCATCGATGGAGCTCTTGGGCCAGTGGTTCGTCGCCGCGGTCGAGGTCCTGGTCCGCGGGCGGCCGGAGCGCGGCCGCCGCCGCCGGCTCGCCAGGGGCGCGATCGGCCACGCCCTTGCCTTCGAGACCTGGCGGTCTCTGGCTCGGGGCCAGGGCGTGGCCCGGGACGAGGCGATCGAGCTGGTATCTCGGATGGTGAGCTGCGATCCAGGGTCGCGCCGCTGAGAACGCCGGCCCGGCCCGCGACACTGTAGCCCGTGCGGATCGGACGACTGCACCTGTTCGTCGCCTTCGCGTTCACGGTGATGGCCGACCCGGTCTCCTCGGTCGCCTACGCGGTCGAGGCGGCGCTGAGGGGGCTGGACGGCGACCCGGCGAGCCTGGTGGCGACGATGGCGCTCGTCGTCGGCGTCATCGTCGTGGTCTCGCTCACCTACAACGAGGTGATCGGCAGGTTCCCCGGAGGCGGCGGTGGCGCCGAGGCCGTCGCGACCGCCTTCGGCGAGGGCTGGGCGTTTCTGCCCCTGGGGGCCCTCCTCGTCGACTTCACGCTGACGGTCGCGATCAGCTGCGCGGCGGGTGCGGCGGCGATCATCGCCTATCTGCCGGGACTCGCCGCCGTCAGGGCCCCGATCGCGCTGGTGCTCGCGCTGCTCGTGGCCGCAGGGGTGCTCGTCGGCCACCGCGGCAGGGTCTGGTTCGCGTTCGCCACCCAGGCCTTCCTGCTGATGGCCGCGGCGGTCGTGGTGGCCGGAGTGCTCGCCGAGCCGGCCGCATCGGCGGGAAGCGGCGGAGGGGAGGGCGGCCCGCTCCTGACGGAGGCGTCGCTGGGGGCCGTGCTCCTCGCCTTTCCGCTCGGGATGGCGCTGGCCACCGGAGTCGAGGCGCCCTCGAACGCGATCGCCGAGCTGCCGCAGCTCGGCGCCGGCGGGCGCCGGCGCTTCGGCCGCGGAACGCTGTGGCTGATGGTCATGATCGTCGGGGCGCTGACCCTGGCCGTGGCGGGGCTCACGGTGAGGCTCGGGGTCGGGTTGCCCGACGGCGACTCGACGTTACTGGCGGACGTGGCCCGGCGGGCGATCGGCGAAGGGGCGGCGTTCGGCGCCTTCCAGGCGCTCAGCGCGCTGCTCCTGCTCGCCGCCGCGGCATCCTCCTACCTGGCCGGCTCCGGGGTTCTGAAGGCGCTGGCGGGCCTCGGGCTGGACGGCACGGCCGGGCTGCTCCCCGAGGCGCTGCGGCGCGAAAACCGCAACCTCGTCTCCCATTGGGGCGTGATCGTCGTCCTCTGCGTGGCGAGCGTGATGATCCTCGCCGCCTCCGGCCATGAGCAATCGCTGGTGCGCTTCTACGCCGTCTCGGTGTTCGCCAGCTTCCTCGCCGCGACCCTCGCCTGCGCCCGGCTCTCCCTGCGCGAGGGGGCTCGAGCGTCCGCTCTGGTCAACGCGCTCGGCGCCGTCCTGGTCGGGCTGGTGCTGGCCGTGAACCTGACCAGAGTCGACTCGGCGATCGCCCTGCTCGCCTCCGTCTGCGTCGCCCTCTACCTGTGGCGTGCCTGGGTGGCCAGGGGCAGGCCCGCCGGGGTCACCTAGAGGCCCCGTACTCGCGGTACGGATACCACCATTCCTTGGGCTCGATCCGGGTCTCCATGTGGACGTGCTTGGTCTCCTGGAACGCCTCCAGCCCCTCGCGCCCCAGCTCGCGGCCCATGCCCGACTGCTTGAAGCCCCCGAATGGGCCGGCGTCGTTGTCGGTGAGCGGGTCGTTGATCCACACCGTCCCGGCCCGCAGCTCGCGCATGCAGCGCACCGCGCTCTCGATGTCGCGTGTGTAGACGGTCGCACCGAGGCCGAACTCGGTGGCGTTGGCCAGCTCGATCGCCTCGTCCAGGGAGCCGACCCGGACCAGGGGGGCAACCGGCCCGAACGTCTCCTCGCGCAGGAGCGCGGTGTCGGCGCTCGCGCCGACGACGACGGCGGGGGAGAGGAAGTGGCCGCGCTCCTGGCCGCCGCGATCGCCCCCGACCAGGATCTCGGCTCCCGCGTCGGCGGCCCCCCGGAGCTGCGCGACGACCCTCTCTCGCTGCGCGGAAGAAACCATCGGGCCGATGTCCGTCGAGGCCTCGAAGGGGTCGCCCAGCACGAGGCTGCGTGTGTGCTCGACAAAAGCGTCGACGTAGTCGTCGAATACCTCGTCGACGACGTAGAAGCGCTCGGCCGAGGTGCACACCTGGCCCGCGTTCAGGAATGCAGCCCAGGCCCCGCCGCGGGCTGCGACGTCGAGCTCCGCGGCGACGTCCGGGCAGACGATGAAGGCGTCCTTGCCCCCCATCTCGAGGTTCATGCGCGCCATCCGCGGGATGCAGGCCTCGGCCACCTTCTTCCCGGTCGCCACCGAGCCGGTGAAGGCGACGCAATCGACGTCCGGGTGGCTCGCCAGAGCTTCGCCGACCTCGCCGGCGCCGGCCAGCAGGTTGACCGTCCCGGCGGGCAGGTGCTCGAAGGCACCGGCCAGCATCAGCGTCGACAGCGGCGTCAGCTCCGACGGCTTGCAGACGACGCAGTTGCCGGCCGCCAGCGCCGGCGCCACCTTCCAGGCGAGCAGGAGGAGGGGGTAGTTCCAGGGGACGATGCAGCCGACGACCCCCAGCGGGTCCTTCAGCACCATCGCCAACTGGGTCGACTCGACGGGGGGGATCACGCGGCCGGCGTGGTCACGGCCGATCTCGGCGTAGTAGTCGAACGCGGCCGCGGTCCACTCGAGCTCGTCGCGGTTCTCGATCAGCGGCTTGCCGCCCTCGGCAGTCATCGTCCGAGCGAGAGCCCCGGCGTCCTCGCGGAGCCTCTGCGCGACCGCGTGCAGGTGATCGCAGCGCTCGCCGGCGGTCGTCCCGGCCCACGTCTTACAGGACCGGCGGGCGGCGGCGACGGCGGCGTCGACCTGTTCGGTTGAGGCCGAGCCCACCTCGATGATCGGCTCCGTGGTGAAGGGGTTCTCGACCGTGAGGGCCGGCCCGGCGCCCTCCACCCGCTCGCCGTCGATCATGAGTTCGGTGCTCGGCTCCTCGCCCTCGCTTCGCATCTGCCCCGGGAGGCTACAGGCGAGCGCTCGGGGCGCCGGCTTCAAACGTCGAGGATGCTGCGGGCGGTGTCGACGACGGTCTCCTCCAGCGGGCGTGTCGCCCAGTCGAGGGTCTCGCGCGCCTTGGCGCTCGAGTAGTCGGTCCGGCGCCCGAGTTGGCCGACGATCGATCGGATCCCGGGGTCGAACGCCCCCATCGCGCGGACCAGGATGTCTGGAACGCGGCGCTTGGGCACCTTCGCGGCGGCCGCCCCGAGCTCTTCGCGGAGGATCGTCGCGACCTCCTCCATCCAGGCGTAGCGGTCGACCGCGATGAACCGCTGGCCACCCGCCCGGGGCGAGCTCATGGCGCGGATCTGGAGGTCGGCGACGTCGCGGACGTCGACGAAGCTGAACCCGATCCGCGGCACGCCGGGCATTCCCTTGAGCAGTCGCTCGATCGCCTGCAGCGAGAAGGACCGGTTCTCGCCCATGGCCGGCCCGAGGATGGCGCCCGGGTTGACGACCGCCAGCCTTCCGGGGTCGCCGGCCTCGGCGACGAGGTCCCAGGCCGCCTGCTCGGCGATCGTCTTCGAGCGCACGTACGGCGTCAGCTCGGGCCGTGCGAGGTCGGTCCAATCGCTCTCGTCGAGCGGCTCCCCGGCGGGCGCCGCCCCGCCTCCGATCGCCGCGACGGACGAGGTCACCACGATTCGCTCGGCGCCGGCGGCGAGCGCCGCGCGCAGCACCCTGAGGGTCCCGTCCCGCGCGGGGACGATCAGCTCGTCGGGGTCCTTCGGTTGCTGCGGAGGGAACGGCGAGGCGACGTGGAGCACCCTGTCGCAACCGGCCGCCGCCGCGTCCCACCCGTCGTCCTCGCGGAGGTCGGCGGCGACCAGCTCAAGCCGGCCTCCCGGGTCGACCTGGGTCTCGATCGCAGCGCGCACGCGTGCCTTGCCGGTGAGGTCGCGGACCGAGGCCCGGACGCGGTGCCCGCGGCGCAGCAGCTCGGTCGCGCACCAGCTCCCGAGGAAGCCCGATCCGCCGGTGACGAGGACGGTGCTCGGCTCTTCCGCCATCTCCGGCAAGCCTATCCGGAGCCGAACGGCGCCCAGCGGTCGGAGGCGAAGGGCCGCCCCGCGGGATGGATCGACTCGGCGACCCGCGGGGCGGTTGCCACCAGGTCCTCGACGATCGCCCTGATCAGCGACTCGGCGCCGGCTTCCGGTCCGAGGGCGAGGGCCGCCGCGGCATCGAGCGCCTCCTCCTGCGTCATCGCGGGGGCGCTGCGGCCCAAGGCGCTGACGACGGCCTGCGCGACGGGCTCGCCCTCGGGTGCGAAGGCCCCGAAGCGGGAGACGAAGACCAGCACCTCGTCGAAGGCGGTGCCTCCCTCGTCCACCTCGAAGCGGGCCTCCAGCCGCCCCAGGCGGTAGCTGAGCTCCGACCAGGCCAACTGAGCGAACTGTGCCTCTGTGACCCAGAGCAGGCTCGCGGACACCGAGGTCCCCGGGCTGGGGAAGAGGGTCGCCGGCAGGGACCCGTAGAGGGCCGGCTGGGCGGCGAAGCCGACGTCGAAATCGCGCAGCCGTCCGCTCAGCGCGAGCGCCGAGCGATCGTCCGCGTCCCCGAAATGGGCGAACTTGCGCGCCAGGGTCGTCGGCGCCCCGTTGGAGCCGATCGCGAGCAGCGGCAGCCTCCCCTCGGTGTGCTCGGCGATCGCCTCGTCGCGCTCCGCCTGTGCCATCTCCGACAGCGGTGCCGTCTCGCCTCCGCGCAGGACGAAGGACCCGGCCGGCCGCGCCCACGGGTAAGCGAGGGCGCGCTCGATCGTGGCGGCGTCGCAGGTGCGCCGCGGCAGGGAGGGGATCAGCTCGGCGAAGCTCGCTGCGAACTCGCGGTTGTCCATCGCCCAGCGCTGGAGCAGCTCCGGCTCGTCGATCGGAGCGCGGTGTGTCACGCGCCGATCGTATCCGGCCGAGCGGCCCGCCCGGGGGCCCTCCCCTCCGGCAGTTGACTACGCGGCGCGGCTCGGCCAGTATCGGGCGCCGATGACCGACTTCCTGGTCAAGCGCGACGACCTGCGCGAGTGCAGGATCGCCGAGTCTCCCGTCCCCGAGCCGGGCGATGGCGAGGCGCTGCTGCGCGTCGAGAGCTTCGGCATCACCGCCAACAACGTCACCTACGCCGTATTCGGCGAGGCGATGTCCTACTGGGACTTCTTCCCGGCCGAGGAGGGCTGGGGACGGGTTCCGACCTGGGGCTTCGCCACAGTGGAGGCCAGCGAGGCTGATGGGGTGGAGGCGGGGGCCCGCCTCTACGGGTATCTGCCGCCCTCCTCTCATCTGATGGTCCAGCCCGCGGATGCCGATGCGTCCGGCTTCCTGGACGCTTCGCCCCACCGAGAGCGGTTGCCCTCCGCCTACCATCGCTACCTCGCGACGACGCAGGATCCCTTCTACCGGCCCGAGTCCGAGGCGATCCAGATGCTGCTCCGGCCGCTCTTCTTCACCTCGTTCCTGATCGACGACCAGCTTGTCGACGAGGAGATGGCAGGGCGCGGGCCCGTTCTCGTCTCGAGTGCCTCGAGCAAGACCGCGATCGCCGCCGCCTACCTGCTGTCGCGACGAGAGGGCGTGGAGGTGGTCGGTCTGACGTCGCCGTCGAACGTCGCCTTCGTGGAGGGGCTGGGGATATACGGCCTGACGGTCTCCTATGAGGAGATCGAGCGCCTCGAGCGGGGTCCCGCAACCTACGTCGACGTCTCCGGCGACGGCGAGGTTCGGCGGGCCGTCCACACTCACTTCGGCGACGAGCTGCTGCACAGCATGGCGGTCGGCGCGACCCACTGGGAGCGGATGGGCGACGGCGACGGCGACGGCGATCTGCCGGGCCCGGCACCGGCCTTCTTCTTCGCGCCCGACCGGGTGGTGCGGCGCACGCGCGACTGGAGCCGAGCCGGCCTCGAGTCGCGCGTCGCCGAGGCCTGGCACCCCTTCTGCGAGTGGATCGGGGGATGGTTGGAGCCGATCCCCGGCCGCGGCTTCGAGGCGATGCGTGAGGCCTGGCTCGAGGTGCTGGAGGGTGGAGTGCCGCCGCAGCGGGCTCACGTCGTCTCCCTCCCCTAGGGCGACCCGCTCCGTGGGGCTGGCGCCACTCACCGGTGGTGCCGCCGGGCGCATATGGTTCTCGCCGTGGGCACCTCCTGGCGAATCTCCGCCATCGTCGCCGCGGCGTTCGTGCTGCTCGCGCCGGCCGTGCTCGCCCCCGGCCCCGCGGATGGCTCGACCACGTCGATCTCCCGCCCGGGTCGCGGGCAGCTGCGCCATTTCAGCGTCCTGAGGACGAGGCCCGAGGGGTTGCCGCCGCCCCTCCCCGACATCGTCGCCCTGCCGGTTCCGCCGCGGTGGCCGCAACCGGCGTGCCCCGGCGCCAACGCGGCTCTTGCCCAGAGGCTCACGGGGGGAAGCCGAAGCGTCTGGATCGTTCCCGGGCGCGGCTGCCTGGAGGCGATACAGGCCTTCGGGGAGGTCGGCCGTGGCCCGGTCGTGATCGGCTTCGGCACGACCGCGAGGGCCGTGCGGTTCGGGATTTCGGCGAGCACCGCCGGCGTGGTGCCCGACGGAGTGATCGCGGCGCGGCTCAGCCCCACGATCACCGTTCCCGTATCCCACAACGTCTACAGGCTTCCCGCGAGGCCCGAGCGGCGCGCGCTGTGGCGCGAGCCACGACTGATCCGTGGGGCGTTCGCAAGTGGCGGGTGATGGAGAGGATCTTGCGGAGGTCCTCCGCCGCCGGGCGCTGACCGAGGACGCGGCGCGTCCGGAGGCGGTCGAGCGCCGCCACGCGGCGGGCGGCCGCACGGCGCGGGAGAACCTCGAGGACCTCGTCGACCCCGGCTCGTTCGTCGAGTACGGGCGCTTCGCGATCGCCGCGCAGCGGGGGCGCCGTGAGCTCGAGGACCTGATCGCCCGCACTCCCGCGGACGGCCTGATCGGCGGCACGGCGACCGTCAACTCCGAGCTGTTCGGCGAGGCGTCGGCGTGCGCCGTGCTCTCCTACGACTACACGGTCCTCGCGGGCACCCAGGGGGCGCTCGGCCATCGCAAGAAGGACCGGCTGTTCGAGCTGATCGAGCGCATGCGGCTGCCCACGGTGCTCTTCGCCGAGGGCGGGGGAGGGCGCCCCGGCGACACCGACCACCCCGTCGTCTCGGCTCTCGATGCCCGGGCGTTCGCCCTCTGGGCGAGGCTGTCCGGGCTGGTGCCGCGGATCGCGGTCGTCGCCGGCCGCTGCTTCGCCGGCAACGCGGTCCTCGCGGGCTGCTCGGACCTGATCGTGGCCACCGAGAACGTCTCGCTCGGGATGGGCGGCCCGGCGATGATCGAGGGTGGTGGCCTGGGTCGCGTGGACGCGGACGAGATCGGCCCGATCGAGATGCAGGCGGGCAACGGCGTCGTCGACGTCGTCGCAGCGGACGAGGCGGAGGCGACCGCGCGGGCGCGGGCCCTGCTCGGCTACTTCCAGGGCGCGACCGGCCGCGACGCCGCCGCCGCCGACCAGTCCAGCCTGCGTGAGCTCGTCCCGGAGCGCCGGCGCCGTGCCTATGCCCTCGCGCCGATCATCGAGACGATCTGCGACCGGGGCTCGGTGACCTTCCTGCGCGAGCGCTTCGCGCCGGAGATGGTCACCGCGCTGGCCCGCATCGAGGGCAGGCCGCTGGGAGTGATCGGCAACGACACCCGCCACATGGCGGGGGCGATCACCAGCGAGGCCGGCGACAAGGCGGCGCGCTTCCTGCAGCTCTGCGACGCCTTCGCCCTGCCCGTCGTCTCGCTCGTCGACACGCCGGGCATGATGGTCGGCCCGGATGCCGAGAGCACGGGGCTTGTCCGCCACGCCTCGAGGCTGCTCATCGCAGGCGCCGCCCTTCGGGTGCCGTTGATCGCGATCGTGCTGCGGCGCGGCTACGGGCTCGGGGCCCAGGCAATGGTCGGCGGCAGCCTGCACGAGCCTCTGCTCACGGTCGCCTGGCCGAGCGCCCACCTGGGACCGATGGGGCTCGAGGGAGCCGTTCGGCTCGCGCTGCGCAGGGAGCTCGAGGCGATCGGCGACGAGAGCCGGCGCGAGCAGCGGGTGCGCGAGCTGACGGAGGCCGCGGAGGAGAATGCGAGGGCGCTAAACGCCGCGGCACTGTTCGAGCTCGACGACGTCATCGACCCGGCCGAGACCCGTTCGCTGATCGCCTCGACGCTGCGGGCCGCCGGTGACGCCCCGCCGCCGGGTGGGCGGCCGCGCTTCGTCGACGCCTGGTAGCAGCGGAGGCGACGGCGCCCGGGCGAGGTCCTCAGCCGGCCGCGGGGCGCAGGGCGAGGATGCAGATGTCGTCCTTGATCGATCGGTGGGCACGCTCGATCAGCGCCGATTCCACCTCCTTGACCAGCCTCTCGGCCGGCAGGTGGGCGATCGGGCGGAGTATCTCCCTCAGGCCTCCCGGGCCGAGCATCTCGTCGTCGCCGATGCGCAGGTCCGTCGCCCCGTCGGTGTAGGCGACGACCCCTTCCCGTGGGTCGAGCCTCGTCTCGGATGTATGCAGCGGGAGGTCCAATTCCAGCCCGAGCAGCTGGGTGGGCCCCGGCGACGCCACGGGCTCCAGGCTCGGGATGCAGAGCGGCGGCGGGTGGCCGGCGAGCGCCCAGGACAGGATCCCGGTCGCGGGCTGGTAGCGGAGGCAGACGGCGCTGACCAGCTCGGCGCCCCGCCCGGGGCGCTCCAGCAGAGCCTCGTTGGCCAGGGCGAGGATCTCGGCGGGGTCGCTGCTGTTGGCGGCGAACGTCGCCAGACGGGCGCGGATGAAGGTCGCCAGCCGGGCCGCCTTGGGCCCGTGGCCGACGACGTCGCCGACGACGGCGACGCTCGACCCATCGGGGCTGTTGGTGAGCAGGTAGAAGTCGCCTGAGACCCCCAGCTCAGAGGGGATGAACGCCGCGGCGACGTCGACACCGGCGTGCACGGGCATCGCGGGTGGCGTCAGCGCCATGCGGATCGCCTCCAGCTCCTCCGCGGAATGCTCCAGGCGCAGGATCCTCTCCCGGAGCACGCCGACGGTCGCGACCAGGGCCACCATCAGCGCGGCGCGCACGGCGAGGGCCGCCCAGAGATCGGCGACGGGATGGATCGCCGTCCCCAGCAGAAAGAGCCCGACGCAGCCGACTGCGAACACCAGGCCGACCCTCGGCCCCAACCACCAGGTCGCCAGCGCCACCGGCACCGCGTAGAGAAAGGAGACGCCGACCTGCGCGTTGCTGGCGACGACCGCCCAGAGGACGAAGACTGCCAGCACGACCGCGCAGGAGATTGCGAGCCGAGCTGTGAACGACGCCCTCAGAGGCCGACCCTATACCTCGGGGGCCGCCCAGCGGTCGTCGACGACCGTGTGAGCGACCTGGTGGCTGCGCTGATGCCCGGTCACGGCGGTGATGAACTGGTCGCGCTCAAGCGCCATCAGCGTCGTCGGCCGTGTCGTCCTCACCGTCGCGGTTCGGGGGACGTCCCGTAGGAGGGCGATCTCCCCGAAGCACTCGCCGGGTCCCTCGTTGCGCCGGAACTCGCCGTGTTCGAAGACCTCGACCTCGCCGGACTCGATCACATAGAAGCGATCGCCGGCGTCTCCCTGGGTGATCACCTCGCTGTCGGCGGGGCACTCGACGGGGACGAGGTCCAGGCTCAGCCGCTCCAGCGTGGCGACCGGGAGCGGGGCGAAGATCGAGTTGCCGCGCAGCAGCTGGAACTGCTCCTCGGCGACCGGCGCGCCGACCTCGAAGGCGCGCAGCCGGCTCCAGAAGACGGCGACCAACAGCGGCAGCAGCGCCGCAAGCGCCAGCAGTGCCCCCCGAATGCCGAGCAGCTCGAAGATCAGCGAGGCGCCGATCGAGCCGGCCGCCATTGCGGTCAGGCGCGCCGACTCCAGGGAGCCGACCACGCGGCTCAGGGTCTCGTCGGAGCCGAGCCGCTGGAGCAGGGTCTTCGACGCGACCTCGACCACCGTGTAGCCAAGCCCGATTCCGAGCCATCCGACGTAGGCGGCGACGCCAACTACCCAGGCGGCCGGCAGGGCGGTCGCCAGGGAGACCACGACGGCGCCCGCGGCGAGGGCCGCCGCCAGCCTGCCGCGGTCGAGGAGCAGCGACAGGGTGGCGCCGCCGAGCAGCGCCCCGAAGCCCCAGGTGGCGTTCAGGTAGCCGACGCTGCCGTGGCCGAGATGGAGGAGGTCGAGGGCGAGGATGACGACGAGGACCTCGGCGGTCCCCTCGAAGAAGACGACCACCACCAGCAGCGCTCCGACCAGCCGCAGGCCGCGGTCGGCGAGGAGGTATCGAAACCCGAGCGCGGATTGGCGGGCGAGGCCTGAGAGGTCACCGTCGGCGACGTAGGGCGGGCGCTCGTCGCGCTCGATCGCCCCGACCCCGATCGTCGTCACGAAGGCGACGGCGGCGCCGGCCGCGAAGACGGCCCAGGGCTCGGAGACCGCGAGCAGGACGCCGGTCGTGAGCGCCGCGAGCAGGAAGCCGAGATTGTCCATCGCGCTGTGGGTGACGTTTGCCGCCGAGAGCTCCTGGGGGCTGCGGGCCAGCGCCGGCAGCAGCGCCGACTCGGCGGGAACGTAGCCGCTGACGGCGACCGTGAAGACGCCGGCGAGGATCGCCACCATCGCCGCCGGGCTGTCCGCCGCCGCCGCGGCGGCCGCCGCGGCCAGGACCGCGGTGACCGCCATTCCGCTCCCAATCAACACGTTGCGCCGCGGAAACCGATCCCCCAGCAGGCCCGTGAAGGGAGAGGCGAGCGCGCCCGGCATCAGGCGCACGAGGGCGACGATGCCGACCGCGACGGCGCCGCCGACCTCGAACCCGTAGACGCCAAGGGCCATCGCAAGGCACCAGCTCGCATAGGAGATTCCCACCCGCGCGATGCCGAGCAGCCCCAGGTCGCGGTTGCCGAAGTCGACCGCCAGCGCCGTGACCGTCGAGGCGAGCGTGCCACCGACCCCGCGTCTGCCCCCCACCCCCTGCATCAGCGCAGGTTATCCGCCGGCAGCGTCCAGACGCCGATCGGCGCCACCCGGCCCCGCACCGGGAACTCGTCGACGAAGGCGAGGCGGTCGCCGGCGGACATCTCGGCCCGGGTCGAGTCGGCGATGAACACCTGGTGAGGCGTCCCTTTGGTCATTCCCTCGAGCCGCGCGGCGGTGTTCGTGGTGTCGCCGACGGCCGTGTACTCGATCCGCCTCTCGGAGCCGACCTGGCCCGACATGACGCTGCCGCTGTTGATTCCCACCCCCATTTCGAACCCCTCGCCGAGGCTCTGGGAGCGGAGCCACTCGTTGAAGCGGTCGAGCCGCACGGTGACCATCTCCTCGGCCGCGGCGACGGCCCGGTCGGCGTGGTCCGGCTGCTCGATCGGCGCCCCGAACACGGCCATGATCCCGTCGCCCATGTAGGCGACCAGGGTGCCGCCGTGGTCCATTATCGCGTCGCTCATCTCCGAGAGGTAGTGGTTGAGGATCTCGATCACCTGGCCGGGCTCGAGCGTCTCGGCCATCGAGGTGAAGCCGCGCAGGTCGCTGAACATCACCGTCCCCTCGCGGCGGATGCCGCCCAGGCGCAGGTCCTCGTCGGCCCGTTCCAGCACGTCGTCGACGACCGGCTCGGGGACGAAGCGGGCGAAGGTGTCGCGGACCCACTGGCGCTCGTAGGCGGTGATCAGAGTCGTCACCGCGAGGGCGCCGACGGCGGAGAGGACCAGGGCTCCGACCGGGTAGGCGACCGAGACGATCCAGCCGTGCTCGAACGCGATCTGGGCGAGGACCAGATAGAGAAGGCCGAGCAGGACCGCGAAGGCGAAGGCGATCATCGGTCGCAGCCGCCACTGGGTCAGCGGGCCGACCAGGCCGAGCAGGACGATCAGCAGGACGTTCACGTAGCCCGGGGCCGACTGCAGCGGGAAGTCGTGCTCAACGGTCCAGATCGCGTTGGCGAGCACTTCCGCGCCGGGCATTTCGTGCCCTTCTCCGACGGGGGTCGAGTTGAAGTCCTGCAGCGACGGGGCGGTGGCCCCGACGACGACGACCTTGCCGCGGAAGGCGTCGGGGGGCACGTCTCCACGCAGTACCCGGGAGAAGGAATAGGAGCGGAACGTCCCAGGCCTGCCGCGGTAGTCGATCCAGAAGCTCCGGCCGCCGGCGTCGCCGCGATCGACCTGTTCGCCGGTCGCCGCTTCAGCGGCGGCGATCGGGAAGCCGACCAGCCCGTCGAAGGCGACCGGGAAGCGCCGCAGGACGCCGTTGGGATCGGTCTGCACGGTCGTGTTGGCGGCCCGGGCGCCGACCGACCGGACCACCCGTTCGCCGCCGAAGACGTTGCTTTCCCCACGTGCGTTGACCTCAGTCGTCGAGAGCACGACCCCGTGGGCGCGGGCGACCGCGCGGAGCAGTGCGTTGTCCTCACGGGCGGAGGTGGGCTCGGTGAACTGGACGTCGTAGGCGATCGCCCTAGCTCCGCCTTCGCGCAGCCGGTCGATCAGCAGCCCATGCAGGTGGCGCGGGAACGGCCACTGCTGCTGGAGCTGGCTGAAGGTTGTGTCGTCGATCTTCACCAGGACGATGTCGCGTGGCGCAGGCTGAGGTCCACGGAGCCTGAAGCGCGCGTCCACCGTGGTCAGGTCGAGGGTGCGGAGCAGGCCGGTGGCGTATGCCGTGACCCCGAGACCGACCCCCACGAGGGCGACGGCGAGCAGGCCGACCAGGCGCGCGCGCCGGACCTGCCTTGAGCGCATCAACCGCGGGGTGCCAGATACCGCTGGCCCCGGCGCAGCTTGATCTTCCTGTGCTGGGTGAAGTCGCGGACCGTCACCACGCCGCGCCTCACCCTGAAGAGCGTTCCCCGGCAGGTCTCTCCGACCCACCAGACGGTCCCCCGGACGGTGGCGGAGCCGTGCCTTCCCTGCGATCGGAAGCTGCCCCTGCCGCTGCCCCAGAGGCCGTGGCGCGCACGCTTTCGCGGCGAGCGCGGCCGGCGGCCGGCTCGGCCTCTCGCTCCGGCCCTTCCTCCGCAGCGGAGCCGGCTCACCAGCTTCAGCACCGTGAGCGGCCGGCCCCGGCGCGGCTGCAGCACCCGGAAGGCGCCGGAGTAGAAGTCGGCAGTCTGGCTGCCGCCACCCGGCCCGCTGGCTGACGTCAGCCGCACCCGGCCGGCGCCGGCGTCGACGACGGTCCCCACAGGCAGCTGCCTTTCGGCGCCGAGCCCGGCGAATCGCTTCGACCCGGGGAGGCGAACGCGCACGACTCCGCGCACGGCGGCGAGGTTGAACGACTTTCCGTAGCGGGGCCGCGGCAGCGAGCCGAAGTACTGGATCCGGTCGTTGCCGGCGTCGGCGACGAACACCCTGCCCGTCGAGCTGGGGGCGACGTCCACCGGGTCCTCGAGCTGTCCGGGACCGTCACCCGAGGTGCCCCACTCGCTCAGGAAACGGCCGGAGGGGCCGAGGAGCTGGACGCGGTCGTTGACCGCGTCGGCGACGAACACCCTGCCGGCCGAGTCGGTGGCGACGGCGACCGGGAAGTCGAACTGCCCGGGGCCGTCGCCGGCTTCGCCCCACGCTTCCAGGAAGGCGCCGGCCTCGGTGAACTTCTGGATCCGGTCGTTGCCGGAGTCGGCGACGTAGACCGCGCCGTCGGCCACCGCCACTCCGTCGGGCGTGTCGAACAGGCCGTCGGCTGTTCCGCTGCCTCCCCACTGGGCGAGGAAGGCGCCGCTCGGGTCGAACTTCTGGATCCGGTCGTTGCCGGCGTCGGCGACGTAGACGTTGCCGGCCGCGTCGAGGTCGATCGCCTCCGGGCTCTGGAGCTGTCCCGGCCCAGTGCCCGCGCCACCCCACTGCGCCAGCTGCGATCCGCTCGAGTCGAACTTCTGGATCCGCGCGCTTCCCTGGTCGGCGACGTAGACGTCGCCCGTGGCGTCGACGGCCACGGCCTCGGGGGTTTCGAACTGGCCAGGGCCGGACCCGGCCCCGCCCCACTGGCCGTGGAAGACCCCGTCTTCGTCGAAGACCTGTACGCGGTCGTTCTCGGCGTCGGCGACGTAGACCCGCCCGTTGCCGTTCACCGCGACCGAGGCGGGAAAGGCGAACCTGCCCGACGCGGAGCCTCGCCCGCCCCATTCGCCCAGGACGCCGATCGCCGCGGCGGAGGAGGCGCAGAGCGACGCAACCGCCAGGGCGGCGATCAGGGCCCTCCCCATCCGACCTCTGCTCTGCATCCCCGCGCCGAGCCTACCGGCTCAATTTCCGGCCAGCAAAGCAGTGAGGAAGAGCACCACCATGTGCCAGGCCTGGTCGACCGCGATCAACAGCCCACCCGGCTTCGGCTCGACTTTCTTCACCTTGCGCATATAGATGTCCAGGAGGCGGCCGTCGTCCTGGATCATGTGCGGGATGGCGATCAGCAGCGCGATTCCGAAGACCCAGGCGCCGATGTCGGTCGAGAGCCAGATCAGCGCCGGGACGAAGGCGAGGGTGTAGGTGATCGTGTGGGAGATGAGCCCGCGCGAGTGCTCCCCGTTGGCGCCGAGGCCGCCGCGCTTGCGCGTAGCCTGTAGGTCGGTCTGCAGGAGAAAGTCACCGACCAGGTGCGAGACGACGAAGACGGCAAATATCTCAACCCAGGGCATCGCCGGCAGGGAACGTATCGCGAGCGGGCGGACGCGATGGCGTTGTCGCCCGAGTGCTACCGTCGTGTATTGGCCGGCTGAGGCGCCGGGCCATTAGTGGCAACCACAGGCAAGAAGCAAGAGAGGGTCGTCGTCCGGTTCGCCGGCGATTCGGGCGATGGCATGCAGCTGGTCGGAGGGCGCTTCACGGAGGCGACCGCCCGGGTCGGGAACGACCTCTCGACTCTGCCGGACTTCCCGGCTGAGATCCGCGCCCCTGCCGGGACCCCGCATGGGGTCTCCGCCTTCCAGATCCACTTCGCCTCACGCGACATCCTCACCCCCGGCGACCACCCGAACACGCTGGTCGCGATGAACCCGGCGGCGCTCAAATCCAACCTCGCCGCGCTCGAGTCGGGGGGGACGGTGATCGTCAACGAGGACGCCTTCACCGACAGCAACCTCCGCAAGGCCGGCTACGAGGAGGATCCGCTCGAGGACGGGACCCTCGACGGCTACCAGCTCTTCCGCGTGCCGATGACCTCGATGACGACGCGAGCCACGGAGGAGATCGAGGGGCTCAAGCCGGCCGAGGCGCAGCGGACCAAGAACGTCTTCGCGCTCGGCCTCGTCTCCTGGATGTACGGCCGGCCGGCGGAGCCCTCGATCTCGTGGCTGGAGGCCAAATTCGCGAAAAAGCCGGCGATCCGCGAGGCGAATCTCGCCGCCTTCAAAGCCGGCTACAACTTCGGCGAGACCGCCGAGATCGCGGTCACCCCGATCGAAATCGAGCCGGCACCGCTGGAGGCGGGGGAGTACCGCAACGTCGACGGCACTCAGGCGCTCGCCCTGGGGCTGATCGCCGCCGGGGTCCGCAGCGGCCTGCAGCCGTTCTTCGCGACCTACCCGATCACCCCCGCCTCCGAGCTGCTGCACCACCTCGCCCGGCACGACCGCTTCGGCGTGCGGGCGGTCCAGGCCGAGGACGAGATCGCCGCGGTGAACATGGCCCTCGGCGCCGCCTTCGCCGGCGAGCTGGGGATCACGGCGACGAGCGGGCCCGGCATGGACCTGAAGGCCGAGACGATCGGGCTGGCGGCGATGCTCGAGCTGCCGCTGGTGATCGTCGACGTGCAGCGCGCCGGGCCCTCGACCGGAATGCCTACGAAGACCGAGCAGACCGATCTGCTGATGGCCCTGCACGGCCGCCATGGCGAGTCGCCGCTGCCCGTGATCGCCGCCTCGACGCCGGCCGACTGCTTCGACGCGGCGGTCGAGGCGGTGCGGGTCGCGGTCCGCTACCGGACCCCGGTGATCCTCCTCTCCGACACCTTCCTCGCCAACTCGTCCGAGCCCTGGCGGATCCCCGACACGGCGGACCTGCCCGAGATAGACCCCGAATTCGCCGACGCCCCGAACGCCGGCGACGAGTTCCTGCCCTACCTCCGCAACGAGCGCGGCTCCCGGCCCTGGGCGATCCCGGGGACCGCGGGGCTCCAGCATCGGATCGGCGGCCTGGAGAAGGAAAACGGCAGCGGCAACATCAGCTACGACCCCGCCAACCACGCGCTGATGACCGAGCTGCGGGCAGAGAGGCTCGTCAAGCTCTCCGAGGAGATCCCGGAGCTCGAGGTGGACGCCGACCAGGGCGCCCAGCTGCTCGTCCTCGGGTGGGGCTCCACCTACGGCGTGGTCCAGGCGGCGGCGAGGCGGGTCCGCGAGCGCGAGATCCCGATTGCGACTGCCCACCTGCGCCATCTCGAGCCGCTGCCGCGCAACACCGGGGACGTCGTGCGGGCCTTCCCGAAGGTCCTCGTGCCCGAGGTCAACACCGGCCAGCTGCTCGGCCTGATCCGCGGCCGGTACCTGGTCGACGCGATCGGCTACAACAAAGTCGAGGGATTGCCGATCTTCGCCGAGGAGCTCGAGGGCGCGATTCTCGAGGCTCTGTCATGAGCAGGGAGGAGCAGGAGGCACGATGAGCGAAAGCGGAAACGGAGCCGGTCCGGCAACGCTGGCCAAGAAGGACTTCCAGTCCGATCAGGAGACGCGCTGGTGCCCAGGGTGCGGCGACTACGCGATCCTGGCCAGCGTCCAGGGGTTGATGCCGGAGCTCGGCGTGCCGCCGGAGAAGACCGTCTTCATCTCGGGGATCGGGTGCGCGGGGCGCTTCGTCTACTACATGGACACCTACGGGATGCACGGCATCCACGGCCGCGCCCTGGCCCTGGCCACCGGGATCGCCACGACCCGCGACGATCTCTCGGTCTGGGTGGTGAGCGGCGACGGCGATGCGCTCTCGATCGGCGGCAACCACCTGATCCACGCGCTGCGCCGCAACGTGCCGATCAAGCTGCTGCTCTTCAACAACCAGATCTACGGGCTGACCAAGGGCCAGTACTCCCCGACCAGCGAGAAGGGCAAGATCACCAAGTCGACGCCGTTCGGCTCAGAGGACCATCCCTTCAACCCGGCTGCGCTCGCCCTCGGCGCCGAGGCCTCGTTCGTCGCCCGCACGATCGACGTCGAGAAGAAGCACGTCGCCGCCACCCTGCGCGCCGCCGCCGAGCACGAGGGCGCGGCCTTCGTCGAGATCTATCAGAACTGCAACGTCTTCAACGACGGCGCCTTCGAAGCGGTGCGCGGCAAGGAGGGCAGGCAGAACCAGATTCGCCTCGAGCACGGCGAGCCGATCCTCTTCGGCGCCGAGAAGGAGCGCGGCGTGGTCCGCAAAGCCGACGGAAGGCTCGCGGTCGCCGATGTCGCCGAGGTCGGCGAGGACGCGATCGTCGTCCACGACGCCCACCGCGCCGACCCCAGCTATGCAACTGAGCTCGCCCGCCTCGCCGAGGCGCCGATCGGGCCGACGCCGATCGGCGTCCTTCGCGACGTCAGCCGCCCCGTCTACGGCGCCGGGCGCCAGGCCGAGCTCTCCGCCGCCCACGAGAGCGCGACGCTCGCCGACGTCGACGAGCTGCTGCGCTCTGGCGACACCTGGACCGTCTCCTAGTCTTCGCCTGCTAGGCCGCGAGCTCCTCGAGCGAACCGTCGGCGGGGTCGTAGATCAATCCCCGGATCCGGTCGCGGCGGATCAGCTCCGAGCCGGAGCGGAGCCGCCCGATGCCCTCGCGCAGCGCTGCCTCGAGGTCCTCGAAGCCCCCGTATTCGCTGCGTCCCTGCATCCCGCAGTCGCGGTGCATTATCACCACCACCTCCTCGGTGCCGAGCAACCGCTGCGAGGCGCTGAGGGAGCGCAGCGCGTCGTCGGTGACCAGGCCGCCGGCGTTGCGGACGATGTGGGCATCGCCTCGCTCCAGCCCGAGCAGGTCATAGATGTCGATGCGGGCGTCCATGCAGGCGAGGACGGCGAGCCTGCGCCGGGGCTCGGCCTTCATCCGGCCACCGTCGTCTCGAGCCGCTCGGCGAGGCGGCTCATGCCCCGCTCCCTCGCCGCCGCAGCAGCCGCGAGCCAGTCGGTTTCCCGGTCCGCCGGGCGCTCCGCCCCGGCGTCGCGCAGGGTGGCGATGTCCTTGAAGGCGAGCAGCTCCTCACGCTGCTCGACCAGCGCCTCCCTCAGCTTCGGCCTGCGCACGCGCAGCGCCCTGTCGAGCAGGGTCTCCAGGTCCCCGTGCTCGCGCAGCAGCTCCGCCGCTGTCTTCTCCCCGACTCCCCTGGCGCCCGGCAGGCCGTCAGAGGGATCGCCGCGCAGGGCGATGAAGTCCGGCACCTGCGCCGGATCGATCCCGTAGCGTTCCCGCACCTCGGCCGGGCCGACCTCTTCCGCGCCCCTCACCCCCGTCCTCACGTAGAGGACCGTAATGGCTTCGGTCGCGCACTGGTACATGTCCCTGTCCCCGGTCAGGATCAGGGCCCTGCCTCCGGCCTCCTCCTCGCGGCGCGCCAGGGTGCCGAGCAGGTCGTCGGCCTCCAGCGACTCGTCGGCGAGGACCGTCCAGCCGAAGGCCCCGAAGAAGTCGCGACAGTCCTCCCACTGGGGGGCGAGCAGGTCGGGCACCTCCGGGCGGTCGGCGTGGTAGGCGGGGTAGAGCTCCGTGCGGTAGGAGGCCGCGTCGGGGCCGAAGCAGAGGACGACGGCGCGGGGGTCGTGAGCGTCGACCTCGCGGAGGACCAGGTTGGCGGCGCCCAGCAGGGCGTTGACCGGAGCGCCGTCAGGCCCGACGATCGTCTTCGGCAGCGCATGGAAGGCCCGGAAGAGCATCGAGGGCGCGTCCACGGCGAGCAGGGGCTTGGCGAGGTCGGCGATCTCGTAGATTCTCCCGGATGCCGAACGCCCTGCACATCGCCGACCTCGTCAAGCGCTACCCGAACGGCGTCGAGGCCCTGCGCGGCGTCTCGCTCGACATCGCGCCGGGCGAGCTCTTCGCCCTGCTCGGTCCCAACGGCGCCGGCAAGTCGACCCTGATCCATTGCACGACGGGCCTCGCGCAGCCGACGGCCGGGACGATCGAGGTCTTCGGCCACGACGCGATCGACGACTACGGGGAGGCGCGCCAGGCGGTCGGCCTGGCGCCGCAGGAGCCGAACGTCGACTGGTTCCTGACCGTGGAGGAGACGCTCGATTACCACGCCGGGTACTTCGGGATGCCGAAGCGGGAGCGCGCCGAGCGAACCGGTGAGCTGCTGGAGACCTTCTCGCTGACCGACAAGCGCCACGAGCGCACCCGCACGCTCTCGGGCGGCATGAAACGGCGCTTGATCCTCGCCCGGGCGATGATGCACCGGCCGCGGATGCTGATCCTCGACGAGCCGACCGCCGGCGTCGACGTCGAGCTGCGCCTCGAGCTCTGGCACTACGTGCGCCGGATCAACCAGGAGGGGACCTCGATCCTGCTCACCACCCACTACATCGAGGAGGCGGAGCAGCTCTGCGACCGGATCGCCTTCATCAACGAGGGCCGGATCGTCGGCGAGGGGACAAGCGCCGAGCTCTCCGAGCGCTACGGCGTGGCCAACCTCGAGGACGCCTACCTGGCCCTGGTCGGGCGCAAGGAGCTCTCCCGCTCGCACATCGAGGTCGAGGTGGAGGCGTGAGCCCGGGGCAGATCCGCTTCGCGACGCTCTGGCGGCGCGAGGTCAACCGCTTCATGAAGATCAAGAAACAGACGCTCGGCGCGCCGCTGCTGGAAACCTTCCTCTACATCACCGTGTTCGGGGCTGCGCTCGGCTCGCGGATCAAGGAACTGCACGGGATCGAATACATCCTCTTCGTGATCCCGGGGCTGATCATGATGGCGTTCTCGACCAACGCCTTCGCCAACAACTCGTCCTCGATCCTGCAGCAGAAATTCCAGGGGGCGATCCAGGACCAGCTCTCCTCTCCCGCCTCGCCGCTGGAGCTGCTCCTCGCCTTCAGCCTCGGCGGCTTCATGCGCGGACTGCTCGTCGCCACGCTCGCCTTCACGGTCTCGGTGATCCTCGTCGGGCTTCCCGTCGACCACGCGCTGGTCCTGTTGCCGGGGCTCTTCCTCGTCGGCTTCTTCTTCTCGCAGCTGGGAGTTCTGATCGGCGTCCGCGCCGAACAGTTCGACGACGTCGCCTTCGCGCAGACCTTCATCCTGCAGCCGCTGATCTTCCTCGGCGGGGTCTTCTACTCCGCCAGCCTGCTGCCGCAGCCCTTCGAGGCCCTGACCCGCTTCAACCCGATCTTCTACATGATCAACATCGTCCGCTACGGGTTCGTCGGCTTCACCGAAGTCAGCATCCCGCTCTCCCTGCTGGCCCTGACCGGCGCCACCGGGGCGCTCTTCCTGCTCAACCTGCGCCTCTTCTCGGCGGGGTACAGGCTGCGGGCGTAGGCGGGGATGGGCGAGCCGGCGCCGGACGCGCCGCGTCGGGCTGTCCTCGGAAATCTTCTCGGAGGCTGTCGATTTCGGGAATCCCGTTCGTCGCTAGGGTGAACGGCGGCGATCGGCGCCGCCCGACGAAGGAGGAAACGCGATGCAGTACATGCTCTCCCTCATCGATGAGGAGCCCAACTGGGAGGAGGTCTCTCCCGAGGACATGCAGGCGACGATCGAAGAAATGGGGAAGTACAACGACGAGCTGAAGGAGGCGGGGGTGATGGTGCTCGGCCACGGCCTGCGCGAGCGGGCGACCGCCACCGTCGTCACTTTCGGAGAGCAGGGGGAGACCACCGTCACCGACGGTCCCTTCGCGGAGACCAAGGAGCAGCTGATGGGCTTCTGGATCATCGAGGCGGCGGACCTCGACGAGGCTCTCGCCTGGACGAAGAAGGCGCCGCTCGGCGGCGGCAGCAGGATCGAAGTCCGTCCCCTGGTCGAGGACCGCGACGAGCAGGACGACATCTCCGGCGAGGAGCTGCTGAACAGGGTCCGCAGCGAGAACGGCTAGAGCTGGGCGCTTGGTCGCCTCCGACCGCGACAGCGTCGTCGACCGCACGTTCCGGGAGGAGTCCGGTCGGGCGGTGGCGACGCTGATTCGCGTCCTCGGCGACTTCGACGCCGCCGAAGAGGCGGTCCAGGAGGCCTTCGTCACCGCGTTGCAGCGCTGGCCTCGGGAGGGTGTGCCCTCCAACCCGGGCGCCTGGATCACTCGCGTCGCGCGCAACCGGGCGATCGACCGCCTGCGCCGGGAAGGCAACCTGCGGCGCAAGCGCGAGGCGCTGAGGGCCCTGGAGGAGCTGCGCCCGGTGCCGGAGGCACCCGAGGAGGAGTTACTCACGGCCGGACGCGGCTCCGCCGGGCTCGAGATCGAGGACGACAGGCTGCGCCTGATCTTCACCTGCTGCCACCCGGCGCTGGCGGTCGAGGCACGCGTGGCGCTCACGCTGCGCAGCCTCGGCGGCCTCTCGACTGCGGAGATCGCCCGTGCCTTCCTGGTCTCCGAGAGCGCGATGGCCCAGCGCCTGGTGCGCGCCAAGCGGAAGATCGCCAGCGCCGGCATCCCCTACCGGGTGCCGGGCGCCGAGGAGATGCCCGAGCGGCTCGGGGGCGTGCTGGCGACCCTCTACCTGATTTTCAACGAGGGCTACTTCGCGACCAGCGCCGACGGCCTGGTCCGGGCGGAGCTCGGCGCCGAGGCCATCCGCCTCACCCGGGTGCTCGCCGCGATGCTCCCGGACGAGCCCGAGGTCCAGGGGCTGCTGGCGCTGATGCTGCTCACCGACGCGCGGCGCGCGGCGAGGCTGGACCGGGACGGCCTTCCGGTCCAGCTCTCCGACCAGGATCGCCGGCTCTGGGACGCGGATGGGATCGCCGAGGGCCTTGCCCTCTCGGAGCGCGCCGCCGCAGCTGGGCCGGTCGGCCCCTACACGGTCCAATCGCGGATCGCGGCCGCCCACGCGGAGGCGTCCGATGCGGCGGAGACGGACTGGGCCCTCATCGTGCGCCTCTATGGCTGGTTGAGCCGGATCTCCCCAGGCCCGGTCGTCGAGCTCAACCGGGCGGCGGCGGTGGCGATGGCCGAGGGGCCGGTGCGGGGCCTCGAGCTGATCGAGTCGATCGAGGGCCTCGAGGCCTACGGCCCGATGCACTCCGCCCGCGCCGAGCTGCTCTCGCTCCTGGGCCGGGACGCTGAGGCGCTCGCCGCCTACGAGCGGGCGCTCGAGCTCTGCTCGAACCCGGCCGAGCGGCGCTTCCTCGAGCGCCGCGTCGAGCGGCTCAGCCGAGGCTCTCGCTGACCCAGGCGAGGTACCCGGCGCTGCCGGCGACGACCGGCGTGGCGAGGATCTCGGGCTCCTCGTAGGGATGCAGCTCGGCGATCGCGGCCTCGAGCGCCGGGTAATGGCCGGCCTCGGTCTTCGCCAGGCACTGCCACTCGCGCTCGGCCTCGACCCGACCCTGCCAGCGATAGCGGCTGGTGATCGGCCCGACGGTCTGCACGCAGGCGGCGAGGCGCCGCTCGACCAGGGCGGCGGATATCCGCTCCGCGTCCTGCTCGGAGCCGACCGTGGTCAGGACCTGGAGGTACTCGGCCATGGCGCTTCCCTAGCGCGGGTCGGCGACGAGCTCGCGCTCGCGGTCGGAGTCGGGCATGACGAGGATCGCTCCCTCGCCGCTGGCGTAGGCCTCCTCGCCGTGCTGGACGACATCCATGCCGAGGGCCTCCTCGTGCTCGCTGACGCGCAGCTCGGTGAAAAGCCCGACGATGCGGAGCAGCAGGTAGGTCATCCCGAACGCGTACAGCGGAGTGACCAGGGCCGCCAGCGCCTGGTCGCCGAGCTGCGACGCGTTGCCGAAGAAGAGGCCGTCGGAAACGCCGTTCCAGGCGATCGAGGCGAAGAACCCGATGAAGAGGATGCCGGTGAAGCCGGCGACGCCGTGCGCGGCTAGCACGTCGAGGGTCTCGTCGACCCTGGTGCGCGGGCGCCAGACGATCATCCCGTAGCAGGGGAGGGCCCCGGCTGCGCCGAGCACGAGCGCCCAGCCCGGGCTGACGAACGCCCCGGCGGGGGTGATCAGCACGCAGCCGACGATGATCGCCGTGGCGGCGCCGACCGCGGTCACCTGCCGCCCCCGGATCAGGTCGAGTGCGAACCAGACGATCAGGGCGCTGGCCGGGGTGAGCAGCGTGTTGACGAAGGCGAGCACGCTCGGGTCACCGGTGGAGAAGCCGCTGCCGCCATTGAAGCCGAACCAGCCGAACCAGAGCAGGCCGGCTCCGAGCAGGACGTAGACGGCGTTGTGGGGGAGGAGTGCCTGGCGGCCGTAGTCCTTGCGGGCGCCGACCACCAGCGCCGCCGCCAGGGCGGAGAACCCCGAGCCCATCTCGACCGGGATGCCGCCGGCGAAGTCGAGCGTTCCCCCCGAGGCGAGCCAGCCGCCCCCGAACGACCAGTGGGCGAGCACCGAGTAGACCAGGATCGACCATAGCCCGATGAAGATCAGGAAGGGGCCGAAGCGCATCCGCTCCACCACTGCGCCGGAGACCAGGGCCGCGGTGATGATGCAGAAGGTGGCCTGGAAGGCCATGAAGAGCAGGTGCGGGATCGTTGTCCCATCGCGGGGCACGAAGGTGACGTCGTGGAGCCCGACGTAGTCGAGCCCGCCGATCAGCGCGCCTTCGCCGTCGAAGGCGAGCGAGTAGCCGACCAGGGCCCAGACGACTCCGGCGATCGCGATTGCGCCGACGCACATCATGAACGTGTTGAGGGTGTTCTTCGATCGCACCAGGCCTGCGTAGAAGAGCCCGAGGGCGGGGGTCATCATCAGCACCAGCGCGGTGGCGACCAGCATCCAGGCGGTGTCCCCGCTGTTGATCGCCGCCGCTGCGGCTGCGGGCGCGCTCACGAGCCGGCCACCGGCGTCACGGCACTGTGGTCGGTCTCGCCGGTGCGGATGCGGACCGCCCGCTCGAGCGGCAGCACGAAGATCTTCCCGTCCCCGACCTCGCCCGTGCGGGCGCCCTCGCACAACGCCTCGACCGTTGGGTCGACGAACTCGTCGGAGACCGCTATCTCGAAACGGACCTTGTCGGAGAGGCCGACCTTGACGGTGGTTCCCCGGTAGGTCTCGACCCGCTCGAGCTCACCTCCGTGGCCCTGCACGCGACTCATGGAGACACCCCGCACTTCCGCTCTGTAGAGGGATTCCAGCACTTCGTTCGCGCGCTCGGGGCGAACGATCCCGATCACCAGCTTCACAAGCTCTCCCTTTCTCCGACCCGACGAGAAGAAACCGCGTGCAGCCTATCCGGGTGGGCGCCCGGAGGGCTTGGTGGAGCGGTGCACCTCGGTGGCGGCGGCCTGGGCGCGCGGCCTGACGACGACCTCGTCGACGTTGACGTGGGGTGGGAGGGAGGCGACCCAGCGCACGCACTCGGCGACGTCCTCGGCGCGCAGCGGTTCGATGCCCTCATAGACTCGCCGCGCCGCCTCCTCGTCGCCCTCGAAGCGGACCAGCGAGAACTCGGTCTCGACCATCCCGGGTGCCACCTCGGTGATCCGCACCGGCTCACCGAGCAGCTCCAGTCGCAGGGCGCGGAGCATCGCCCGCTGGGCGTGCTTGGCGGCCATGTAGCCCGAGCCGCCCCGATAGGCCTCGAAGGCGGCGATGCTGGTGATTGCGACGATCAGGCCGTCGCCGGACTCGATCAACGCCGGCAGTAGGGCGCGGGTCATCCTCATCGTCCCGAGCGCGTTCGCCTCGTACATCCAGCGCCACTTCTCCTCGACGGCCTCCGCCACCGGCTCGAGGCCCAGCGCCCCGCCGGCGTTGTTGACCAGCAGGTCGCAGTCGGGCACCTCGGCAGCGAGCGACTCGACCGAGGCGGGATCGGTGACGTCGAGGGGAAGGGCGCGGCCGCCGACCTCGGCGGCCAGCTCCTCCAGCCGCT
The DNA here is from genome assembly GCA_963712325.1 of uncultured Solirubrobacterales bacterium. Taxonomy (GTDB): domain Bacteria; phylum Actinomycetota; class Thermoleophilia; order Solirubrobacterales; family 70-9; genus VRUE01. Next base: position 321,604 of record CAVQHG010000007.1, read on the forward strand.
CCAGGCGGCGGGCGGCGAGGACGACCCTGAAGCCGTCGGCGGCAAGCGAGCGGGCGGTGGCGGCGCCGATCCCGCTCGAGGCACCGGTGACGACCGCGGTCCTCGTCATCCGCCGTCGGCGAGCCTGCGCACCTCGGGAAGGTGCACTCGCTGCAGGTAGTGGTCCCAGTCGATCGCGGCGGTGTCGAACGAGAGCTCCCCTCGGTCGGCCTCCGCCAGCGCGGCGGCGAGGGAGCGGGCGTTCGAGTCGTCGAAGGCGCAGTCGAGCTCGGTGTAGGCGCCGTAGATCTTCACCATCCTGGTCACCCGTGCGGCGGCCGCCCGGTTGCCACGCAGCATCCGCTCCTGGGGGAGCGGGACAGGCGAGGCGACCGCCAGCCTCGCCAGCCCGGCGGCAATGCGCTCGCGGCGAATCGCCTTGCGCAGGGCGACCTCGCGGTCGACGAAGCGCAGGTCGCCGATACGGATCTCGCCGCCGCGGCGGCCGGGCAGGGGCTCGCGCCTGAAGAATTCGCGGATGTGGATCGCGAGCTCGCCGATCTGCAGCGGATTGCGAGAGCTGCTGGCGAGGGCGATCGCACGCAGCGGGGCATCCGGGGGGATGGCGGCAGCGACCACGCAGGCGTTGGCGACCAGGTCAACCGGCACGATGTCGATCCTGTTCGACGCCCTGCCGGGCAGATGCGTCAGGCCACGCGCGGCGTAGGCGAGGATCAGCGGGTCGGCGACCTTGATGCCCTCCAGCCAACCTGGCCTCGGCTGGACCAGGGCGGACTCGATGATCGTCGGACGGATGATCGTCGCGGTCGCCGAGCGTTCGGTGAGGAGCCTTTCGCCGAGCGCCTTGCTGAGCGCGTAGGTGTCCGGCCAGCCCTCCGTCAGCGCCCGCCGCCGGCCTCGCCGGGACAGCCGTTCCAGTACCCAGCGGCGGCGCAGCTCCTCGGCCCGCGCCTCGGGGTCGAGGCCCTGGCGACGGGCGGCGTCCCTGGCGGCCGAACGGGAGAATTGGGCTGCCAGCCCCTCGCCGCGCGACTCGCGCTCGGCCGCCTCGCGCCATTCCCGTCCTTCGGCGAACATGCGCTCGGGGTCGAGCGACTCGACCGCAGCGTGAACGATGCCGTCCTCGCTCACCTCGCCGCTGCCGCGGTCGGCGACGTAGGCGGTCGACACGTGGACGAAGTGTGGGTCGGAGCCCGCCGCCCGCAACCGGTCCAGGAGACGGACGGGGCCGAACGAGTTGAGCTCGAGCGCCTCGTCCAGGGGCTCCTCGAAGGAGACGGTCGCCGCGCAGTGGATCACCGTGTCGATGCCGGCCAGCGCGGACCCGGGGTCGGGGTCAGCGCCGCCGTTCCCGCCCCGCAGGTCGGCGGCAATCGCCACCAGCCGGCCGTCGCCGAGGCGCGCGCGGATCTCCCCGGCGGGCAGGCCCGCGCAGGGCTCGGCGGCCAGCACCTCCTCGAGCAGGCGGCGGCGGGCGTCCGCCTCGCCTTCGGCGCGCAGGACCACGACGAGGCGCCGCAGCCGCTCGCCCTGTTCGAGCAACTTGCCCAGAACGGCCTTGCCGACAAATCCAGAGGCGCCGGTGAGAAGCAGGCTACGGCCGGCGAGCCTCTCCCGCACTCGCTTCCCGCCTTCCCCGCTCACCGGGGCGATTCTACGCACGCCGCCTTGCGCGTTCCCCGGGGAGGCCCGGGCCGGGAGGACCGCGTGAATACAATTTTCCGGAATGGCGCGCCGTACGCGACGGCGGAGACGCAGGTCGCACACCTCCACGTGGAAGAAGCTGCTCCTCCCGCTGGGAGTCCTGCTTGCCGCGCTCGCGGTGGCCGGGGCAGCCGCCGGGACCTGGGCCGTCGACGTCTACAACTCGGCGCCCCCGCTCTCGAGCCTGAAACCCGTGCAGAAGGGCCGCTCCTCGGCCATCTATGCCGCCGACGGCACCCTGATCGGGTTCATCCGATCGAGCAACATCCGCCAGCCCATCTCGACCGCCCAGCTTCCGCAGGACCTCAAGGACGCGACCGTCGCGATCGAGGATCGCGGCTTCTTCGACCACGGCGCGATCGACCCGGCCGCGATCGTGCGCGCGGCGGTGAAGAACATCGAAGCCGGCGAAACGGTGGAGGGCGCCTCGACGATCACCCAGCAGCTGGTGCGCAACCTCTATATCCAGCATCCCGAACAGACCCTGAGGCGGAAGCTGATCGAAGCGCATCTCGCGGTCGAGGAGGAGGAAGCGCATTCGAAGACCTGGATCCTCACCTCGTACCTGAACACCGCCCCCTACGGCACGGTCGAAGGCCGCAGCGTGGTGGGGGCCGAGGCCGCGGCGCAGACCTATTTCGCCAAGCCGGCCAAAGACCTGACGCTGATCGAGGCGGCGTTGATCGCCGGGCTGCCGCAGGCCCCCTCCGAATACAACCCCTTCCTCGACCCCCACGCGGCCAAGGAACGGCGCAACGAGGTGCTCGACGCGATGGAAGAGGAGGGCTACATCACCTCCTCGGAAGCCGAGCAGGCGCGGGCTCGGGGGCTCGGACTCGACCCCGGGCGCAAGTACCAGGTGATTCGCGACCCATTCCTCTTCGACCTGGTCCAGCAGGAGCTGATCGAGAAATACGGGATCAACACCGTGCGCAACGGCGGGCTGAAGGCCTACACGACGATCGATCCGGCGCTTCAGGAAAAAGCGCAGGAAGCGGTGGAATCCTGTGGTGTCTGCTACCCGGAAGGCGGGCCGGCGGCGGGGCTCGCGTCGATCGATCCGAAGAACGGGGAGATCGTCGCCCTGGCCTCGACGGAAGGCTACGCGACCGAAAACCAGTTCAGCTATGCCTGGCAGGCGCACCGGCAGCCGGGCTCCTCGTTCAAGCCCTTCGTCCTGGCCACGGCGATCAAGCAGGGCGTCGACCCCGACACCACCTACTACGACGGCACCTCCCCGAAGACCCTGAAGCTGCCGGACGGGGGCCCCGACTGGGTGGTCAACAACGCCGAGCCAGGCGGCGGGGTGATGTCTCTCGACGAAGCCACCGTCCACTCCGTCAACGTGATCTTCGCTCAGCTCGACCTCGACGTGGGCTCTGAGAACGTCACCGAAACCGCCCACGAGATGGGAATCGAAGCCGAACTCCAGTCCGTCCCGGCGGAGGGGATCGGCGGCCTGGCCGTCGGCGTGACGCCGCTTGAAATGGCGGACGCCTACGCGACGTTGGCCAGCGGAGGCATCCACCATCCGCCGACCGCGATCAGCCGGGTCGAGTTCCCCAACGGCGATGTCGACGAACCCGACCCAGAATCGGGCAAGCGCGTCCTCACCGAGGGCCAGGCCTACGAAGTCACGCGGATCCTCGAGCGGGTGATCACCGAAGGGACCGGCGCCGGCTACACGTCGACCGGCTGCAGCGGCGCGGCGGGCAAGACGGGAACGTCGGAGGACACCTCCGACGCCTGGTTCGTCGGCTACACGCCCCTGTTCTCGACCGCGGTCTGGGTCGGGCACCCGCAGTCGCGGGAACCGACGGGCTACGGCGGCCCGACCGCCGGTCCGATCTGGGCTTCCTTCATGACTGCGGCGATCGGCAGTAACTGCCCGGCGTTCAAGGTGCCCGGCAGCCTGCCCGAACTCGAAGGCCTGAAGAGCGAACACACGCGGTCCTCCACGGAATCCTCGTCCGGGTTCGTGCCCGAAGGATCCGGTGGAGAAGCCGAAGAAGAAGGCGGGAAGAAGGGCCGGGAAAAGAAGGGCGGAGAAGAAGGGCAGGAAGGAGGCGGTGGGGGAGAAGGCGTCGGCAACGCCCCGGCGCCGCAGCCCACGCCCCAGCCCGCCCCGGCGCCCGCTCCGCAGCCGGGGGCGCCGTCGCAGGGAGTCGGCGGCGGAGTCGCCGCGCCGTCAGGCTGATCGCCCCTGGACCGCCCGGGTCGGCACGCCTACACTGTCCGCGCCGTGTTACCCAGGAAGATCGCAGCGGTGATCGTCGGAGGATCGGCGACGCTGCTCGCGGCCTGTCCCGGGGCGCTCGCCGCTCCGGTGGTGGACGGCCACTTCCCGATCCCGCCGATCGACGCCAGCAACACGAAGATCGTCGCGGGCCCGGACGGCAATATGTGGCTCCCGGTCGACGACGGTGCCAACGACGTCGCCCGCATCGAGCCCGGCGGGGCGGTCACCGAGTTCGAATTGAACGGGATCGAAAACCCGTCCGGGATCGCCGTCGGGCCCGAAGGCCTGCTCTGGGTCACGGCGATAAACAAGGTCGCATCGTTCTCTCCGGGGGACCCGAAAGGGACGAGCCAGGCCTTCACGATCGCCACGGTGACCGCGAACAACCCGATCGTCGCCGGACCCGATGGCCAGATGTGGGTCGCGGCGAGCGAAAACGTCGTCCACTTCCCGCCATCGGACCCCGGAAAAGCCGGGGCGTTCCCGGTCCCGAATCTCGCTCCCAAGGACATCGACGTCGCCGGCTCCCTGCTGGTGATCGCCGACTCCAACAACGGCCGCTTGGTGACGATGACCACCGCAGGCGCCCCTCAGGAATATCCCCTGCTCGGCACGACCACGACCTCGCAGGGAGTCGCCGGCGCTCCGGACGGGCAGGTCGCCTTCTCCAAGTCGGACGGCACGGAGGGCCTCGGCCTGTTGACGCCGCCCGGCACGCCCACGGCGGTCGAGATGCCGGGAGACCCGTTCGGTGTCGCCCGCGGGCCCGACGGCGCGTTCTGGGTCGCGATGTCGGCCGCCGACAACGTCGAGCGTCTGACCCCGGGCGGGACGGCGACGCCGCTCAACGGGTTCCCGGCGAAATTCTTCCCGCGGCAGATCGCTCCGGGGCCGGGCGGCAGGCTCTGGGTGACGATGGAGATTCCCGGTGAAAACGTCTATGAGGTGGCGCGGATCAGCGGCGTCGAACCGGAGCCGCCGGCCATCGCCCCGATCGGGATCGGCTCGCCCGGGGCCGCCGTGCCGGAGACAAAGATCGTCAAACGTCCGAAGGGGAAGGTGAGGACGCACCGGGCACGGGCGAAGATCGTCTTCCGGTTCCGCTCGCCGGCCGCGGGGGCGCGGTTCGAATGCGCGCTGGTCAGGCTGCGGAAGAAGCGGAAGGCACCGAGGCCCAGGTTCAGGGCCTGCCGCTCTCCGAAGAAGCTGAGGTTGAGGCCCGGCAGGTACCGCTTCCTCGTCCGCGCCGTCAGCGACGGGCTCTCGGACGCGACGCCGGCAAGGGCGGCCTTCCGGGTCGTCCGGGTTCGCTGAGCAACTCGACTCTGGGCTACTCCCCGATCAGCTCTATGCGATACCCGTCGGGGTCGCGGACGAAGGCAATCCGGTGTCCCTCGGTGCGGCCGCCGGGGCGGTAGGGGGGCTTCTCGGGCTCGATCCCCTCGCCGGCGAGGCGCTCGAGCGTCCCGTCGAGGTCCTCGACGGAGAGCGCGATGTGGTTGTAGCCCGTGCCCAGGTCATAGGAGTGGACCCCGTGGTTGTAGGTCAGCTCGAGGCGCGGCTCTTCGCCGGGCAGGTTCATGAAGACGTTGATCGCCTCGTCGCCGATCGGCATCCGTGCGGCCTCTTCGAATCCGAGCTTCTCGTAGAAGGACACCGAGCGGTCGATGTCGCCGATCCGCTTGCAGGTGTGCAGGAAGCGGGGCATGCCCCAACACTAGATGATCGATTCCCGATGCCCGCACGCGAGTTGGGATCGATCGTCAGGCGGCCGCGCCCGGCCGCGATCGATCATGCTTCCGCGGTGGGCGACGAGCTGGTCAGGCGCTATCGGGCGGCGAGGCGGGACCCCGAGCTCGCCGTTCTCGAGGGCTTCCATGCGCTCAAGCACGCGCTTCGGTTCGGCGCCTCGGTGACCGAGGCGATCGCCGTCGACCCGGAGGAGGTCGAGCGGATGGCCGGCGAGCTGGCGCCCGACCTGGCCGGATCGATGCACGGCCTGCTCACGCGGGTCTCCGAGGAGGTCCTCGGCGGGGTCGTCCCCCATGCTCCGCGGATCGGGACGGTGGCCATCGCCCGCCGCCCGGCGGTCGACCCCCGGGCGCTCCTCGCCGATCCCCGTCCTGCGCCGCTCGTCCTGCTCGAGGACCCGAGGACGATGGGGAACATGGGCGCCTGCGTGAGGGTGGCGGCGGCGGCGGACGCGGCCGGCGTGCTGACCACCGGGGGCAACGATCCCTGGCACCCGGATGCTTTGCGCGGCGCCGCCGGGCTCCACTTCGCGCTCCCGGTCGCCGCGGCCGAGGCGATTCCGGAGTCCGACCGGCCGCTGGTCGCGCTCGATCCCGGCGGGGATCCCCTCGGCGCCGGCTCCATCCCGCCCCGCGCGATCCTCGCCTTCGGGACCGAGCGCCACGGCCTCAGCGAGGAGCTGCTCGGTCGCGCGGACGCCCGCATGGCGATCCCGATGCGGGACGGAGTCTCCTCGCTCAACCTGGCCACCTCGGTGGCGGTGGTGCTCTTCTCGCAGAGGCTTTGAGCCTTCGCCGCGGGCTGAGGTAGCTTTCCGGGCGCAGCCCGCCGGGCTGCCACCGGTCACAGCAAGCGCCTGAAAGGATCCCCTCTTGTTCCTCGCAGACATCAACCTGGGCGAAGCGCTCCTCCTCGCCCTCGAGATCTTCTTCTTCGTGATCTGGATCTGGATCCTGATCACGATCCTCACCGATCTGTTCCGAGATCACGAAACGTCCGGTTGGGCAAAGGCGGCCTGGGTGCTCTTCCTCGTGCTGATCCCGTTCCTGACCGCGCTGATCTACCTGATCGCCCGCGGCAGCGGCATGCGGGATCGGACCATAAGGGCGCAGGCGGAGGCGAAACAGCACATGGATTCGTACATCCGCGAACAGGCGCAGAGCTCGCCGGCCGACGAGCTGCACAAGCTCAACGACCTGAGGGAAAAGGGAGCGATCTCCTCGGAGGAGTTCGAGCAGGCGAAGGCGAAGCTGCTCGGCTGAGCGGTCGCTGCCGGGTGCCGGATGGGGGCCTCCGCGGCGCGTCGCCGCGGAGGCCCTTTCTCCTGCAGAGAAGCCGTTCTGCAACCGGGATTGCAGGTTATGAGCAACTCCTAACAATCTTTATGCGATTCCGTTAGCCTGCCGCGCCGATGTTCCCCCCTTCGTCGGGCCATCCCAGGCGCCTGTTCGGGTGCGCGGCGCTACTGCTGACGACGATTGCCTGCGCGCTGGCGGCGGCGGGGTCCAGCGCGCCGGCAGAGACCCTTCAGCAGAAGTACGACGCCACCCAGGGGAAGCTCTCCCACGTGCGCAGGAGCGAAAGCGCGCTCTCGGAAACGATCGCCGAGCAGAACCGCGCGATCGACTCGATGCTCGGCGAAGTCTCGGCGCTGCGGCAGCGCCAGGCTGCCCTGGAGGGCGAACTCGCGGCGAAGCAGCGCGAGCTCGACGCGGCGACGGCGAAGCTGGAGGCCGATCGGCGCCGCCTGGCAAGGGTGCGCGCCCGCCTGCATCGGGCCCTCCGCGTCCTGCGCGCGCGCCTCGTCGCCATCTACGAGTCGGGCAGCCCCGACATGCTCAACGTGGTGCTCGAATCCGCGAGCTGGTCGGAGGTCAGCACCCGCGCCGACTACCTGAACCGGATCCAGAGCTACGACGACTCGGTCGCCGCCCGCGTGAAGCAGCTCCGCGATCAGGCCCGGTCCGCCGTGCGGCGGATGGCCGCGGTTCGGGCCCAGATCAAGGACGCGCGCGACGCGATCGCGGTCAAGGAGCGCGAGGTCGCCCGTGCGCGCTCCTCGGCCGAGGCGCGCTTTGCCGAGCTGAAGGAAGCGCAGGCGGCGCGGCGCCGTGCGCTGGAAGCGCTCGAGTCCCGGGCCGAGGCGCTCGGCAACAACCTCGCCTCGATCTCCGAACAGCTTGCGAGCAGCGGCACGCCGGCGCCGAGCGCCGCCCCCGCGCCGCTCACCCCGGGCCAGACCGCCGGCTTCGTATCCGAAAGCCAGGCGAGCATCCCCTCCTCGGCGCCCTCGCAGGTGAGGGCGGTGATCGAAGCCGCCAACGCGATCGCGACCACCCCGTACATCTGGGGCGGCGGCCATGGCTCGTTCGAATCGTCCGGCTACGACTGTTCCGGCTCGGTCAGCTACGCCCTGCATGGGGGCGGGTTCCTGGACAGCCCGCTCGACTCGACCGGGCTCTCCACCTGGGGAGACCCGGGCCCCGGGCAGTGGATCACCGTCTACGCGAACGCGGGCCATGCCTGGGCGATCATCGCCGGCCTCGCCTTCGACACCGCGGGCGGCGCCGGCCCGCGCTGGCATCCATCGCCCATCAGCTCCACCGAAGGCTTCATCGCCCGGCACCCGCCCGGCTTCTGAGGGGCGGCTCGGGCCCGCCGACGCCGGGCGGGCATTAGGCTCTCCGCATGGGCTTGGAAGAGGAGCTGAACGCGCTGCTGGAGGTCGAGCGCTTCGATCCTCCACCGCAGTTCCGGGAGCGGGCGCTCCTCTCCGATCCGGCGGTCTACGAGGAGGCGGATGCCGACCCGGAGGGGTGGTGGATGCGCCAGGCGACCGAGCTGCTCGACTGGGTCGAGGAGCCGACGACCGGCCTCGACGACTCCGACCCGCCCTTCTACCGGTGGTTTGCGGACGGCCGGCTCAACGCTTCGGCGAACTGCCTGGACCGCCATGTCGAGGCGGGGGCGGGCGATCGCGTCGCCTTCCACTGGCGGGGGGAGGAGGGCGAGGAGCGGGACATCACCTACGCCGAGCTGCTCGCCGAGGTGCAGCGCTTCGCCAACGCCCTGCGGGGATGCGGCATCGAGAAGGGCGACGTGGTGGGCATCTATCTGCCGATGATCCCTGAGGTGGTCGTCGCGATGCTCTCCTGCGCCCGGATCGGCGCTCCCCACAACGTCGTCTTCGGCGGCTTCTCGCCGGAGTCGGTCAGGGAGCGGATGGAGTTCTCCGAGGCCAAGGCCCTCGTCACTGTGGACGGAGCCCGCCGCAAGGGCCGGACCGCCCCGATCAAGCAGCAGGTCGACGAGCAGATGGGCGGCCTCGAGGCGCTGGAGACGATCGTGGTGGTCCGCCACGCCGGCGTCGAGTGCCCGATGCAGGAGGGGCGCGACCGCTACTACGACGAGCTGATCGAGGCGGCCGACCCGATCTGCCCGCCCGAGCCGCTCGAGGCCGAGCATCCGCTGTACATCCTCTACACCTCCGGGTCGACCGCGAAGCCGAAGGGCATCCTGCACACGACCGGCGGCTACATGGCCGGCGTCGCCGCGACCCACCGCTACGTCTTCGACCTGCGGCCGGAGTCGGACGTCTACTGGTGCGCCGCCGACGTCGGCTGGGTCACCGGGCACTCCTACATCGTCTACGGACCGCTCGCCAACGGGGCCACCAGCGTGATGTGGGAGGGAGCGCCCGACTATCCGCACAGGGGCATCTGGTGGGAGCTGGTCGAGCGCTACGGGGTGACGACTCTCTACGCGGCACCGACGGCGATCCGCACGTTCATCAAATGGGGCGCGGAGATACCCGCCGAGCACGACCTCTCCTCGTTGCGGCTGCTCGGCTCGGTCGGCGAGCCGATCAACCCGAAGGCGTGGCTCTGGTACAGGGAGGTGATCGGCGGCGGACGCTGCCCGATAGTCGACACCTGGTGGCAGACGGAGACCGGCGCGATCATGATCACGCCCCTGCCGGGGATCACCTCGACAAAGCCGGGGTCGGCGACGATGCCGTTCCCAGGTGTCGGGGCGGAGGTGGTCGACGAGCGGGACGGCGAGCCGGTCGAGCGCGGCCAGGGGCTGCTCGTGCTGACCCGGCCCTGGCCCTCGATGCTGCGCACGCTCTACAGGGAGGAGGAGCGCTTCGTCGAGACCTACTTCCAGCGGTTCGGGCGGGACACCTATCTGGTCGGTGACGCCGCGCGCCGCGACGAGGACGGCTATTTCTGGGTCATCGGCCGCATCGACGACGTCGTCAACGTCTCCGGGCACCGGCTCTCGACGGCCGAGGTCGAGTCGGCGATCGTCGCCCACGACCACGTCGCCGAGGCCGCTGTTATCGGCCAGTCCGACGAGGACACCGGCCAGGCGATCTGCGCCTTCGTGACCCTGGCGGGCGACACCGAGCCGAGCGAGGGGCTGCTCGAGGACCTGCGCGAGACCGTGGGCGCGCGGATCGGCAAGTTCGCCCGACCGAAGCGGATCGTCTGGGCCGACGATTTGCCCAAGACCCGCTCCGGGAAGATCATGCGCCGCCTGCTTCGAGACATCGCCGACGGCCATGCGCTGGGCGACGTCACGACCCTTCGCGACCCCGACGTGATGAAGGAGCTTGAGGCGAAGATCGCCGCCGAGCAGGCCGGCGAGGGCTGAAGCTCAACGCGAGCGCTCTGACGCGATCTCTTCCACCGCGACCTCGAGCGCCTGCAGCTGGCCGCGGATCACCCGGAGTTCCCGCATCGCCACCGCCTCGGCGCTGAGCTGCTCGCTCTCGAGCTCGACCTCCACCTCGGCGATCCGGGGGCCGAGGAAGCGCTGGGCGAAGGCGCCGGTGAGCAGTGCTACGAAGCCGATGCCGACGAGCAGGATCACAGTCGAGACGATCTCGCCCCCGGTGGTCGTCGGATAGATGTCGGAGCCGAGCGTCGTCATCGTGGTCACCGCCCAGTAGATGCCTTCCCAGACGCTGAGGTCCTGGTTCTTCTTCTCGAAGGCCTCGAAAAGGGCGCCGCCGCCGATCACGGTGAGGACCGCGAGCAGGATCGCGTAGCGCAGGCCCTGAAGCGAGAACACGCGCTGCGAGAGCTCTGCGAGGCGCAGGAGGCGCAGGAGGCGCAGGAGGCGCAGCGCCCTGAGGCTCTGCAGGCCGGCGGGCAGGACGGGCGGGGTGAGGAAGACGATGATCGGGCTGAGGGCGTTGTGGCGCAGCCAGGCACCGCGGTCGGGCACGACGAGCATCATCGCCACGAACTCGACCGCGAAGGCCGCCCAGGTCACCCAGTTGAGGACGACCGCGATCGATTCGAGCGCGCCCCCGGGCTTCGACTCGGTGATCGCCACCATCGGCAGGGTCAGCGCGGCGGCGACGAGCAGGGGCGTGTCGAGATATGCGGCGACCCGTGCGCTGCGAGCGTCCATTCCCGGCGGATGGATCTCGTGCCCGCCTGTGCCCGTCGAGCTCACCGGATTAGGTTCGACGGCGGCCGACGCACACCCTTCGCGTACCATGGCCGAGAAATCAAACGACCAGGAGACGCATAACTCGATGACCGTCACCACCGCAACGCAGGACCACAGGGTCGCCGACATCGGCCTCGCCGACTTCGGACGCAAGGAGATCGCCCTCGCCGAGGTCGAGATGCCCGGCCTGATGCAGACACGCGAGGAGTACGGGTCGAAACAGCCGCTCAAGGGCGCCCGGATCACGGGCTCGCTGCACATGACCGTGCAGACGGCGGTCCTGATCGAGACGCTCGTCGCGCTCGGCGCCGAGGTGCGCTGGGCGAGCTGCAACATCTTCTCCACCCAGGACCACGCCGCAGCGGCGATCGCCGCGGCCGGCATTCCCGTCTTCGCCTGGAAAGGCGAGACGCTCGAGGAGTACTGGTGGTGCACGGAGCAGGCGCTGCTCTGGCCGGACGAGAATGGCCCGAACATGATCCTCGACGACGGCGGCGACGCGACCTTGCTCGTCCACAAGGGTGTCGAGTTCGAGAAGGCCGGCGCCGTTCCGGACCCGTCCACCGCCGAGTCGGAGGAGTTCCGGGTCGTCCTGGAGACGCTCCAGCGCGGGATCGCCGAGGACTCCGGCCGCTGGACCCGTATCGCCGAGGGCATCCGCGGAGTCACAGAGGAGACCACCACGGGGGTCCACCGCCTCTACCAGCTTGCCGAGACCGGCGACCTGCTGTTCCCGGCGATCAACGTCAACGACTCCGTGACCAAGTCGAAGTTCGACAACCTCTACGGCTGCCGCCACTCGCTGGTCGACGGGATCAACCGCGCCACCGACGTGATGATCGGCGGCAAGGTCGCCGTCATCTGCGGCTATGGCGACGTCGGCAAGGGCTGCGCCTCCTCGCTGCGCGGCCAGGGTGCCCGGGTGATCGTCACCGAGATCGATCCGATCTGCGCGCTGCAGGCGGCGATGGAGGGCTACGAGGTCCGCACCCTCGACGAAGTCGTGGAGACGGCCGACATCTTCGTCACCGCGACCGGCAACAGGGACATCATCACGGTTGAGCACATGTCGCGGATGAAGCACAACGCGATCGTCGGCAACATCGGCCATTTCGACAACGAGATCGAGGTCGCCGCACTGGAAGAGAGCGACGCCGAGCGCGTCAACGTCAAGCCCCAGGTCGACGAGTGGAGGTTCCCCGACGGCCACTCGATCGTCGCTCCTCTCCGAGGGCAGGCTGCTCAACCTGGGCAATGCGACCGGCCATCCGAGCTTCGTGATGTCGAACTCGTTCACGAACCAGGTGATCGCCCAGATCGAGCTGTTCGGGCAGCCGGAGGGGATGACGCCGAAGACGGTCACAGTCCTTCCCAAGCATCTGGACGAGAAGGTGGCCCGCCTGCACCTCGACGCCCTGGGGGCGCGGCTCACCGATCTGACGCCCGAGCAGGCGGCCTATCTCGGCATCCCGGTCGAGGGCCCCTACAAGCCCGACCACTACCGCTACTGAGCGCCGGGATCCACTGACGGCCGGCGCCGCCCCTCCCGGCGGCGCCGGTAGTGGCGCGCGGCGCGCGCCCTGTTGCCGCACGCCGAGCAGCACCAGCGCCGCGAGCCGAGGTAGAACATCCCGCAGCTCGGCGCGCGGCAGACGCGCACCTCCTCCGCCGGGATCGTCGCCAGCAGCTCGATCGCCGAGCGGGCGACGAGCCCGAGGAGCTCATCGACGCCCCCGGACGGCCGCGACTCGACCAGCGGCTCCCCGCCCGGCCCGATCGCGAGCGTGGGGGAGTGCGGCGCCCGAGCGCTGGCCTCGTTGATCGCGGCCAGCGCCGCCCGCGGCAGCCCGCGACCCTCCGACCGCGCTGTCAGCAGCTCCCTGAGGGAGTCCCGGAAGGCGAGGACTCTGGGCAGGTCCGCAACCGGATCGACCTCGATCTCCCCGAGCCGATTGCGCTCGGCCGAGAGCCAGCCCTCGAACCCTCCGTCCTCGGCGAGCAGGTCGACCGCCTCCCCGTCGCGGACCACCATCACCGTGTTCGCGAGGTCGACCGCCGCCGGCTCTCCGAGCCAGCGGAACAGCGGTCCGCCGCGGCGGGTCGGGCCGAAGCGCATGTCTGAGCTCATGTGGATAATCTAATGGTTTCAGTCAGATAAATCATTAGACGACGAGAAATCGGAGACGGAGAGCTTCATGGGCGCGGGCATCGATGCGGGACCGGAGGAGAGGCGTTCCGGGCGCGGGATCGCCTACGAGCGAAGGGGGGCCGGCGAGCCGCTCCTTCTCGTGCACGGGACCGGCGGCTCCCGCATGCACTGGCGCCCGGTCCTCGACCCGCTCGCGGCGAACAGGGACGTGATCGCGATCGACCTCCCGGGGCACGGCGCCTCGGCCGCCCCGGAGCGGCTTCCCCATACCCCGATCGGCTATGCCCGGCTGATATCGGAGATGCTCGACGAGCTCGAGCTGAGGACGATCCACGCCGCGGGTAACTCGGTCGGCGGCTGGACCGCGCTCGAGCTCGCCAAGCTCGGGCGCGCCCGCTCGGTCGTCGCCCTCGGGCCCGCCGGGCTGTGGGCGAAGCGGGACCCATGGCGGTGCGTGTTCGCCCTCTGGGGTCAGCATGCGATGGGGAGGGCCTTCGGCTGGGCGGCGCCCCCGCTCCTCCGCAGGCGCGCCGGCCGGGCGCTGCTCCTGAGCGGGACAGTGGCCCGCCCCCGGCAGATGTCCGCTGCGGACGCGATCGAGATGGCCGCGGTCTATGCGGCCACTCCGGGCTTCGACCGGCATCTGGCGGAGACGAGGCGGGCCCGCTTCGAGCGGGGCCGCGAGATAGCGGTGCCCGTCACCGTCGCCTGGGGGGAGAAGGACAGGCTGCTGCCGGCCAAGGCGCGCCTGCTCGACGAGCTGCCGCCGGCGACCCGGACGGTCGAGTTGCCCGGGTGCGGCCACGTCCCGATGTGGGACGACCCTCGGCTGGTCGTCGAGACGATCCTCGGGGGAGGGTCCGGTGCGGGCTAGGAGAGCGTCGAGAGCGCGGTCGCGACGGCGAAGCCGAGCGCGGTGACCAGGCCCGCGACCCGCCCCGCGTCGCGGCTTGCCTCCGGGATCATCGAGTCGATCAACATCACCAGGAGGGCGCCGGCGGCAAAGCCGTCGGTCGCGGCGCGCAGGTCACCGGACGCGAGGTCCGCGACGCCGTACCCGAGGACGGTGGAGGCGGCGCAGATCGCGGCGACCCCGGCCCAGAGCGCCAGCACGCGGTGGCGGGTGACACCCGTGCCCTCCATCTCGGTCGCCGACCCGATCGCCTCCGGCAGATTCGAAACGAAGATCGCGACCAGCAGGCCGACGCCGATCCCCTCGCCGCCCGCCAGCCCGATGCCGAGCACGAGCTGCTCGGGGATCCCGTCGAGAAAGGCGCCGAGGGCGAGCGCAGCTCCCGCCCGCGAGCCCTTGGAGCGGCCGGAGCGCCCACGACCGGTCTCGAGACGGGCGGCGATCAGGCCGTCGAGCGCGTAGTAGGTGAGCGCACCGATCCCCAGCCCGGCCGCGGTCGAGCGCAGGCTTCCCGCCCTGATCCCCTCCTCGGCCAGCTCGAAGCTGACGGCGCTGATCAGCGCCCCGGCGCCGAAGGCGAGCACCAGCCCCACCTGGCGCCGCGGCCATCGACGCGCGAAGGCGAGCAGGGCCCCGAGCAGGAGGGAGGAGGCGGCCAGGCTCCCCCAGCCGATCGCGGAGAGCATCGACCGAGCCTATCCTCGCCTGATCACGAGGGCGGCTCGAGGGTAGATAGTTTGCTAAACTAATTACTTACGCTAATGAATGCCGACCGGACCCAGGAAATCGAGGGAGACAGGCTGACCGACTCGGCATCCCGGCTGCGGATGGCGATCGTGCGCACGGCCCGGCGGCTGCGCCAGGAGGCGGCGGGGGCGGGAACGCGCTGACGCCGACCTCGACCTCGGCGCTGGCCACCGTCGAGCGCCACGGGCCCGCTGACTCCGAGCGAGCTGGCCTCAGCTCGAGCGGGTGAAGCGGCCGACCGCGACCCGCATCCTGCGGGTGCTCGAGGAGGCGGGACTTGTCGACCGGACTGCCGGACCCGGCGACGGGCGCAGCTACCTGGTCAGCGTCAATGCGGCCGGGCCGCGAGCGGCTGCGGCGGCTGCGCGGTCGCAAGAACGCCTATCTGGCACGGCGCATGCGCGAGCTGCCCGACGACGACGTCGAGACCCTGGAGCGCGCCGCCGAGATCCTCGAGGGAATCCTGGAGGAGCGGCCTTGAGCGTGGAGCGAGCGCTTGAGGGCGGGCTTCCGCCGCAGCTTCGACTCTCTCGCGGTCCCCAACTACCGCCGCTACTTCGCGGGGCAGCTGATCTCCCTCTCGGGCACCTGGATGCAGACGGTGGCGGCTATATGGCTGGTCCTCACCCTGACCGGCTCGGGCCTCGCGGTCGGGCATGACGACCGGCGCTGCAGTTCCTGCCGATGCTGCTCTTCGGCGCCTGGGGCGGGCTGCTCGCCGACCGCTTCCCGAAGCGGCGGCTGCTGATCCGACCCAGGCGCTGATGGCGATCCCCGCCGTCGTGCCTCTTCGCGGTCACCGCGGCCGGCGTGGCGCAGCCGTGGATGGTCTACCTGGCGGTCTTCGCGATGGGCCTCGTCAACGCGGTCGACAACCCGACCCGGCAGAGCTTCGTGATCGAGATGGTCGGCCCCGACCGGGTCGTCAACGCGGTCAGCCTCAACAGCGTCATCGTGCAGGCGGCGCGGATCGTCGGGCCCGCCCTCGCCGGGCTGCTGATCGCCGGCTTCGGCGTCGTCCCCTGCTTCGCCCTCAACGCACTCACCTTCGTGGCGATGATCGTCGCCCTCTGGGGGATGGACCCCGGCGGCCTGCATGCCGGCGCCGGTGGCGCCGTCGCGAGCGCGGGGCGATCCGGGCCGGGCTGCGCTACGTCCTCGCGCACCCCGGAGCTGGCGGTGCCGCTGGCGCTGATGGCGCTGGTCGGGACCCTGGGCTTCAACTTCCAGGTGGTGCTGCCGCTGCTGGCCAAGTTCAGCTTCGACGGCGGCGCGACGACCTACGGGGCGCTCGCCTCGGCGATGGCGGTCGGCTCGATCGCCGGCGCCCTCGTCAACGGCGCCCACGGCCGGACCGGCCCGCGGCTGATCGCCGCCGGCGCGCTCGCCTTCGGCGTGCTCGCCCTGCTCTCGGCGGCGATGCCTCGCTGGCCTTCGAGATCCCGGTGCTGGCCGTGCTCGGCGCCGCCGCCGTCACCTTCGCGGCGACGATCAACTCGACCCTGCAGCTCGCGGTGGCGCCCAAGATGCGGGGCCGGGTGATGGCGCTCTACTCGGTCGTCTTCCTCGGCTCGACGCCGATCGGCGGCCCGCTGGTCGGCTGGCTGTCCCAGACCTACGACCCCCGCGTAGCCCTGCTGCTGGCCGGGGTCACCGGCGTCTTGGCGGCCTGGGCCGCCCACGTCAGCTCTCCGCCCGCCTCCGGGAGCACCGCCAAGCTCCAGCATCCCGGCGCTTGTCCGAGGGGAGGCGCGGGGAGGGCTCGCCGGACACTCCCCGCTGTTGTCCGCCGGGCCCCTCCCCGTGGCTACCCGGCCGCTAGCCCGTGTAGCCGGCTTCTTCGAGGTATTCGCCGGCCACTTCCTTGGCCGACTTCTTTTCGAGTTCGACCCTCGCGTCGAGCTCCTGCATGACCGGCAGGGTCAGGCCTTCCTGCACCTCGACGATCGTCGTTTCGTAGTCGGGCCCGGCCTCTTCGGCGACCTTGTCCGTGGTCACGAAGATCACGTTGCCGGCCGGGAAGACTTCCTTGTCGTCTTCGAGGATCACGAACTTGTCGCTCTCCGCCGCCAGCTGCGGGTCGGTCGTGAAGAGGATCGAGAGATCGGCCTGGCCCTTTTCGAGGACCGTGTAGCGGAGGCCGATGTCGACCGGCTTGAAGGACTTGAACTTGAGCCCGTAGAGCTGTTCGAGGCCGGCGAGGCAGTCGATCCGCTGCCGGCACTCGGGCGAGCCGTAGAGGGTCAGTTCTTCGGACTTGCCTTCCAGGTCGGAGACCGTTTCGAGCCCGAGTTCTTCGGCGGTCTTCTTCAGACGTCCCGACCGCGTTGGCGCTCGCGAACGGAGTCGGCGGGAAGGCGGTCAGCCCTTCCTTTTCGAATTCGGCCTTCGCCTTTTCATAGGCCTCCTGGGCGTCGGACGGGAACTTCTTCGGGTTCGAGCCCGAAGAAGGAGGTCAGTGCGGTGCTCGCGTACTCCGGGTAGCCGGAGATCTGCCCCGACTTCAGCGTTTTCAGAGCGACTGTTTCGGAGCCGAGGTTGAGGTCGGTGTCGTCTTGTAGCCGGCTGCGGCACAGCGCCTGCGCGTAGATCTCGCCGAGAATTTCCTGTTCGGGGAAGTTCTTCGAGCCGATCGTCAGCTTCACCTTCCCGTTGGCGGGGTTGGAGACGATCGCGCCGCCGCCGGCCGCTGCTCTCGGCCGACGTCGCTCGCCGCTCGTTTCGCCGTCGCTGCCGCCGCAGGCGGCGACGCCGAGGCTGAGCGACGCAGCGCGAGCAGCATCGCCGCCACCGCGCTCAACCGGTCTGATTTGCTCCTCATCGGGTGCTTCCTCTCTCGTGTTGGGTTGGACATCTCAGGCGGGGTCGAGCTTCAGCCCCTCCGAGGTCAGGCGGCGCTGCAGCCAGGGCCAGCAGAAGCTCGAGCGTCAGCGCCATCAGGGCGACGACGATGCGCGCCGGCGACGACGCCGTCCTCGCCGTAGACGTTTTCGTTGATGATGTAGTCACCGAGGGTCAGGACGCCGGCGAGCGGGCGCAATCGTCGCCGTGGCGACGATCGCGATCGTCGCCAGCCGGACGCCCGGCCATCAGGGTCGGGATCGCCAGCGGGATCTCGACCCTGAGCAGCACCTCGAGCTCGGTCATGCCGATCCCGCGCGCGGCCTCGACGGCGGCCGGGTCGACCTGGCGCACGCCGACGAAGGCAGTTGGTGAGGATCGGCGGGACTCCGAGGACGGCCAGCGCGATCGTCAGGTTGAGGGTCCCGACGCCGATCGCCGCCGCCATGAAGGCGATCAGCGCCAGCTCGGGAATCGCGCGGCCGGCGTTGCCGAGGCCGACCGCGAGCAGCTCGCCCGGTGCCGCGGTGCCCGAGGTAGAGGCCGACCGGCAGCGCCACGACGAGCGCGAGCGCGAGGGCGAGGAGCGTGACCTCGAGCTGGGTCAGCGCCAGTTCCAGGGTCTGCGTCGGGGCCGCCGACCAGCTCGCCGCCGGTGACGTTCGAGCGCTGCGGCTCGAGGAGGAATTCGACCGCACCGCTCGATCGATGCCGGCAGGGCGTGACAGGAGGAGCGCCGGACGTCATGCCGGCGCCGCCCTCTTCCAGGGGGTGAGCAGGCGCTGGATCGCAAAGAGGACGGCGTCGAACGCAAGGGCCATCAGGATTGCGATTCCGCCGGCGATGATGATGTTCGTCTTGAAGTCGATGCCGTTGGCGAAGATCGGCTGTCCGAGGCCGCCGCCGCCGGCCAGCGTCGCCAGGGTCGCGATCGCCACCGTGCTCACCGTCGCGATCCGCAGGCCCGCGATGATCTCGGGCGCGGCCATCGGCACCTCCACCCGCCAGAGGACCTGGCGGTCGGTCTGGCCCATGCCGCGGGCCGCGTCGTTGACCGCGCGGGGGACGTTGGCGAGCCCGACGATCGTGTTGCGATAGATGATCTGGAGGTTGAATGCGGTGAGCGCGATCACCGCGGTGTCGACTCCACGCCCGGTCAGTGGGAGCAGGAGGAAGAAGAAGGCGACGCTGGGGATCGTGTAGAGGACACCGGTGGCGGCCAGCAGCGGCGGCTGCAGCCAGCGGCGCCGGTGCGCGAGGAGGGCTAGGCCGAAGGCGATTGCGAAGCCGATCGCCACGGCGAGCGCGACCAGCTTCAGGTGCTGGAGGGTGGGCGTTCCGTAGCGGTCGATGTTGTCCCGAGCCCAGTCGAAGCAGAAGAGCTTGTCCGTCGCCTGGCAGGGCAGCGACTCGCTCCCGCTTTCGCGGAAGAAGGATTCCGGCAGCTGGTGGGCGGCGGCGAGCGGCAGCAGGGCGCTAGCCATGGGGCCTCTCCGCCGCTCCGTGCTCCTCCCGCCTGGCGGCCGCCGATCCGAGGAACTCCGAGATGATCTCGACCGAGAGGACGCCCGCGATCCTGCCGTCGCGGTCGGTGACGGCCGCATACTGGGCCTCGCCCTGGAGGATGTCGGCCAGCGCGTCGCGCATCACGTCGTCGAGTTCGAGCAGCGGGCCGATCGGCGAGTCCGCGTCGCGGGGCACGAACTCGGAGGCGAGGTCGCGCTCGGATAGCCACCCCAGTGGGCGCCGCTCGCCGTCGACGAGAAGCGGATACGGCACCTCGGCCCGGTCGAGCTTGGCCCTCACCTCGGCGCTCGCCTGGCCGACGTGGGCGAGAGGCGCCTCCCAGAGGTCGATGTCCGATACCCGCATCAGGGCGAGCCGCTTCAGGGCGCGGTCGGCGCCGACGAAGTCCTCGACGAACTCGTCGGCGGGCGACATCAGCAGCTCCGCCGGCGTCGCGTACTGGGCAACCCGCCCGCCCTCGCGCATGACCGCGATCCGGTCGCCCATCTTGATCGCCTCGTCGATGTCGTGGGTGACGAAGAGCACCGTCTTGCCGATCTCGGCCTGAAGCCGGAGGAACTCGTTTTGGAGGCGCTCGCGGTTGATCGGGTCGATCGCGCCGAAGGGCTCGTCCATGAGCATCACGAGCGGATCGGCGGCGAGGGCGCGAGCGACGCCCACGCGCTGCTGCTGGCCGCCGGAGAGCTGCACCGGGTAGCGGTCGCCGAGGGCGGGATCGAGGCCGATCAGCTCGAGCAGCTCGGCCGTGCGGGCGCGCACCCGGTCCCTGTCCCAGCCGAGGAGGCGTGGAACCGTGGCCACGTTCTCGGCGACCGTCCGGTGCGGGAAGAGCCCGATCTCCTGAATCACGTAGCCGATTTCCCGCCGCAGCTCGGAGGGCTCGCGATCGCGGATCGAGCGGTCGCCGATCAGCACGTCGCCGTGAGCTCAGCTCCACCGTTCGGTTGACGAGGCGCATCGCCGTCGTCTTGCCGCACCCGGAGGGCCCGACGAGGACGCAGACCTCTCCGGCCGGGGCCTCCAGGGTCAGGTCCTCGACCGCGGGAGGATCCGTGTCCGAGTAACGCTTGGTCGCCCCCTGGTAGCGGACCGGCAGGGCCGCCTCCCTCGCCGAGGGCGCGTCGTCGCTGACTGTCAGCGGGGGCACCGTGTGCGAGCCTATACCCCGATCCGGGGCCGGCCCCACCGGCTCAGCCGATGCCGAGGCCCCGAGCGCGCTCCGCGGCCCGGGCGACGATCTCCTCCGCCCCCTCGACGACGCCGTCTCTCATCAGGGGCCGGCCGCCGACGACCGTGGTGTCGACCACCGCGCCGGAGGCCGCGTAGACGAGGTCGGAGACGACATTCACCGAGGCCGAGCTCCGGCGAGCGCGCGCCGGAGCAGCAGGAAGTCGGCCGGCCCGCCGACCGCGAGCGGCCCGGCCGCCGAGCAGCGGGGCGGCGGCGCCGGTTGCGATCGCCCAGGCGTCGGCCGCCGCGATCGCGGTCGCGTCGCGGGCGGCATGGCGCTGGGACGAGCGCGAGGACCTTGAGGTCGGCGAGCAGGTCGAGCGAGTCGTTCGAGCCCGCCCCGTCGGTTCCCAGCCCGACGCGCGATCGCCCGCCTCGCGCGCCTGCCGGGTAGGGGAGGACGCCACCGACCGCGAGCTTCATGTTGGCGACGGGATTGGCGACGACGGTCGCGCCGCGCTCCGCGATCAGCTCCAGCTCCTCGCGATCGAGCCACACGCCGTGGGCGAGGAGCGTGCGCTCGTCGAGCAGGCCGAGGCGGTCGAGATAGGCGGCCGGTCTGTACGCCGTGCGCGGCGACGACAGTCCTCGACCTCCCTCTCGGTCTCGGAGAGGTGGATGTGGACCGGGAGGTCGAGCTCGGCGGCGGTCTGCGCGGTCCAGCGCAGGAGAGGCTCGCCGGCCGTGTAGATGGAGTGCGGGGCAAGGGCCCGAGCGATCTCGGGCGTGAACTGCCGCTGCGGCTTCGAGGCTTGCCGCGGGCGATGCGCCTCGATCTCGCGAGACGTCCTCGTCGAGCCCGAAGAGCGGCGCGCCGACCGTCGCCCGCAGGCCGGCGTCGCCGACGGCCCGCGACGGTCGCCTCCGGGTGCCAGTACATGTCCCAGAAGCATGTCGTCCCGGTGCGGATCATCTCGACGCAGGCGAGCCGCGTGCCCCAGTACACGTCCTCGGGCTCGAGCTTCGCCTCGACCGGCCAGATCTTCTCCTGAGCCATCGCATCAGCGGCAGGTCGCCGCCGAGTCCGCGAAACAGCGTCATCGCAGCGTGGGTGTGCCCGTTGACCAGCCCGGGGACCAGCAGGTCGCCGCCGGCGTCGATCGTCTCGTCGCCGGGGTACGCTTCGACTGCGGCCCGAGCGCGACGATCCTTCCCTCGACGCAGCGGAACCCGACCGCTCGCCGGCGTGGCTCGGCGTCGACGGACCGTCAGGCTCACCGTTCCCGGCCCTTCACCCGGCGAGCCCCGCAGCAGGGCGCCCAGGGCCACCGCCAGGGCCCGCGTTCCTGGCCCGGCCCGCTCGAACTCCTCGCAGGTCGAGCGGGGCGGGGCCGAGGCCGTTGGCGAGGTTGTCGACGACGCAGATCGCCGCGTAGGCAGAGCCCGAGCTCACCGGCGACGACGCACTCGGTGGCAATGGTCATCCCGACGAGGTCGGCGTGCGCCGCCGATGCAGCCGGATCTCGGCCGGGGTCTCGAAGCGCGGGCCGATCGTCTGCCAGTAGACGCCGCCGTCGCCGAGGGTCTCCGGGCCGGCGGCGAGGATGCGCCGCCGCCACGCCTGGTCGAGGCCCGGGGCCATGTGGCCGCGGACGTCGTCGAGGGCGCTGAGACCGAGATGCAGGGCGATGAAGTCGTCGGGGCAGACGAGGCTCCCCACCGGGATCGCCCTTCGCAGCGAGCCCACGGAGCAGATCGAGAGGATCCGGTCGCAGCCCGAGGCCAGGAGCGAGCGCATGTTGGCCTCGTGGTCGATCAGGTGCGGCAGCACGTAGCCGCGGCGGCCATGGCGCTCGAGCAGCTCCACCTCGTGTTCCTCCACGGTCGCCCTGAGAGCCGCCGCCCCGGGCGCCGTGGCGCTGCTGCCCCAAGACGACCGCGATGCGTCCCATCCGCGGATCCTATGGGGCCCGCTTCGCATATCGTGGGCGGGTGGCCGACCGGCCTTCTGGAAGAGACGAGACCGAGGACGAGCGCCTCGATCGGAATCTGGGCGAGCTGCTCCAGGAGCTGCGGGTGGCGCTGCCGGGGGTCCAGGTCCTCTTCGCCTTCCTGCTCGCCGTGCCCTTCCAGCGCAACTTCAGCTCGATCACCGACTTCCAGCGCACGGCCTACTTCGTCACCCTGCTCTGCACCGCGGTCTCCGCGGCGCTGCTGATCTCGCCGCCGGCTTACCACCGGCTCACCTTCCGCTACCAGCAGAAGGGCCGGCTGGTATTCATCGCCAACCGGCTGACGATCACCGCGCTGGGCTTCCTGGCGCTGGCGATGACCGGAGCGCTGGTGCTGATCACCAACATCCTCTACGGCACGATCGCGACCGTGGTCGTGGGGGTCATTGCGATCCTGGCGTTTGCCGTCCTCTGGTATGTGCTGCCCTTGCTCAGGCGGAGCAAGCTCAGCCGGCGGGCCGCTTCGAGCGATCCTCGGCAAGACGGCTGAGGCTCGACTCGAGTGCGCCGGCCAGTTCCCGCACGACAGGGTCGCGCGCGTCGTGCTCCCGGAGCATGCCGAGGTCTTGCTCCCAGATCCCGACCTTCTCGTCGAGGGGGACCTTGAGCTCGGCGCCGACGCCCTCCCCCTGCAGCTCGTAGGCGTCGCGCAGCATCTCCACGTTGGCGAGCTTGTCGGCGGCGTAGATCGCCCTCGCCTCCGGTCCCGCCGCGCCGACTCGCTCGCGATGCTCGCGCTTGCGGGCCGCGTAGGGCTCGATCGACGGGTCGTCGGTCAGCGCCACGACGATCTCGGCCACCCGCTCGCCACATCGCTCTCGCACGTCGTCGGCCCGCAGCTCGCTGTCCTCGAGGACGTCGTGGAGGAGCGCGGCCGCGAGGAGCTCCTCGTCGCCGGTGTGCTCGGCGAGGTGGCCGGCCACCGCGAGGGGATGGTCGATGTAGGGGCGCCCGCCGCTGGCGCTGCGGATCTGTCCGGCGTGGGCCTCCCGGGCCATCTCCAGCGCGGCGCGAAGCAGGGCAGAGCGATGGACGGCGTCCTCGATGCTGGCCGGGTCGGACACGCGCGCGAGCCTAGCGGTGCCGGCTCAGGCCGTGGTCGCGGCGCTCCCGGCACGCACCGGCAGGCTGTACCCGCCTCCCTCGACGGCGAGGCCGACCTCGCCCTCACCGCCGCCCGTGGCCGACCAGCGTTCGCCGGCTTCCTGGCCGAGCCGGTCGAGCCTGTCGTCGGAGTGCATCGGGTCGTGGTGGAAGAGGACGGTTCGCTCGGCGCGGGTGCGGCGAGCGAAGGAGAGAGCGTGCGAGAGCGACGAGTGGCCCCAGCCGAGGTGCTCGGGGTACTCGTTGTCCGAGTATTGCCCGTCGTGGATCAGCAGCGATGTGTCGCGCGCCAGCTCGAACCCCGAGATCCAGTCGTCGTCCAGCCTCTCGAGATCGGCGCCGAGCGCCGGCTCGTGGTCGGGGATGTAGGTGAGCGTGCTGTCGCCGTCTTCGATCCGGTAGCCCAGGGTCGGCCCGCGGTGGGTGACGGCGGCGGAGCGGATTCGAGCGGGGCCGATCTCCCACTCGGTCTCCGGGCAGTGGCGGAAGGAGACGTCGCAGGGAAGCTCCCGGACCTCAACCGGCGAGAGGGGCGCCGAGATGTAGCGCGCGATCCGATCGCGCAGGGACGCCTCGGGCGAGGACGGGCCCCAGATCACGATCTCGGTCTGAGGTTGGAAGGCGGGAGCGAAGAAGACGAGGCCCTGGATATGGTCGAGATGGAGGTGGGTGAGGAGGATGTGGAGCCGGGAGGGCTCCTCGCCGAGCGAGTTGCCGAGGTTGCGGATTCCCGTTCCAGCGTCGAGAGCAAGCACCGAGCCGTCCGAGAGGGTGACGCCGACGCACGAGGTGTTGCCCCCGTAGCGGATCGTCTCCGGACCGGGCGATGGGATCGAGCCACGGGTGCCCCAGAGCTTGACCTCCATCAGCGGCCCGACCCGTTGGCGACGTCGCTGGGCCAGAAGACGGCGATCGCGCCCTGCGAGCCGTGGGCGGTGAGGATCGGGAAGGCGGAGACCTCGACGTCGTGGCTGGCGCCGTCGGTCGAGCGGATCTCGAATTCGGCATGGGCCGGCCGGCCGTTGCGGACCGCGACGACCAGCGGCAGCTCGTCGTATGGGATCGGCTCTCCCTTGCCGTCGAAGGGGCCAAACAGCGAGCCCCACTCCTCCGGCCCGACCGTGCCCAGCTCCTCGTAGCGCTTGCCGAGCAGGCTGCCGGCCGCCTCGTTGTAGAAGACCAGCACTCCGCCCTCGTCGACCAGGAACGCCGGTGTCGACAGCGCCGACATCAGGTTGCGTGCGAGGATCAACTCCAGCGGGCGCTGCGTCACCGTTGACACTTTAGATCCTGGCTTCGGGCATCGGCTGCATCGGCTCTCCTGGGTCCCCCCTTGCGACCCGGAGACTCAACCATCCTGCCAGCGGCCGACCGGCTGAGTGAGGTTGGTCACATTGACCCGCGCTAGGGTCGGGCGACCGCTACATCGACCGCCGCCAACGGAAGGGATTCTCGGATGGGACTCGATCAGAGCAAGATGGGGAACGTCGTCGCGAAGCAGATGGAAGCCCTCGAAGCCGACTATGGGGACGATTGCGAAATCGGCGACGTCTGCACGATCGTCGAGGTGATCGGCCCCCATGGCTCCCATCTGCGGGTGCGAAGCAGCGACATGCGCCCGCACATCACGATCGGCCTGCTGCGCGCGTCGGAGGGGATGTTCCTCGGCGGCCTGCGCCCGGGGTCGGCGAGCGAGGACTGAGGCCCCCGCACGCCGGCCGGGTGCAAATCCGGCGACCTAGAGCTTCCCGATCTTGAAGATTTTCGTCCCGCAGTCCGGGCACACGCCCTGGATCGCGGGGCGACCGTTCTTCATCGTCACCTGTTTGGCGTCCTTGATCTCGACCTTCTTGCGCTCTTTGACGCAGTAGCCCTCGGGCATCGGCGGCTCTCCTTTCGCTGCCACTGGAGGCAATCTCGCGACGGTTCGCGAGGTGGGATTGAGCCGAATGTAACGGAGGCCGGGGACGCTGCCCGGAAATCAAGTGCGAATTCGCACTAGGGCTGTTTTTCGCCTTCTGACCCTTGAGTGCCGCCCTGTGCTTCGCCCTTCTTGCCGGAGCTCGACCCGCCTTCGGCACGCAGGTCTTCGATCTCGGTGCGGAGTTCGACGATCTGGGATTCGAGCGGGAGACCTGGCCGGACGCGCCGCCCGATTCGACCTGCTCACGCAGGGCCTGCACTTCGTCGGCGCTGGCCGTCCCGCCGGACCCGCCGCCTTCGGCTTCCAGGGCGAGGTAGATCGCCGCGCCCGAGGCTCCGATCGAGATCGCCATCAGGACCAGGAAGACGCGGGTGCGCATGCCGAGCTTGCGCTCGACCTCGCCGATCCATGCGCGCACACCGTCGAGCGACATCGCCAACACGTTAATCCACTACCCTGCGGCCCGCACTTTCCCCGAGTCCGAAGGAGACCATCCGAAATGCCCGATGCAGTGATCGTCGACACCGTCCGCACGCCGATCGGCCGTGCCTTCAAGGGCTCGCTCGCCCAGCTCCGACCCGACGAGATGGGCGCCTTCGTCGTCGACCAGCTGCTCGAGCGCAACCCCGAGGTCGATCCCGCCTCCGTCGAGGACCTGATCTGCGGCTGTGGCATGCCGCAGGGGCTGCAGGCCTTCAACATCGGCCGCATCATCGCGCTGCTCTCCGAGAAGCTCCCAGACCGTCAACGGGGTGACGATCTCCCGCTACTGCTCGTCCAGCCTCGACGCGATCCGGCAGGCCGGGAATGCCGTCCAGGCCGGGCAGGGCGACGTCTACATAGCCGCGGGCGTGGAGTGGGTGAGCCGCTACAACGAGCGCACCGAGCCGGCCGGGGCCGCCGACCAGAACGAGAGGCTGCAGGGCAAGGACGGGACCCCCAACGCGTACATCGAAATGGGGCAGACGGCGGTCAACGTCGCAGAACGGTACGAGGTGAGCCGCGCCGACATGGACAAGTACGCGCAGCGCTCCCAGGAACTGGCGGTGAAGTCGCAGGAGGACGGCTTCTTCGGCCGCGAGATCGTGCCGGTGAAGCTCCCCGACGGCACCGAGGTCGCCAAGGACGACGGTCCCCGCGCCTCCTCGACGCTCGAGAAGCTCAGCGAACTCCCCGAGGCGTTCGGCGGCGGCGGGGTCACGGCCGGCAACTCCTGTCCGCTCAACGACGGGGCCGCCGCGGTGCTCGTGATGAGCGAGGCGAAGGCCAGCGAGCTCGGCCTTGCGCCGCGAGCGAAGATCGTCACCGCGGCCACCTGGGGGAACGAGCCCGAGTACATGGGCGTCGCCCCGATCGGCGCGATCAAGAAGGTCCTCGACCGGGCCGGGATGAAGATCGACGACGTCGGCGCGGTCGAGTTGAACGAGGCGTTCGCGGCCCAGGTGATCCCGATCATGGACGAGTGCGACATCCCCTTGGAGAAGCTCAACACCCACGGAGGCGCGATCGCCCTCGGCCACCCGTTCGGGATGACCGGGGCCCGGATCATGGGAACGCTGCTCAACGTGATGGAGACCGACGACCACCAGGTCGGGCTGGAGACGATGTGCGTCGCCGGCGGGCAGGGCAACGCCATGATCGTCGAACGCGTCTGAGACGATTCGGTCGGCGCATCCCGGCGTCCTCGGTCGCTCGTGTGTGTCCGCACACTTCGCTCCCTGCGTCCTTGGGCTGCTTGACCGACTCGCCTCAGACGGAGGTATAGGGTCGGCGAGATGACGAGCGAGCTGAGCACGCTCACCTACGAGGTCGAGGGGCGGGCGGCGCGGATCACGCTCGACCGGCCGGAGCGGGGGAACGGGATCACCCCGCGGATGCCGGTTGAGATCGCCGAGTGCGTCGAGCGCGCGAACCTCGACCCCCAGGTGCATGCGATCGCCCTCGCCGGCAACGGCGGCGGCTTCTGCGGGGGGTATGATCTGGTCGCCTCTGCGGAGGGGGACATGAGCGGTCTCGACGGGGCCGACGCCCCGCCGGGGTCGCCGATCGACCCGGCGACCATCGGCGCCAACCACGCGCCCCGGACGAACTGGGACCCGGTCACCGACTTCCAGTTCATGTGGCGCAACGTGCGCGGCTTCATGAGCCTCTTCCACTCCGAGAAGCCTGTCCTCTGCAAGGTCCACGGATACTGCGTGGCGGGCGGCACCGACATGGCGCTCTGCGCAGACCTCCTGGTGGTCGGCGCCGACGCCAAGATCGGCTATCCGCCCGCCCGGGTCTGGGGCTCTCCGACCACGGCGCTGTGGGCCGCGCGGGTGGGTGCGATGCGCGCCAAGCGGCTGCTCCTCACCGGCGATTCGCTCACCGGCGAGCAGGCCGCCGAGTGGGGGCTCGCGACCGAGTCGGCTCCGCCGCAGGAGCTCGACGAGCGCTTCGAGCGGCTGCTCGAGCGGGTGGCGGCGATGCCGGTAAACCAGCTGGTGATGATGAAGATGCTTGTCAACCAGTCGCTCTACGCGCAGGGCCTGCACCAGACCCAGGTGCTCGGCACCTTCTTCGACGGCGTGGCCCGGCACACCGAGGAGGGTCACGCCTTCGTGCGCAGGGCGACCGAGAGCGGCTTCCGGGAGGCCGTCCGGGAGCGCGACGAGCCCTACGGCGACTTCGGGCTCGAGGGATTCGGCGTCTGAGAACGGGCTCGGAGATGAGCGACCAGCCGCACCCGAGCAGCCTGATCACGCCGGAGAGCGTCCGCGCCTTTCTGCCGGGCAGCTTCCCCGGCGACCTCGGCATCGAGCCGCTCGAGGTCGAGGAGACCCATGCTCGCGGCAGGATCGTCGTCGACGGCCGCCACCTGCACCCGGGGGGCTTCGTGCACGGCGGGGTCTGGACGGCGCTCGGCGACACCGTCGCGGCCTGGGCGACCTTCCGCAGCATCCCGCCCGGGCACAACTTCACCACGATCGAGCTGAAGCTGAACGTGTTCGCCGCCGGGCTGATGGGCGACGAGATAGTCGCCGTCGCCGAGCCCCTGCACAGCGGCAGGAGCACCGTCGTGATCGAGGTCCGCATGGAGCGCCGGCGCGAGGGCGTCGAGGCGCGACTGGCCGCCAACCTGATCGTCTCCCAGTTCGTCCTGCCCCCCGAGGGCTGACGGCCCGCGGGCCGTCAGCCGGCGGATCGTCGCGGCCCGTCGGTCAGGTGTCGTCGGCGTGGGCGACCGGGACCCGGGAGCCGGGCCCCACCGGACTCTGCCCGCCCGACGTCTCGCTCGCGTCGAGGGGCCTTTCCAGGTGTTCGATCTGCGGCAACCGCCAGAGCACGCTGGCGATCGTCAGCCCGGCGGCCGCCGAGAGCAGGGCGAGGAACCATTGCGTCGCGCTGAGCAGCGCCATTTCGAAGAAGTCGCGCACCGGGGTGGCGGCCAGGATCAGCGCGAAGAGCGCTCCCAGCCCCGCGATCATCGCCAGCATGTAGCTCTGGATCGCTATGTGCTCGCGACCCGGGCCGCGCTCCAACAGCAGCACGAAGGAGAGCCCGAGGACGATCAGGGTCGTGGTCGCCGCGGTCCGGCCGGCCTCCAGGGTGCCGCCGAAGACGGTGTCGACGAGGAAGAAGGAGAGAATCGAGCCGAGCGCCGTCGCCACTCCGGCCGGCACGGAGAACGCGGCGAGTGCGCGCAGCAGGCGCCCCCGGTAGAGCGGGCCGTCGGAGGGTGCCAGGGCGAGGACGAACGAGGGGATCCCGATCGTCAGTGCCGCGGCCAGGGTCAGGTGGCGGGGGAGGAACGGAAAGGCGAAGCCGGGCACGGCGACGAGCAGGATCAGGGCCGCCGCGTAGACGGTCTTGGTGAGGTAGAGGCGCCCGAGCCGGTGGACGTTGCGCGCGATCCGGCGCCCTTCGGCGACCGCCTCGGGCAGCCGCGAGAACTCGTCATCGAGCAGGACCACGTCGGCAACTCCTTTCGTCACCTGAGCCCCCGAGCCCATCGCCACGGCGAGCCGGGCCTGCTTGAGGGCCGGGACGTCGTTGACGCCGTCCCCGATCATCGCCGTGTAGCGCCCGGAATCCCGCAGGGCCCCGATCAGCGCCTTCTTCTGCTCGGGGGCGATCCGGCAGAAGATCGTGTTGGCCTCCGCCACCCGGGCCAGCTCGGCCGAGTCCTCCGGCAGGTCGGGGCCCTCGATGACTCCCGAGTCGGGCGGCACGCCGACCGCGCCGGCGACCGCGGTAACGGTCGAGCGGGCGTCCCCCGAGATCAGCTTCAGCCCGACCCGCTGGTCGCGCATGAACTCGATCGTCGCCGGGGCATCGGGGCGCAGCGTCTCTTCGAGGACGATCAGGCCCAGCGGCCGCAGCGCCGGTGGCCCGTCCGCGGGATCCGCGGGCAGCGTGTCGGTGGAGTCCGCGAAGGCGACCACCCTGCGGCCCCGGGCAGTCTCCCGCTCCAGCACGCCCCGCAGCCCGGTCGGCAGGCCGAGAGCGCCACTGCGCTCGAGGACGTCGGGGGCGCCCATCACGTAGCTGCGGCCGGACAGCCGCAGCCCGCTCCACTTCCACTCCGAGGAGAAGGGCACCTCGCCGGAGACGCGGCCTGGCTTGGCGGGGAAGCGCTCCGCGACCGCCTCGAGCGTCCTGTTGCGGTCGCCGGCGCTCGCCGCGTAGCTCGCGAGCGCACGGTGGGTCGCCTCCACGTCGACGCCATCGGCCAGCTCCACGCCGAGCAGGCGCAGCTCCCCATCGGTGAGCGTCCCGGTCTTGTCGACGCAGATCGTGTCGACGGAGGCGAGGCTCTCCGTCGCGCTCATCTGCTGGACGAGTGTCCGACGCCGGGCGAGCCGGATCGCGGCGGCCATGAAGGTCACCGTCATCAACAGCACCAGACCCTCCGGTATCAGGGTGACCAGGCCCGCGGTGGCCGTCTGGGCGGCCTCGGTGAGGCCGGTGCTGCGCAGCTTGAGCGTCAGCAGCAGCACCACGGCCAGCGGCACCATGACGTAGACGCAGGCGACGATCACCCGGTTCACCTCGGTCTGCAGCGGCGAGGGAGGATGGCGAAAGGCGCGGGCCTCGCCCGCCAGACGACCCGCGTAGCTCTGCTCTCGAACTGCGTCGACGACGTAGCGGCCCGATCCGGAGATGCAGAAGGACCCCGAGAGCGCCCGGTCGCCGTCTCCCTTGGCGACCCCGTCGGCCTCTCCGGTGAGCAGCGACTCGTCGAGCGTCATCCCGCGGCTGCCGACGACCTCGCCGTCGGCGACGAGCTGGTCGCCCGGCTCGACGGCGACCAGGTCGCCCGGGACGATCTCCTCCGCCCGCAGCTCGACGACCTCGCCGTCGCGCACGACCTTGGCATGGGGGGCGACGAGGACCGCGAGCTCGTCGAGCGCCCGCTTCGCCTTCAGCTCCTGGCGGATCCCGATGTAGGAGTTGATCACCGCGATCAGGCCGAAGACCGAGTCCGCATAGAGGCCGAGCCCGAGGTCGAGCACGAAGAAGGCGCCGATGATCGCGTTGAAGAGCGTGAAGACGTTGCCGGCGACGATGCTCGAGGTCGAGCGCGAGGAGGTCTCGGGCGGAGGCCCGAGCTCGCGCAGGCGCCGGGACGCCTGTTGCGCTGAGAGTCCCTCGTCGACGGCCCGGTCGCTCACGGCCCCATTGTCTACCTGCTGGCCGACGAAGTTGATCGGTAGTAGGTTTCGCCCGATGGCGAGCGATCTGAAGTTGGGCCTCAATCTCGGCTACTGGGGAATCGGCCCGGCCGGCGAGGACGCGGTGGAGGTGGTCCGGGCGGCGGAGAAGGCCGGATTCGAGTCCGTCTGGGCGGCCGAGTCATACGGGTCCGACGTGATCAGCGTGCTCGCCTGGCTGGCGCCTCAGACGGAGAAGATAAACCTGGGCGCGGCGATCATGCAGGTCCCGGCACGGCCGCCCGCTGCCGCGGCGATGGCGGGGGCTACGATCGACAAGCTCTCGGGCGGTCGCTTCCTGTTCGGCTTCGGGCCGTCGGGCCCGCAGGTGTCGGAAGGCTGGTACGGAGTCCCCTACGCGAAGCCGTGGGGCCGCACCCGCGAGTACATCGAGGTGGTCCGCGAGATCATCGCCCGGGAGGGGCCGCTCGAGCACCGGGGCGAGCATTACCGCCTGCCGCTGCCGGATGGCGAGGGCAAGGCCCTGAAGCTCAACTTCCATCCCGAGCGCACGAGGATCCCGGTCTTCGTCGGGGCGATCGGACGGCGCTCGGTGGAGATGGCCGCGGAGATATGCGACGGCTGGATACCGATCTTCTTCAGCGTCGACGCCTTCCAGGAGACGTGGGGCGAGCACCTCGAGGCGGGCTTCGCCAAGGGCGGCCGGCAGCGATCCGACCTCGAGGTCTCCCCGTCGCTCCAGGTCGCGATCGACGGCGACCTGGAGGCCGCGAAGAGCGTCGTCAAGGCCGGCCTCGTCCTCTACTTCGGCGGCATGGGCAGCCGCAAGACCAACTTCTACGTCGACCTCGCCCATCGCTTCGGCTTCGGCGAGGTGGCCGACGAGGTCCAGGACCGGTATCAGAGCGGCGACAGGGCGGGGGCCTTCGAGGCGATGCCCGACGAGATCGTCGAGGCCACCTCCCTGGTCGGCACCGAGGCGGAGGTCTCCGAGCGCGTCGAGCGCTTCCGCGAGGCCGGTATCGATCGGCTTATCGTCTCGCCGGTCCACGTCGAGCGAGAGCAGCAGCTGCACACGCTGCGTCGGCTCGCCTCGATGGTGGGCGTAGCAACGCCCGCCTGACCGGTTGTCGTAGTCTCCCGCGCCGTGACGAGCCCAGAGAGAGGCAGAGAGATTTCCTGAGATGAAGATCGGAGTCCCGAAAGAGACGGCTTCAGGCGAGCGGCGGGTGGCGCTCGTGCCCGATGCCGTCGCCTCGCTGAGGAAGAACGAGAAGATCGCCGTCGCGGTCGAGCGGGGAGCCGGCGAGGGCGCCGGGCACCCCGACTCGCAATACGAGGAGGCCGGCGCCGAGGTCGCCGACCCCGACGTCGCCTGGGGCGCCGACGTCGTCCTCCACGTCCGGCCGCCCGGCGCCGAGGAGATCGCCCGCTTGCGGCGGGGCCAGGTCCTGATCAGCCATCTCTCGCCGCTGACCGCCGCGGACTCCAACCGCGCCCTGGCCGAGGCCGGCGTCACCGCCTTCGCGATGGAGGCGATCCCGCGCACGACGCGGGCGCAGGCGATGGACGCCCTCTCCTCCCAGGCCAACCTGGCCGGCTACGCGGCGGTCCTGCTCGCTGCACGCGAGGCGGGCCAGCTGTTCCCGATGATGACCACGGCGGCCGGGACGGTCGCTCCCGCCAAGGTGATGGTGCTCGGCGCCGGCGTCGCCGGCCTGCAGGCGATCGCCACCGCCAAGCGGCTGGGCGCGATCGTCACCGGGTTCGACATCCGGCGCGCCGCCTGGGAGCAGATCGCCTCGCTCGGCGGCAGGCCGCTGGAGCTCGACTTCATCCCCGATGCCGAGGCGGAGGGCGGCTACGCCAGGCCGCTCACCGAGGAGGAGAACGAGAAGGTTCGCGAGGCGCTCGCGGAGGCAGCGGCCAAGCAGGACGTGATCGTCACCACCGCGCAGATCCCGGGCCGCGACGCCCCCGTGCTGCTCACCGAGGAGGCCGTGCGCGGCATGGCCCCCGGGTCGGTGATCGTCGACCTCGCAGCCGACTCGGGCGGCAACGCGGAGCCCTCGAGGCCGGGCGAGGCAGTCGAGGTCGGCGGGGTCAAGGTGATCGGGCCAAGCAACCTGGTCAGCGACATGGCGGCGGACGCCTCGCAGCTCTACAGCAAGAACCTCGAGAACCTGCTCGGTCTCCTGGTCGGTGAGGAGGGGGAGCTGACGCTCGACTTCGAGGACGACATCGTCGATGCCGCCTGCATCGCCCACGAGGGCGAGATCCGCGGAGAGAGGACGGCAAGGTAATGAGCGCGGAGCGAGCAAGCGTCCATTTCTGTTTCCCCGCGCCGCGAGCGAAGCGCGAGAGGGGCGTGAGCGCGGAGCGAGCAAGCGTCCATTTCTGTTCCCCGCGCCGCGAGCGAAGCGCGAGAGGGGCGTGAGCGCGGAGCGAGCAGGCGTCCATATCTGTATCCCCGCGCCGCGAGCGAAGCGCGAGAGAAGGGTTGGACGATGAGCCTGATGACCGAGATAACGATCTTCGTGCTGGCCGCCTTCGTCGGCTTCGAGGTGATCTCGAAGGTGCCGACGACCCTGCACACGCCGCTGATGTCGCAGACCAACGCGATCCACGGGATCGTGATGCTGGGCGGTTTGATCGTCGTCGGCTACGCCAACGACGGGGTCGAGTACGTGATCGGGACGATCGCGATCGCCTTCGGCGCGATCAACATCGTCGGCGGCTTCATGGTCACCGACCGGATGCTCGGCATGTTCTCGAAAAGGAAAAAGCCCGCCGCCTCCTCCACAACAGAACCGGCCGCCTCCTCTGCGCCCGCCGAGTCGCGGGACACCGAGTCTGACGAGAAATGAGCATGGCGGTCCTACAACCGGGAGGGGACGGGGCGACGGCGCTCTACATCATCGCCTTCTCACTGTTCATCCTCGGCGTCAAACAGGGGACGCACCCGACCACCGCCAAGCGCGGAAACATGGTCGCCGCCGCCGGCATGGCCGTCGCCGTCGTCACCACCCTGCTCCTCGACGGGATCGGGAACTGGGGCCTGATCGTGCTCGGCCTGGGAATCGGCAGCGCGGTCGGCGTCGTCGCCTCAATCCGGGTGCAGATGACCGAGATGCCGCAGATGGTCGCCCTCTACAACGGCGTCGGCGGCGGCGCGGTAGCGCTGATCGCCTGGTCGGAGATCCGCCACGGCATCTCGATCGGAGAGGAGATCCCGCTCGACACGCTGATCCCGATCCTCTTCGCCGCGGTCGTCGGCTCGGTCTCCTTCTGGGGGTCGAACATCGCCTTCGCCAAGCTCCAGGAACTGATCCCCACCCGACCGCTCGCGGTGCCCGGCCAGCAGGTCGTAAACGCGGTGCTCCTTCTCGGGATCCTCGCCTGCTGCGTCTCGATCGCGATCAACAACAACGACCCCTCACAGGCCGTATTCATCGCGGTCCTGCTCGCCGCGGGCCTGCTGGGCAACCTCGTCGTGCTGCCGATCGGGGGCGCCGACATGCCGGTCGTGATCTCGCTCCTCAATGCCTTCACCGGGCTCTCCGCGGCGGCGGCTGGCTTTGCCCTCGACAACGTCGCGCTGATCGTCGCCGGCACTCTGGTCGGCTCCTCGGGAACGATCCTCACCCTGGAGATGGCGACGGCGATGAACCGCTCGGTCGGCAATATCCTCTTCGCCGGGTTCGGCGGTGCGCCGTCGGGTGGCGCCGGCACCACGGAGGAGCGGCCGCACACCTCGATCGGCGCCCAGGACGCGGCGATCAAGCTCGCCTACGCCGACTCGGTCGTGATCGTCCCCGGTTACGGGCTCGCGGTGGCCCAGGCCCAGCACGCGATCAAGGAGGTCGCCGACCAGCTGGAGAAGCGCGGGGTGACCGTCAACTACGCGATCCATCCCGTCGCCGGCCGGATGCCGGGCCACATGAACGTGCTGCTCGCCGAGGCCGACGTGCCCTATGAGCAGCTCAGGGAGATGGACGAGATCAACCCGGAGATGCCGCGCACCGACGTCGCGGTCGTGATCGGAGCCAACGACGTCACCAACCCGGCGGCGAAGAACGACCCCGACAGCCCGATCGCCGGCATGCCGATCATCGAAGTCAGCGAGGCTCACGAGGTGATCGTGATCAAGCGCTCGCTCAGCCCGGGCTTCGCCGGCATCGACAACGACCTCTTCTACGAACCCAACACCTCGATGCTGTTCGCCGACGCCAAACAGGCGGCTGCGGACATCGCCGCCGAGATCGAGAACCTGTAGCGGGCGCGTCGCCCTCTCGGCTCAAACTGCGCACACACGTGACCTGCGCCGACCTAGCGTCGCCGCATGGACCGAGAGCGCGGGCAGTCGACGGTCGAGTGGGTGGGGCTGCTGGCCCTGGTCGCGACGCTGCTCGTCGCCCTACTCGCCGCCGGCGTCCGCGTCCCGGGGGCCTCGCTGGCGGAGGCGATCGCATCGCGGATCGTCTGCGCGGCCCAGATCGGCGAGAGCTGCGACGAACCGGAGCTGATCGCCGCCTACGGGAAGGAGGTGGGAAGGCTGGTGCGCAGGCACGCGCCGGTGCTCGCCTTCGAGGCGGGCTCCCACGCGCTGCCCGTCGACTGGCGCCGCTGTCGCAGCACCGACTGCGGTGACGGGGCGGGGGAGGGGCCGGTGCTGCGCAGCCGCGCCGGGCTGCCGGTGACCGCGTTCGTCCACGTCGTCGACTGCCGCGAGCGGGCCTGCCCCGACGGGGCGAGGGGGAACCTGTACGTCCAGTACTGGCTCTACTACGCGGACTCGGCGACCTTCCGCGGCGTCCCGATCGCCGAGGAAGATGGGCTTTCACGATGACGACTGGGAGTCGGTGCAGGTGAGGATCGGGAAGGACGGCGGTGTCGAGGAGCGCGCCTCCTCCCACCACGGCTACAACTACCGCCCGGGTGCCGGCAACTGGGCCTCCGACGCCGGCTTCGGCCCGCTGCGCCGGGCCGAGGAGCTGGTCGGGGCGCGTGCCGAGAACGGCTGGGGGCCGGAGACCGGGGTCCTGCTCGTCTCCGGGGGCAGCCACGCCGGCAACCTCGGCGACGAGCCGGGCACCCGCTACGCGCCGCCCTCCGCAATTCGCCTGGTCCCGCTCGAGCCGGCCGCCGCCTCCGACACGGCCGGCTTCGCGATCTCGCCACCCTGGCGAAAGCGGGTCTGGCGCGACCCGGAGGCGAGCGGCACCGACTAACCCCGTTCAGCCGAGCCTGTAGGCGGCGAGGCCGATCAGCTCCCAGTCGCGCATCTCACCTCGGCGGCATCCGCAGGGCACCGTCGAGGCGGATCGTCTCGCCGTTCAGCATCCGGTTGCCGGCGACCTCGATCACGAGGCGGGCGTACTCCTCCGGGCGGCCGAGGCGCGAGGGAAAGGGGATGCCGGCGCCGAGGGCCTGGCGCGCCTCCTCCGGCAGCGCCGCCAGCAGCGGCGTGTCGAAGAGGCCGGGGGCGATGGTCACGACCCGGACCCCGCGCGCAGCCAGGTCTCGGGCAGCGGGCAGGGTCATGCCGACGATGCCGCCCTTCGAGGCGGAATAGGCGATCTGGCCGATCTGGCCGTCGAAGGCTGCGATCGAGGCGGTGTTGACGCAGACGCCGCGCTCGCCCTCCTCCTCGGGCTCGTTGCCGCCGATCGCCGCGGCAGCCTGGCTGAGCACGTTGAAGGTGCCGACCAGGTTCACCTGAATCACCTTCGTGAACATCTCGAGGCTGTGGGGCCCGCCTCGGTGGGCGACGCGCTCGGCCCATCCGACCCCGGCGCAGCAGACGGAGATCCGCAGGCCGCCCTCGGCGTCGGCGGCGCGGGCGACCGCGGCCGCCACCGCCTCGCCGTCGGTGACGTCGGCCTCGACGAAGGTGGCGGCATCGCCGAGCTCCGCCGCCAGGGCGGAGCCCCGCTCGGAGTTTAGGTCGGCGATCGTCACCGCGGCGCCGGCCTCGACCAGCGCCCGCGCCGTCGCCTCGCCGAGCCCGGAGGCCCCGCCGGCGACGAGTGCCGATCTGCCCTCGATTCGCATCGCCGGCACCCTATCGGCGTTGACGCGGCCGGCCCGGTGGCGCCGGCCGGTTCACAGGGCCGTAATCCGATCTGTATAGGGTGCGCGTATTGCCACCGAGGTGAGGCAACCCACCAAGGAAGCGATCTCGTCCCGGCTGGGGGAAGCCCGCCGCCGCACCCTCTCCCTGATCGAGCCGCTCGACGACGATCGGCTCAACCGGGTCTATTCGCCGCTGCTCAGCCCGCTCGCCTGGGACCTCGGGCACATCGCCAACTTCGAGGAGCTCTGGCTGGTGCAGACCGTCGGCGGCAGGGAGCCTCTGCACGGCGAGCTCGGCCGCCTCTACGACGCGATCGAGAACCCGCGGCGGGATCGCGGGGAGCTGCCGATCCTGCGCGACGCCGAGCTGCGCGAGTACATGGAGGAGGTCCGGGCGCGTGCGCTCGAGGTGCTCGGCGAGGTCGGCGACCTCGGCCCCGGGGCCGAGGACCCGCTGCTGCGCGAGGGCTTCGTCTACGAGATGCTGATCGCCCACGAGCACCAGCACTGCGAGACGATGCTGCAGCTCCTGCAGATGGTCGAGGACTACGAGGCGCCGCCGGGGCTCGGGCCCACGGCCGGGCCGGTTCGGGACGGCCCGGAGGCGGTCCCGGTCGCCGCCGGCGAGCACGAGGTGGGCGCACCTCCGGCCGGCTTCGCCTACGACAACGAGCGACCGCGCCACCGGGTCGAGCTGGGCGCCTGCGAGGTCGACCGGCTGCCGGTCGACAACGGCTCCTATGCGCGCTTCGTCGAGAAGAGCGGTGCCGAGCCGCCGATGCACTGGGAGCGCGAGGGCGACGGCTGGGTGCGGGCGGCGATGGGCCGGCGGGAGCCGCTCGACCCGGGGCAGCCGGTGACGCACGTGTCCTGGCACGAGGCAAACGCCTTCGCGCGTTGGGTCGGAAAGCGGCTTCCCAGCGAGCACGAGTGGGAGGCCGCCAGCGGGGATCTCGAGCTGGTCGGGGTTGCCTGGGAGTGGACCTCATCAGATTTCCGCGCCTACCCGGGCTTCGAGGCGTTTCCCTACCGGGAGTACTCGGAGGCCTTCTTCGGCGATGCCCACAAGGTCCTGCGCGGGGGGTCCTGGGCGACGCACCCGAGCCTGATGCGGCCGAGCTTCCGCAACTGGGACCTGCCGGAGCGCCGGCAGATCTTCGCCGGCATCCGTTGCGCGAGGGACGTCTGACGTGATCACCGTCGACGTGCATCTCGACGAGGACTCGGCGGCGGCGATGGCCCGCGACGTTCGCGCCGGCCTCTCCGGGCCCCGCAAGGAGCTGGCGCCGAAGTACTTCTACGACGAGCGCGGCTCGCAGCTGTTCGAGCGGATAACCGAGCTGCCCGAGTACTACCCGACCCGGGCCGAGCGCCAGATCCTCGTCGAACGCTCGAGCGAGATCGTCGCCGCCGCCGGCGCTCCGCAGACGCTCGTCGAGCTGGGCTCGGGCTCGGCCGCGAAGACCCGGCACCTGCTGAGCGCGATGCGCGAGGCGGCCTGCCTGCGGACCTACGTGCCGGTCGACATCTCCGAGGAGATCACGCACGAGACGGCCGAGTCGCTGGTCGCCGAGTACCCGGGGCTCGAGATCCACGGGCTGGTCTGCGACTTCGAGCGCCACCTCGAGCGCATCCCGGATCGCGACGGGGGACGGATCATCGCCTTCCTGGGCGGCACGATCGGCAACCTCTATCCGGACGACCGCCGCGAGTTCCTGGCCCGGCTCGGCACCATGCTCGGATTCGGGGACACGCTGCTGCTGGGCACCGACCTGGTCAAGGAGCGGGCCCGGCTTGAGGCCGCCTACGACGACTCTGCCGGGTTGACTTCCGAGTTCAACAAGAACGTGCTCTCGGTGCTCAACCGCGAGCTCGGCGCCGACTTCGACCTCGACGCCTTCGAGCACGTCGCCACCTAT
The DNA here is from genome assembly GCA_963712325.1 of uncultured Solirubrobacterales bacterium. Lineage (GTDB taxonomy): Bacteria > Actinomycetota > Thermoleophilia > Solirubrobacterales > 70-9 > VRUE01. The sequence continues at coordinate 360,797 of CAVQHG010000007.1, forward strand.
GACGCCGAGGCGGGCAGGATGGACATCCGGCTTCGCTCGCTCGTCGACCAGGAGATTCGCATCGAGTCCCTGGAGCTCGAGGTCGAGTTCGCCGCCGGCGAGGAGATGCGCACCGAGATCTCCACCAAGTTCACCCGGGAGCGCCTCGAGGCGGTCTATGCCGGCGCCGGCCTGGCGCTGGTCGGCTGGTTCGCCGACCCCGCCGCCGACTATGCGCTCTCGCTCGCGCGCCCCGCCTGACCGTCAGAGGTCCCAATAGGGTGCGAACTGGGCGGCCGCGCGCGAGGTCACGATCGGGTCGGGGGCGGCCGAGGGCGCAGCCCCCTCTCCACCCAGCGCCGCGATCGTCGCCACCGCCGACTCGGCGAGGGCAGCGAGGTCGTAGCCGCCCTCCAGGACGGCGCCCAGGGGGGCGCCGACTCCCGCTGCGAAGTCGCGGAGGAGACAGGCCATCCGGGCGAAGGACGAGGCCTCCAGGCGGCAGTTGGCGAGGGGGTCGTCGCGGTGGCCGTCGAAGCCGGCGGAGACCAGCACCAGCTGAGGGTCGAAGGAGGCTGCGATCGGCAGGGCGATGTGCTCGAGCAGCGAGAGCCAGACCTCCTCGCCGGTGCCGGCCTCGACCGGCAGGTTGACCGTGTAGCCGGTGCCGTCGCCGGAGCCGGTGTCGCCGAGCGAGCCGGTGCCGGGGAAGATCCCCGCCTGGTGGATGCTGATGAAGAGGACGTCGGCTCGGCGGCGAAAGGCCTCCTGGGTCCCGTTGCCGTGGTGGACGTCCCAATCGAGGACCAGGACCCGTTCCACCCCGAGCTCGCGGCGGGCCAGCTCGGCGGCGATCGCGACGTTGCCGAAAAGGCAGAAGCCCATCGCCCGCTCCCTTTCGGCGTGGTGCCCCGAGGGCCGCACCGCGCAGAAGCCGACCGAGTCCTCGCCGCCGACGAGCGCGCGGGCCAGCTCGCAGGCGCCGCCGGCCGCATGCAGCGCGGCGCGGTAGGAGGCCTCCCCGACGGACGTGTCGGCGTCGATCGTCCCGCCGCCGCCGAGGCAGAGGTCGCGAATGCGCTCGACGTGCCGGCGGCTGTGGACAAGCTCGAGGTCCGCCTCGCCGGCGGCCGGGGCCTGGCGCCTCTCGCAGCCCAGCCAGTCGCGCTCGGCCAGCACCCGCTCGATCGCCCGCAGCCGCTCCGGAGTGTCGGGGTGGCCGGCGAGGACGGTGCGCGGATCGTGCTCGAGGCAGGCCGGGTGGCTCAGGTAGAGCATCGGCCTGGACTGTAGCCGCGGCGCCCGCGGGCTACGATCGTGCGGTGGGCGCCGAGTACCCCGCGCACCTGGAGGTTGACGTCGTCCTCCGCGATGGCTCCACCGCACACCTGCGGCCGGTTCGCACCGGCGACGAGGGGGCTCTGCTCGACCTCTTCGAGGGCCTGGACACGCAGTCCACCAGCTTTCGGTTCTTCTCCGGCGCCCCGGACCTGACGAAGGCGGCGAAGCTCCTCAGCGACGTCGACTACGAGGGCCGCCACGGACTGGTGGCCAGCCGTGGAGAGAGGGGGCGGCTGGTCGGCCACGGCACCTACATGGAGACGGGGCCGGGCCGCGGCGAGGTCGCCTTCGCGATCGCCGAGGAGATGCAGGGCCAGGGCCTGGGCACGTTGCTCCTCGCCCACCTGGCCGAGACGGCTCGCGACAATGGGATCGAGGTGCTCACCGCCGAGGTGCTTCCCCAGAACCACCGCATGGTCGAGGTATTCCGCGAGAGCGGCCTTCCCGTCGAGACCCGCTCCCTGCCCGGCACGCTCCTGCTCGAGCTGCCGACGTCGTTCTCGGCCGAGGCCGTCCAGCGCTTCGAGGACCGCGACCGGCTCGCAGCGCAGGCCGCCGTGCGAAGGTTCCTGCGCCCGCAGGCGATCGCGGTCGTCGGCGCCTCGCGGCGCCGGGGAACGGTCGGTGGGGAGGCCTTCCACAACCTCCTCGAGTCCGGCTTCGAGGGGCCCGTCCTGCCGGTGAACCAGGTCAGCGACGTGGTCCAGTCGGTGCGCGCCTATCACCGCATCGCCGAGCTGCCCGACCCCGTCGACCTCGCCGTCGTCGCGGCCCCCGCCGAGGACGTGCCCGGGGTGGCACGGGAATGCGCCGCCGCCGGGGTGCCGGCGATGGTGGTCCTCTCGGCCGGCTTCGCCGAGGCCGGGGAGGCCGGGGCCAGGCGGCAGCGGGAGCCTCGACGCCTGCCGGGACGGGGCATGCGGCTGATCGGCCCGAACTGCCTCGGGATCCTCAACACCGATCCCGAGGCGAGGCTCAACGCCACCTTCGCCGCGCAGGCCCCGTCGCCCGGGAACGTCGGCTTCGTCACCCAGAGCGGCGCCCTCGGGATCGCCCTGATCGACCTCGCCGCCCATCACGGGCTCGGGGGCTCCTCCTTCGCCTCGATCGGCAATCGCGCCGACATCACAGCCAACGACTTCCTCGATACTGGGAGAGCGACCCGGAACGGAGGTGGCCCTGCTCTACATCGAGTCGTTCAGCGACCCACGGCGCTTCTCGCGCCTTGCGCGCCGGATCGGCCCAGAAGATGCCGATCGTCGCGGTGAAGAGCGGCCGCTCGGTTGCCGGCGCACCGCGACCGGGTCGCACACCGGCGCACTGCTCTCTGCGTCGGACGTCACCGTCGACGCGCTCATCGAGCAGCGGCGTGATCCGCACCGAGACCCTGGCGGAGCTTCTCCAGGTCTCTTCGCTCCTCTCCTCGCAGGCGCTTCCCGCGGGGCGACGAGTGGGGATCGTGACCAACGCGGGAGGGCCCGGGATCATGTGCGCCGATGCCTGTGAGGGCGAGGGACTCGAGGTGCCCGAGCTCTCGGAGCCGGTGCGCGGGAAGCTCGCGGAGTTCCTTCCCCGCGGAGGCCTCGCTGGCGAACCCGGTCGACATGATCGCCACCGCGAGCGCCGACGACTACCGGCGCGCGATCGCGGCGATGGCGGAGGCGGAGGAGCTGGACGCGCTGATCGCGATCTTCATCAGGCCGCTCCTGACCCGGGCCGAGGACGTCGCCGCCGCGCTGCGCGAGGCCGCGGGGCAGGTCGACCGCGAGATACCGATACTGGCTGTTCTGATGTCGGAAGCGGAGGGGGCCGCGTCCGGGGACGAGCTGCCGTGTTCGCATACCCCGAGGACGCGGCGCGAGCCCTGAGCCGCGTGGTCCGGCACGTCGACTGGCGGTCGCGGCCGCGGGGGAGCCCGCCGGCGTTCGCGGACGCCCGCCCGGATGAGGCGGCTGCGCTGATCGCCGGGGCGCTCGAGGCCGGCGGCTGGCTCGATCCGGGTGCCGTGATGCGGTTGCTCGGCTGCTACGGGATCGAGATGCCCGAATGGAGGATGGCCGCCGACAGGGAGGAGGTGGCTGAGGCGGCCCGGGAGATCGGCGGCCCGGTGGCGGTCAAGGCGGCCGGGCCGGCGGTCGTCCACAAGACCGAGCTCGGCGCCGTTCGAACCGGGCTCGAGAGCGCCGCTGAGGCTGCCGATGCGGCGGCGGCGATAGACGGGGCCCTGGCTGCCGCCGGCGTCAACCGCGAGGCGCTGCTCGTGCAGTCGATGGTGGAGCCCGGCGTGGAGATGCTGATCGGCGTCGTCGCCGACCCGATGTTCGGACCGGTGCTCGCCTGCGGGGCGGGCGGCACCCAGGCCGAGCTGCTCGGGGACGTCGCCGTTCGTGTCTGCCCGATCGTCGCCGAGGAAGCGGGGGAGATGGTCAGCTCGCTGAAGACCTTCCCCCTGCTCACCGGCTATCGCGGTGCGCCGGCGGTCGATCTCGATGCGCTCGAGGACCTGCTGCTGCGGGTCGGGGCGATGGTCGAGGCGCACCGCGAGATCGTCGAGCTGGACCTCAATCCGGTGATCGCCTCATCCGCCGGCGCCACCGCCGTCGACGCCCGGGTGCGGGTATCGGCGGCGCCCCCACCACGCCCCTGGCCCACCACCTGGCACTGACTCGCGCGCCGTCGTCGGGCGCCGCGGGTCAGGCGGGGGCGAGTGCCTCGATCAGCTCGCCGAGCCCGTCGGGAGTCGTGATCGGGGTCAGGATCGGCAGCGTCACACCACCCTCGACGAAGGCGCCGATCCGCTCCCTCATCTGCTCCGGCGAGCCGAAGACGAACATCTCCTCGATCAGCTCCCAGGGTGCGGCCGACGCCGCTCCCTGGCGATCCCCCGACTCCCAGGCGGCGATCATCGGGTCGATCGCCTCGCCATATCCCAGCCAGCGGTAGAAGGCCGCGTAGACTTATCAGCTCGCCGTCGGCAAAAAGATGCCGGACAAGCAGGCGCCCACGGGCGTTGTCACTGCCGTGAAGACCGCGACAAAGATTGAAGACACGACAACGGTGCCGGCGCGGATCGGATTGGAGTTCGGAATCCAGTACCGCATCGTCGGCGAGCCGAAGGGCGCACTGGTGCCGATCCGGATCGTGAACGTCTATCCGAAGCAAGGACTGCGCAATCCCAAGACCGGCAAGACAGTGCGGCGCGCGGAAATCATGCGGAAAAAGATCATCGGCGACGTCATTTATACCGGCTACGGCTTCGAGAACGCCTGGGAGATCGTGCCCGGCGTGTGGAAATTCGAGCTCTGGCACAAGAACCGCAAGCTGGCGGAACAGAGCTTCACAGTTAGCAATCCTTGAGAGGATGGATGTCCGCAAATGATGCTGTGGACGGCTCCTCCACCGGCACGTGAGTGCCATGAAAGTGGGTGCTGTTAAGGCCCCCACAATTTGGAGGAGCCAAACATGCAAACGGTTACGACAATTGGTCTCGACGTCGCCAAGTCAGTCTTCCAGGTCCACGGGGTTGATGCTGCTGGCCAGGTGGTCATTCGCCGTCAGTTGAGGCGAATTCGCGCCCTTGAGTGAACGATCGACGACTTGGCCAAGAAACACATCACCTTTTGCGGGGAGTCTCCGACAAGCGGTGTGCCAAAGGATCGAGCGAGGGGACAAGCTGGCTCGCCGCTACTATCGAACCGGCTATGCCCACGATATAGGGCAGCGAATATAAAATCAGGCCCTTAATAAGCACGACACTTGTTTCCTATGATACCTTAAATCGCATGCGACATACTCAGCGGTTATCATCAGAAAGTCTGATCAGAATCGACCAACTTTCAAAAATGCTTTCACCGACGCTGCATAGGGCTACCCTGCCGGAATGCCGACCACGTGATGGAACGAAAGACGCTGGATAGGACTTTACTCAATTGCAAGCCCCAAAATCCTAGAATGGGTCGGTTAAAGGGCACTTGCAACGCTCTGCAAAAAAAAAGCGTCGTGCGATCCTGGAGTTCTTCCAGAAGCTGCCGCCATGCCTGATTGGAATTGAGGCTTGCGCCTCGTCGCACCATTGGTCGCGCGAGCTCCGGGCGCTTGGTCATACCGTGCGGCTGATGCCGCCGGCCTACGTGAAGCCCTATGTCAAACGGCAGAAGAACGATGCCGCGGATGCGGAGGCGATCTGCGAGGCTGTCACGAGGGCCAACATGCGGTTCGTGCCCACCAAGACGTCGAGCAGCAGAGTTGCCTGATGCTCCATCGCACGCGCCATCTGTTCATCCGTCAGCAGACTGCTGTGATCAATGCGATCCGAGCCCACCTGGCCGAGTTCGGGATCGTCGCCCCGGTCGGCCGCAAAGGTGTCAAGGAACTGCTCCATGTTGTTGCCGATCCGGGCGACAAACGGGTGCCTGATGTTGCCCGCGCGTGCCTGGCCGCACTCGGCAGCTCAATTGCGCAAGCTCAAGGAGCAGATTTTAGAGTTCGACCGGATGATCATGGCCTGGCACCGATCCGACGAAACGAGCAGGCACGCTCGATACATTCCCGGGCGTCGGCCCGATGCTGGCCACCGCCCTGGTTGCCAGTGTTGCCGATCCGAAGGCCTTCCGATCGGGGCGTAACTTCTCGGCCTGGATCGGGCTGGTGCCGAAGCAGCACTCGAGCGGAGGCAAGGACAGACTCGGCGGTATCAGCAAACAAGGTGACCGCTATCTGCGCGGCCTGTTCGTGGCCGGCGCGCTCGCCGTCATCCGCTATGCCAAGATCCACGGCACCAAACATCGGCCGTGGCTCACGGCATTGCTGGCGCGGAGGCCAACCAAGGTCGCAGCCATCGCGCTGGCCAACAAGACTTGCTCGGATGGTCTGGGCCATGATGGCTAGGGGCGAGCGCTACAAGGACACCGGTCGCGCTGGCGGCGTAAACGAGATCGCGTCGGACACCCGGCGTGATGTGAAGGTTGGGAGGGCGAACAGCACGTAATGCAGAGCCGGTCGATCCGGCGATCAGGACAACCCACTAGTGCCATCGCATGCTCGAATGCGTGCTAATGACCGGGACCTGATCCGCGGAGGGCATTATGGCCAGCGGCCCTGTGAGCCGCACTTAAAGGCCGAACACATGGCTGCACCGACCAAGGCTGCAAACGTGAAGAAAGCTCTTGCCAACTCGGAGCCGTCCACACATGGCACAAAGCGGACATCGATTTCGCGCCGTCTGATGCCCGCTTTCGGGGACATAGTGGACGAGCCGGACGCGCATTTCGACGACATGCGGAAGCTCGCGGGTGATGACATTGGCGTTCGCTCGGCCGTTAGATCGGCCATATATGCCCGGTATTAAATTGCCGAGCGAGAACTTGCGGCTCGGATGGCGGCGCCATTTGATCGGCGGCGCGGTGATAAATTTCCGTTCCCGCCTTACCTGATAGCCTGACTACCGCTGACACGCATCCGACGTTTTCCTGACACCGGATAATAACGAGAGGATGATAGGATGAGCACCTCGACCAAAATCGCCCCTCCTAACTCACTGCTTTTTATTTCCGATCCCGACGGTGGAGCCACCCCGCAGATCACGGACAAAAGGCCGCAAATATGGTCAACGCCCTCCTGCATTGCGGTGGGTTGTTTGGCGTTCATGAATGGCAAGACCGATGTACGCGCGGCGACAAGCGCGAGGGTGACGAAGACGATCGTCCGCGTTCGATGGCTAATTGGAGACACCGAATCGGGAGGTTCTTGTGTCAACAGCCGAGTGGGAAACGGTACTCAAATCGAATGTACCAAATATAAGTACACGCATACGGATTTGGGTAAATCATCCGACGGAGCCAGATAAAGTAATTATCGGCTTGGGCTAACTGGCGGCGCGTGGGTACCTAATTCACACCGAAGCGAATAAACGCACTTACCCTGTGGTGTCTCGATCAGGCGCGGGTGGTCCATAAACCGCGTCTGCTCAGTGACAACGGCTCCAGCTACGTCTCCGCTGATCTGGCGCAATGGCTGGAAGCTCAGAACATGGGACATGTTCGCAGGCGCGCCCTGAATCGCTTTCAACGAGGCCGGCTGCCGGCAGCGCAAGAGCTCCCGGTTTTGGGCCGCAGTGAGCCCTGGAAGCGATATTTCGCTTATCTGCGTACGCTCTCTACCTTTTCTGTTCACGATAGGTGTTGCGGCGACCAGTTGAGACCACCGCCAAAGGCGGACGCATGCACGGCACCATGATCGCCGCGAAAAGAAGGATCGCCTCCCTGCGGTCTCTCCGAAATTCGTCAAGTGTTGAGTCAGGTGACCACGACAGCGGCTTTTCGCTTCCGGCGCCGTGCAAGTAGACCCAATCCGGCAGCGTCCAGTGCCATTAAGTAGCGCGAGTGACCGTCCCGGTATTGGCAAAGCAGCGGTCGATCACATCAGTTGGACGTTTGCACCGAATGTTGATTTCTGGGCTTGGCGCGATCCATGCGGGGATCTTTATGTAGATTTTGCCATTAGTAAGAGGCTTCGCGTGCTGCATCGACAATCTGTCGCCCTTGAGTGAGCGATCGACGACTTGGCCAAGAAACACATCACCTTTTGCGGGAGTCTCCGACAAGCGGTGTGCCAAAGGATCGAGCGAGGGGACAAGCTGGCTCGCCGCTACTATCGAACCGGCTATGCCCACGATATACGGCAGCGAATATAAAATCAGGCCCTTAATAAGCACGACACTTGTTTCCTATGATACCTTAAATCGCATGCGACATACTCAGCGGTTATCATCAGAAAGTCTGATCAGAATCGACCAACTTTCAAAAATGTTTTCACCGACGCTGCATAGGGCTACCCTGCCGGAATGCCGACCACGTGATGGAACGAAAGACGCTGGATAGGACTTTACTCAATTGCAAGCCCCAAAATCCTAGAATGGGTCGGTTAAGGAGCACGCACCTTCCCAAGCCGGGGCTCTGTTCTTTTGTTGGTGCGATCAAGTTGTTTTGGCCCACCAAGGTGATTCGTCATGCGAACTATGGCAACAGAACCGTTGAACCAATCGTGGCCCGCTTGCCTGCGTCTGCAAGCCGACCGAAATCTGCGGCTTTCGCGAAGCTGCATGGATTACGAGACGGCGAAAACCCTCGAGCTTATGTCCGCGCAATATTATTTAGAGGCCTCAAGAATTGAGGCAAGAATCTCCGAGCTTAAGCCGCACTGAGCGTGGGTTCGAGATCGCGCGCCGCCACGGCCCGAATTGCGTGACCGCGCTTCGACAATGCCTCGCACGTCCGCTTTGGTCGATTCCGTTGAAGAAGTCCGGCAGTAAGTCGATTTAGATCGAGCCGCGAGATTGACGGCGCGTTAGATCGGCGGGCCGATCTGGTCTCAGGCTGGTTTCAGGTTCGGTGCCGGGAAGAGCTTGGCCAGTTTCCGGAGGTTCTGGGCGGTTGCTGCGAGGAGGAACTCATCGCGAGCACCGTTCGGCCCTCGTAGTCGAAGGCGACCGAGGTTGAGAATGCGCTTGAGATGCGCGAACAGCATCTCGACCTTCTTGCGCAATCGCCGAGACGTCCGGCCTTCCCACGATTTGGCGATCTGGCGCGCCATGTCGCGTGCGCCTTCGTGGATCGAGCGCGGCACCTTCCTGAGCTAACGTGTTCGGGCTGCAGCTGGGGCTTGAGAGTGCATTCTTTGCAGTCATGTTTGCTAGCACGGTAGAGGATTGTCGCATCGTCATTCACCAAGGTGCCCGTCGTGGTTAGTGTCTTGCCGCCAGGGCAGAAGTAGACATCGCGCTCGTGGTCATAGGTGAAGTCGTCACGTGAGAAGGTGCCGTCGTTGCGGGCCGACTTATCGAACACGGTCACATGCGGCTCGATGCCGTGCTCGTGGACCAGCCAGCCAAGCATGTCGGCCGAGCCATAGGCGCTGTCGCCCATGAGCCGGGCGGGATAGAGACCGAAGCGTTCCATCGAGCGTTCGATCATGCGCCTTGCCGCAAGAACCTCGGCCTGTCGGATCGCTGTAGTCGCTTCGACATCGACGATGATCGCGTTCTCGACATCGATCAGATAGTTGGTGGAATAGGCGAAGAAGGCCTGCCCACCATGAGCTCCGGTCCATCGCGCAGCCGGATCGGCCGGCGAGATGAACTTGGGTGTAACCTCGCTCGCAGCGCCGAAGGCCGCGTCATCGAGCATAGCCAGATACTCCTTGACCGCGCGTCCTGCGGCTTCCGGTGGAAGACCCTTCTCGCCTTCGATACCCTTCTGCCGGTTCGCATCCGCCTTGATCAGGCTGGCATCGACCGCAAAGCCTTCCCCGCCGACCAGACCCTCGCCGATGCAGCGCCGCAGAACCGTCTCGAAGAGCCGTCGCGAACAGATCGCTTTGTCGGAAGCGGCCATGCCGGTTCTTCGAGAACGTGGAATGATCCGGCACGCCGCCGTCGAGCCCGAGGCGGCAGAACCAGCGATACGCCAGGTTGAGGTGGACCTCCTCGCATAGACGCCGCTCAGAGCGAATACCGAAGCAGTAGCCTACGATCAGTATGCGGATCATCAGTTCAGGATCGACTGATGGCCGACCAATGGCGCTGTAGAAGGAGGCGAGCTCCAGCCTCAATTCACCGAGTTCGACGAACCTGTCGATCGCCCTCAAGAAATGATCGGCCGGAACATGCCTTTCGAGCGAGAACTCATAGAACAGAGTAGCCTCGTCGACTTGCCGACGTCCCATCATGATTTCCAGTCCTGCTTCTCGCAGCGACTGAATCAGTGAATGTCATGCGTCGCAACAACGGACTTTTTCAACGGAATCGACCCAAAGCGGACATTGCAGAGCGGAGCAGCTGCGTTGCGGTAGGCCCTCTTGTTCAATGACTCCCTAAAGGGCACTTGCAACGCTTGCTTTAAGTATTAGTTCTTGAAGGCGCATAATTTGAGTATTGGAGCAAAACTATGTTGAAAAGTTCGGTTTCTATCTGCGCGGCCTTGATCTTAGCAACAGCCGCTTTTTCCGCTCCCGCGCAGGCTCAGCGCCACGGTCGCGGTTACGGTGGTAGCGCTCACTCCGGTGGTGTTCGCGTGGGCAGCGCCAGACCGGCGTCGCGCGGCTATGCATATCGCGGCGGTTATGGCGGCCGCCACTATGGCGGCGGTTGGGGCTATTATGGTGGCGGACTTGCCGCTGGCGCGATTGTTGGCGGCTTGCTAGCCGCTGCACCCTACTACGGGGGCGGCTACTATGACGGCTACGGATACGACGCGTACGGCTACGAAGCGCCGGTCTATGTTGAGCCAGGACCGCGCTACTACTACCGCGGCTATCGTAGCGGTGTGAGCGGTGCGAATTGCGGGGCAATATCGCCGGCATCGCCCAACTTCGGTGCCTGTGATGAATTAGCGTTCGGTAACCCATCTGGGCAATGATGGCTATCGCCATCCGTGTCATCGGTCGGATTTCGGAGAGACCGCCGCGAGGCGGTCTTTTCTTTTTGTGCCGAGCATGTTGCGGTGCGTTTGTCTGTTCATGGCACAAAGCGGACAATCGAACCGCGCCCGCGTTTGTCGGCTATTGGGACAACAACGGACAAACATCGGCGCAGAGCCTCGACGGCTAGGTCGCGATTGACCCAAAGCGGACATGCGACGAACCATCAGGCAACGACGGCCGCGGATCAGTCGAAATCCATATCCAGCACGACGTCTCCCGCCCAGGGCGATAGCGCTAAGAGCATACTCCCCGCCGCAAACGTTCAATCTCGTTAGCTTCCGTTGGATAGCCAACGGGGTCTCCCGCGATGGCGCAACGATTAAAGATTTGTCTTGCCCCCTTCGATCCCACAATAAAAATAACGCTTGATGTGAGCGATCCAGCACAGCCATGGCATTGCAATGGCCGTAGTGTTCTCGGTACGGGCGCGACCTTAGATGTGCGTGTTGGTTGTTGATGCAGCCATCCACCGAGCAGCATTGTTCACGCGCCATGTCCGCGGATGGCTCAACGCGAACGGCATTACGCGGAATTAATGCAATATCGTCCGTCGGACCTGATCCGGCCCGGAACCTAATTACAATCCAGACCGTTACAGCCAAGTCCGCAGCATTTGCGGAGGCCAATCACAAATCAATCCGTGACTTTGGGGCGCGTCTTTGGCGGAGTCGAGTCAACGAAGTTGTCCCAGCTGACTCCACCGACGGAGGGAGTTACTCCATCGCGAATGCGACTCGACCCAGGGAAATTCGATCAAACGACAACAGGAGATAATCCACATGAAACGGTCAATTCTCGTCAGTTCTGTCGCGGCTTGCCTTTGTCTCGGGCTCGCCGCCCCGGTGCTCGCGGCTGAGCCTTCGGTGACCGGCGCGGTGAAGGCGTCGTCTCCCGGTGAGAAGACTGTTGCCGCCACCAAGCCCGCGGAGAAATGCCTGAGCGATCTGCGCGCCTTCAACAGTCAGATGGAGAAGGACGGCTATTGGCTAGGCGGTTCCGGCTACGGATATGGCTATCCGATGGGCGGGGCTGGCTACGGCTACAGACATCCGATGATGGGGGGCCGGCCAGAGGCGACGGCGACCGGTTACCAGAATGTGCGGCCGGGCTACGAAGTCCGGATGCTCATTGTCTCTGCCAAGAGTCTAGCCCGGCACGGAACAGCAGGCGCGTGAGGACGTGCTCGCCACGACCCGGGATGTCTACAAAACCTACGTGGCAGATTTGCATAGTTCAGGATGGGCGGATGGCGGACGTGCATGGCTGGCGGCGCCAGCAGATTGCCGCCGCGCAGCCGATCACAAGCAAGAATACCGCGTTCCGGTCCGACGAGTTGCTCGGCACCGACGTGCGCGACCCGCAGAACGAGGCGCTCGGCAGCATCGATGACATCGTGATGAGTCTGTAGACAGGCAAGATCGCCTATCTGGTGATCGGCCGAGGTGGGATTTTTGGGATCGGTGAAAAATACGTTCCGGCCCCTTGGGAAGCTTTCAAGATAACCCCGAACGCGAGTTTGCGGTGCTCAACACCACCAAGGACGTCTTGGACGCCGCCCCGCGGGTGAGCAATGACCAATTCGCAAAGCCCGGGCAATTCGATCAAGAGAGTCAGAAGGTGGATGCCTATTGGAAAGCGCACCATTCGGAAAAAACCACCACCGGATCCAGAATTGATCGGGCTTTTTGGACACACCAAGCCGCTCGCGGGACACACAAACGTAAGAGGAATTCACGATGTTACGGAATGCATCAGTTGTGTGTACCGAATATTGGATTCGATGTAGACGCAGGGAACGGACGGGGTAAGCTCGCGGCCTGATGACTGATCTGCTCAAGCTGTTTCTTGGCGTCTTGGCTTCGCTGTTCAGGTCGAGAGCAGCGCTGGAATTGGAAATCCTGATCTTACGGCAACAGATCAATGTGCTTCGGCGGCGGGCACCAAAAAATCGCAGCTCAACAATACCGATCGGTCGCCGTTTGTTTGGCTGATCACGGTTCCCCTCCATCCTTGGCGCGGTTGCGATTGTCAGACCGGAGAAAATCATTTGCTGGCACCGCGCTGGGTTTCGACCGTATTGGCGCTGGCGATCGCGCAACCATGTTGGCAGGCCGAAGGTCTCGCCTGAGCTGCGCACGCTCATTGGCGAGATGAGCCGAGCGAATCCGCCTGGGGCGCCCACACATTCATGGTGAACTGCTCAAGCTCGGCTTCGAGGTCGCTCAGTCGACAGTCGCTCGTTAAATTTAGCCCACTGCGCGGCCACCATCTCAAGGCTGGCGCACGTTTCTGAGCAACCACGCTGATGGCATCGCGGCGATCGACCTTTTTGTCCTTCCAACGATCGCGTTCCGGATCCTCGATCGTCTTGTCATCATACGGCATGGACGACGAACTTTGGTGTCGTTTGGCGTGACGAAACCCCACCGCGGAGTGGATCTCGCGTCAGATCACCGAGGCTTTCCCGTGGGACCAGGCGCCGCGATACCTCATTCGGGATCGGGACACCTCGTATGGGCTAAATTTTCGTGCAACGCTGCGCGCTATGGGCATTCGCGATTGGCCCATTACGTTCCGATCCCCCTGGCAAAACGCTTACGTTGAGAGGCTCATCGGATCGATCCGCCGGGAGTGCCTGGACCACATGATCGTATTCGGTGAAGCGCACCTGCGTCTGATTTTAGGCGCATATGCCGCCGATTATAATGAGTTCAGGACTTATCATTTCCTGAACAAGGACGCGCCGTTCCATCGCGCGATTGAGCGCCTCGGCGCCATCACGTCACACCCGGTTCTCGGCGGCCTTCACCACCAGATTGCGGAATCTAATCATTCGGTACACACAGGAGCGACCTCTGGCTACGTTGGCCACAGAATAGTTAACCACGAAAATGGCGCCCGAGAGATTTTCGCGTCCGCTATCGGCGAGACGACGCGTGAAACCGTCTGAGTCGTAAATTGGATCGTTTGCGACGCTAAGGAACGCCCGCCAAACCGCGTCAATTCCTGACTTTATCGAAAAGATAAATACTACTGCAATATCAACACATTAGTCGGTGGCTGGGGCGGGAGGACTCGAACCTCCGAATGGCGGAATCAAAATCCGCTGCCTTACCACTTGGCTACGCCCCAAAACCTGCACTGGAGAGAGCTGCGCCGCGCTACGCCGGCCGCAGGTGCGCGGACCATATATGCGCCGCCCGGACCAATCAACGGCGCCTCAATTCGGCATATAGGGGGCACAGGCCAAGCGTTGGAGCCTGCGTTTGACCGGCCCCCTGCCGGCACTAGATTAGGCCCATGAGCTACCGCGCGCCGGTTGCCGACATCGCATTTGCGCTTTTGCACGCTTCCGGCTTTTCGGCGGCGCTGGCGGACGGGCTCTATGGCGAGCTCGACGCGGCGACGGTCGAGGCGGTGCTGGAAGAGGCCGGCAGGTTCGCCTCCGACGTGATCGCGCCGCTCAACAGCGTGGGCGACAAGTTCGGCACCCCGTTCAAGGACGGCGCGGTGACCACCCCGCCCGGCTGGAAGGAGGCGTATACGGCCTGGGCCGCCGCCGGCTGGAACGGCTTGGCCGCGCCGGCGCAATGGGGCGGCCAGGAGCTGCCGCACGCCGTCAATGCCGCCTGCGTCGAGATGTGGAACTCGGCCTCCATGGCCTTCGGCATCGGCCCGGTGCTGACCATGGCGGCGATCGATGCGCTCGCCGCCTACGGCGCCGAGAACCTCAAAACGCGCTATCTCGGCAAGCTGGTGAGCGGCGAATGGATGGGCACCATGCAGCTCACCGAGCCGCAGGCCGGTTCCGACGTCGGCGCGTTGCGCACAAAGGCCGAGCGCGCCCCCGACGGCAGCTATCGCATTACCGGCTCCAAGATTTTCATCACCTATGGCGAGCATGACCTGACCGACAACATCATCCATTTCGTGCTCGCCCGCCTGCCCGATGCGCCGCCCGGCACCAAAGGCATCTCACTGTTCCTGATTCCGAAATTCATGCCGGACGGAACGCGCAACGACGTGCGCGCACATTCGCTCGAGCACAAGCTCGGCATCCATGCCTCGCCCACCTGCACCATGGTCTATGGCGACAACGGTGGTGCGGTCGGCTTCCTCATCGGCGAGGAGCACAAGGGCATGGCCTGCATGTTCACCATGATGAACCGCGCGCGCCTCGCCGTCGGTTTGCAGGGCGTCGCCATCGCCGAGCGCGCCACGCAGCAGGCGATGAGTTATGCGCGCGAGCGCAAGCAGGGCGCGGCCGGCGCCATCATTCACTACCCGGACGTCAAACGCATGCTGCTCACCATGCGTGGGCTGACCGGCGCCGCGCGCGCGATCTGTTACGCCACCGGCGTCGCCATCGACCGTTCCTTGCGCGAGAAAACGGAAAGCGCACGCAAGAGCGCCCATGAGCGTGCCTCGCTGCTGACGCCGGTGGCCAAGGCCTTCTCCACCGACATCGGCATCGAGGTAGCCTCGCTCGGCGTGCAGGTGCATGGCGGCATGGGCTATATCGAGGAAACCGGCGCTGCCCAGCATTTCCGCGACGCCCGCATCGCCGCCATCTATGAAGGCACCAACGGCATTCAGGCGCTCGACCTGGTGGCGCGCAAGGTGCCGCTGGAGGGCGGCAAGACGGTCGCGCTTTATCTCGACGAATTGCGCGCGACGGCCGCCGACGTGCAGGCCAGCAACGCGCCGGCTTTTGGCGCGACCGCCGCGCGCCTCTCCGAAGCGATCGACAGTCTGGAACGCGCGACCACCTGGCTGCTGGCGCAAAAGGGCTCGGACGCCGCGCTCGCCGGCGCCACGCCCTATCTGTGCCTGTTCGGCAATGCCGCCGGCGGCTGCATGCTGGCGAGCCAGGCGCTCGCCGCGTTGCGCCAAAGCGGCGACGGCGCCGCCCGCACCGCGCTGGCGCGCTTCTTCGCCGAAAACATCGCGGTGCAGGGTTCGGGGCTTGAGCGCGCGGTGACCGAGGGTGCCGACAGCATTGCCGGCGCGCAAGCCGCGCTGGCGGACTAGGGCGTGTATTCGTAAATCACGATTGGTGAGCAGCGATTGGTTAATGCCCGCTTTGCCCCCGAAAGCAGACATCATACGGTGCGAGCACAATACTTGCTTTTAAAGTTGCTTCCGATAGTGACAATTACCGGGGCCAATTGGCCGGCAGCCGCAGCGCCGACTGCTCATGGCTCACTCAGAGTGAGTATAGTTCTTGCTTCTTGCACCGACGCCGGTTGTTCGCCCAGCTGATCAATGATCGCCGCTGCTCGCTCAACCAGAGCGGCATTGCTCGGGGCCAGCACGCCACGCCGCAGATAGAGATTATCCTCCAGCCCGACGCGCACGTGACCCCCGAACAGGACGGCCTGCGCCACCATGGGAAATTGCGCGGCACCGATGCCAAAGCCCGCCCATAAAGCGCCGGTCGGCAGGTTGTTGCGCATGGCCAGCATCGCTTCCGGCGTCGCCGGAGCACCCCAGGGAATGCCCAAGCAAATCTGAAACAGCGGCGGCGGTGTCACCAGCCCATCCTCGACCAGGCGCCGGGCAAGCCGGATGTGACCAAGGTCGAAGACTTCTAACTCAGGCTTAGTGCCAGCATTCCTGATCGCTTCGGCCATCTTGCGCAGGTGCGCCGGCGTATTGATGAAGACGTGTTCGCCAAAATTCATGCTGCCGACGTCGAGACTGCACACTTCCGGCTTGAGCTCTTCGACATGGGCGACGCGCGCGGGCCACGGCTTCAACGTCGTACCTGCACCGCCGATGCGTGGATCATCGTCACCGGGCACGAAGCGCGCACCCGCACCGGTGGTCAGATTGATGATAACATCCACGCCGCTGTCACGGATGCGCTGTACGGTCTCGCGGTAGAGATCGGCGCGCATACTCGGCTGTCCGGTCTCAGGATCGCGCACATGGATATGCACGATGGCCGCGCCCGCGCGCGCGGCCTCGATGGCGGAATCCGCAATTTCCTGCGGCGTCACCGGAACGGCCTTGTTTTTGCCGGACAGGGCCGCGCCACCGGTCAGCGCGCAGGTGATGATGACGGGTCTGGTCAAGGCAGGCTCACTGTCCACTCGTTTGCGACAGATTATCGCCTACGGACACCGATTTGTCAGGCTATCAGCTCTCACCGCCGCGTCCGCTTTGCCCCCGAAAACGGGCATTGAGCGGTGCGATTGCGATATCCGCTAAGGGCCAAAAGGCGACATTCCAGCTTTGGAACGTTCATAGGGCCGAGACATCAATCTTGCCTTCATCGCCCTCGCATCCGGCAAAATTCAACCGACCCTGGCGCATGATCCCGAAAAGTGGGAACCGGTTTTCGGAAAAGATCATGCGCAATCATAATGTCAGGGAAGCATAGCGATTCAATCTAAACGAATCGCGCTTTAGTTGCCGCCAATGAGCAAGGGAGCGACCTTGCGTTTATATCCCGTCAGCGTTTCGGTGATCCTGAACTTCAACGAAACCTGGAATGAGATGTGCTTCTGGATAAGCGCATCGCGCACGTATTTCTCGATCGGCATGCCCGAGATGACGCCCATGCCGCCGAACAGCGCCATGCCTTGCTCGGTCAGCCGCTGCACGGCGTTGCCGGTAAACACCGTCGCCATATGCTCGTAAGGCTGGTACTCGGCGCTGCCGTCTTCAAACGCTTCGGGGTGGTCCTTGGCCCACGCTGCCGTCCAGATCAGGCGTCGCGCCGCCTCGAGGTTTGTCGCCATCTCGGCAATCTCCAGGCCGACGGCTTGGTGCTGGGCAATCGGCTTGCCGCCGGCGACCCGCTCCTGCGTGTATTTTATTGTTTCCTCAAGCGCCGCACGGCCAAGCCCGAGCGTCAACGCGGCAATTGTGACGTGGGTGCCCATATCGGTGCGCCCTGGAGGCGGCGGCCCCAAGATGCGGCCTTTTGGTACTTTCACCGCGTCGAAGAAGATCTCCGCATTGTCACCGACGCGCCGGCCGATCTTCGACATGGGATGGCGTACGAGGCCGGGTGAATCGCCCTCGACGAGAAAGGCCCGGGGGCCGTCGTCGGTCTGCGCCATGACGACGAGCAGCTTGGCAAGATAGCCGACAGTCTGAAAGTTTTTGGCGCCGTTGATGACCCAGGAGCCGTCGGGCTGCTCGACCGCGCGCGTGCGGAAGGCAACGTCCGCGGGTGTTTCGGTGTAGTAATCGAAGCCCAGATCCGTATCAGGCTCGTGAATGGCGACCGTCGTGAAATAGGTGTCGTCTGCGACGAATCGTGGGATGAAATAGTCCCGCTGCTCTTGCGTCATGCGCAGTTCAAACCAGTCACGCGCGCGCCTGGCCGTCAGCATGAAATAATAAGCGGTGCCGATATCGGCGGCGGCCAGTTCTTCGGCGATCAGACAGGCGGTCAGGTGATCGGAGGCGCCGGCGCCACCATTTTCCTCCTGCAGCACGAAGGTCCGAAAACCAAGTTGGGAACCCTTTTTGAGGACGTCCCACGGGATACGGTCCTCCCAGTTCGGCCGGCTGTCGAGATCCAGCGCGATGGGCTTGATCTCCTTCTCGGCGAATTCGCGTGCCAGTTGTTGAAACGCCCGCTGCTCATCGTTAAGCCGGATATCGAACATTTTTAGCTCCGTCGTATGCGCTGATCACCCCGGAGGTTGATAGGGTAGCCTCACGGATGCAGCAGCAGTTTGCCGAGCACCGCGCCGCTCTCGAGCATCTCATGGGCCCGTCTCGCCTCCGCGAGCGGCAGGCGCGCATGAATGCGCGGATGAAGTTTGCCGGCGGCAAGCATGTCGATGATGGCACGCATGCCCGCACGGCGCTCTTCGACGAGGCGGTCCCAGGTGTGGATCGTGAATTGACGCACCGCCGGTGAGTTCTTGCTCAAGCGCAATGTCGGCTGCAGATCGAGCTGCGCCTTTCCACCGAGAGCGCCGTAGATTATGAGCATGCCGCAGGGCGCGAGCAACGCGATGTTATCGGGAATGGTTGGCCCGCCGACTGGGTCGATGATGATGTCAACGCCGCGACCGCTTGTGATCTCGTCGATGCGCTTGCCGACCTTCTCGGCCTTGCGGTTGATGACGTGGTCGAACCCCAATTCGCGGGCGAAGTGTGCCCTCTCCTCGCTACCGACGACGCCGATCACGACGAGGTCCATTGGCTTTGCCAGGTCGATCAGGGCATTCCCCATGCCTCCGGCGGCGGCGTAGATGAGCACGCTCTGGCCCTTCCGCGGCCGCACGGCATCATTGAGGATGTGATAGGCGACCTGACAATTGGCGAGCGCCGCCGCGGCATCAAGATCAATTCCCTCGGGAAGAAGAAAAGTCGCGTCGGCGGGCGTCGCAATGTATTCGGCATAATGGCCGCCGCGGTGGGGACGTTCGCGCGCCGTGGCGTATACGCGCTCGCCGGGCCGGCGCGACGTGACGCCGGGCCCGACCTTCTCGATCACGCCGGAAATTTCCGTACCGGGCGTCGCCGGGAGCGGCGGCATAAAGCCGTAAGTGCCGGAGCGGATCAGCACATCGGGAATGCCCACACCGATCGCGTGCGCCCGGACCAGGACTTCGCCCGCCTTCGGCTCCGGGATGGGGACATCGAGGCATTGCAGGACGCTGGGCGGACCCGGCTCGCGGAACTGGATGAGCCTCATCGTTGATCGTCTCCCGAGCGGTAGCATCGCCGCGTATCAGACCCTAACACAATGCGGATCGAGACCTGCGCTTCCGCATCGCAACAATATTGGCCGCGCAATGTCGGCTTTGCGCGAAAAAAAGCTGGGTAGAGGCGGCGCTCGTTCAGGCAGGCGCGCTGCTGATCAACCACATTGCACCGGGCAGGCGCACGCTCGCACCGTCCGCATGGGGCGCCAGCGCATCGCGGAGGGAGGCGATAGCGGCCGAGACGACCTCAGCCGGCTGGTTGCGCAGCCAACTGTTCACGGCACCGATTTGGGTTGACTGAACCACAGCCTCCTCCAGCCCGCGGCCGGCGGCGATGTCGAGATCCATGTCGAGCTTCTCGAAACGCGGCGGCGCCCAGCCGGCCGCAGTGAGAACCGCGGTGACGTGCTCTGGATCAGCGAAGGCGAACATTCCGGGAGCGTTCGGGACCGGCTTCGGCCGCGGCGGCAAGTGCTGCGCGGCTGCAGTCATCGGCACCTCCATCCACGGGTTTTCGGCCAGCGTGCGCCAGCACACGAGCGCCATGCGCGCGGTCGGAGCGGCGCCACGGCGCATATTGGTGAACGCCGCCACCCTATCGCCGAAGAACATCACGCCGAAGGCCGAGGTCAGCAAATCGTATTCGTCCAACGGGTCCGCGGCGGGATCGGCCTGTCGCCAATCGACATTGGTGATGCCGGCGGCGCTCGCGCGCCTCTCACCCTCGGCCAACATCGGCCCGGAGATGTCCACCCCCGTCACGCGGCCGGAGGGACCGACGGCGCGCGCAAAGTCCAGCGTGGGCGCGCCACAGCCGCAGCCGATGTCCACTACCCGTTCGCCGGCGCGCGGCGCGGCAAAGGCGAGCAAGGCGTCCGTCACCGGCGTCAAGGTGATGTCGGTGTGCTCCTGTCGAGCCACCCAGGTGTCGCCGCCCTTGCCGTTCCAGAAGGCAAGCATATCGGCGTCGATCTCTTCGGGTGCGGCCACGCGAGTTCTCCTGCTGGGGCGGTGCGCACGTTGTCGTATTGCCGAGTGGGCCGCAAGCGGCGGCGCGGCGATGGTATTGCGGCCGGCAGTCCGCGAATGACCGGCCTAAAGGCCGCCCACCGAGCGGGTCTGCTTGGGGCCAAGAGTGGACTTGTGCGGCGCAACATGATCGGCACGTTGAGAGAAAAAAATGCGGCTTTTTTTCGCCTTCGCCTGAACCGGGTCATGCCCAAGCGCGACCCAACCAAAGAGCCGACAATCCTGCCGGCTCAGACGAGGTTGAAAAAAAGGGGAACCAAAATGTCAGCATCCACTTCGCGTCAAAAGTATTTCAAGGGCTTCGCCAAGGCGTTGGCGGTCCCGCTTCGCCACCGCAAGTCGGCTTTAGCCGACTTGCGCACAGGTTAACTGCCGACATCGGATAAATCCGATGTCGGCGCGCGGGGACGAACGGTGGGGGTGCTCCGGGCGCGCATCATCGCCCGTATTCTTTGCGGCCCCGGGTCAGCCGTATTCCTATTCCGCCGCTCTCGTAAAGAACCGAGGGCGCGCGGGACGCCAGGGTCCGGGGCGTAGCCCTTCTGCGCAGCCCGACCAAGCTTGCTCTTTCCGATGAGGCGATTGGCTCCCTTCGTGACTTTGCCGATGCCCTTCTCGGCCCACTTCACTCCCTTTTCACCGCCTTTCGCCGCGTTCTTTAAAATTCCGCCAGCCTTGCCCACGATGCCGCGCTTTTTCTGCGCTGCTTTGCCGGCCTTCTCCACTTTTGCCAGCCCTTTGCCCACGATCTTCAGACCGAATTCAACTTTCTTTTTCGCGCTCTTCGCGTGTGCGATGTCGACGTGGCCGGTTGGCGTGAAGCTCGGTGCGAGCACGAAGGTCAGGGCGAGACCCAGGGCCACGACGTACAACCTTGCGAAAGGACGAACTGGATTCCCGCTTGCGCGGGAATGAAGGGGGAGAGAGGTTGGCGCGCAGTAAAGGCTATCGTCACGGGATAGCGGAGCGAAATGGATGTCCCTCACCGGCAAAACCCTTTTCATCACCGGCGGCTCGCGCGGCATCGGCCTGGCGATCGCGCTCAAGGCCGCCGCCGACGGCGCCAATGTCGCCATCGCCGCCAAGACCGTGGAGCCGCATCCAAAGCTGGAAGGCACCATCCACACCGCCGCCGCCGAGATCGAAAAAGCCGGCGGCCACGTGTTGCCGCTCGCCGTCGACGTGCGCGACGAGGCGGCGGTGAAGGCGGCGCTCGACGATACCGCGGCACGCTTTGGCGGCATCGACATCGTGGTCAACAACGCCAGCGCGATATCGCTCACGCCGGTGGCCGAGACCGACATGAAGCGCTTCGATCTCATGCATCAGATCAACGCGCGCGGCACCTTCATGGTGTCGAAATACGCCCTGCCCTATCTGGCGAAAGCCAAGAACCCGCACATCCTGATGCTGTCGCCGCCGCTCGACATGGCGGAAAAATGGTTTGCGCCGCACACCGCCTATTCCATGGCCAAGTTCGGCATGAGCTTGGTGGTGCTGGGACTGGCTGGCAAGATGCGCGGGAGGGTCGCGGTCAACGCGCTGTGGCCGCGAACGACCATCGCCACCGCCGCCATCAAGAACCTGCTCGGCGGCGAGGCCGTGATGGCCCGCTCGCGCCGGCCGGACATCCTGGCCGACGCCGCCTATCGCATCTTCCAGAAGCCGAAAAGCTTCAGCGGCAATTTCCTGATCGACGATACCTTCCTCAGCCAGGAAGGCGTCACCGACTTCGATCAATACCGCGTCGATCCCACGCAGCCCTTGCAGGTGGATTTCTTCGTGCCCGACAGCGTGCCGCCGCCAAAGGGGGTGAGTTTGGGGCCGAAGCAATAGCGCCGGCTGGTTTGCAACGCGCCGTCCGGGCGCGTTAGAAGGTATCAATGTCCACCCTCTTCCTCAGCCATCCCGCCTGCCTCGAGCACCTGATGCCCATGGGCCATCCGGAGCGGCCCGAGCGTTTGCGCGCGGTCGAACAGGCGCTGGAGGACGAGAAATTCCAGCTGCTGGCGCGCGAGCAGGCGCCGCTGGCGCCACTCGAAACGATCGCGCTCTGCCACCCGATGGATTACGTCGAGGCGATCCGCGACGCCTCGCCCGAGGAAGGCATGGTGCGGCTCGATGCCGACACCTCGATGTCGGCGGGCAGCTATGAGGCGGCGCTGCGCGCGGTCGGCGGCGGCATGCAGGCCGTCGACGAGGTGATGACCGGCAAGGCCGCCAACGCCTTCGTCGCCGTGCGCCCGCCCGGCCACCACACCGAGACGGCGCGGCCCATGGGGTTCTGCCTGTTCAACAACGCGGCTATTGCCGCCAGATATGCGCAGAAAAAACACGGCGCCGAGCGCGTGGCGATCGTCGATTTCGACGTGCACCACGGCAACGGTTCGCAGGACATTTTCTGGTCGGACAAATCGGTCATGTATTGCTCGACCCACGAGATGCCGCTGTTTCCCGGCACCGGCGCGCTCACCGAACGCGGCGAGTTCAACACCGTCGTCAACGCGCCGCTACGCGCCGGCGACGGCGGCGAGGCCTTCCGCGCCGCGTTCGAGACCACGGTCTTACCGCGCCTGCTCGAGTTCAAACCGGACCTCTTGGTGATCTCGGCCGGCTTCGACGCCCACACCCGCGATCCGCTCGCCAATCTCAATCTGGTGGAAGCGGATTACACCTGGGTGACGCAAAAGCTCATGGAAGTCGCCGACCAGAGCGCCAACGGCCGCATCGTCTCGATGCTGGAAGGCGGCTACGACCTGCAAGGGCTGGCGCGCTCGGCCGCCGCGCATGTCACCGCGCTGATGCGCGGGTGAGATTTTTTAAAGGGCAAATTGCTTTCACGCCTTTGGCCGCCCGACTTGCGTGGCGGTGGCCGGCGCTTCGGTGCGGAAGCCGATGCGCGCGTGGGTGCCGTCACAAAAAGGCTTTTTGCCCGAGCCACCGCATCGGCAAAGCCGGACATTCTCGGTGCGCGACACCGTCCGACCGGTCCCGGAGCAGATTTCAAGGCTTCCCGCCACCTGCAGCGGCCCATCCACGACGGGCGTGATGCGAAGCGTCCCGTCGCGGGCCTCCAGCCGCTCCGTCTCGAGCGTCGCCGGCTCGCCGGTCGCGCTAAAGCCGGCCTCGCGATGGCTGTTGTCGCAGAACGGCTTGTTGCTGGACTTGCCGCAGCGGCAGAGCGTCGCGCGCAAGACCGCGCCATGGCCCGCAAGATCGATCGCGGCGTGGATCGCATAGGGACCGTTTTCGCGCACACGCAGCACATTGACGGGCGGCGGCGCCTCTTGCGCGCCACCGTCATGGCGCTCGTAGGTGATGGCGCCGGACGGACAGGCATGAGCAATCGCGACGCATTTTTCCACCGTCACTTGCTCCGGATGGAGCCACGGTCCGGCGACATTTGCGAGGAAAACGCCGGGGGCGCCCAGCACGCAATGACGTGAATGGATGCAGCGCCGGCCATCGAAGCGGAGCGTGATGTCCTTAGTATGCGCGACATTCGGGTCGTCGGTCGCTGCTGCCGGCACCGGTGCCTGCACCACGTTTGGGCTGGGCCGCACCGGTGCGGCGACGGCGACGGGGGCGCCAAGGCGCCCCTCAAACTGCGCGTGCAGGTCGGCAAAACGGTCGGCGATGGCGCTGAGGCGCTTGCCAAAGCCGGGGATGGCCATAACCCCTTCGAGCCCAGCCGCGGCACCGGCAAGCTCGCGCGTGCGCTCGCTCAGGATCTGCGCGGCGCAACGCTGCACCAACTGGCCGGCCGATAGCGGCAGCGCAAACGTCAGACCGGCGGTGGCGCCCGGTCGTGCCGGCCCGATCGGCAGTCGCGTCACCGCTTCGCCGACAACCGTCATCGCCCGCATGAGTTCGTTTGCCGCCAATGCCAGACCGACACGGAGATCGCGCGGCAATGGCGCCGGCGCGAACACCTGTGCGAAGGTGCGCATCATCAGCGCATAGAGGCTGTTGCCGAGATCGACGACCTTGGAGGTGCGCGCATCGCCGATGGGCATTACGTCCTGCCGGCCGCCGGGATCGATCAGGGTCGGATTTTCCGCCACCGGCCGCGCCGGCTCGAACTCCGGCCGCGCTTGCTTCAGCAGCGCGAATTCATCCTTGATCGCAACGAAGCGCTGATAGTGCGAGTCCTCGCGGTGCGCGGGCGCGCCCTCGCCCTGGTGGATGATTTCCTCAATGGCGCGGCGCGCGGCGTCCAGGCCGTCCACCTTGAACAGGCCGGGCAGGCCGAACTCGGCGGCGCCGACTTGGGCTTCGCCATGCCCTACGAACACGTTCTTCTCGCCCAGTTCGTCAACCAGCTTGGCGAGCCCGCGCAGCACGCTGTGGTAGAGCTGGCCCTGGCTGGTGTAGTCCTGCGGGGTCGGCGTCAGCAGATCCGGGCGCGTGACGCGCGGATAGTGTGCGGGATGATCGTAGCCGGCGCCGTCCACCAGCGCGATGCCCTCGGGCTTTTCGATGTAGACGAAGTGGTCGATGGTCGCCTCGGTAAAGCGCGAGAGCCGCAACAGCACGTCGGCCGGAAACCGCCCCAGCGGCACCGGAAATTCCGGTCGCCACAGATGCGGCGAGGCGCCGATCGCTGCGAGAATATTGTTGACGAGCGCGAGGTGCAGCATCTCCTCGAGCGCCACCTGCCGGATCGAAGCCCGCCACCCCTCGATCGCCGCCAGCTCGGTCGCACTCACGCCCTCGGCGACGTCGCTCTTCAGCGTCCACATCGTAAAGAGATAGGAGCACATCACCGAGTGCTCGAACTCCGCCGCTTCCGACAGCAGATAGAACAGCTCTTCGCGATCCTGGATGATTATTTTCTCATGCATGTGCGTCTCTGGAGCGGTGCCAATACGTTCCGGTGGTTACGCGGGGTTGTCCGCCGGGCGGCCCACGTCGTTAGTTATCATTTTGGCCGTTATGCCGCCGATGATCCAGCAACTCCGAGATGCCGGATTGTTACGCGAAGACCTGGAAGTCACGCAAGCGCGCAAACGGCCACAGCACCTTGCTGGCTTCACCTCGCCGTTAATCCGCCATCGATCGGCACATCGGCGCCGGTGATGAAGCCGGCTTCGTCCGACAACAGATACACGCAAAGCGCGGCGACTTCTTCCGGTTGGCCGAGGCGGCCGAGCGGAATGTCGAGCGCCAGCTTCTGCCGCACCGCCTCTGGATTGCGCGTACCCTCGGCGATTTCATCCACCATCGGGCCTTCCACGAAGGCCGGGCAGATGGCGTTGCAGCGTACCGGCGGCTTGTAGCGGGCGCCGTGCAGCGCCACCGATTTGGTGAGCAGCGATACCCCGCCCTTGGAGGCGTTGTAGGCGGTCAGGTTGGCGCTGCCGACAAGCCCCAAGACCGACGACAAATTGACGATCGCGCCGCCCTGCTTGCTCAGCAGCGGAAATGCGTATTTGCAACCGAGAAAGGCGCCGTCGAGATTGACGCTGAGCACGCGCTTCCAGGTGGTGAAGTCGGTCTTCTCGATATTGCCGACCGCCGCAATCCCCGCCGCATTGACCAGCCCGTCGAGCCGGCCGTGCTTTTGCTGGACCTCGGCTGCGGCGCGCTGCCAGTCGGCTTCCGCGGTCACGTCGAGCGTGACGTCGATACCGGGACGACCGGCCAGATCGCTGGCGATTGCCGTTGCGCCGGCGCGCTTGACCGCCGCTGCCACGGCGGTGCCGATGGCGCCGGCCGCGCCAGTGACGAAAATGATCTTGTTCGTGAGGTCGGCCAAATTACCCCCGCAATTGCATTTTTTTGCATTGTCGAGCATTCATCGTCCAATGTCACCAAGCCACCCTGTGTGCCTCATCACCGGTGCCTCCGGCGGTATCGGCGCAGCGCTAACCCGCGAATTCGCCAAGGCCGGCCACCCGCTGGTGCTCACCGGGCGACGCGAGGGTCAGCTTGCGGCACTCGCCGACGAGATCGCCGCCGAAGGCGTTACGCGCCCGCAGGTGATCGCCGCCGACCTCGGCACACCCGACGGCCCGGAGCGGCTGGCCGAGGCGCTGGCCGCGCGCGGCCTGGAGCCGGCCATCGTGGTCAACAATGCCGGTTTCGGTCTGCTCGGCGAGGCGGCCGAACTCGACCCCGCGCATCAGCTCGGCATGATCGACCTCAACGTGCGCGCTCTGACCGATCTCAGCTTGCGCTGGCTCGACAGTATCCGGCGCCACCGCGGCGGCATTCTCAACGTCGCCTCCACAGCCGGCTTCCTGCCCGGCCATGGAATGGCCGTCTATCACGCCACCAAGGCCTATGTGATCTCGTTCACCGAGGCCCTGCACGCCGAGCTTGCCGCCGAAGGCGTGCGCGTATGCGCGCTCTGCCCCGGCCCGGTGGAGACCGAGTTCTTCGGCCGCGCCGGAATGCCGCAGGACTATTTCCCGGATTACCTGACCCGCACGGCCGGACGGGTGGCGCACGAAGGCTATGAAGGTTTCATGGGCGGCCATCGCGTGGTGGTGCCGGGCGGGCCCAACCGCATCATGACACTGCTGCCCCGGCTGTTGCCGCGCGCGCTCATGCTCGCCATGACAGAACGGCGCTGGAGCCGCACCAGTCGCCGTGGCTGATAAACCCGGCTATCTTCACTTGCCTGAGGCGGCATAGGATGCCGTTTCAACATTTGTGCCGGGACTTCGATATGGCTGAAAACAATGCCGACGTGAAGAAAATGCCCTTCGAGCGGGCGATCGAGGAATTGGAATCGATCGTGAAGCGGCTCGAGGAAGGCAAGGTACCGCTCGAAGAGTTGGTGGCGATCTACGAGCGCGGCGAAGCACTCAAGAAACGCTGCGAGGAACTTTTGCGCCAGGCGGAAGCACGGGTGGAGAAGATCACCCTCGACGCCAACGGCAAGCCGACCGGCAGCGAACCGCTCGACGTGGATTGAGCGCTTCGTGCAGGTCAAGCGCAGGCTCGTGATCTATGTGCCGGGCTACGACCCGCGCGGGCTGGCCGAATACTACCGCATGTTCCGGCGCGAATACCGTCGCACCTGCGACCTCTATGGCCTGAGCGGCGAGATCAGCCGCGCCGAGAACGACCCTGAACGCTTCGTCACCACATGGGATGCGACCACCAGCGGCGACGACTGGCAGGTGGAGACGCGTTACATGTTCCTGCGCTGGGAGGACATCGTCCGCAAGGACTTCGCGCGCCCGACCTGGTGGAAGATCGTGCACATGTATCGCACCTTCTTACTGTCCGTCTTCGGTGGGACGGTGCCGCGCATTCTCAAGGCGCATTGGCGCTTCGGCCTGTTCGTTCTCTATCCGCCGGCGCTGATGACAATCTGGGTGCTGCTCGGCGTACTGACCGGCGTGGTAGCGATGAAGCTCCTTGCCGCATACGGCGCGCATGCGCTGTTGGCCGACCTCGTCGGTGCCGGCGCCGGGTTTGCCACCTTCGTCGGCGTGCTCAAGCTCACCGAGCCGCAGACCTATCTTTTGTATCTTTGCGACGACGGCATCTCGACCCACCAATTTGCCCACCGCCAGCGGCCGGATTGGGAGGAGCGCATGGAGTCGTTTGCCGCCTCCGTGGCGGAGACGGTGGGCGCCAGCGACGCCGACGAGGCCGTGGTCGTCGGCCACAGTTCCGGCTCGTTCCTAGCGGTCGACGTGCTCGACCGCGCGCTGCAACACGATCCGGGCCTTGGGCAGCGGGGCCCGCGCGTGCGATTGCTCACGATTGGAGCCAATTTGCCGATCGTCGGCTTCCACGCCGGGGCGCAATGGTTCCGCGATCGGCTGCGGCGCTTAGGCGTCGCGCCCGATATCGCCTGGGTCGACTACCAGTCGCGCCACGACATCATGAATTTCTGGCCGTTCGACCCCATCACAGGCCACGGCATCGCGCTGGGCGCGGAGCGGCGCAACCCGGTGGTGGTCCCCATCAGTTTCCGCGACCTGTGGAAACCCGGCCAATTCGGCCGCCGGCGCTTGCGCTTCTTCAAGGCCCATTTCCAGTTCCTGCTCGCCAATGAGCGGGCCGGGGCGGCCTATGACTACTACCTGATCTGCTGCGGGCCGCTCGACCTGGTCACCCGCGCCACCAGGCCAGCCGAGGCCATAGCCGCCATGGCCCCGAAAACGGGGTCCAGGGCCCCCGCCGCGGCCGGGGACTGAATTGCCTGGAGGCGCGGAACTGGTGTAAGCCTCACATGGGATTGAGCCAAGAGCGGCCGGATGGCGGCCCGCCGGCCCTGCCGTGGAGTGAGTATTGCCTGAAGCCTCCAAGACGCCGTTGCTTGACCGTGTCAGCGTCCCGCGTGACCTGAAGAACCTGTCACCCGAGCAGCTCAAGCAACTTGCCGACGAGCTGCGCTGGGAGACCATCGACGCCGTGGCCAAGACCGGCGGCCATCTCGGCGCCGGCTTAGGCGTCGTTGAGCTCACCGTCGCGCTACATTCCGTGTTCGATACGCCCGCCGACAGGCTGATCTGGGACGTCGGCCACCAGGCCTATCCGCATAAGATCCTTACCGGCCGGCGCGACCGCATCCGTACCATCCGCCAGGGTGGCGGGTTGTCCGGTTTCACCAAGCGCGCCGAAAGCGAATATGACCCGTTCGGCGCCGCCCATTCCTCGACCTCGATTTCGTCCGGGCTCGGCATGGCGGTGGCGCGCGATCTCGCCGGCAAGAACAACAACGTCATCGCCGTCATCGGCGACGGTGCCATGTCGGCCGGTATGGCCTACGAGGCGATGAACAATGCCGGCGCCCGCAACGAGCGCCTGATCGTCATCCTCAACGACAACGACATGTCGATCGCGCCGCCGGTCGGCGCCATGTCGGCCTATCTGGCGCGGCTGGGTTCGGGTCACACCTATCTCAAGCTGCGCGACGTCGGCAAGCAACTCACCCATCACCTGCCGAAGGCTCTCGACCGCGCCATCACGCGCGCCTTCGAGCACGCGCGCGGCTACGTCACCGGTGGCACGCTGTTCGAGGAGCTCGGCTTTTACTATGTCGGTCCGATCGACGGGCACAATCTCGACCACCTGCTGCCGGTGCTGCGCAATGTGCGCGACGCCGAGATCGGGCCGATCCTGGTGCATGTGGTCACGCAGAAGGGCAAGGGCTACGCCCCGGCCGAGAATTCCGCCGACAAGTATCACGGCGTGGTCAAATTCGACGTCGCCACCGGCGCGCAGGCCAAGTCGAAGGGTGGCGCGCCGCAATACACCAAGGTGTTCGGCCAAAGCCTGATCAAGGAAGCGCGCAAGGACGACAAGATCGTCGCCATCACGGCGGCGATGCCGTCGGGTACCGGCATCGATCTGTTCGAGAAGGAATTTCCCAATCGCACCTTCGACGTCGGCATCGCCGAGCAGCACGGGGTGACTTTCGCCGCCGGGCTGGCGACCGAAGGCTTCAAGCCGTTCGCGGCGATCTATTCCACCTTCCTGCAGCGCGCCTATGACCAGGTGGTGCATGACGTCGCCATCCAGCGGCTGCCGGTGCGCTTTGCGCTCGACCGCGCCGGCTTGGTCGGCGCCGACGGGCCGACCCATGCCGGCGCATTCGACGTTGCCTATCTCGGTTGCCTGCCCGGCTTCGTGCTGATGGCGGCGGCGGACGAGGCCGAGCTGGTGCACATGGTGGCGACGCAAGTCGCCATCGACGACCGTCCGAGCGCGCTGCGCTACCCGCGCGGCGACGGTACGGGCGTGGCGATGCCCGACGAGGGTAAGCCGCTCGAAATCGGCAAGGGCCGCATCGTGCGGGAAGGCCACAAAATCGCGCTGCTGTCGTATGGCACGCGGCTGGCCGAATGCTTGAAGGCCGCGGATGAGCTGGCGGCGCACGGGCTTTCCACCACCGTCGCAGATGCGCGCTTCGCCAAGCCGCTCGACCTCGATCTGCTCTTGCGCCTCGCGCGCGAGCACGAGGTCCTGATCACCATCGAGGAAGGCGCCATCGGCGGCTTCGGCACGCACGTCCTCTATAACCTGGCCGAGCAGGGCGTGCTCGACCGCGGAATGCAGGTGCGCACGATGGTGCTGCCGGATGTGTTCATCGATCAGGATGCGCCGGCGGCGATGTATGCGCAGGCCGGGCTCGACGCCCGCGCCATCGTCGTCAAGGTGTTCGAGGCGCTCGGCAAGGACGTCGCGGCCGAGGCGGTGCAGCTGGCCTAGATTTGCGGGAGCAGCGCCAACGCGCCGATCGCCTGCTGGTCGAGCGCGGCCTGTTCGAAAGCCGCGCCAAGGCGCAGGCCGCGATCGAAGCGGGTCTGGTCAGCGCCAATGACGTCGCCGTGCGCAAATCCTCCGAGGAAATCCCGGTCGACGCGATGTTGCGCGCGAGTGCGGCACATCCTTACGTCTCGCGCGGCGGCGTGAAGCTGATCGCCGCGCTCGACCATTTCGGCTTCGACCCGAAAGGCCGCGTCTGCCTCGATGTCGGCGCCTCCACCGGTGGCTTCACGCAGGTGCTGCTGGAGCGC
This sequence comes from uncultured Solirubrobacterales bacterium, assembly GCA_963712325.1. Lineage (GTDB taxonomy): Bacteria > Actinomycetota > Thermoleophilia > Solirubrobacterales > 70-9 > VRUE01. The sequence continues at coordinate 391,782 of CAVQHG010000007.1, forward strand.
GGCGCCGCCCGTGTCTACGCGATCGATGTCGGGCATGGGCAATTGCACGAAAGCCTGCGGACCCGGCCTGACGTGGTGTCGTTGGAGGATACCGACATCCGCGCGCTCTCCCCTGCCCGGCGCGACGCGCGGCCCGATCTGATCACCATCGATGTCAGTTTCATCTCGCTCAAGCAGGTCTTGCCGGCCGCGCTCGGCATGGTGAAGGCGTCCGCGCAGTTCGTCGCGCTGATCAAGCCGCAATTCGAGGCCGGACGCGGCGCGCTCAAGAAAGGTATTGTGCGCGATGCGGCAGTGCACACCGCAGTGTGCGACGACATTGCCGCGTTCGTCACTTCGCTGGACTGGCGTGTTGCAGGCGTCATACCGTCACCGATCGTCGGCGGCGACGGCAACGCCGAGTTCCTGCTGGGTGCCGCGCGTGACTGAGCAACTCACAATTCGCCATCTCGCCCATCGCGGCGATGGCATCGCCGACACGAAAGTGGGGCCGGTCTACGTGCCCTACACGCTGCCGGGCGAAACGGTGACCGTGGAAGCCGTGCCCGGCCATCCCGACCGCCGCCATCTCGTCCATGTCGACAAACCGGCGACCACGCGCATCGAGCCGATCTGCAAGCATTTTGGCCAATGCGGCGGCTGCGCCATGCAACATTGGTCGCTTGCCGAATATCATCTATGGAAGCGTGAACTGGTGGTGGAAGCGCTCGCCCGGGCCGGTCTGCTGGCGCCGGTCGCGCCCCTGATCGACGCCCATGGGCAAGGCCGCCGCCGCGCCGTGCTGCACGCCCGCCGCGGCGAGCATGACGTTCTGGAAGTCGGCTTCGCCGCTCCGCGCGCGCACCACATCATCGCCATCGACGCTTGCCCCATTCTGAGCGACGGACTTGCCGGCGCCATCCCGGCGGCCTGGGCAATCGCGGAAGTTCTCAAGCCCACGCGCAAGCCGCTCGATATCCAGGCGACCGCGACCGATTCAGGCCTGGACGTAGACGTGCGCGGCTCCGGCCCGCTTTCGCCCGCGGCCACGGGCGCGCTCGCCCGCATCGCCGGTCAGCACAAGCTCGCCCGCCTCACCCGTCACGGCGAACTGGTGGCGCAAGCAACTCAGCCGATGCTGACGATCGGCCGCGCCCATGTGCCGCTGCCGCCCGGCGCTTTTCTGCAGGCAACGGCCGAAGGCGAAGCGGTGCTGGCGCGGTTGGTGATCGATCATGTCGGCAAGGCCAAGCGCGTCGCCGACCTGTTCGCTGGCGTCGGCCCCTTTGCCTTGCGACTGGCCGAACAGGCGCGCATCACCGCCGCCGACAGCGAAGCGAGCGCAATCGAAGCGCTCAAGCGCGCGGCCGCCAGCACGGCCGGCTTGAGACCGGTGGAGGCGCTGACGCGCGACCTGTTCCGCCGTCCGTTCATGGCCGCGGAACTGAAATCTTTCGATGCCGTGGTATTCGATCCGCCACGCCAGGGCGCCGACGCCCAAGCGCGTGAGCTCGCGACAAGCGCGGTGCCGGTCGTGGTGGCGGTGTCGTGCGACGCCATGACCTTCGCGCGCGACGCTGCGCTGCTGACAGGCGGCGGCTACAGACTAGTCGGCGTAACGCCGGTCGACCAGTTCCGTTATTCGCACCACGTCGAACTGGTGGCAAAATTCGCGCGCTGAACGCTGTCAGTGGAAATCGTAGCCGCCCCAGCGGTCCTGCCACATGGTTTCGCCGATGGTGCAGGAGATTCGCGGCGCCTGTGCCGAGGCCGGGATGACACGCGGCTCCGGCTGGCGTCCGGCGACTTCCAAAACCAGTTTCGTGCGCGTGGCTTCGATGAACTTCTCGCGGGCGCGGATCGGCACCACGAAGGCGCCCGGGCCGCCGATCACGCAGTCCTCATAGTAGACGTCGAGGTTTTTGATATCCATGGTACCGGCGTTGGCGCGCTTGAGCATAATCGGCAAGCCGTTGATGGTGATGCCGGCGGCGATCACCTCCTCACGCATCGACGCGACAAACCGTCCGGAATTGTTGGCGCCGTCACCGGACACATCGATGACGCGGCGCAGGCCGTGATAGCCGCTGTGATCGAACAAGGGCTTGGCAAAAGCGAGTGCGCCGGAAATCGAGGTGCGCGAGGCGCGGCGGTAGGGCGCGGCCGCGATCTCGGCGGCGACCGCATCGGCGGATTCCGGACCTTCGATCAGCCGCCACGGCACCACGACGCGTTGATCTAATTGTCCGGCCCATTCGATATAGGTGACGGCGATTTTGCCGTTGGCGCCCTCGCGCAGCGCCTGCATGAATTGTTTTGAGGTGAGCGCCATGGCGTAGCCTTCGCGCTGCAGCGCCTGCTCGTCCGGATCCATCGAATAGGAAACGTCGACCGCGAGCACCAGTTCGAGGTCAACCGGGACAGCGCCGGGGCTCTTGTCGGCAAGATGCGGGCGGCCGGGCGCCGCCCAAACCGCGACCGAAAGGGCTGCAACTGCAACGGCCGCCGTCGCGCCGGCAGCGGCCCAGGTCACCCGACGTCGCCCCATAGGACTCTCCCCGCAAGGATCAGGAATGCTGCCACGTGGCCGGGGCAAAAAAAAGGCCAATTAGTTATTGTTTACGCATGATCTTTTCCGAAAACCGGCACCCATCCCCGATCAAGTCGAGGACAGGCTTTTCGGGATCATGCGCTAGTTTTCGAGGGCCTCGGTACCGACGATCTCGATGCCGAAGCCGCCAAGGCCGACGTAAGTGCGCTTGCTGGAGGAGAGCAGCCGGATCGAGGTAATGCCGAGGTCTTTGAGGATCTGCGCGCCAAGGCCGATTTCGCGCCATTGCCGCGAGCGCGCGGCGTCGGCGCCGGTATCGGCCTCGTGCGGGATTTCCGCCACCGGCACACCGGCGGTACCGTCGCGCAAATAGATGATGACGCCGCGGCCGGCCGCCTTGAAACGCGTGAGGGCGGCATGGATCGGCTTGGCGCCGCCGAACACGTCGCCGATCACGTCGGCGCGGTGCAGCCGCGCCGGCACGCCCTCGCCGTCGCCGATGTCGCCGTAAACGAAGGCCATGTGGTGCACGCGATCGAACGGCGTGACATAGGCATAGCCGTTGAGCGGGCCGATTTCCGACGCAACATGAAATTCGCCCACGCGCTCCACCAGCTTGTCGCGGTTCTGCCGATGGGCGATCAATTCGGCGATCGAGACCTGAACAAAATTGTTTTTCGCGGCGAAGGCCGCGACTTGCGGCCCGCGCATCACCGTGCCGTCGTCGTTGGTGAGTTCGGACAGCACACCGACCGGCGGCAGACCGGCCAGGCGGGAGAGATCGACGCAGGCCTCGGTATGACCGGAGCGCATCAGCACGCCGCCCTGGCGCGCGACAAGGGGGAAAACGTGGCCGGGGCGCACGAAATCGGCGGCGGCGCTGTTGTCGTTGGCGAGCGCGCGCACGGTGTTGCAACGTTCCTCGGCCGAGATGCCGGTGCTGAGCCCGCGGCGCACATCCACCGACACGGTAAAGGCAGTGCCGAGCGGCGCTTCGTTCTCAGCCACCATGGGGTCGAGCTGCAAGCGGCGCGCGAGCTCGGCGCCAAGCGGGGCGCAGACGATGCCCGAGGTGTTGCGGATGATGAAGGCCATTTTTTCCGGTGTGCAAAGCGATGCGGCGACGAACAGGTCGCCCTCGTTTTCGCGATCGTCGTCGTCGGTCACGACCACGATCTCGCCTTTGGCGAAGGCCTTGATCGCAGCATCAACGCGCTGGTGGCTATCGGACACGAGATTTCCTCACGGGTGGCGTCAGGGCTTGAACGGCCACGCCGTCCCCTCGCCCACCTGACCGCGGTGCATGAGATAGTGATCGGCCAGCACGCATGCCACCATGGCTTCGCCGATCGGCACCGCGCGAATGCCGACGCAAGGGTCATGGCGGCCCTTGGTCGCGACCTCGGTGTCGTGACCGTAACGGTCCACGGTCTTGCGCGGCGTCAAGATCGACGAAGTCGGCTTGACCGCGAAGCGGGTGACGATCTGCTGGCCGGTGGAGATACCGCCGAGAATGCCGCCGGCATGGTTGGACAGGAACACCGGCTTGCTGTCATTGCCCATGCGCATCTCGTCGGCATTGTCCTCGCCGCTCATCGCCGCCGTGGCAAAGCCATCGCCGATCTCGACGCCCTTGACGGCGTTGATGCCCATGAGCGCACCGGCGAGATCGCCGTCGAGCTTGGCATAGACTGGCGCGCCCAGGCCCGCCGGCACGCCGTCCGCCACCACCTCGATCACGGCACCGCAGGACGAGCCGGCCTTGCGCACGCCGTCGAGATAGTCCTCGAAGAACTTGGCTTGCTTGGCGTCCGGGCAGAAGAACGGATTGTTGCCGATCTCGTTCCAGTCCCAGCGCGAACGGTCGATCTTGTGCGGCCCCATCTGCACCAGCGCGGCGCGCACGCTCAGGCCGGGAACGATCTTGCGGGCGATGCTGCCCGCCGCCACCCGCGCCGCGGTCTCGCGCGCGCTGGCGCGGCCGCCGCCGCGGTAATCGGTAATGCCGTATTTGACGTCGTAGGTATAGCCGGCGTGACCGGGGCGATACTTGTCCTTGATCGCGGAGTAGTCCTTCGAGCGCTGATCGACGTTTTCGATCAGGAGCATGATCGGCGTGCCGGTTGTGACCTGTTGGCCACTCTTCTCGTCGGTGAAGACCCCGGACATGATCTTTACGGCATCGGGCTCTTGGCGCTGGGTGGTGAACCGTGACTGGCCCGGCCGCCGCTTGTCGAGATAACCTTGGATGTCTTGCTCGGTCAGCGGAATACGCGGCGGGCAGCCGTCGACCACGCAACCAATCGCCGCCCCGTGGCTTTCGCCGAAGCTGGTGAAGCGGAAGAGATGGCCGAAGGTATTGAACGACATAATGGACGACTTGGCGGTTCCGTTGGTGCGGGCTTGGTAGCCCGCACCTTGGCGGCGGTCAAATACGCGCCACAAGCACTCGAATAGGCGCGTTGCACGCCCTTTTGCCGGCCGAAAACGGGCATTGCAGGTCCCGCGCCCTGAGCCTCCCTCGCGCTCGCCGGCGGCCGCCGCAATAACGGTTAAGATACGGAAAAATAGCCGAAATTTATGTCGCGTTTATTGCTCGGGTGGGCGGGCCCAGTCTACCAACCGACTTTGGTGAGGGAACGCAGCAGGCCGAATTGGATTTCGAGCAGCAAAATCTCCCGTTGCCAAGCAAACAAACCAAATGAGGACTTAGGACAATGCGCAAGCTAACCGCCGTCGCAATCGCGCTCGGCTTCCTCGCGGCCACCAGCCTGCCGACCTTCGCAACAACCGTGGTCAATCCGGGCGTAGCGAAGACCGATACCCTGTCGGCGGCCACGAAGAAGAAGAAGACATCGAAGAAGAAAAAGAAGCCGGCCGATACACAGGCCACCCAGAAGACCGACGAAAAGAAGACCGACGACAAGATGACGGACAAAAAGTCCACCATGTCGTCCGATAAGGCCATGACAAAGACGGACGCCAAGAAGGGCACCAAGAAAGCCACCAAGAAGACCAGCAAAAAGAAGAAGGCGGCCAAGAAAAAGCCGGTGATGAAGAAGGACGACGATAAAAAGTCCTGAACGGATTACACACGCGCACCCGCGCGCGAACGGAGCGGCCGGGCCTCAAGCCCGGCCGTTTTGTTTTGGCGCATGAGGTTCAGGTAAAACGGCTGAACTGCTCGCCATTGAACATATAGACCACGCCCTGCGCGATATCGATGAGCGGGGCGGCCGCCGCCGCGGTCAAATCAGCCGCCAGCGCCGGTTTTGCCGGCCGCCGAACCCTTAACTGCTGCG
>CAVQHG010000008.1:0-127827 GCA_963712325.1 uncultured Solirubrobacterales bacterium
GCCATTGCCAAGCGCTGCGAGGTTGGCGAACATCCACGGTTGAGATTGCTCGCTGGCCGCAGGGCTACGAGACGATCGTCGGTCCACTCGGCGACCTGGGTGTCGGGGACAGCAGCAGCGCATCTGCCTCGCGCGGGCGCTGGCCGCGAACCCCGGGTTCCTTGCCGACGAGCCCACCAGCTCGCTCGATCCGCGCTCGGAAAGTCGCTGATCCAGGAATCGCTGCGCTGGCTCTCGCGGGACCTCATCGTCTTCCTGGTCACCCACCGCATGTCCGCGATCTCTGTATGCGACCGGGTCATCGTCGTGCTCGACGGGCAGATCGAGAACATCGGCACCCCGGCGGCACTCGAGCAGTCGAGCGCGTACTTCGTCGCGGCGCTCGAGTCCGGCAACGGCAGGTCCCGTAACGGAAGTGCAGCATCGCCGGGCACCCGAGCGAAGGCGCCGGCTAGGGCGTCATGCGGCAGCGATCGCGGAAGGCGGGGCTTGCGTGCGGGTAGCGCTCTTCGCCGAGGTCATGCCGGAAGGGGGTGTCACCCTCTCCGCATTCCGCCTCGCGGAAGCCCTGACCGAGGCCGGTCACGAGGCCGGCGGTCCTTTATCTGGACGGGCAGCCCCCGCCCGCCTGGCGTACCTCGGACAAAGGATTCCGGAGGGATCGCCGGGCCGCGGTGCCGACAGAGAATTCCGGCGGACGCTCGAACGGTTCGATCCGACGATCGTCCTCGTCGGAAGCGGGCGATCGACGATCTGCGCGCCGGGATGGACGTCGCGCCGACGCTCATGCACGCGCACCTGCATATGGGAACCTGCGCCGACGATGCCCGGTACTGGTCTCGCCTGCAACGGCCTGACGCCGTCCGGGCGGTCTGGCATTGCGCCGCGCTGCGGCCATTGTTGGGATGCAACGACCTGCAGCACTCGATGCACCCGGGACGCGTCGCGACCCAGCGAGGCCTTTCGGCCGCTCTCCGAAGGGGGTGCCGGGGCGGTTGCCGTCAGCACGGCACAGGCCGAGATCTTCCGGCGACACGGGATTTCAGCGTCGCGCTTGACGGTCATTCCCAACCTGGGATTCCGCGCATCGCCCGGAGGCCTGTCCAGGGCCGCCCGCGGCATCCCCGATGCCTGGCGGTCGGCAACCGTGTTCGCCGGCAGATTGAGCAAGACGAAGGGGGCAGGCCGTTGGAGGAGCTCGCCCGGACCCTGCCGAGCGACTCGCGGCTGCGGGTCTTCGGCGAGGGCTACATGGCGTCCCGGCTCTCTTCCCTTCCACCCTGTGCGATGGGTGCGGCCAGGTCTCCCAAGAGCAGATCAATGGGGTGATGATGTGGGCCCGCTCGGAACGTTCCTGTCCCTGTGGCCGGAGCCCGGGGGCATCGTCGGCATCGACGCCCAGATCATGGGCGCGCCCTGGCCGCATTCGACGTGGGGGCCGCTCGCCACTGGCCGGGCGCGGTTCGCTTTGGCCGCGGCGACCTTTCGGCGATGGCGTCATGGCTGGGACGGCAACGCCCGCTCCGTCGTCCGAGGGATCCGGACGGTGTTGCGAGTGCGCAGGCGGATTACTGGAAGCGGGTGGCCGCTCGTGCGTCCGAGAGTCTCGGCGCCTACGCGCGCTCGGGCCGGTTTGCCCTTTCTAATTGGCCCGCTGGTGGGAAACCATGATGCGCGGCCCCACCGTCGCGGTGGCGGCGTAACCCCACTCCTCGAGGAGGTCACGCTCCAGGCGCTCGCCGAGCGCCGCCACATTGGGACGCGCCATTTCGCGTATCTCCAGGGCGAGGTCCGCGTCGAGAGACGGCGCCCGGGTGAAGGCGAGCCGTGCATACGCCTGGTCCGCCGCCGCTCGTCGCCCTGCGGGGGGAGCCGGCGGGCGTGGAGGCGACCGCGGATTTCTGGGCGCGGCGCAGCAACGACTCGGTTCGCCTCGAACGGAGTGCCAAGCCGCCCGTGTTGTGATCCTCGAGCCTGGGCTCGAAGTCGGGATCCACGCTGAGGAACTCGAACACGCGCCGCACCGTGGCGCGATTGTCGGCGCGAAAGTCGTCGTACACGAGCGGGAGGATCTGCTCCGCGGGAAACAGCGCGGCGAAGCGGTCTAAGTGCTCCTCGTAGCGGATGCGCTCGGAGTAGTAGAGGAGCTCGGGTACCAGGCAGCCGTTCGGCAGCCGTCGCCCCTCGCGACGGGCGGGCTCCAGTCGCATCGCCGTTCTGAGATCGCGCACGCTCTCGCCCTCCGAGGGCGAGTTTTTCAGCAGCTGCAGGTGATACGAGTGCAGGAACGAGGCGGGCTCGCGGAAGATCATGATGATCCGTGCCCCCGGGTCGAACTTCCGGATTCGCTCGGCGGCGTCTTCGGAGTAGAGGTAGGCGGCGCTTGCCTCCCCACAGCGCTCGTCCGCGCCGGCCAGGCGCAAAGAGGGATAGGTACTGTTCAAGGTGCGGCGGATGAAGATGCTTGGTGGCCCGGGCGCACGGCACAGCGACGGGCAGAGTAGTTGGGCTCCTCTGGACTGCAGACGAACAGGTTCGGATGCTGGTCGAGGAATCAGAGAGCGCGGTCGTGCCGCTCTTGGAGTGGCCGACGATAGAACGACGGCCGTGTGGTTCCGGGCTTCGACACGGTCGAACCCCTCAGCCGGTCGGCCCGTTCGATCACCGCGGTGGCCAGGGCGCGCGACGTAAGCCGGCGATCGAAGTCCTCGGCGAGGCTCCTGGCGCGGGTCGCGAGGGAGGCGAGGTCAGCCGCGGGAGCAGCTCCGTGGTGCGTCGACGAACTCCCCGTCTCATCACCAGTCGGCTGTCCAGCCGCCGGCACGATCTCCGACGCGGCCACCTCGGGCGTCACGATTGGTACGGTCCCGGAGGCCAGGGCCTCGAGGACGACGAAAGAGAAGCCGTCGGAGCGGGACGGAAGGGCAAGAACGTGGGCGGACCTGAGCACGTCTGGAACGGAGGACGATGAGTGAACCTAGCCTGTTCGGCCACTCTTCGCGACCACGGACAGGTGGGCCCCCCGACCGCCTCGATGACCGCGTCGTCGGCCAGGCTGGACGCGAGGTCGGCTGCGACATCCACCCCCTTGCGCATCGAAAGGGGCCCGATGAACGCGATCGTCAGACGGTCGGCCTTGCTGCCCGGGCTGAAGCGGTGGAGGTCGACACCGTGGTAGGAGTGGATCAGGCGCTGCTCGGGAACGCCCGCTTCGAGGAACTCGTCGCGCACGGCGTGCGAGGTGACGTGAATCAGGTCCGCCCGATCGATCTCGAATTCGCGTCACGCCGCTCTGCCGTCGAGAGGTCGCCGCGTCCGCCCGTCTCCCGCTCGGCGCGCCGCAGCGCCGACCACTCGACCGCGGGGTGGCGAGTTGCCTGGTAGATAACTCTCACCCCGTGGCCGCGCTCGATTGGGACCGAGCCCGGCGTCGCGTACGCCAGCTCCCAGCCAGATGCAGGCACGGAGCGGCGCACCCGCGGGCGTTGAGCCTGCGCGACGGGGCGACCGAACGCCCGCCTGAACGGCCTGCTGTTCGCGATCCTGACAATTCGGCTACCGGCCACGGGGCCGACGAAGGTCGGCTCCGCCCCAGGCGGCCAGCCCGTCGGCGAACTCCGCGGCGGCCGCCCCGAGCCCACCCGAGCCGAGTGGGACCGGAGCACGACCAGCGCCTTCGGGATCGCAGTGTGGGTGCGCGATCTAGATGTAGCTTCTGCGGTAGTCGAGCTCATAGTCGAGGTCTTCGGGTCGATCTCCGATCGGCTTGGCCGGCACTCCTCCGACGACGGTGAAGGGCTCCACGTCCCTGTTCACCACCGCGCCCGCCGCCACCACCGCGCCGCGTCCGATCCTGACACCCGCGAGGACCATCGCCCCCGTGGCGACCCAGACGTCGTTCTCGGTCACGATCGGCTCGGCGAATCCCCGGAACCGCGAGTCGTAGGTCATGTCCGCCCGTGATGGAGGGTGTAGCTGGAGATATTGACGTTGCGGCCGATCGTCAGCCCCCCGCGGCCGTCCAGCAGGCACCGCCTGCCGATTACCGAGTGGGCGCCGATCGAGATTCGCCTCGGCGCGTGCATGTCGGTGCCCATCAGGATCGCTGTGTCGCCCGGCGCCTCGAGGCGAACCCCGAGGCGACCGTATCCGGCCATGCGGAGTCCGGTCCACGGGATTTGGGACACGAATTGATTCAGGAAGTACTCGCGGGGCGGAAAACGGGTGCGGACGGCCCTCCTGGCGCCAGGTGGGCCGGATCGGCTCTGACTTGTCGAGCGGCTGCCACGCACAAGCAACGCGCCACCCACCTGATAGCTGTCACGTTGCACGATGCATTCTTGCGGTGGTATTCCCGCAAGTCCGCGGCTGGGTCCGACGTTTATTGTTGCGCTCACTGATCGGTCGGGGGAGAGACGTCGAACGTATCGATGGACAAGCCCAGGACAATCGTGTCGGCTTCGTCCGGCAGTTCGGTAGCAGGATCGCACCGATCGTGGCCGCAACTCCGATGAGCGCCGAGGGATGAGCACCGGCGTATACCTGGCGCATTCGCACTCCTGGCTTCACGCCCAGCTGATCGAAAACGGTGTGCTCCGGCGAGAGGTTGCCAACCTGGTCGAGACCCGCCGAGCTGCGGACCTGATCATCTACCCCCGGCCACCCAGGCCCGACCCGAGCGCCCGCGACTCGCTCCGCACCTTCCACCCCTGGGACCTGATGCGCACCTTCGTGTACTCGCAGGTCGACGAGCCCTTCCCTGGGCGCCGGGGATGTATGCGTCGCTGCCGGCCAGCCGCGCTGGCGGCGCCTTCGAGGGCGGCTTCTACGTGGTCCACCACCACCTCGAGCCCGGCGGCAGCGCCGGGGACATCGAGGAGGCGAGACCGAAGGAGCCGGACCGCTTTGGAGCTTTGCCGGCACTGTCTCGAACCACCCGGTCAGGCGCCGCATCATGGAACTACGGGATGAGCGCGGGCTCGCCGAGGACACCCAGGCCTGGAGCGATCGAGTGCGGTGGGGTTGGGAGTCCGAGTTCAGAGACGAGGGCCGCCGGGCCTTCGAACGGTACGCCTCACTGCTGGGCGGGTCGGCCTGGTCCTCTGTCCCCGTGGGAGGGGACCTGCGACGATCCGGCTGTTCGAGGCGATGCAAGCTGGGCGGTGCCCGGTCATCGTCTCCGACGAGTGGCTCAGACCACCCTTCGTGGACTGGGACTCATGCTCGATCCAGATCCCGGAGGCGAGCGTCGACGACCTGCCCGCCATCCTGAGGAGCCGGGAGGGCGATGCGAAGCGCCTCGGGGAAGAGGCACGCCGCGCCTGGGAGCTCTACTTCGCGCCGGAGCGACAGCTCGAAACCCTGATCTCGGCGTGCGTCGCGCTCGCTGAAAATCCGGCCCCGAGGCTGTCGACGCTCGGCCGGGCGGTTGCGCACCCGCAGAGCGCCCGCCGCGGTGCGCGACGGGTCAAGGACGTGGTGGGGCTCGGTGCGAGCGCCTTGAGGACGAGGCGCCCCTCCACGCAGCGGTGATCACGGAGTGCCCCTGACGCCGCCGGACGCACGCTGCGTTCCAACGAGTCGGCGTGCCGGGTGCACTCGTGGAACCGGTGCTCCGAGGACGAGGCGTCGCGTTGCCATACCGACCCTTCCCTCCAAGCGGGCCCTGGCTCGGACGACGATTCTCGGCCAAGAGCCTCTCCGTGCGGCGCGTCGCCCGAATCTCGCTGCCCCGCTGCCGATGCGCAGTCTCACGATTGCCTTGGAACGTCCTTGGCGCTGGTAGACGGCACGGGGCGTCGGGGTCATCGCAAAATGCTTTCGGCCGACCTTCAACGTTCCGCGTACGTTCACCCTGCAGCGGGCCGCGCAGCGGCCAATGACAATCAGCTGGCGCCTGCGCAGGACGGCGCGCGCGCCGCGAAGCTGGAGGCGCAGGTCGCTTCGGGCGCGACCGGGCCGATCGCGAGTCCGGTTCGCCACCCCGGCCGCGCGGGCCCCGGTCGGGGCCGCAACCGCCGCCTGCGCGGTATGTCCATCCTGGATCGTGAGCAGCCTGGGCGAATCCGTGACCTCCATGTCGACCACGATCTCATCGGCGGTCCTCGAGACGATTTTCACCGGCGTCGTGCGCCCGGCTAGGGGGTCGGTCACGCTCACCCGCGCGTCTTCCCCGTGGACGCCATCGATGGCGAGCCGGTAGCGTTCGGGCGGCAGGTCGAATCGGGTGGGATCGTCCGGACTTTCGGGGCGATAGTCCTTCGCGACGTTGCGCGTCATCACGTAGACAGGGACCACGAATTCCGAGTCGGTCACCTGGAATGGCAGGAACGCGAAGCACTTCCCGGTTGTAGAGCGGCGGATAGTGCGTGGGGTCTTCGGGATCGCCTTCGAACTGGACGTTGCCCGAGTAGTCGGTGAGCTCCCGCAAGGAGAGACTCCTCGGCGAGGAGATCGGTTCGGAGTCTCGCATCGATTCGGTCAGCCGGCGCACTGCGGCCATCGTTTCCCCGCCTAGCGTCATCGCCGGGGTAGGTCGACGGATTCGCGTTTGCGGCGGCGAAGAAGGCCCTGTCCATCGAGAGAGAGGTTGCCGCCGGTGGCCGCGTAAAAGTGGATTGCGGTGACGCCCTTGTTCACGTAGGCCACCGAGTAGCGAAGGATGTCCTTGGCCATGACGTGGTGGATGTCCCTCTCGCTCATCTCGCTCGCCGGAGTCGGTCCGCCGGCCGGGTTCAGGTTGGCCTCGGTGATCCACATCGTGGGAGCCCCGCCCTCGGGATGGCTGTAGCGCCCGTGTTCGGCGCGTAGACGAACGAGGGGTAGGGGGAGAGATCGCGAACCAAGCGTCTCGGTCTGGATCCCGGACAGGTAGTACTCGGGGAAGAAGGAGTCGTATGTCGGTGTGAAGTCCTCGTGCCATCGGCCGGATTCGTCCTGCCATCCGTCCGGTTCGCCGAGCCCGTTGAGGGGCGTGGTGCCGTTCACCTGTCGCTCTCGCGGAAACGCGATCCAACCCGAGTACGGGTGCTTGTCGATGGCGGTCAGCCCGGCGGGGCTGATGCGAGCCCGCGTCCCACGGCCGCTGGTTGGCGAAGCCGTTTCCGATCCCCACGTCGGGAACTCATGCGACGGATCGCGGATGTAGGCGATCGTCCGCTCAAGGATCGCGTCTTGGTTCTTCCCGTTGCTCGGTTCGACGCGGGGTGAGTAGTAGTTGTTGATGCCGAGGAACTTCGAGCCGAAGGTGAGCTCGTTCCAGACCTCGACATCGAATTGGTCGCTGCCGAGGAGGCGCTTGACTTCCCTGGTGACCACGTCGACGTATCGAGCCAGCCCCGCATCGTGGCCTCGAAGGCCGGGTTTGGGGACCCGTCCGGGTTCAGTTCGCCACGAAACGGTTCGTAGCGGAGGGTGATTACCTGGCGTTCGCCGGCTGGAATTTCGGTCGACAGCGGCTTCGACAGGTGCACGGTGCCGTCCGCCTCGTAGGAGGTGAACAGGTACTGCGCGGCCAGGCCGTTCCCCGAGATCCCCGTATGGCCGAGGACGATCTTCGAGAGGTCACTCGGGTCGAGGTGGATTTCCGTCGAGCCCGCCGGTGCGGGTGCCGTGAGGGTGACGGTGCCGTACTTGATCGGGCAGGGCTTCCCCTGGTTGGAGTTCAAAAGGATCAGCGGCCGTATCCCGTCTTCCCTGAAGGCTCCGATGATGGTTTCCAGCCTGCGCAGATCGGGTTCGGCCATTGCGTCCGGATCGTCGTAGTCGATGGTCCCCCATCCGACCTCGATCCTGGCGCGTTTGAAGCCACTGTCTGCCAGGAGCGTGGCGGTTGATTTCGCCACCTTCGGATCGACGTTGAAGTTGATTCCAACCGCGTCGAGGAAGGTCGAGGCAGGAACGGTGTCCATATAGGAGCGCCAGGGTTGGGCCCAGTGGGAGCGGAGCCCAAACCTGAACGCCTGCCCAGGGTCGGTGTAGTCGGTTATCGTCACCGGGAGCGGGGCGGCCGGTGCCGGGGAGGCGCCCAGCCGCCAATGAAATCGTGGCGGCGAGGGCCGCGGCGAGCGTGTAGCGCGCCCATGTTGCACCAGATATCGCGTCGGCCGACCATCGCAGGCCCTCAATCGGGTCCACGGCGTGCGGACTGTCGCCCGGGAATGCATAAGTGGACGTTTGTCTAGTCGGCCCGAGTCAGGGGCCGACGCGATCACCGGCCCGCTACGACCAGGACCCGAAACGACCAGCGCCTGGCTGCCGGCAGCCGCTTCCAGATCATGCGGTCGAGCCTACGCAGGAGCCGGGAGGCCCGGGCCAGCGATGACGCAGGATCTGGCGATCGAAGAGGGTGAAGAAATCGAAGACCGGATACTCGAGGCGAAGCTCCCGGAAGATGGGCACGTAGCGCCTGGAGGTCTTCGGATGAGAGCGGGCGCTCGTCAGGTGTTCCGTAGCGGGGGATGCCGAAGCGCCCGCGAGGTGGTCGCGAGCGAACATCAGCACGGAGTTCCGCCCGGAGTTCTCGGCGAACAAGGCCCGTCCCCCCGGCGCAAGCACTCGCGAGCACTCCGCGGCCGCCCTCGGTATGTCGAGATGGTGAAGGATGAACCGGCCGATGATCACATCCATGCTGCCATCCTCGATCGGAAGTTCCTCGGCCGCTGCGACCACGAAATCGACTTTCGCGTCGGGCGCGAACCGCTCGAGCCGCCGCCGAGCGACCTCGATCATTCCGCTGGAGAGGTCGACCGCGGTGGTCTGGGCTCCGGATCGAGCGAGGGCAAGGGTGAGGTCTCCCGAGCCGCAGCCAAGGTCGAGGACCCGAAGCCCGCGTAGGTCTCCGGCGGCGTCCATCGCCGCTTGGTCGAGGGGACCTAGGCGGACCGGGGGCATCGCCCAGGGTCCAGTTCTGCGGCGAGTTGGTCGTGGAAATCACGCTCGCGTGTCAACCGGTCATGGGTGGAGATATCTGACATGGCGCGTTTGCACCGATAACGCGTCCGCGGGGCGGTTTTTCGCACCTGCCGGGCCGGTGGTTTCGACTGCAAGTACGCGGAGCTCTCCCACGTTTGCAGGTCAATGGATGCATCCGACGGCTCTCAACTGCGGGTCGTGGCCTTCGGGGACTCGATCGCGGCCGGCATCGGCGCAAGGGGAAGATCGTTCCCTGTGTTGGTCTCCGAGCAGCTCGGTGGTGAGCTTGTCGACCTCACCTGGTCGGCGCGCCAGGCGGGGGAATCCGTGGACCACCTGAGCGAGGCGGAGGGCGCCGACCTGGCGATCATCGCCCACGGTCCGACCGATGCCCTCCTCAGGCCCTCTGACGCCTCGCTTCGGTTTGTGCCGAGGCGGTGGAGGAACGCCGGCTGGATGGACCCGAGGCCGATACTTCTCGTCGCGGCGAGGACTGCGGTTGCTGCAGCGCTGTGAGTCCGCACTCCGATGGAGAGTCAAGATCCTCCTCATGCGTTTCTTCGGAACAACGCAGTGGTCTGGGCCCGAGGAGTACGAGGAAGCGCTGACCACCCTGGTCCGGGGGCTGCCGTCGAGCCGAGTGTTTGTAGTGGGCGCGCTTCCGATCGACGGCCGCTTCTTCCCCGGCTCCGATCGCGAGGTTGAGCGCTACTCCGAGATCGCCAGGCGGGTCGCCGCCACGACGGGGGCGACCTTCGTCGACGTGTCCGACGCATGTCGAATTTGGTCGGACTTCTGTGCGGACCACTTTCACCCGACCTCCTACGGCCACTGGCGCATCGCCCGGCGACTGCTGTCCGCGATTCGAGGGATTGGCGAACGGCGACCCGCTCAGCCGCTCGGCGTGCGAGCCGCACGTCGCCACGCCAGGTAGCCGGGAACCGCGTCGTGCATGAGGCTTGTGAGTCGCCAGGCATGGGCGGCAAGCCCGGCCGTTCGCTTTCCGATCGCAGGTCTCCACCGGCGCCACCACCGCGGGGATTGGAAACAGACCACGGAGCACCAGGTCCAGCTTGGTGGGGATCCCAGCGTTTCGGCCAGTTCCGGCGAACCCTCTCGGATCTGAACGCCCTCGAGTCGCAGGGAGATGTCGGACAAAGCTCGGCATCCATGCCGAGGTCAGCAGCAAGTTGTGCCCCTCCGGTCCCGGGCACGGCCCAGTCGTGGTTCCTTCAGCGGCGTTGCGCCGATCGGCATGTTGCCCCACAGCCCACCAAAGTTTCATGGGCATTCAAAAAGCGGTGCGCTTGAGTTCCTTTCGTCTAGCTTGACGTGTCTCTGTATCGTCGCGGCCGCCATACTGGCCGCCGAGCTGGTCCGGGACACCCTCGGAAAAGGTATGCCAGAGATCCCCCGGCGTGACTCCTATTCCATGCAGTGTGTAGCAAGAGTGACCTCCTCAAACCGCGCTGGTACGCTTTCGTGGCTAGGCTGGGCTATCGCTCGCCGGCTATGCATCGCTCGATCTGTGACATCAGCCGAAGTTCATGATGAAATGCCGACCGCCCTGGTTGTAAGCCACCCGGCTGTCCTCGGAGTCAATCAGCTTCCGTACGCTGAGCTGCTCGATCTGGGGTGGGATGTGAGAGTGGCGGTGCCGGCACAGTGGCGTCACGAGTATGCGGAGGGCCGATTCGAGCATGAGACTCTCCCTCAACTTGACGGTCGGCTCATCTCATGTCGGGTGTTGAATGCGGGCGCCGGTGCAGCGCCATGTGTACCTCACACGACCGGGTCGCGATTTGGCTGAGGTTGGTCCCGATGTCGTATTCATCGAGGAGGAGCCGACATCGATCCCGGGATTCCAATGGGGCTGGGCCTGCAAGGCGCGTGGGGTGCCCTTCGGCCTCCAGATCGACGAGAACCTCGATCGTCCATATCCCCGCATCGCCAAGGTCATTCGTGAATGGACCGTCGCCAACGCCGCCTTCGTGGCGGCCCGTTCTCCGGCGGCTGTCGGGATCCTTGGATCCTGGGGCTTTGAGGGACGCGCGCCCGTGATTCCCCATGCTGTCCTCAGCCTGGCAGCCGCAGGATCACGACGGCGACGAGCAGCCCTTCACGGTTGGATTTGCCGGGCGGCTCGTCGAGGAGAAGGGATTGATGGACTTGGTAGAAGCCGTTCGTAACCTACCCGGCGCTCGCCTCAGATTAGTCGGCAATGGTCCTCTCGCCCAGCGGCTCGCAACGACCCACCTTCCGGACGGTGTGATCGAAGTCATCACCGATCTGCCGCACGAGCGAATGGCCGAGGCATACGCGACGTTCGATGTTCTGGTGTTCCCCATCGCGAACCACCCAACATTGGGCTGAGCAGTTCGGCCGGGTCCTGGTAGAGGCGATGTGGTGCGGAGTACCGGTCGTCGGGTCCGATTCCGGCGAGATTCCCTGGGTAATCGAAACGACGGGAGGAGGGATGGTCTTCCCGGAGGGGGACGTTGATGCACTTCGGGAGGTGCTGGTGGAGCTGCGCGAACGTCCTGCCCTACGCGACGAACTGGCTGCCAGGGGTCGTCTGTCGGTGGCGGAGCACTTCAGCGTCCGAGCTGCGGCCCGTGGACTCGACATCACAATGCGATCTGCTCGGGTAGACCAGCCGGGGTATTCCGTCTGCGACGTGCGGGAACGCTCCGCCGCCTAGTACCGATGAGCCAACCCGACGCAAGGGGCACACCCTTGATGTGGAGCGGCCATCTGGGGAAATCCTCACAGAGAGTAATAGGGAGGATGTCAGTAAGACGGTTTCGCCGCACCGACACAATTGCTTGCCTGCAAATCTGGGCGAAAGAGGTGCCCTTTGTTACGTGGGCTATCCGAAGAGGTCACTATGGCCACTCCAACCTCGGGAATTTAGGCGTCGCTGGCCATCGACGCTCGGAGTCTGGTGTGGTCATAAGAACCAGCCTGGCCCTTCTTTTTTTGTTGGATTGGACATGAAGCGGGAGACGCGGGAACGGCTCACATTCCACCCTTAAATAGCTCCCGGGGTGCGGAAGAGCGCTATCCAAGCGGTCAGGCGGGCGAGGAGGGGGCGGGCAAGGTTGTTCGAGCGGTTTGGCTCGGAGCACTTCTCCGGCGATGGCCCTCTGCGGAGAGGACCGCGACATAGCTGAGCAAATCGGGCACGCGGAGGCTTCTTCGTGGAAGCCGGCGCAAATGATGGCTTTCGCCAGAGCAATACCTATCTCTTAGAGCGGTTCTACGGCTG
Organism: uncultured Solirubrobacterales bacterium; assembly: GCA_963712325.1. Taxonomy (GTDB): domain Bacteria; phylum Actinomycetota; class Thermoleophilia; order Solirubrobacterales; family 70-9; genus VRUE01. The sequence continues at coordinate 12,182 of CAVQHG010000008.1, forward strand.
GACCGGCGTGCTCGTAGAGCCGATTCCCGCCCTCCAAAGTGTGCGCGCGGCACCGAAACGTGCCCGTGCATAACTGCGCTCTTGACGATGGGCCTGGAAAGCTGGCGCTCCACTATGGCGATCTAAACAGCGGCGTCGGCAAACGACCCCACGCGAACTGGGTGCTGGGAAGACGCCTACAGCGTGACCGTGCCCAAGCGAACTCTGACCGAACTGCTCGACGAGGAGAACGCACCGCGCCCCGATCTTCTCAGCTTGGATGTCGAGGGCAACGAGGCGAGGGTACTGGCTGGTCTCGACTTCGTAGCGCTACGCCCCACGCTACATTCTGGTCGAGGCATGGGCGGGGCTAGATGGACTAGGGCTTGCGGATCGATATGAGCCGATCCATTGGTTCTCCGATAAAGACGCCCTGCTTATCGATCGGTACCCATAAGCCCGAAAGCCGCGAAGGCGCCCCTGATTATTCGACTTCGGGCTCGCCACTCTCGCAGCGCCGCAAGTTTCTCCGTTGCCGTGAGACTTTCAGGCAGTGAGAGTTGGGCTCGGCCGCGTTTGGTTCGAGTTCGGCGATCTCGGCGGCGCGGCGCCTGATCCGCTTGGCGGGACATCGACCCCGAGGTCGGGCGCCCCGGCCGGCGCACGAAATATCCTCCAGGCGCCGTTGTTCGTGTGATGTCAAACATGCCAAGTCGCACGAAGCGGGAGGGCGGCAGCTACACGGAGGTCGGCTGGATGCTGGTGATGCTCCTGCCGGGGGCCCTGATGGTCTTCCTGGGCTTCCGCAGCGGAGGCTTCTACGTTGGCGCCACGAGCCTTGCGGCAGCTGAGATGGCCCTGGTGGTCGGGTTGCGGTTCGCCCTGGCGCGCCGGCCGCTGCAGGGAGTCAGCAAACCCCTTGCCATCGCAGCGATCGCCATGGCCCTGCTTCTGCGCCTGGACGCTGCTCTCGGCGAACTGGTCGCACTCAGTGGCCAGGGCGCTGCCGGAGTACTCGCGGGCCTTGCTCTACGGGCTCATGCTGCTGTTCTTCGGGACGCTGCCGTTCAACGTCCGGCGCATCCGCTGGATGGTCTACGGGATCGCAGCGGCCGTGGTGGCGATCTGCACCGCGGCGTTGATCGCGCGGCTGCTTCCCCATGTGATCTTCGATCCGACCCTGGTGAACGAGCACCGGCTCGGCTACCCGGTCACCTACTGGAACGCGCTCGGCATCCTCGGCTGCGTCGGGGTTGTGCTCTGCGCCCACCTCGCATGCAGCACGCGCGACTCGCCGGTCGTCCGGGTGCTGGGGGCGGCGGCGCTGCCGCTGCTGGCGCTGACGCTGCTCTACACGCTCTCGCGCGGAGGGATCTGGGCAGCTCCGGCAGCACTCGTCGTCTACGCCGTCGTCGGGCGGCCGCGGGCGCTGATCAGCGGCGCGATGGCCGCGATCCCGACAACCGCGATCGCGATCGCCGTGGCGACGCCGACGAGCACGATCACCGAAAGCTATCCGGGCGGCATGGTCGCGGAGGGAAAGCACGTTGCATTTGTGCTGGCCGGTTGCATGTTGGGGACGGCGCTGCTGCGGGCGGCCCTCCTGCCCCTGGACGGATGGCTGGTGGGGTTGAGCCTGCCCGAGCGCGCTCGTCGCCCGGTGCTGGCGGGTGCGACGGCGGTCGCGCTGGCGTTGGTACTGGCCGCCGGAACCGCCGCAGATGCGCCGCATGTGGTGAGCACCAAGTACCACGAGTTCACCGATCGCTCCAATACCGCGCCGGCGCAGGGGAAGCGCGGCTGCTCAGCGCCCGGCCCGAGGGCCGGTTCGAACTCTGGCACGTCGCCCTGGACGCCTACCGGGAAAACCGGTTCCACGGATCCGGCGCCGGCACGTACGTGAAGCGGTGGGACCGAGAACGCTCGAGCGCCGGGACGGTCCAGAACGCGCACTCGCTCTACGTCGAGGTGCTCGGCGAGCTCGGCGTCGTCGGCCTGGTCCTGCTCGTGATCGTCCTGGCGCTGATCCTCGGCGCCTTCGCATGGCGCGCGCGGGGGCCCGACCGCGCCGCTGTTCGCCGCACTGCTCGCGGCCGGATTGGCATGGGCCGTCCACGCGGGGGTCGATTGGGACTGGCAGATGCCGGTCACCGGAATCTGGCTGTTCGCCTGCGGCGGCGCGGCACTGGCGCGCTCCCTGCGGTGGAGGCGCCGGCGACCGCGCAACGACGTCAAAGAGATCGCGATCCGCGTCGGCGGGGTCGTCGCGCGCGTTGTTGATCATGATCATTCCTGCGCGAGTTGCCGTCTCGGAGGCGAGGCTCACGTCGGCGATCGACGCTCTCCGGCGGGGAGATTGCCGAACCGCCGTCGCGAGGTCAGAGAGCTCTCTGTCGGCGGTGAGCCAAAGGCCGACGCCCTACGTGGTGATCGCGTTCTGCGACATTCGGGCGGGGCGGCATCGGGCCGCCACGGTCGCCCTCCGGCGAGCCCTCCGCCGGGATCCGAGGAACTGGGAACTGCTCTACGACCTCGCGGTCGCGCGCGCCGGCGCGGGCCAAAACCCCCGGCACGCCGCCAAGAGGGCCGCCGTCCTCAATCCGGAGGAAGATCTTGCGCGCACGGCCCCCAATCGCTTCGCCGGGCGAGGTGCACGAGATTGGAAACGAGCCGCCTACGAAGCGCCGTTCCTACCCCCGGTGGCCGGAGGTCCCTGACCGGGCGACGCCGCGGCAGTGATTTGCGTCCTCCGTCGAAGCTCCGAGTGCCGAATTCTGCTGAGACTAATTTGGTGCCATTGGGCTCGTCCGCTATCGAAATCGGCCCGGCCCGGCTCTACGCTGTCTGCGGAGCGAGACGAAAGACTCGGACAATCGGTTTCGTTGCATCTGGAAAGTGCGCGACTCACCGCCCTTTGACGGAAAGCCAGGGTAGGGTCGAGATCTTGCCCGTCACGCCCGGAGACTCACGATGAGCCGACTGATATCAGCAATCCTGGTGATTCTCCTCGTAACCGGAGGTGCGGCCCTCGCGGTCTCAGGCGGGCCGAGCAACGGGAAGAACGCCGCGATCAGCCAGTACGAGCCGACGCAGGGGACCAAGGGGGTTCAGGGAGGCGGAGGCGAAACCAACCCCGGCGGCGGCGGTTCACCGCGCTCGGAAGTGCGTGGTGCCAGCGGCGAAGGCAACGTGGAAAGCGTCGAGACGGCATCAACCGGTCCGGCCGCGGCGGCGACCGGATTGCCGTTCACCGGCTCCGATGTGCTCGCCCTGGCCGGGATCGGGCTGCTGCTGATCCTGGCGGGTGTCGCGCAGCGGCGGCTCGGATCGAAACGCCATGGCTGATGGGGCGGCGAGCGTCGACCCGGCCTAGCCGGCAGGCGTCACGGCGACAGCACGGGCGAGGCCCCGATGATGTACCGCCGGCTTTGGCGCCGGGCCGCAATGCGAGCCGAAGTGCTGGACCCAGACGTGGACTCCTCGGTCGCCGGCAAGAGCGCCGACCCTGAGGCCGACGCCGATCTGGGTGTAGTGGCCGAGGATGTTCGCCCTGTGCTCGGGCGAGTGGATCCAGGCGCTGAAGATCGAGCGCACGCTGTCGCGTACCTGCCGGTGCCCCAGGCGAGGTTCTCGCCGACCCGCCAGCAGCGGCGCGAAGATAGCTCACCCGCTGCATCCAGAAGGTGAATTGCCGCCCGCAGGCGTGGTGGCTGAAGCTGTCGCAGCGGAGGATGTCCGTCGACTTGTCGAGGGCCGAGTGATCGAGGGATCTCGCATCGACCAGCCCGGCCATCCCGGCACGGCGGCGGGCGAAGTCGGTCATGCAGCGCATCGCTCGCCTCTGTGCGGCGGCGGGGGCATCGAGGTCGGTCTGGTTGGCGCACACCGAGGTGGGTGCGATCAAGCGGCTGCAGGTTCATCGCACCCGCGGCCGGCGCCAGCGAGGCGCCGGCGAGCAGGGCGAGCCGAATGAGATGAGGACCTTGCGTCCCACCTCCCATGTCTCGCCATATGGGGTCTTTCCCTTTGGCTAGCCTGCCTGGGGCTGGACGCACGTACTAATGAAGTGGGCGGAAGCTTGCAGCGGTCGGCAAATGACGCTCGCCGGGGCGCCGCGCAGCATGAGCCGCTTGGGCCGAATCGCTCTCGGTGGCCCTGATCACCGCCGGGCTGGTGGTGCTCGCCGATGTCGGGATCACGCTCGCCTACAAGGAGCCGCTCTCCTCGATCTACAGCTCGATCAAGCAGGACGAAGCGGCGAGCCAGCTGAGCGACCTGGAAGCGCGGTATCCCGACGGCCGGCCGACCGCCGCGCGGTCGCCGATATCCGGGGAGACGAAGCGGCGGATCGCGATCCTGGCCAGGCGCTTCGCCGGCCGGGTGCGCAGCGGCGAGGCGATCGGGCGGATCCTCGCCCCCGCGATGGACGGGCTGAACATGGTGCTGATCCAGGGCACCGACACCGCCAGCCTCCAGAAGGGCCCCGGCCACTACCCGGAGACGCCGTTCCCGGGCCAGGGCGGCACGGTCGGGATCGCCGGGCACCGCACCACCTACCTGGCGCCGTTCCGTCACATCGACTCGATGGAGCCGGGCGATCGGATCACGCTCGAGATGCCCTACGGGCGCTTTTCTCTATCGGGTGCAGAAGACGGCGGTCGTCGATCCGGGCGACGTCGGGGTCGTCAGGCCGGTCGGCTACGAGCGCCTGGTGCTGAGCGCCTGCAATCCGCTGTACAGCGCCGAGCAGCGCTTCATCGTCTTCGCGCGGCTGGTGGGCGAGCGGCTCGCTCCCGGAGTTGCGGAGGCCTGAGCCCGATGCCCGCGTCGACCAATCGGCGAGAGGCCACCGCGCGGTCGAGCCGGGGCTCGACCTCGCGATCGGGATCGTCGCTCGGGATCGTCCTCGGCATCGCGATCGTCGCCGCCTTCGTCTTCCTCGGCAGCGAAGGGTCGGTCGATGCGCCGCGAATCTCAGCGACGAGCGCGGCGCCAGGCGCGGTAGCCCGGGATCGCGCGCCACATGAGCCAGATCGGTCGCCAGAGGTAGGCGATGATCAGGCCGGTCGTCCCTTGGAGAGCCGCCGCCGCGGAAGCTCCAAATTTTCCCCGGGACGGCTAGAGGCGAGATTCGTGAGGCCGAGGACTGCCGTCGAACCGCTGAGCAGCTTCGCCGGCCGTGAGGAAGCGCACGCCGCGATGGCGGCTCAGGTGTTCGAGGTTGGCCTCGATCAGGTCCCACCGGTCCCTCGCAGCATCACTGCGGACAACAAGAGGGACGACGAGCGGCGGCGCCGTGAGCATCTCTAGCGCGAGACGAGGCACGAAGTTGCCCCGATCCGGCCAAAGCGGGACACGGTGTCCGTCGCTGCGAGCCGGCGGGCTGAACAGCGGCATCAGCAGTGGTCCGCTGCCGTCCGGATCTGGCGCCGGGAAACGTGCGGGGCTCGAGTAATAGGGGTGGCGCGGGATCTCGGTGAAGTCCGGAAGCAGGCCCCTGCATCGACTATGGAACAGCGGAACGGGTGGCCAGCCGGGCTCCACTGTCCAATCCACCTTCACCCCTGCATCGGCCAAGCACTTGAGCATCGCGCCGCTGAGGAAATGATCGCCCGCCCGATGCGAGGGGCAGCTGCGTTCGAATGCGGACTCGAAAGCCTCGATACCGAGGCCCAGGCAGTGCTCGGCCCAAGCCTCGTCCACGTAGTCGGCGAACCAATCGCCCGCATCCTCGTCCCAGCGCCAGGTATGGGTGTGCAGGCCGAGCTCGTCGCCGCTCGATGCGAAGTTGGCGAGCTCCTCTCCGTGGGTCTCTACGAGCCAACTCGCGGTGCCCAAGGTCTCTGCGATTTGCGCGTCCATGCGGAGCGACCAGGTGAACACGGCCGGGGCTCCGGTTGCCTCAGAGAGACGCTCCCGCAAACCCGGGAGCTCTTCAACGAAGCGGTTGAAGCCGCTCCAAGGGGGCCGCTCGCGACGATCGAAGGTGAACGGGTCGGGCTCGACGTCGATGCCGAAGACGACCGGCAACTCGCCGCTGCGCCGCAGGCGGTCGAGCGCACGGGCGCCGATCGCCATCGCCGAGTCGGGACTCTGCACGGAAGGCTGCATTCCTCCAATCAACGCGCCGAGTCCAGCGAAATGCACGATAAGGGTCTTCTGCGTCATTAGGAGGACGCGAGCTTTGATCGGCATGCACAAGAAGGGGGCTCTCAGCGAGATGGTCGAGGTTGTGATCCCGACCTATGGGCGCATCGAGAGTCTCGCCCTCGCCACAGAATCTGCACTCGCGAACACCCCGTTTGCCGTCACCGTCTTGGATGACTGCACGCCGAACCCGGTCGTCGAGTCCGCCCCGTTACGTCGTCTCCGGGATAGGTACGGGGACCGACTTCGGGTCATCAGCAACGCCTTCAATCTCGGTGCGAGCCTGAACATCCTGCGAACGCTCGAGGTCTCGCGCGCGCCGTATACATGGCCGTTTGCAGACGATCAAGTCATGGTGCCCAGCTGCGGGGGAGGAGGTGAGTGCAGCTCTTGCCAATCATCAGGAGGCCGCCCTTCTCTTCTGGCATTCAGGGATCCCGACAGGTGAGCAGCACGAATTGGCGGAGCTCACCGACTACATCACGCTGATCGAGCGAAGCCGGGGCGCCTATGGCTTTTCGGATCTTTTCTTCCATCGGGTGATCAGGACCGACGTCGGACGACGCTATCTGCGGCTCGACGCTCGGTTCAGCCATGCGCAGCCGACCCTTGGGATCCAACTTGCGGCCCTTGGCGATGGCCTCCTTCTCCATATTCGCGGCGGAAGCCTGTCCAAGCCCTCTCCCGAAGCAAGTTCAGGGTGGGGATTCAACTACGCCCATCGGTTCAAACTCGATCCTGGATACCTGATTGAGGATGCCGCGCTGCGGAAGCGCTATCGCGCTGTCGTCGCCGAGCACTTTCCGTGGCGAGCGGCGTTGATTGACACGCCGGCCGCTGAGAGTGGGTCAATTGACGAAGAACTCGCCATGGACGCAGCCAGGCTTGTCACGAACTCCAGTGTCCAGATCCGCCTCCGCGGCGAGGCGCGGCTCGCGCTTTGGTTGAGGCGCTCTCGACTCGGAAGGCTCGTGGCGCGCTCGATCCCCAAGAAGCACAGTGACTCCCGTCAAATCCGAACTGAAGAAATGAGGTGGTGACGCTGAGCGGTGGTGTCAACATTGAGTCGTCAGCTTGCCGTCCCCACAGGTCCGTGGATGCGCCGCGAATCTCAGCGACGGGTGCGGCGCCAGGCGCGGTAGCCCGGGATCGCGCGCCACATGAGCCAGATCGGTCGCCATAGGTAGGCGAGGATCAGGCCGAGCGTTCCTCGATTCCTGGCCAGGGGGCTCCACCAGCGCATGAACTCCGGCGTGGGAAAGACCTCGCGGGGGACGATGGCCAGCTTCTCCGCACCCGGAGGCTTCGGAGAGTTCTCGAAAGCCTTCGGCAAGGGGCACCCATTCCAAGCGGAGAGCCGCGTCCGCACTGCGCTCGCCGTCGATCCCGATCGCCGCAGCGAGCTCGCGACCCTCGGGCAGGAGATCGAGCCCGGATGCGAAGACGGCGCCTGCCTCCAGGCGTTCGGCCAATGCGTGGGCTTCCGTCCAGCTCTCACGTGGTGCCTTGGCAAGCGCCAGCGCGAGGTCCTGCATCGGCTTGAACTCGACCTCGTCCTCGCCGGCGTGGAAGTCGCCTCCGTGCTGGACCGCGTGGAGAACGATGTGAAGTAGGCGAGCTGGATGGGAGGGCATCCGTACCTTTGTGCCGCCGACGGACTCCTCGACGGCCTCCTCGGCGAAGGCGTCCCAGAGGGCCTCGGGCTCGACGCCGATCCCGAACAGCGTGTAGTGGAGGTCCAGATGCGCATCGTCGGACGAGCGCCCCCAGGGATAGCCGGCGCCCGACTCCATCCGGGGGTGGGCCATGGGCCCGAGCTCATCCTCGAAGCCGAGCGCCTGGACGATCTCCATAACCCTGTCCCAGTCCTCCCGCCGGACCAGGAGGTCGGTGTCCCCGTAGAGGCGTGGGGCCTCACCCGCATACAGCCAGGTCGCGATCGCCGGGCCCTTCACCAGGATGCTGGGGATCGACTCGGCGGCGAGCGCCCTGGTCACCTCGGCGGTGACCGCGTCGACCCTGAAGCTCGTGGCCGCCCAGAGGATCTCGTCGCGCAGGTCCGGCTCAGTCGACATTGCCGAGCCATGCTTTCTGCAGCTGGATGAAGCTCTGCGGCATCGGCCGCGGCTTCGACCACTCGGCGCGCAGAGCGTCGATGTTCACGTGTTGGGAATCGACTCCGGAGCCGTCCCACTCGGCGACGAAGGCATGTGCGGCGCCGCTCCAGAAGGCTCCGTCGTACATGGTCTTGGACGGTCGCTCCAGGGTCTCGCGTGGCAGGAGATCACCCGCCAGGTGCGTGACGCCGCGTTTGCGGGAGCCATTGCCGACCCCGACCGCGCCCCCTGCTCGAGCGAGCGCCCGCAGCAGGCGGGGGTCCGCGAGCGGGTTGACGATCAGGGTGTCGAAGTCGCCCGCCAGCGCACGCAGGCTCGCCAGGCCGCACTGCAGCATCCGGCTCCGCCACCACCAGCCGAGCAGCGCGCGATCGTTGCGGAGTGGCCCGCGGCTGTACCAGTCGGCCGCCGGCGCGCCGAAGCGCCTGGACGCTGGGTGGGTGCGAATCCAGTGCAACTGATCGAAGATCCTCATCGCGCCAGGCGTCCACCCGGCGGCGAACCGGCCTGGGCGAGAGCTCGTAGGCCAATCGCCGCAACTCCCCCCTTCGCGGGCGCCGATGCCCGTACAGGAGCCCCGCGGCGAACGTCCGCGAGACGCGCTTGAAGAGCTCATCGCCACCGACTCCCGTGAGCAGCGAGCCGCCCGCGGCGCGTTCGAGCATCGGATGGTGAAAGAAGCTGTTCCAGGGCAACAGCAGCCCGTGCCGGCGAAGCACGCTGGTGGCGACGGGGCCGAGGACGTCGAGCTCGTCATTCCACTCGAGCCGCAGCCAGTCGTCCAGCTCGAGGTGGCGTATGACGCGCTCCTGCCACCGCGCCTCGTCTGTTTCCGGCACGGCCGGGAAGCGGTTGGTGATCGGCACCGGCGCCGGCGAGGCCCTCGCGGCGCGCGACGTGGGCGGCGATCGCCAGCACGACCGAGGAGTCCACGCCTCCGGAGAAGGAGACGGTGCAGGGCGGTCGCTGGAGCGCCGGAATGACCGTGGCTTCGAGAGCCTCGCGCGGGCTCTGCGCGCGGCTCCGTCGACGTCAGAGGCGGGGTGTGCCGGTCGGGGCCCAATGCGGAAGAGCCGAGAGCTCCTCGAGCGGAGTGGGCCGGAGGTTTTCCGGGACGGTGAGCGGGGGAGCCGCGGAGGCGGACGCAGCATCTCAGCCTCTCCTGGGCAAGGGCAAGCGGCGATGTCGAGCTGAGCAGTCTTTCATCGGACATCGACCGGGCCAGCACTCCAAACGAACGCGGCGGCGAGCACTGGAACTTGTCGCCTTCAGGTCGACTGCTGGAACATCGCGACTGCAGCAGGCCTTTCGGCACGGCCAGGCGGAAATACGCAATCGCCAACAGCGTTCAGTTGAGCAGTATCGCCCGCCCAGGTGCATACGGGCTACACCTGCCAGCGCTGGCCGGCGCCGGCGGACTGCTCGTGGATGCGCCCGAGCGATGGAGCGACTGGCACATCGAGCTTGCGGTCGGCACCGGCAGGCCGGATGAGTTCGTCGACGATTCCCGGGCGCGGCTGATATGCGAGCCGAGCGGCTGGGTCGAGGTCGAGCGCGCGACCCGCAGCTCGAAGCTGTTCCTTCCCGGAGACGCCGACCATGGCGGAGATCGCGCATCCGCGCCTGGGGATCACGGGCATCGTCGCCGCATACTGGCGAGGGGAGCCACCGCTTTCACGCCGGCGCGTTCGTCGCGGATGGCCGGGCCTGGGGAATTCTCGGGTCGAAGGGCGACGGCAAGAGCTCGCTGCTTGCGACGCTGGCATCGATGGGGGTCCCGGTGCTCGCAGACGACGTGCTGATCGTCGATCGGGGCCTGCGCGCGCTCGCGGGACCGCGCTGCATCGACCTGCGGCGCGAGGCGGCGCTTGCGCTGGGGATCGGTGAGTCGATCGGCTTGGTCGGCACCCGCGAGCGCTGGCGCACACCTCTTGGGCAGGTGCCGTGCGAGGTGCCGCTCGGGGGCTTCGTCTGCCTGGAGTGGGGGGAGGCCGCGGTTTCGCGGCTTTCCCCGAAGGAGCGCGTCAGGATGCTCTACGCGAACCAGGCGCTGTTGCTCGGAGAGCAGCGGGATTCTGCGATGCTCAGCTCTCTGATGGAGCTGTTCGCGCTGCCGATGATTCGCATGCGGCGCCCACGCGCAGATCGAGGGGATCGCGAAGACGGCAGAGATGCTCCTAGACGCAATCGATGGCCTCGGGCGGCAGACACGGGCACGCCGAGGCCCGGCGCAGCGGACCGGGATGGCGTTGATCAGCTGATCGCGCAGCCGGTCTGAGCGGCGTTGAAACCGTCGGTGAAGCCCGCGGCCTTGTCACCGCCGCAGCCGTTGTCGTTCGGGCCGCCGGCCGTGAGCTCGGTGAGCGTGCCGAGATCCTCGATGGCGGGCGCTGTGTATTCCTTCTTGTGGCTATCTGTCTGCACGGGAGTCTCCTTAGCCTTCCGCATGGGCGACGCTCGTTGCACGGTGCGAGCGTAGCCAACCCCAGCTGCCATCTCCGGGCCATTCAGGTGGGCAAATGGCACCTTTTTCAGACGTCGCCGCCGGCCTGGTTCGGGCTTCAATTTGGCTTGGGGAGCCGGAGTCAGGCGACGACGGTGAGCGCGCCCGGCTCGACCCGCAGCTTAAGCTCGGTCGCTTCGCCGATGTAGTCGCCGTCGACCTGGATCGGGAAGGGGCGGGGGGCGCCGTCCTCGTCGGCGGAGGTTGAGGCGACGCTCGCCTCGGTGACGTCGTCGAAGTGGCGGATCCGCCTGTGGCGGGCGCCGGGCGGCTCTCGCTGAACAGCCTCGGGATCAGGGTCGGCATGTCGCGCTGGGCGGCGCGCTCGAGGACGGCGACCGAGAGGGTGCCGTCGTCGATCGCCACCCCCTCGCAGACGCGGATCGGGCGGCTGGCGAAGTAGGTGAAGGGGTCGGAGTTCTGGGCCAGGGCGGTGACGCCCTCGGTCGGCTCGCCGGCGTCGGTCTCGACCCGCAGGCGGACCGGGTTGCGCATGTAGCTGCGGTAGAAGCTGGAGACCGCGGCCCAGGTGTAGTAGTAGGGGCCGGCCCTCGACTTGAGGCGCGGGGTGGGCGTCGACCCGGCGCACGACGGTGGCGTCGATCCCGACCCCGCAGGAGAAGACGAAGTGGCGGCCGTCGACGCGGCCGAGGTCGATCCGCCGCGGCTCCCACTCGTCGGCGATCGAGAGCAGGTGCTCGGTCGCGTCGACGACGTCGTTGGGGATGCCGAGGGTGCGGCAGACGACGTTGGTCGAGCCGCCGGGGAGGACGGAGACCGGGACGTCGGTGCCGGCGAGGCCGTTGACGACCTCGTTGAGGGTGCCGTCGCCGCCGAAGGCGACGACCACGTCGTAGCCGTGGTCGCGGACCTCGCGGCCGATCTCGGTCGCGTGGTTCTGCGCCTCGGTCGTCACCGTTTCCACCTCGTAGCGGCCCTGGAGCGCGTAGACGACGAGGTTCTTGAGCCGGTCGGAGACCGTCGTCGCGTACGGGTTGACGATGATCAGCATCCGCTTCTTCGCGGGACGCGATGACCTGCCGGGGACTCTGACCATCGAGGTGGCTCGTCTATCGGCGCCGCGCCGGCGGACGCGGCGGCGGCGTTCTCGACGGGGAAATGGGCGGACGGCACCGCAGGAGACTAGTCGGAATGCGGTGCGAGCAGCCCGTCGTCGCCGGGGCGCGCGCCGCTCCCGCGAGCGAAGTGGCGGCGGGTCGGCGGCGCGAGCAGCAGGGCGAGGGCGACCAGGTTGTAGAGGGCCGGCAGCCTGAATGCCGCGAGCCAAAGCACGAAGGTGAGGGAGGTCCCGACGAGGAGCAGGATCCAGGACCAGCGCTTCCCACTCAGCAGGAAGTAGCTCAGTGCCAGGAAGAGGGCTCCCGCGATCACCTGGTAGGCGGTGCGGTTGACCGCGACGTTGAGCAGGGCGAGCAGAGCCCCGACCCCGACGTAGAGCTGCAGGGTCCAGGGGGCCTGCGACCACAGCGCCCTTGCTTTGCCGGCCGACACTGCGGCTCGTATCGGAGTGCGCTGCGGTGAGCTTGAGCGGAGCGCTTAGTCTGCGGGCCGGGACATCCGCCGATGGCCGCCAAGCTCAAGCACGTCGATCCCAACCGGCGCCCCGGTCCGCTGGGCCGCGCCAACGCGGCGCTTGCCAACACGCGCCTGGGCCGCTTCCTCTCGGTCCACCTGGTCTGGAGGCTCGACCCGTGGCTGCTGCGGGTGAGTGGCGGCCGGGTCGGGTTCGGAATCGGCATGCCCACGGCGCTGCTGGAGACGCGGGGGGCGCGGAGCGGCGCGGTTCGCCGCAACGGGGTCATCTACTTCCACGACGGCGAGCGGGTGACGATCGTCGCCTCGAAGCTGGGCCTGCCCGAGCACCCGGCCTGGTTCCACAACCTGCGCGCCCACCCCGAGGTGAGGCTCGGCGGCGTCCCGATGCAGGCCGAGGTCGTCGCCGACGAGGAGGAGCGCCGCCGGCTCTGGGCGCTCGCCGACAAGGTCTTCGCCCCCTACGCGGACTACCGGCGCCAGGCCGCGCGGGCCGGCCGGACGATCCCGATCGTGCAGCTGCGCCCGCTCGGGTCATAGCGGCGCTCGGCGAGGTTTGGCCTTCGCCGAGGAGGGGAGATGACTCCCCGACAGCGGAGGGCGGCGGGGGCGGTCGGTTGACCGGAGAAAGGTGGCGAGAGGAATGTTCAGGTGCGAGCGTTGCGGATGCGCATTCAGCATGATCCGCGTCCCGGCCCGAGAGACCTGCCCGCGCTGCCGGGTGCGCGACGGGGTCGAGGTCCCGCTCAGCTTCGCCCCCTTCAGCGAGAGCCCTACCCGACCGCCTCGTAGCGGATCACGTCGTCCTCCATCCCTTCCCGGACGGGATCCTCGCTGAGCAGCTGCTGCAGTACACGCCGCCGAGAAGGGGCCGCGATCAGCGCAACGACGACCCGGCGGAAGCCATCCTCGCCCAGATTCCCGCGCTGTGCCACGCTGGTAGTTGACACTCATAGTGGCGCATTTGCAGGCATTAGGAAGAGCGTGGCCTCAGGCATAGTACGCGACGAAATCGAGACCCATTCCGAACCACCCTCTGTAGACTCTTCTGGGGGTCCATGATCAGCCTTGGGGGTCCATGAACAGCCTACGTCGGAGCGCGCTGGCACTGCTACCGTCGATCGTGGTGGCAACGCTTGCGGTTGTCGCAGCTCCGCCAAGTGCATCTGCGGTTGGCCGGCCGCTTGAGAGGCCGAACCGGCCTGTCTGCCCGGGTCCAATCGCCCACGGCGCCGCGGGCTGCCATTCCCGTGTGATCACCAATCGCAAGGGGACGCCACTGGCGGAATCGAGTCCCAGCGGCTATGGACCGGCGGACTTCCACGGCGCCTACAGCCTGCCGGCCACCTCGGCGAGCTCCCAGACGATCGCGATCATCGACGCCTACGACGATCCGACTATCGAAGGCGACCTCGCCCACTACAGCGAAACATACGGTCTGCCTGCCTGCACGACCGCGAACGGCTGTTTCCGCAAGGTCAACCAATCCGGTCAGGAAGGGCCCTATCCGAAAAAAGATGCCCGGCTGGGCCCTGGAGATCGCCCTTGACGTGGAGACGGCGCACGCGATCTGCCAGAACTGCAAGATCCTGCTGGTCGAGGCAGAATCAAACCTCTTCTCGGATCTGACCGCGGCGCTCGCCAGGGCGGTCAGCCTCGGCGCCACCGAGATCTCCAATAGCTATGGCGGCGGAGAGTACTGAAGCGAGACAAGCGATTCCTCCTACAACCACTCCGGAATCGCAATTACTGCCTCGGCGGGGGACAGTGGGTATGGTGCCGAATACCCTGCGGCCTCACCATACGTGATCGCCGTAGGCGGAACCACACTCACCCTTGGCTCGTCACACAGCTACGGGAACGAGAAAGTGTGGTCCGGCACCGGCAGCGGATGCAGCGCCTACACTTCAGCGCAGCCTTGGCAGACGTCTGACGCGAAATGGTCGCAAACCGGATGCGGCACGAAGCGGGGCATCGCTGACGTCGCCGCCGACGCCGATCCGAACACCGGGGCCGCCGTCTACAACACAACCAAGTACCACGGCCAGGAAGGCTGGTTTACGGTTGGGGGGACGAGTTTGTCGGCGCCGTTGATCGCGGCGGTCTACGCGCTGGCGGGCGGTGGGTCGAGCAGCTATCCGGCCTCAGACCCCTACAGCCACCAAGACGACTCACCGGCCAGCCTGCACGACGTGACGAGCGGCTCGAACGGCAGTTGCAGCACGATCATGTGCAAGGGCGCGGCGGGCTATGACGGCCCGACCGGTGTTGGGACGCCAAACGGAGTCACAGCCTTCGGCGAACCCGGCGCGGATACGACCCCACCCCAGACCACGATCACCGCCGGCCCCACCGGCCCCACCAATGACCCGACCCCGAGCTTCTCCTTCTCGGCCTCAGAGGAAGGCTCCAGCTTCGGCTGCCGCCTCGACGAAGAAGGCGGCTTCACGTCCTGCAGCTCCCCCTCCACGACCGAATCGCTCCCCGACGGCCCCCACACCTTCGAAGTCCGCGCCACCGACGAAGCCGGCAACACCGACCCCAGCCCGGCCACGCGAAGCTTCACGGTCGACACCGAAGCACCCCAGACCACGATCACCGCCGGCCCCACCGGCCCCACCAATGACCCGACCCCGAGCTTCTCCTTCTCGGCCTCAGAGGAAGGCTCCAGCTTCGGCTGCCGCCTCGACGAAGAAGGCGGCTTCACGTCCTGCAGCTCCCCCTCCACGACCGAATCGCTCCCCGACGGCCCCCACACCTTCGAAGTCCGCGCCACCGACGAAGCCGGCAACACCGACCCCAGCCCGGCCACGCGAAGCTTCACGGTCGACACCGAAGCACCCCAGACCACGATCACCGCCGGCCCCACCGGCCCCACCAATGACCCGACCCCGAGCTTCTCCTTCTCGGCCTCAGAGGAAGGCTCCAGCTTCGGCTGCCGCCTCGACGAAGAAGGCGGCTTCACGTCCTGCAGCTCCCCCTACACGACCGAATCGCTCCCCGACGGCCCCCACACCTTCGAAGTCCGCGCCACCGACGAAGCCGGCAACACCGACCCCAGCCCGGCCACGCGAAGCTTCACGGTCGACACCGAAGCACCCCGAGACCACGATCACCGCCGGCCCCACCGGCCCCACCAATGACCCGACCCCGAGCTTCGCCTTCTCGGCCTCAGCGAGGAAGGCTCCAGCTTCGGCTGCCGCCTCGACGAAGAAGGCGGCTTCACGCTCCTGCAGCTCCCCCTCCACGACCGAATCGCTCCCCGAGGGCCCCCACACCTTCGAAGTCCGCGCCACCGACGAAGCCGGCAACACCGACCCGAGCCCGGCCACGCGAAGCTTCACGGTCGACACCGAAGGCCCTCCCAGTGCAGTGACCGGCTCGGCCTCCTCGATCGGATCGGACTCCGCCACCCTCAACGGCACCGTCAACCCCAACGGCAAAGCGACCAGCTATCACTTCGAATACGGCACCACGACAAGCTACGGGCAATCAAGCGCCAGCGAAAGCGCCGGCTCGGGCACCAGCGACCAGCAGGTCTCGGCCAACATCTCCGGCCTCGCACCCGAAACGATCTATCACTTCCGCCTCGTCGCCAGCAACGTCGATGGCACCACCCTCGGCTCTGACCAGAGCTTCCAGACCAGCCCCGAAACCGAAGGCGAAAGCTCCTACGCAACAGCGATCCTCGGCACCAGCGGGCTGACGCACTACTGGCGCCTCGGGGAGGAAGGCGGGGCGACGGCGTTCGATTCCAAGGGCTCTGCCGACGGCACCTACAACGGCGGCTTCACGCTCGCTCAGACAGGCGCGATCGCCGGCGACCCGGACACCTCCGTCTCCTTCGATGGCTCCAGCGGCTACCTCTCGACGCCGGTCAACCCCGGCGGCGCCCAGGGCACGATCGAGTTCTGGGGCTATGCCACCGACCTCAACTCGCGAAACGGCTTCGTCTACACCGCCGACGACGGGACCGGCACCTACAGCCACCAGGTCGGGGTCCTCGCCGACGGCTCGGTGAGGCTCTACATCTACGACGGCCACGTGCGCAGCATTGATACGGCCTCGGGCCTGATCACCGCGGACAGCTGGCACTACTACGCGCTGGCCTGGTCTGATGGCGGCAGCGCCGACCTCTACGTCGACGGCACAAAGCAAGCCAGCGTCAACATCGGCAGCTCCTGGAAGGGAGGCAACAAGCTGCTCTTCGGCCATGCCACCGGCTCATACTCGGGTCTAACCAACCCCTGGCAGGGCCGCATCGACGAGGCTGCCACCTACAACTCGGCGCTGTCTGCGAGCGCGATCCAGGAGCACTACAACCTGGGACGAGCGCCCGGGCCCAGTGCAGTGACCGGCTCGGCCTCCTCGATCGCGATCCGACTCCGCCACCCTCAACGGCACCGTCAACCCCAACGGCAAAGTCGACCAGCTACCACTTCGAATACGGCACCACGACAAGCTACGGGCAATCAAGCGCCAGCGAAAGCGCCGGCTCGGGCACCAGCGACCAGTCAGGTCGGCGGCCAACATCTCCGGCCTCGACCCCGAAACGATCTATCACTTCCGCCTCGTCGCCAGCAACGCCGATGGCACCACCCACGGCGCTGACCAGAGCTTCCAGACCGAGCCCCGAAACCGAAGGCGAAAGCTCCTATGCAACAGCGATCCTCGGCACCAGCGGGCTGACGCACTACTGGCGCCTCGGGGAGGAAGGCGGGGACGAGCGGCGCCGATTCCAAGGGCTCTGCCGACGGCACCTACAACGGCGGCTTCACGCTCGGCTGAGACAGGGGCGATCGCCGGCGACCCGGACACCTCCGTCGCCTTCGACGGCTCCAGCGGCTACCTCTCGACGCCGGTCAATCCCGGCGGCGCCGAGGGCACGATCGAGTTCTGGGGCTACGCCACCGACCTCAACTCGCGAAACGGCTTCGTCTACACCGCCGACGACGGCACCGGCACCTACAGCCACCAGGTCGGGGTCCTCGCCGACGGCTCGGTGAAGCTCTACATCTACGACGGCCACGGCGCATGCATCGATACGCGCCTCGGGCCTGATCACCGCGGACAGCTGGCACTACTACGCGCTGGCGTGGTCCGACGGCGGCAGCGCCGATCTCTACGTCGACGGCACAAAGCAAGCCAGCGTCAACATCGGCAGCTCCTGGAAGGGAGGCGACAAGCTGCTCTTCGGCCACGCCACCGGCGCATACTCGGGGCTAACCAACCCCTGGCAGGGCCGGATCGACGAGGCCGCCACCTACAACCGGGCGCTGTCGGCGAGCGACGATCCAGGAGCACTATGCCGCTGGCAGTGGTGCGTAAACCGACGGACGCACTGTGGACTCGTCAGTCAGGAACTTCGGTTCTCGCCCGACCGTGCTCACCGCTACGCTTGGATGGGCCGAGCGGCTCCCAAGCTGCGTGCAGGTCGAAGAAACCGATCTTTGGCCGTTTCAAGATGCGGTTACGTACACCGCGATACAGCTTCCCCGTTGGCGAGTTCGACCATCGTCCGCGCCACCCGCCGAGCATGTACTGCAGTCGAAGTGCCCAGCCCTGCAAGATCATCCACTCCGCAGTTCTCCATCGCCCTGGCGTCTCCTCACCGAAGCCCCCGCTCGCAAGACCGTGGGCAATCGCCTCTGCGATCGGCGCCGCAAATGTTGTGCCCTCCAGCGGTGGGTTTGGTAGGGGATACTCTCGCATCTGGTTGATGTATTTGAACCGTCGATACCCGAGGCTCCAAAGCGCTGCGACATCACCCAAGATCTCGTCAAAAGCCCACCGAGGCCCAGCGCTCGCGATGTTGGACTCAATCGATATATATCGTGGCCGCTCGCCGAAATGGTGCAGGGCGTCCACGCAAAGCATGTCAGACCCCTCGATGTCGACCTTAAGGTAGTAGGGAATGCCAACCTCCTCCAACACATCCTCAAAAGGTATTGCAGGTACGTCTATATGGTGAAACTTGGCACCGTGTCTTTCGGCAAAAGCGACCTCAGCCGCCGACAGTGTGCTGAGCTCTGATGAATTAGACACAGCGAGCGAAGCCCTGCCTCGATCCCTTGCGACCGCTGCCCCGAAGACCCGGAGTCGGCCGCTTTTGATCTCCCGAGCGAATTTCTCTTCAGCAATTTGGACCAAGGCTGGGTTGGCCTCAACCGCTACGACATCGAAGCCCTTGGCGAGATAGAACTCCGTGTCATAGCCGACATGCATCCCAACATCGATGATGAGATCTCTTCGCATCAGGCGAGGCGACTATACACGGCAGCCTATACTTGCCAGGGTAGGCCGATACTTCCAGCGTCAAGAGGAGCCTCTCGCTCGGTGGCAAGCAACATGTTTCCCGTTAGGCTCTGTTGTAGAGTCCTCAATTCTTGGACACCAGTGAAGAAGCGAACGCTCCTTAGTGCGACTCTCTGCAATGGTCTCCTGGCCGCGCTCACCATGTGGATTCGTCAAAGTTAGGCTCGACTCGCTCTACTGGCTTTCGCGGCAGGAGTCGCCCGAAGACAGCGCCTAGGCGGGATGTGCCCAAGAAGTGGGCGAGTTGCGCCTCTAGGCGAAGTTTCAACGGGACCCCTGAATGAGCGAGGAGCACCAGCGTCGGCTGCGAAAGATGCGTCCATCGA
This sequence comes from uncultured Solirubrobacterales bacterium, assembly GCA_963712325.1. GTDB lineage: Bacteria > Actinomycetota > Thermoleophilia > Solirubrobacterales > 70-9 > VRUE01. The sequence goes on from CAVQHG010000008.1 coordinate 31,123, forward strand.
GCCGGGCTGCGATATCCCAGACTCGATGAGAGAGGCCCTCCAGGGGAACTGTCGTGCAACGACCGCTCGGTAACGAAGCTTCGACTCGACGTCGGGAATGAGGTATCCAAGGTCGAGTTTATAGCGCTGCAGGGTAGCTGCGTCACTCCAACCGCTCGTCGCGTCTGGCTGGGCTTGTCCCAGGTTTCCGCCATAGACCTGTGTGGGAAATCCGTCGGCGAGTGATGCGATCAGAATTCCCATGGTCGGGAGGCAATGGGTGAAGTGGGCGTCCACACGTGTGTATTGCCTTCCTACCTCGCTCTTCACAATCCGATTGAAGTGGACGTCGGAAAAGCAGAAGACCGATCGACAGCGCTCTATCAAATCGATGAAATCGGTCAAATTTCGAACGTGCACTTCCCTCACCGCCTTCGAGGCCAGCGTTCCAGAGCAGGATTGCCGCATCTCGGTTCTGATCGATTGCTGCAAGTATGGAGTCCGTCGCGCCCACCGCAACCAGTTGGTCGTCAGAAAAGGGCCACGTGTATGGAGCGCGGGAGACCTCGAATGCCCGCAAAATGTTGAGGCCGGCACCGAGGTTCATCCGATTGCGAATTAGCCGCAGTCGGTCTTCATAAGCCGCATTGAGCCTGATCGATGTCAAGGGGACTCGAATGCAGGCTCGGGCGAGTGATCGTCGAGCACCGTGACCTGGAATGGGGTCTCCGAAAGCACCGACTCAACCGCTTTCTGAAGGAGCCTGGGCCGCCTGTATGTCGGGATCACGACCTCGACCAGGTCGCGGGGGAGGTCCCTGCCCGGCTCTTCCGCGCTCGACTGCACCGCTTAAGGAACGCGATCGGCTGTGTGATCCTTGTGCGCTGGCGTCCGTGTGGAGGCTCGCGCCTCTCCTATAGGAGGTTGCTCGGATGGCGCGAATAGCGAGCCGCTGCGCGTACGTCGCACCGACGCACCCTGCGGCCTGGGGCTGGCTGCCTCAGCCGCTCCTCTCTCTCAAGCAAGCACTTCAGGACTCGCCTTCGCGGGCGCCGCAGCAGCCCCACCGCCTTGCCGGACCCCGGGCCTCCCCTGGGCTGTTAGAAATACGGGACCTGCTCGACCTACCTACGGCTTGGGGGTGCCTTGCGTCTCCTCGGTCGCGTCCGGACCGGGGCCCTGCTCCGTTCCTTGAGTGTGACTTATGATTGCTTGGATTCGGTTCTCTGCGCTTCGAGCATGTCGGCCGGCGTCGGCTAGCCGTCACGAACCGAACTCCTCGGTGACGGCTCAGATGAACCAGATTGGCCTGGATGCGATCCCACCGACTCAGAGCGGCGCCCGTATGCTCTATGAGCGCCAGCACGGATGGTGGAGAAGCCAGCATCTCCAACGCGAGGCGGGGGACGAACTTCCCCCGGGCGGGCCAGAGGGGGAGCCGGTGTCCTGCGCTTCTTGCCGGGGGACTGAATAGCGGGATAAGCAACGGTCCGTTTGCATTAGGGTCGTTTGCCGGGAACTTCTCTGGACTTGAGTGATATGGGTGCCTCGGAACGCCTCTGAAGTCCGGGAGAAGACCCCTAGATCGCCCATGTGCTTTCTCCAGCTCGCCCGGCGGCCAGCCCGGCTCAATCGTGAGGTCCACCCTGATTCCCGATCGATCGAGCTCCCCAAGCATCGCCCCGGTAAGGAAATGATCTCCGCCTCGGTGGGAGCGGCAGGGTCGGTCGAAGGCGGCCCTGAACGCCTCAGTGCTCGCCGTGACGCAGTGTACGCCCCACGCTTCGTCCTCGAAGTCGGAGAACCAGTCACCTGTCTCCTCTTCCCAGCGGTAGGGGTGCGTGTGTAGACCGAGCTCGTCGCCACATGCCATGAACTCGGCGAGCACCTCACTGTAGGCATCAGCGAGCCAGGTCGCAGAGCCCCAGGTCTCGGCCACCTGCGGGTCCATACGCAGACACCAGGTGAACTGAGCCGGAGCGCCGGTGCTTTCCGAGAGGCGCTCGCGCAGCTCGGGAAGTCGCTCGATGAAGCGGTCAAACCCGCTCCATTCGGTCGCCTTGGTGGGGTCGGGGCTGCGAGAATCGGGCTCGACGTCAATGGCGAAGACGACCGGTAGCTCGCTACTGACGTCGTAGTCCGCCAAGCAGCCGAGCGGCTGAGGCCAAAGCTGGATTAGATGAAACCGTGCCTGTTACGACCTCTTGGGGGTTGGTGTCCGAAGTCTGAGCCATCTCCTCGCTCAACGAACGAGAATCGTCGGCCGAAGCTTTCTCAAGTACGCGGCTTCGAGGCGACGTAATCGTGCCGCACACCTGGCGGATTCCCAGAAGTAGAATTGGCGAAGCGGTGGAGACCGAGTCCTTCGATGCGATCGTCGTCGGTTCCGGCGCTACCGGCGGGTGGGCGGCCAAGGAGCTGACGTCGCAAGGCCTGCGAGTGGCGGTGCTCGAGGCGGGTCCGGCGGTCGCGGCCGACGGGCATCAGGGGCAGCAGCCGGTGCGGCCCGCTCCCGGCCGTCAGCCGATCCAGTCGCAGTGCTACGCCTTTGGCGACCAGACTGCGCATCTCTTTGTGGACGACGTGGAGAATGCTTACTCACATCCCGCAGACAGCCCTTTCCAGTGGATTCGCAGCCGTCAGGTCGGCGGCCGTCTCCACCTATGGACCCGGATGTCGGTGCGCATGTCGGACCGCGAGCTGAAGGCAGCCAGCCACGACGGGATCGGAGTGGATTGGCCGATCTCCTACGCGGACCTCGCGCCGTACTACGACCGAGTGGAGCGCTTCATGAGGGTCTGCGGCGACCGCGACGGCCTCTCGCAGCTGCCGGACGGCCGCTTCTTGGCGCCCCCCCTGGCCGTCGCCGGCGAGCGGGACTTCAAGTCGGCCGTGGAAGCTCGCTGGAGCACGCGCCGCGTCACCAGCGCCCGCATCGCCCAGAGCCCCCCCGACGCGATGCTTGCGGCGGCGATGGCGACTGGCCGGATGACCCTTCACCAAGACTCGATCGCCAGTCGGGTGGTCGATGGACAAACGCACCGGTCGGGCGCGGGGCGTTGCCTTCGTCGAGCGGATTTCGCGGCGAGAGCGGGTGCTGCGCGCTCGGGTCGTGGTTCTCTGCGCATCTACGATCGAGTCGACCCGGCTCCTGCTCAACTCAGCGACATCCGACCACCCCGAGGGCCTGGCCAACTCCTCGGGAACGCTTGGTCGCTACCTGATGGATCACACCTATGGCATCGGGGTCGATGGGATGGCTCCCGGGGGACTGCGTGGTGAAGCCGATTCGCTCTCGCACGGGTGCATCATGCCCGCGTTCAGAAACGTCTTCGAGGAAGGCATGGGGTTCGCACGCGGATACGGCATCCAGCTGCAGGTCATCGCTCCGCACCGAAGGCGCCTGCGCTGGCCGCAGAGGCCCGGCAGGGCTCGGGACGGGCGGTTCTGGACCCGAGCGTTTGGGGAGGTCCTGCCAAGGCACGAGAATCGGGTCTCTCGGATCGCACCCGGACCGACGCGTGGGGCATACCCTGTGCCCATATCGTCTGCCGATACGGCGAGAACGAGCGGCTGATGGCGGCCGATCAGCTGCGCTGCCTCCAGGAGATGATCGAGGCCGCGGGATGGCGGATCCACACGACGTACCCGGATCTCGCGGCCCCGGGCTCGTCGATCCATGAGATCGGCACGGCACGAATGGGCGATGACCCGAGCAGTTCCGTCCTCAACCCTCACAATCAGTGCTGGGACGTCAAGAATCTGTTTGTCACCGACGGGTCCTGCTTCCCCTCGGGTGGTTTCCAGAACCCGACCCTTACGATGATGGCCCTAACCGTGCGGGCTTGCGACTACATCGTCGAGAGACTTAAGGCGCGGGATCTATGAGGGGGGCCGGTTGGCAGCTGGCTGTCCCGTCGTATGCCCAGTCACCGGAAGTGTGCATGTGCGGCGGAGAATCGGTCAGCGTCCCGTAGTCGACGATCGACGGTTTTTTTTCCGATTTGTAGGAGATGCCTGCCCGCGAGCCGTTCACACCGCCTCGTAGCGGATCACGTCGTCCTCCATGCCTTCCCGGACGCGGCCCTCGTTGACCAGGAGGTCGGCGTGGCCGATCACCTCGGAGAGGGTGAGGAAGGCCTGGGTGACGGCGACGTTGCCCCAGATCGCCTGGGCGATCTCATAGCCGGTGCGGGGGCTGCTCGGCGATCAGCTTGAAGATCTTCTCCTTGCGGCGCTCGTCTTCGCGAGGCGGTCGTCGATCAGCGCGACGTGGTCGATGATCGGCTCGCCGTGGCCGGAGAGGACGAACTCGGCCGGCATCTCCCGCGTCTTGCGCAGCGACTCGAGGTAGGTGACGAGCGCCTGGGTGCGCTCGCGCGGAGCCGTCGAGCGGGCGGGTGATCAGCGGGTTGGAGGAGATGTGGGCGATCAGGTGGTCGGCGGCGATCAGGATCCGCCGCTCCGCGTCCCAGAAGATCGTGTCCGAGGGGCTGTGGCCGGGGCGGTGGATCGCCTCAGGGGCGGTCGCGGAAGGTGCAGCTCTCGCCGTCCTCCAGGGGCCGGGTCACCTGCGACCCGCGAGCCCCAGCTGCGGAAGCTGCGCGAGACGCTCTGCAGCGCGACGGTAACCTCCTCGGGGATGCCGTTGCGCAGCATCAGCTCGACCGCGAAGCTGGTCCTGGGCCTCGGCGTCCTCGTTGAAGTTGCGAGCACGCGGGCGGCGGCGCCGAGCGCGGCGACCTCGGCGCCGGAGCGCTCGACGATGATCTCGACCAGGCCGATGTGGTCGATGTGCTGGTGGGTGACGATGACCAGCTCGAGGTCGTCGATCGAGTGGCCGTGCTCGCCCAGCTTGCTCTGGAGCTCGTCGAGCGCCTTGCCCGAGTTGGGGCCGGTGTCGACGAGGGTCAGCGGCTCGTCCTCGAGCAGGTAGCAGTTGACCCGGCCGACCGCGAAGGGGGTGGGGATGGCAGGAGGTGGATCCCGGCCAGCGCCGCCTGCTCGAGCGCCTCCTCGGGGGTGGAGACGTCACGCGCGGATCAGCTCCAGCACCTCGTCGCGCCTGGCCTCCATGTCCTCGCGGGAGACAAGCGACTCGAGGTTGAGGCGCAGCAGCGGCTCGGTGTTGGAGGGGCGGACGTTGAAGTGCCAGTCGGGGTAGTCGATCGAGATCCCGTCGAGGCGGGTGATCTCGCCGCCTCGCCGTAGCGGGCGACGATCTCCTCCATCTTCGCCTCCTGGTCGGCGACCTCGGAGTTGATCTCGCCGGAGATGAAGTAGCGGGCGCGGAATTCCGCCATCAGCTCGGCCAGCGCTGCGCCCGTCGATCGAGAGCAGCTCGAGCATCAGCAGGGCGGGGATCGTCCCCGAGTCGGCGTTCCAGAAGTCGCGGAAGTAGTAGTGGCCGGAGACCTCGCCGCCGAAGATCGCGTCCTCCTCGCGCATCCGCGCCTTGAAGAAGGCGTGGCCGACGCGGGAGAGCTCCGAGCGGCCGCCCTCGGCGGCGATCGGTCGGGGACGGCGCGGCTCGAGCGCGGGTCGTAGAGGATCGTCGACGCCCGGGCTCTTGGCGAGGAAGGAGCGGGCGAGCAGCGCGCAGACGAAGTCGCCGTCGCAGAAGACGCCCGTCGCCGTCGATGAAGAAGCAGCGGTCGGCGTCGCCGTCCCAGGCGATGCCGAGGTCGGCGCCGCTGGAGCGCACCCGGTCGATGATCGCCCGCCGGTTCTCCTCCAGCAGAGGGTTGGGCTCGTGGTCGGGGAACTCGCCGTCGGGCTCGGAAGTACATCTCCTCGAGGTCGAGGCCGAGGCGCTCGAGGATCGGGCCGACCATCGGGCCGGCCATCCCATTGCCGCCGTCGACGACGAGCTTCATCGGCCGCACCTTCCCGGGATCGATGAAGGAGAGGGCGTGCTCGCGGTACTCGTCCCAGATGTCGACCTCCTCGAAGGAGCCGCCGCCGGGGGCGGAGCCGAGGCCGGCCTCGATCTCGCGCCGGACGTCGCCGATGCCGGCGTCGCCGGAGAGCGCCAGGGCGCCCTCGCGGACCAGCTTCACGCCGGTGTAGGCCTTGGGGTTGTGGGAGGCGGTGACCATCGCGCCGCCGTCGAGCTCACGCGAGCCGACCAGGTGGTAGAGCATCTCGGTGGCGACCATGCCGGCGTCGAGCACGGTGGCGCCCTCGAAGATCAGCCCGTCGCGCAGCTCCGCCGCCATCGAGGGCGCGGTGAGGCGCATGTCGCGGCCGAGGCCGACGCGCAGCTCGCCGGGCTGCTTGCCGCGCAGCCGCGCCAGCACGCGGGCGAAGGCGCGGCCGATCGCGAGCGCGGTGGTCTCGTCCATCTCGGAGCCGTGCAGGCCGCGGATGTCATAGGCCTTGAAGATGCCCGGGCGGCGCCAGCGGCCGGGCTGCGTCGCTCAAAACGCTCCCGTCCTCAGCGCCTCGTAGCTCTGCTCCAGGGTCTGGGGCATGACTTTGGTGTCGGCGATCACCGGCATGAAGTTGGTGTCCCCGCCCCAGCGGGGGACGACGTGCAGGTGGATGTGGTGCTCGACCCCGGCGCCGGCGACGCGGCCCTGGTTGAGGCCGACGTTGAAGCCGTGCGGCTCATAGACCTGCTCGAGGCGGGCCATCGCCGCCTGCGCCAGCGACATCATCTCGGCGGTGGTCTCCGGCGGCACGTCCTGGAGGCGGGCGATGTGCTCGAACGGGGTGACCATCAGGTGCCCGTTCGTGTAGGGGAAGAGGTTGAGGATCACGAAGCAGCGCTCGCCGCGATGGACGATCAGGTTCGCCTCGTCGTCTTCCTCCGCCGGTTTGGCGCAGAAGATGCACTCGGCCTCGATGTCCTTCGATGCGTCCTTCACGTATTTGAAGCGGTCGGGCGCCCAGATCCGGAAGTTGGCCACGCCGCGGCACTCTAAGCGACGGGCGGGTGGTGCGGGCTAACTGGAGGGAGGCGGCGCGGGCGCTATGCCCGGGCCGCGATCAGCATTCGGCTTCGTTGGCCGCCTGGAAGGCGTTCTTGGTCGAATCGTATTCTTCCGACGCGACGGCGTCTTCGAACATTTCGATGACTTCGGATTCGATGTACGCGTAGGTGCTTTTGCTGGCGTTGAGCAGGGCGGCCGCCGCCTGGCGCGCCAGCGCGTTGATTCCGCCGCCGCCGAGTTCGAGGGCTTCGCCGAGGGTCAGGCTGCTCGGCAGGGGACTGGGGCCGAAGACCGATTCGAAGTTGGTGTCCGGCGTCCACGGAGAGGGGTACGGGTGCTTTTCGATGTTCTTCCAGTAGCCCGGGGTGCCGCACTCGCCGCCGTACTGCGTGGTGGCGGCGTTCACCTCGAGAGCCCTCGGCGCCGTTCCTCCGCGGGTTGCCAGGCCGAGGCTCGCCCCGCCTGCGAGGATCCCGATGACGACCAGCGGCACGATCAGCTTCTTGAAGACGCCGTACACGGATCTCAGGGTAATGGCGGGATGGTCGCGTGGGGCCCGCGTCGACGCCTTTCGGCACCTTTTTCCGACCGCGGTCCGGCCGGCACTTTCTCGCACCGGAGAGGGGCTCAGCGGGCGTCCGCTACAGCCAGCCGCGCCGGCGGAAGTAGGCGACCATGCCGAGGAACATCAGCAGCATCACGCCGACGATCACGAAGAAGTCGACGTTGTTGCCCTCGCCGGGGACGCCGACGTTCATCCCCCAGATGCTGGCGATCAGGGTGAGGGGGAGGACGATGACGCTGATCGAGGTGAGCACGCGGAGGATGTCGTTGACGCGGTGGGAGATCACCGACTCGTTGGTCTCGGCCAGCGCCTCGACCACCTCCTTGTAGTTCTCGAGCATGTCCCAGATCCGCTCGTGGGCGTCGACGACGTCGTCGAAGTAGATCTCCAGGTCGAGGTCGCCGGCCAGGTAGCGGCTCTTGACTTTCTCGAGGTCGTGGAGGACGGGGCGCTGCGGGCGGATCACCTTGCGGAAGTTGATGATCTCCTGCTTGACGTTGGAGATGTCGCGGACGACCTCTTCCGAGCGCCCCTCGAAGATTTCGTCCTCGAGGGCGTCGAGCTTGTTGCCGATCTTGCGCAGCATCGGGAAGCAGTAGTCGAAGCTGTCGTCGACCAGGCGGTAGAGCAGGTAGCCCGAGCCGCGCGCGAAGAGCTGCTCGCGCAGCTCCTCCTTGGCGCGGCAGCGCTCGAACAGGTACTCGACCGGCTGCAGCGGCTGGTTGGGGATCGTGACCAGGTAGTCGGGGCCGACGAAGAGGTCGAGCTCGCCGGCGCCGAGGCGGCCGGCCTGGGGGTCGAAGATCGGGAAGTGCAGGACGATGAACAGGTACTCGTCGTAGACGTCGATCTTCGGCCGCTGGTTGCGGGAGAGGACGTCCTCGAGGTCGAGGGCGTGGAAGTCGAAGTGCTCTTCCAGCCAGCCGCGCTCGAGGGAGCCGGGGAGCTCGATGTTGACCCAGCGCAGGCCGGAGCAGTCGATCTGCTCGACGTTGGGCGTCTGCGGCTCAGGCTGCGCAGTGCCGCTGAGTGGCTCGCCGCGCCGGGTCGCCCGCCGCAGCCTCGGCTTCGGAAGGTTCGGCATCGCTCGTGCCCAGCGTGTTCTCGTCTTCGACGGCCATCGCCGCCCAAGGTTAGAGGGCCGCGGCCGGGCACACTGAACGAAACGTCCCTGCCGGGTGCCCTGGTAGGCTTCCAAATCACATAAACGCCACATCTAGAGGGGTGGAGGGACTGGCCCATCGAAGCCCCGGCAACCACCTCGGACCTCGGTCCGAGGGGAGGTGCCAACTCCAGCAGGCTGCAGCCGAAGGCCTGGAAGATGTGGGGGAGACGTCCGATCGGACCTCTGCCCCACGTGAGGCGGAGGTCTTTTTTTGTGAGAACGGGAAGGTAGGTCTGATCGGATGTCAATCGAGAGCCTGAGGTGCAAGGAGTGCGGCGCCACGTATGAGCTGGGCGCCAGCTATTTCTGCGAGGAGTGCTTCGGCCCGCTGGAAGTCGCCTACGACCACTCCGGGCTCGACCCGGCGGAGGCGAAGCGGCGGATCCAGGCCGGCTCGCAGGGAATCTGGCGCTACGCGGACTTCCTCCCCTTCGAGGGCCGGCCCGGCGACCCGCTCGAGCCGGGCCTGACGCCGCTGCTGCGCGCCGACCGCCTCGCCGAGCGGCTCGAGCTCGACGCCGAGGTGTGGATCAAGAACGACGCCGCCAACCCGACCCACTCCTTCAAGGACCGGGTCGTCGCGGTCGCCGTCGCCAAGGCGCGCGAGCTCGGCTTCGAGACCGTCGCCTGCGCCTCGACCGGCAACCTCGCCAACGCGGTCGCCGCCCACGCGGCGGCGGCGGGCCTCGAGTCCTACGTCTTCGTGCCGGCCAACCTGGAGGAGCAGAAGCTGCTCGCGACCGGCGTCTACGGCACCCACCTGGTCGGCGTGCGCGGCAACTACGACGACGTCAACCGGCTCTGCACCGAGCTCGCCGAGGCGCGGCCCTGGGCCTTCGTCAACGTCAACCTGCGCCCCTACTACGCGGAGGGCTCGAAGACGCTCGCCTACGAGACCGTCGAGCAGCTCGGCTGGGAGCTGCCCGACCGGATCGTCTGCCCGATCGCCTCCGGCTCGCTGTTCACCAAGCTCGGCCGCGGCTTCCAGGAGTGGCTCGACGTCGGCCTCGTCGAGGGCGGGCAGCCGGTCTTCAACGGCGCCCAGGCGGAGGGCTGCAGCCCGGTGGCGACCGCCTTCGCCGAAGGCTGGGACGTCTGCCGGCCGCAGAAGCCGGACACGATCGCCAAGAGCCTGGCGATCGGCGACCCGGCGGACGGGCCCTATGCGGTCGAGCTGGCGCGCAGCACGGGCGGCGGCATCGACGCCGTCGACGACGACGAGATCCGCGAGGCGATCGGCCTGCTCGCCGAGACCACCGGGATCTTCACCGAGACCGCCGGCGGGGTCACCGTCGGGGTGCTCCGCAAGCTCGCCGAGCGCGGCGAGATCGGCGCCGGCGAGCGGCTCGTCGTCTACATGACCGGCGAGGGGCTGAAGACGCTCGACGCCGCCCGCGATAGGTTCCAGATGCAAGAGATCGACCCCGATCTCGAGAGCTTCGAGTCCGAGTTCGAGCATCAGGAGGTGTCCGTCTAGTGGCAGTGACCGTGAAGATCCCGACCCAGCTGCGCGCGGCGACCGGGGGGGACGCGGAGGTCGAGGTCTCCGGGACGACCGTCGGGGAGGTGCTGGACGCGGTCTTCGAGGCCCACGGCGACCTGCGCGAGCGGATCACCCAGGACGGCGACCTGCGGCGCTTCGTCAACGTCTTCGTCAGCGGCGAGGACATCCGCTTCCAGCAGGGCCTGGAGACGCCGATCAACGAGGGCGACGAGGTGACGATCCTTCCCGCGGTGGCGGGAGGGTGAGCGTCGATTTGGAGTTTGACCCTGCCTGAGCGGGGTCAACTGTCGAAACGATGAGGCCGCCGGTCGTGATCCTCTGCGGAGGGCGGGGCACGAGGCTGCGCGAGCGCACCGAGACGGTGCCGAAGGCGCTGGTCGAGATCGGCGGCCGGCCGATCGTCTGGCACGTGATCGGCATCTACGCGGCGCAGGGCTTCGACCGCTTCCTGCTCGCGACCGGTTACCTGGGCGAGGAGGTGGAGCGCTTCGCCGCGGCCGAGGGCTGGCCGGCGGGAATCGGGGTGGAGTGCGTCGACACCGGCGCCGAGACGCCGACCGGGGGGCGGATCGCGCGGCTCGCGCGAGCGGCTCGACGGGCGGCCGGTTCTGCGTGACCTACGCCGACGGGGTCGCCGACGTCGACCTCGGCGCGCTGCTCGACTTCCACGCCTCGGAGGGCGCGCTGGCGACGATGACCGTGGTGCGGCCGCGGCTCCAGTGGGGGGTCGCCGAGGTCGACGAGGAGGGCCTGGTCGCCGGCTTCGTCGAGAAGCCGCGCAGCGAGCACTGGATCAACGGCGGCTTCTTCTGCTTCGAGCCCGAGGCCCTCGACTACGTGGGCGAGGACAGCGTGCTGGAGCGCGAGCCGCTGCGGCGGCTGGCCGCCGCGGGGGAGCTGCGCGCCCACCGCCACGAGGGCTTCTGGGACTGCATGGACACCTACAAGGACGCGGTCGAGCTCAACGACCTCTGGGCCGCGGGCGAGGCGCCGTGGGCGCCCTGAGCGCCGGCGGAAGCGGGCTCGCCCTGAAGCCCGCGCTGGTCAGCGGCGGGCACGGCTTCGTCGCCTCGCACCTGGCGCGGGCGCTGCTCGAGCGCGGCGAGCGGGTGCGGGTGCTCGACCGGCCGGCGCCGCGGGAGGCCGACGTCGGCGGGCCGCGCCGCTCGGGGCTGGAGCTGCTGGGGATCGCCGCTGAGGTGGAGCTGGTCGAGGCCGACCTGCGCGACTCCGAGGAAGTCGAGCGCGGCGGTCGCCGGCTGCGAGGCGGTCTTCCACCTGGCGGCGCAGACGATCGTCGGGGTGGCGCGCGAGTCGCCGCGGGAGACGCTGGAGGTGAACGTGGCGGGCGCCTGGAACGTGTTCGAGGCCTGCCGGCGGCACGGGGCGGGCCCGGTCGTCTTCGCCTCCTCGGACAAGGCCTACGGCACCAGCCCGGAGCTGCCCTACCGCGAGGAGATGCCGCTGCGCGCCGCCTACCCCTACGACGCGAGCAAGGCGGCGGCCGACATCGTCGCCCGCAGCTACGCGACCGCCTACGGGGTGCCGCTGGCGGTGACCCGGTTCGCCAACGTCTACGGCGGCGGCGACGCTCAACTTCACGAGGCTGATCCCGGAGGCGGCGGTGGCGGCGATCGAGGGGCGGGCGCCGGTGATCCGCTCCGACGGCAGCCCCGAGCGCGACTTCCTGCACGTCGAGGACGCCGTGTCGGCCTACCTGGCGATCGAGGTGGCGCTGCGCGAGGACCCGGGGCGAGCCGCGGGGGAGGCGTTCAACGCCGGTGGCGAGCGGCCGCACTCGGTGCGCGAGGTGGTCGAGGCGATCGTCGAGCTGGCGGGCGGCGGGGTCGAGCCCGAGTTTCGCGGCGAGGGCAACCCCGACGGGGAGATCGACCGCCAGTTCGTCGACTCGAGCAAGCTGCGCGAGCTGACCGGCTGGCGCCCGCGGGTGGAGCTGCGCGAGGGGCTGCGCGCGGACGCTCGAGTGGTACCGGGAGCACCCGAGGCGCGCTGACTCTAGGCTGGATTGCCATGTGCGGGCGCTTCACGGTCACGGCGAAGGACTCGAACAAGGTCGCCGACCGCTTCCAGGTCGAGCTCGAGAAGGCGCTGGAGCGGAGCGGCGGCGGCGAGGCGCCGCCACCCTCGAAGGAGCGGGCGAAGCGGGCGGCGGCCGGCCTCGGCCGCTTCAACGTCGCGCCGACCCAGGAGGTGCTCACCGTGCGCTCCTCGCCCGACCCCGAGGAGGCGGCCGGCGGCGAGCGCGAGGCGCGGATGATGCGCTGGGGGCTGGTGCCGCGCTGGGCCAAGGACCTCAAGGTCGGCTACCGGATGATCAACGCGAAAGCCGAGAACCTGACCTCGAGCCGCGCCTACTCGCCGCTGGTCGGCAAGTTCCGCCACCGCTGCCTGATCGTCGCCGACGGCTTCTACGAGTGGATGCGGGCCGAGGACCCCAAGCAGCCGCGCCAGCCCTGGCACTTCACCGTCGACGGCGGCGAGCTGTTCGCCTTCGCCGGGCTCTGCACGCGCAAGGAGTGGGAGGGCGCGGAGGAGCGCGGGGTCGATGACGGCTGGCTCTACAGCTGCACGATCGTCACCACGCAGCCGAACGAGGTCGCCGCCCGCGTCCACGACCGGATGCCGGCGATCCTCCCGGGGCCGGAGGCCGAGGCGGCCTGGCTCAGCCCCGAGCTCGGGGTCGAGGACGCGGTCGCGATGTGCGCGCCGCTGGATGCGGCGCGGATGTCGGCGAGCCCGGCCAACCCGAAGGTGAACAAGGTCGGCAAGGGGATGGAGGAGGGCCCGGAGCTGCTGGTCGCGCCCTGAGCGGCGGGTCGCGCCCTGAGCGCTGCTCGTCGCCCTGAGCGGCTCCGATACGCGCGAGCCGTCATTTGGACCCCTGACAGGTGTCGTAATGACGGCACGCGTCGCCCCTGAGCGGCGCAATGAACGGCTGTGATTTGGACCCCGACGGGTGTCGTAATGACGGCACGCGTCGCCCCTGAGCGGCGCCATGACGCGAGCCGTCATTTGGGCCCCTGAGGGGGGCCCTAACGCCGGCGCCTTGGCTGCAGGCGCCGGGCGGAATTCGTCATTCGGCGATCGGTTCGGGGAACTTCGCCATCGCGCCCGAGGTGCTGGCGGTGGCTTCGCCGGCGCTGGTGGTCAGCGTGCAGTCGATCTCGACCGAGGGGACCTTGGTGCCCCGCCAGACCGTGGTGAAGGGGAGGACGAGTTCTTCGGCGAGCGGCCCGGGGGGGAGGAAGTAGCGCCAGCGCTCGAGCCCGATCCGGTAGGTCGGCCATTCGAGTTTGATCCCGGCCTCGTTGGCGTAGAAGTCGGGGAGGTCTTCGAGTTCGAGCACGGCGAGGCCGTTGCCCTTCGAGGAGAACTCGACCAGGGACACTTCGTAGGCTTCCTGTTCGATCAGGTTTTCGCTGGAGCGCGGGTAGGAGGCGCGCAGGTGGGGGGTCTGGGCGACTTCGATCCCGTTCGGGGCGCGCATCGCGCAGAGGATGCGGGCGCTGCCCGACCGGCGCCCCCTTCGAGACCCGCAGCCGCGCGGCGCTGCGGTAGAGCGTGTAGCCGGAGATGTTGGCGCCGGTCGCCTTCAGGCCGGCCTGGGCGAGCTGCATCTCGCCGCCTCCGGGCAGCTGCACCTTGGCGGAGTCCGGCAGCGGGTGGGACTGGACCCATTCCAGGTCGGTGGCCGAGCCGCTGAGGTTTTCGTTGGCCAGGGCGGCGGCGGCGATCGTCGCGACCAGGCCGACGGCGATCACGATCAGCGCCCCGCGCGGCGGTCTGGTGTCGCTCTCCTCGGCCATGCTCGGGACAGTATGCGAACTCGGCGGAGGCGAGCGTTCGCTGCCTGGGCGCGGCTGGATTTCCGCATGCGCGCGGCCGTCCCGAATGCGTCCAGCTCATGGTTGCGACGGCCGCAGCGTCGGGTATGGTCATCCCATGTCCATCGCAGCGGCAATCCTGATCATCGCGATCGGCGCCATCCTGCGCTACGCGACCAACATCAACGTCCAGGGCGTCGACTTCGACACCGTCGGCCTGATCCTGATGATCGCCGGCGCCGCCGGGCTCGTCCTCTCCTTCTTCTACGAAGCCTTCTGGTCGCGGCGGCGGCGGGAGGACCGGGAAATGGCGGCGGCCGAACAGGAGAGGGCACTGGCGGAACAGCGCCAGGCCCAGCAGCCCCAACAGCCGCAGCAGCCCCAACAGCCGCAGCAGCCATACCGCGGAAACCCCGAAGGCCGCGAACCGCCCCGCTACTAGCCGCCTGGGCTGGGGCTTGTTTCCCAGAGGGTTCGGCTACCGGTGCCGGTTCCTTGGGCTCGGGTCCGTTCGAGCATTTCGAGACCGCGAGGCGGGGCAGGCAGACGGTCCGTGCCCGCCAGCGTTGCTGGAATTCCCCGAGGAAATCTTCAAACACGGTTCTGCGCTGTCCCTTGGGGGCTTCGCCGGCCAACCGGTGCTCGATCTCGGTGCCGAGGATCTGCACCCTCACCCGTTCCTTGACGTCGTCCTGGGTGTACGCCGACTGGCTCAGGAACTCTCGATATTGGGCCTCCGATTTGAAGTTCTGCTTCTTGAGCTTGGCCAGTTTCTGGGTGACTTCGCGATCGGTCACCGTGATGCCCTTTTCTTCTGCAAGGCCCTGAATCCAGGCGGATTCGATCAGCGAGTCGAGGGCGGACCGCCGTAGCGATGCGTACTTCTTGCTGCCGGGCTTCGGCATCTTCTTCTCGCCAGCTTGCACCGCCTGCTGCTCGAGCGCCCTCCTGAGATCTCCTCTGCCGATGTTCCCGATTTCGGCTCTCACGTGCGTCACCAGCGCAACGTCGCCCGGGGGAAGGTCAGCCGATGAGGGTTCGCTCGAACCGCCGCAGCCTGCGGCGAGGAGAACGACGAGCATTGCGGCCGCTCCCCAGAGAGCGCGTCTCCCGATGTGACGGCCATCGTCCATCCTCGTATCTCCTCCCACTGGCTTGCCCCCAGCCCTCGATGCGGCCAGGCCGTTGCTGCGGATTCGTCGCGCAGCGTCGGCGCCCGGCCCTCCACGCGCCCGACAGGATTCGAACCTGTGGCCTTTCGCTCCGGAGGCGAACGACTCTATCCAGCTGAGCTACGGGCGCAGATGGCCCAGTCTAGCCGCGCGGAGCCCGCCAGCCGCGTCGCGTAGGCTCGCGGGGATGGACCTCTCGGTGGCATTTCTCGGCACTGGCGGCGCCGTGCCCTCGGCGCGGCGGGCGACGGCGAGCCTGCTCGTCCTGCGTGGCGGTGAACGGCTGATGTTCGACTGCGGCGAGGGGACGCAGCGCCAGCTGCAGAAGTCGCTGGGGCTGGTGCAGGTCGACGAGATCTACCTGACGCACTTCCACGCCGACCACTTCCTCGGCCTGCCGGGGCTGCTGAAAACGTATGACCTCACCGACCGCGAGGCGCCGCTCACCGTCTACGGGCCGCGCGGGCTCCAGGACCTGTTCAAGACGCTCGGCCGGCTGATCGGGCGGATCGGCTTCCGCCTCGAGCTGGTCGAACTGGAGCCCGGCGACGTGATGGACGTGGAGGGAGGCGAGATCCGCGCCTTCGAGGTCGAGCACAGCGTCCGCGCCTGCGGCTACGCGCTGGTCGAGGAGGAGCGGCCCGGGCGCTTCGACCTCGAGGCGGCGAAGCGCCTCGGCGTCCCCGAAGGCCCCGCCTTCGCCGCCCTCCAGCGCGGTGAGACCGTCGAGGGCGAGTCCGGCCCCGTCGCGCCGGAGAAGGTCGTCGGCGAGGCGCGGCCCGGCCGGAAGCTGGCGATCACCGGCGACACGGGCCCCTGCGAGGCGACGGTCGAGGCGGCCCGCGGCGCCGAGCTGCTCGTCCACGACGCCAGCTTCGCCGAGGAGGAGACCCGGCGCGCCCGCGACACCGGCCACTCGACGATCCGCCAGGCGGCCGAGGTCGCCCGCGACGCCGAGGTGAGGATGCTCGCCGCCGTCCACATCTCCTCCCGCTACCACGTCGGGGCGATGCTCGAGGAGGGGCGCGCGGTCTTCGAGCCGACCGTCGCCCCCCGCGACTTCGACGTCGTCGAGATCCCCTTCGCCGAGCGCGGCGAGCCGCGGCTGGTCCCCAACGGCGCCCGCGAGCGCCACCCGGCCGGCCTGGACGGGGAGCCCGAGCCGGCCGAGGATTCCGACCCCGACGGCGAGCACGCCGCCTCCGCCGAGGCGGAGTCAGACCGCGAGGGCTGAGACCGCCTCGGCGACCGCCGGCGCCTGCTCCTCCGGGGTGAAGTGCTTGGCCGGCAGCAGGGTCGCCTCCTCGACCCGCATCGCCTCCTGCACGGCCTGCCGCCGCTGCTCGCCCAGGATCCGGTCCTTCGCCCCCCAGACGACCTGGGCGGGGTAGTCGCGCACGCCGAGACCGGCGCGGAAGAGCTCCTCCTTGGCGGTGGTCAGCTCGAAGCCGCGCATGATCTCGAGGAAGGCGCTGCCACCGTCCTCGCGCTTGAGCAGCGCGAGGTGGGCATCGACCTCGGCGGCGGGCACCGTGCTGCGGTCCTCGATCCCGGTCAGGTAGTAGACCTGGCGAAAGGCCGGCCCGACCATGGCGCGCAGCCAGAGCTCGCCGACCCGGGGGATCGAGAACGGGTGCATCGGCCAGGGCCGGCGGAAGCTCGCCACGTCGACGAAGGTGTCGAGGGCGGTGAGCGAGAGCACCCGTTCGGGGTTCTCGATCGCCCACTGGAAGGCGATCGGCCCGCCGATGTCGTGGACGACCAGGTGGCAGCGATCGATGCCCAGCGCGTCGATCGCTGCGCCGGACCACCTCGAGTGCCCGCTCCAGCTGTAGTCGAAGCCGGCCGGCCGGTCGGCCAGCCCCAGGCCGGGCAGGTCGAAGGCGACCGCGCGCAGCCCGCGTGCCGCAAGCTCCGGGACCAGGCGGCGGTAGAGGAAGGAGCTGACCGGGACGCCGTGCATGAGGACGACCGGATCGCCCTCGCCCTGATCGAGGACGAAGCTGCCGACGCCGGCAGCGGCGAACCGCGTCCCCGTTCCCTCGTGGGCTTCGACGACCTCCCGAGCCTTCGAATCCATCGCCCACAGCTTCGCACGTCCAGGTGCGCTGGTACTCTGGCCGCGTCCTTTAACCCGGTCCCGCGAGGCCAGGAAGGAGCACCCGAAAGTTGAGCGAGAAGGTCGTGCTCGAGCGCGATGACCTGCGGCGAACGTTGCAGCGCATCGCCCACGAGATCGCCGAGAAGAACCCCGATGCCGAGGGCCTGGCGATCGTCGGCATCCACACCCGCGGCGCGATCCTCGCCCGCAGGCTGCACGCCTTGCTCGGCGAGCTGACCGCGGTCGAGCTGCCGATCGGCGACGTCGACATCTCCTTCTACCGCGACGACGTCGGCAGCGCCGAGCCGGGCTCGGGGCCGGTCGTCCACGCCTCCCACATCGACTTCGACCTGACCGGCCGCACCGTCGTCCTCGTCGACGACGTCCTCTTCACCGGGCGCACGGTGCGGGCGGCGATCGAGGCGATCTTCGACTACGGGCGCCCGCAGCGGGTGCAGCTCGCCGTGCTCTGCGACCGCGGCCACCGCGAGCTGCCGATCCGCCCCGACTACGTCGGCAAGAACCTGCCGACGGCGCCGGAGGAGCGGGTCAACGTGCGGCTCGAGGAGTGCGACGAGGTCGACGAGGTGACGATCTCCGAGCCGGCGGGGGTGCGGACGTGAGGCACCTGCTCTCGATCGAGGACCTCTCGCGCGAGGAGATCGAGGCGATCCTCGACCGCGCCGAGAGCTTCGCCGAGGTCGGCCGGCGCGACATCAAGAAAGTCCCGACCCTGCGCGGTCGGACGATCGTCACCCTCTTCTACGAGGCGAGCACGCGGACCAGCTCCTCCTTCGAGCTCGCCGCCAAGCGCCTCTCGGCGGACCTGGTCTCGGTGAAGGCGGCCGGCTCCTCGGTCGACAAGGGCGAGTCGCTGAAGGACACCGTCGCCACCCTCTCCGCCTACGACCCGGCGGCGATCGTGATCCGCCACCCGCATGCGGGCGCCGCGCAGCTGGTCGCCGGCTGGTCGGAGGCAGCGGTCGTCAACGCCGGCGACGGCAAGCGCGCGCACCCGAGCCAGGCGCTGCTCGACGTCTTCACCCTGCGCCGCCGGCTGGGCAGCATCGACGGCAGGCGGATCTGGATCGTCGGCGACGTCCTCCACAGCCGCGTCGCCCGCTCCAACCTGACCGCGTTCCGGGCGATGGGCGCCGAGGTCACCGTCTGCGGGCCGCCGACTCTGATCCCGAGGGGGATCGAGGAGCTCGGCTGCGAGGTCGCCCACTCGCTCGACCGGCTCGAGGAGGCCGACGTCGTCTACGCGCTGCGCATGCAGCGCGAGCGGATGGCGGAGAGCTACGTCCCCTCGCTGCGCGAGTACACGAGCCGCTTCCAGATCGACTCGCGGCGCCTCGGCCCGCGGCAGCTGCTCATGCACCCGGGGCCGGTCAACCGGGGGGTCGAGCTCTCCGGCGAGGTGATCGACTCGCCGCACTCGCTGATCGCCGAGCAGGTCACCTCCGGCCTGGTGGTGCGGATGGCGATTCTCTACGAGCTGCTGGCGGCGAGCCCGAACCGCTCCGAGCCGTCCTCGCGGGCGCCGCAGGAGGAGCGATCGGGGGAGCCGACGGCGATCGGCCAGGGGAACCGAGCGTGACCCTCGCCGAGGCGCTCGACGCGCGCGGCGGGGAGGCCGCCGACCTGGTCCTGCGCGAAGCGGCCGTGCTCGACCCGGTCGCCGGCATCGAGGGCAGCTTCGACGTGGTCGTGCGCGGCGGCGAGGTCGCGGAGCTGGCGCCGCCCGGCACGGCGGAGGCCGGCGAGGGCGAGCTGGTCGAGGCGGCCGGGCTGCACGCCTTCCCCGCCTTCTTCGACCCCCACGTGCACCTGCGGGTGCCCGGCCAGGAGCACAAGGAGGACGTCGAAACCGGGACCCGCTCGGCGGCCGCCGGCGGCTTCTGCGGGGTGATCGCGATGGCCAACACCGAGCCGCCGGTCTGCACCCCGGCCGACGTCGAGGCGCTGCGCGAGGCGGCCCGCGAGGGGGCATCGGTGCCGACCGGCTTCCTGGCGACGGTCAGCAAGGCGATGGAGGGCGAAGAGCTGACCGAGATGGCCGAGCTGCGCGAGGCCGGCGCGCTCGGCTTCAGCGACGACGGGCTGCCGATCCGCGACGCCGGCGCTGATGCGCCGGGCGCTGCAGTACCAGCGGCTCTGCGGGGGGACGGTCGCCCTGCACGAGGAGGACCCGGGGCTCTCCGGAGACGGGGTGATGCACGAGGGCGCGGTCTCGGCGGCGCTCGGCCTCGCCGGGGTGCCCTCGATCAGCGAGTCGACGATGATCGCCCGCGACGCGGGGATCGCCCGCTACGAGGACGCCCGCATCCACGTCCAGCACCTCTCCGCCGCCGAGTCGGTGGAGGCGGTGCGGGCGGCGAAGGCGGCCGGCGTGCAGATCAGCGCCGAGGCGACCCCGCACCACCTCTGCCTCACCGACGAGGCGGTGCGCAGCCTCGACGCGACGCGCTTCAAGATGAACCCGCCGCTGCGCGCCGAGGCCGACCGGCAGGCGCTGATCGAGGGCCTGCGCGACGGGACGATCGAGTGCATCGCCACCGACCACGCCCCGCACGCGCCGGAGGAAAAGGAGGTTCCCTTCGAGAGCGCGGCGATGGGGGTGACCGGGCTGGAGACGGCCTTCGCCGCCGTCCACACCGACCTCGTCCTGCCCGGCGTGATCGAGCTCGGCCTGCTGGTCGAGCGGCTGGCGGGCGGCGCGGCGCCGTTCGGCCTCCAGCGGCCGAGCCTCGCGGTCGGCAGCGAGGCGAACATCGCCCTCTGCGACCTCGGCGCCGAGTGGGTGGTCGGCGAGCAGGGCTACGAGAGCCGCTCGCAGAACTCCTGGTGCGGCGGGCGGACCCTGACCGGCCGCGTGCTGCTCACCGTCGCCGCCGGCCGCGTCGCCTTCCGCCTGCGCTCCTTCTCCCTGGGAGTCGCGGCATGAGGGGCGAAGCATCTTTGACCCTCATCGGCACTCATGCCGCGACGACCCATTTGACCGGGGTGGCGGCGTGAGCGCCTACGTCCTGCTGGAGGACGGGACCCGCTTCGAGGGCGCCGGTCTCTGCGGGCGCGAGGAGCCGGTCACCGGCGAGGTCGTCTTCAACACCGCGATGACCGGCTACCAGGAGTCGGTCACCGACCCCTCCTACGCCGGCCAGATCATCGTCTTCACCTACCCGCTGATCGGCAACTACGGGGTCTCGGCGGCGGCGATGGAGTCCGGCGGGGCCCAGGCGCGCGGCGTCGTCATGCGCGACCCCAAGAACCGCGAGGACGCCGCCACCGCCGAGGGCGGCTGGCTCGACTGGCTCGGCGACTGCGGCGTGCCGGGAGTCGGCGGCGTCGACACCCGGGCCCTGGTCCGCCACATCCGCGACCGGGGCGCGATGCGCGGCGGGATCTTCCCCGGCGAGGTGGCGGAGGACGAGGCGCGGCAGATGGTCGAGGCCGAGCCGCGCATGGACGGCGCCGACCTCGCCCGCGAGGTGACCCCGCCCGAGCCGGTGCGCTTCGAGGGCGAGGGCCCGCACGTGGTCGGGATCGACACCGGGATCAAGATGAACATCGTCCGCCAGCTGCGCGAGCGGGGCTGCCGGCTGACCCTGCTGCCCTGCGACTCCGGCGCCGAGGCGGTGCTCGCCGAGGACCCCGACCTGGTCTTCCTCGCCAACGGCCCCGGCGACCCGGCGGCGCTCGGCTACGTCGTCGACACCGTGCGCGAGCTGGTCGGCAGGCGGCCGATGTTCGGCATCTGCCTCGGCCACCAGCTGCTCTGCCGGGCGGTCGGCCTGAGCACCTTCAAGCTGCCCTTCGGCCACCGCGGCGCCAACCACCCGGTCAAGGACCTGGCCACGGGGGTGATCGAGATCACCTCGCAGAACCACGGCTTCGCGGTCGAGGGGCCGGGCGGCGAGCCGCGCATCGAGGGCGACGAGCCGGTGCGCTGGGAGACAGACTTCGGCGCCGCCGAGCTCACCCACCTCAACCTCTATGACCGCACCGTCGAGGGGCTGTCGCTTCCCGACGTCGGCGCGGCGACGGTCCAGTACCACCCCGAGGCCGGCCCGGGCCCGCACGACGCGCGCCACCTCTTCGACACCTTCCTGGAGCTGGCGGCATGAATCAGTTCCGCCCGCGTGCTCTGCTCCCGCTCGCTCGCGCTCACGACCACCGGAGACCTCGCTCGCTCGCTCCCGCGTCCGCCGCGGGCGGGTCGGAGGCCGCGTAGCGATGCCGAGGCGCGACGACATCGAGAAGATCCTGCTGATCGGCTCCGGGCCGATCGTGATCGGCCAGGCGGCCGAGTTCGACTACTCGGGCGTGCAGGCCTGCAAGGTGCTGCTCGAGGAGGGCTACGAGGTCGTCCTGGTCAACTCCAACCCGGCGACGATCATGACCGACCCCGAGTTCGCGACGGCGACCTACGTCGAGCCGCTGCTGCCCGGGCCGGTGGCGAGGATCATCGAGAAGGAGCGGCCCGACGCGCTGCTGCCGACGCTCGGCGGGCAGACGGCGCTCAACGTGGCGATGGCGCTGTATGAGGACGGCACCCTGGAGCGCTTCGGGGTCGAGCTGATCGGCGCCGACCAGGAGGCGATCCGCCGCGCCGAGGACCGCGAGGAGTTCCGCCGCACGATGAACGAGGCCGGGCTGCGGATCCCCTGGTCGATGACGGTCGAGAGCCTCGGCGAGGTCGAGGCCGGGCTCGCCGACGGCTCGATCACCCTGCCGGCGATCGTGCGGCCCGCCTACACGCTGGGCGGCCGCGGCGGCGGCGTGGGGGAGACCGAGACCGAGCTGCGCCAGGTCGTCTCCGAGGGGCTCGCCGCGAGCCCGATCAACCAGGTGCTGGTCGAGGAGTCGGTGCTCGGCTGGGGCGAGTTCGAGCTCGAGGTGATGCGCGACCGCAACGACAACGTGGTGATCATCTGCTCGATCGAGAACGTCGACCCGATGGGCGTCCACACCGGCGACTCGGTCACCGTCGCCCCCGCCCAGACCCTGACCGACGCGCTCTACCAGGAGCTGCGCGACCAGGCGATCCGCGTGATCCGCGCGGTCGGCGTGGAGACCGGCGGCTCCAACATCCAGTTCGGGGTCGACCCCGAGAGCGGGGAGATCGTCGTCATCGAGATGAACCCGCGGGTCTCGCGCTCCTCGGCGCTGGCCTCGAAGGCGACCGGCTTCCCGATCGCGAAGATGGCGGCGAAGCTGGCGGTCGGCTACGCGCTGGAGGAGATCCCCAACGACATCACCCGGGCGACGCCGGCCTCCTTCGAGCCGACGATCGACTACGTCGTCACCAAGGTGCCGCGCTTCGCCTTCGAGAAGTTCCCGGGGGCCGAGGGCAGGCTCTCGACCCACATGCAGAGCGTCGGCGAGGTGATGTCGATCGGCCGCACCTTCCGCGAGTCCTTCGCCAAGGCGCTGCGCTCGCGGGAGCTCGACTCGCCGGCGAGCCACCCCGAGGGCGACGAGGAGCTGCTGGCGGCGCTGGAGCGGCCCTGCCCGGAGCGCTTCGACCACGTGCTGGAGGCCTTCCGGCGCGGCATCGACCTCGAGGCCGTGCACGAGCGCTGCCTCGTCGACCGCTGGTTCCTGCGCGAGCTGGCGGCGCTCGCCGGGGAGGGGGACGGCACCGAGGGCCTCGCCCGCTCCTACAAGGCGGTCGACACCTGCGCGGCGGAGTTCGAGGCGGCGACGCCCTACTACTACTCCGCCCACGAGCGGCCGGCGCCGGACGGCTCGGCCGCCTCCGAGATCCGCCGCGGCGAGCGCGACTCGATCGTCATCCTCGGCGCCGGGCCGAACCGGATCGGGCAGGGGATCGAGTTCGACTACTGCTGCGTGCACGCGGCGATGACCACCCGCGAGCTGGGCCGCGACGCGGTGATGGTCAACTGCAACCCGGAGACCGTCTCGACCGACTACGACACCTCCGACCGCCTCTACTTCGAGCCGCTGACCGCCGAGGACGTGCTCGCCGTCTGCGAGCAGGAGCGCCCCGAGGGGGTGATCGTCCAGTTCGGCGGGCAGACGCCGCTGAAGCTGGCGCGGGAGCTGGAGCGGGCCGGCGTGCCGCTGCTCGGCACCCCGGTCGACGCGATCGACCTCGCCGAGGACCGCGGCCGATTCGGGGCGCTGCTGCGCAGCCTCGGGATCGAGCACCCGCCCTACGGGACCGCGCTCTCCGCCGAGGAGGCGGCGGTGATCGCCGAGGAGGTCGGCTTCCCGCTGCTGGTGCGGCCCTCCTACGTGCTCGGCGGCAGGGCGATGGAGATCTGCTACTCGACCGACGACCTCGGCGCCTACCTGGAGGCGAACGTGAAGGCCGACCAGGAGCACCCGCTGCTGCTCGACCGCTTCCTCGAGAACGCGATCGAGGTCGACGTCGACGCGCTCGCCGACGGCGAGGCGGTGCACGTCGCCGGGATCATGCAGCACGTCGAGGAGGCGGGCGTGCACTCCGGGGACTCCGCCTGCGTGATCCCGCCGATGAGCCTCGGCGAGGAGATGCTGGAGGAGATCCGGGCGACGACCGAGCGGATCGCGCTGGAGCTGGGCGTCGTCGGGCTGATCAACATCCAGTACGGGGTCGCCGGGGGCAGGCTCTACGTGATCGAGGCCAACCCGCGCGCGTCGCGCACGGTGCCCTTCGTCTCCAAGGCGATCGGGGCGCCGCTGGCGAAGGTCGCCTGCCGGCTGATGCTTGGCGAGGGGCTCGCCGAGCAGGAGCTCCCCGAGGGGCAGCCGACGCACATCAGCGTCAAGGAGGCGGTGCTGCCCTTCTCGCGCTTCGCCGGCGCCGACTCGGTGCTCGGGCCGGAGATGAAGAGCACCGGCGAGGTGATGGGGATCGCGGCCGACTTCCCGACCGCGTTCGGCAAGGCGCAGAGCGCCGCCGGGGTCTCGCTGCCCACCGAGGGCGCGGTCTTCATCACCGTCACCGACACCGACAAGCCGGCGGCGACGCAGATCGCGGCCCGCTTCCACGACCTCGGCTTCGAGGTGATCGCCACCGGCGGTACCGCGCAGGCGATCTCCTCGATGGGGATCCCGGTGACCCGGATCAACAAACTCGGCGAGGGCTCTCCGAACGTCGTCGACCTGATCCGGGAGCGGCGATGCGACCTTGTGATCAACACCCCGACCGGCTCGGGCGCCCGCACCGACGGCTACGAGATCCGCACCGCGGCGGTCCGCCACGAGGTGCCCTGCGTGACGACGATGACCGGAGCCACCGCGGCGGCGCGGGCGATCGCGGCGCGGATCGGCGGCGAGGCGGAGGTGAGGTCGCTGCAGGAGATTCATGAACGTTCGGCCACGTCCTCTGCTCCGGCGGCGGCGCAACGGAACAAATGATGGATTGGCCACCGCCTCCGCGTCCGGGCGTGGCGGGTGGGGGTCCGGGGCTCCCGCGTCCGGGGGTGGCGGCGCGTGGCGTGACGCTCCCGCGTCCGGGGGCCGCGGGTGGGGGGAGGTCGTGAGCTGCGCGCCGCTGGGGAGGCGGCTGTGCGAGGTGGTCGAAAACCGGGAGTCGGGCGGCTACCGGGTCGTGGCGCTGCGCGACCGGGAGGGACCTGAGCCCGAGCCGGGCCAGTTCTACATGCTCGCCGCCGAGCGGCACTGGGAGGAGCGGGGCGGAAGGCCCTTCCTGCCCCGCGCCCTCTCCGTCGCCGACGTCGCTCCACTCCCGGTGAGTTCGCCTTTATCCGCGAATGGCGCGGATAAAGGCGAACTCACCAGCAGCGGGGGCGGGGGTGGCGACGCGAGCGGGGGTGGCGACGGGGGCGGGATGGGGTTGGAGTTCCTGCTCGAGGCGGTGGGGCCGGGGACCGAGCGGCTCTGCGGCCTGGAGGTTGGGGAGCGGGTCTGGGTGAACGGGCCGCTGGGCAATGGCTTCTCGGCTCCCCGCGAGCTGGCGCCGGCCGCCGCCGGGGCGATCCTCGTCGGCGGCGGGATCGGGATCGCGCCGCTCGCCCTGCTGCGAAGGCGGCTCGCGGCGCGGGGCGTCCCGGCTCAGATCCTGCTCGGCTTCCGCGACCGGGCTGCATTCCGGCGGCATCGACGACCTCTTCTCCAACTGCCAGCTGGGGCTCGCCTCCGACGACGGCCACCTCGGCGAGCGCGGCTACGTGACCGACCTGCTCGCCGCGATGCTCGAGGGCGACGACGCGCGCAGCGCCGCCGTCTACGCCTGCGGGCCGCCGGCGATGCTGGCGGCGGTGGAGGCGATGTGCGCGGAGCGCGGCGTCGCCTGCGAGCTGGCGCACGAGTCGCCGATGGCCTGCGGCTTCGGCGCCTGCTTCGGCTGCGCCGTCCCGAAACCCGGCGGCGGCTACGCCCGCCTCTGCGTCGACGGCCCCGTCCTCCGCTCGGTCGAAGGACGTCCCGCCGACGTCGTCCCAGCCGCGGGTCCTGACGCGGGCGCAGGGGGGGCGCTGCGGGCCAAGCTGTCCTCGACCCCCCCTGCACCCGCGCCACCCGCGGGTGCGACGGCAGCGCCGGACGACCGCGAATCGGAGAGCGCCGGCTCGGCGGAGCTCTGCGGGATCCGGTTGAGGACACCCGATCATCAACGGGTCGGGGACGTTCGACGCGATCGCCGCGCGGCGCGTCTACGGCGACGCGCTGCTGGAGGAGTTCCCCTTCGCGGCCTTCGTCTCCAAGACGATCACCCCGGAGCCGCGGGCCGGCAACGAGCCGCGGCGGATCTGGGAGACCCCGGCCGGGATGATCAACTCGATCGGGCTGCCCAACCGCGGCCTGGAGGGCTTCCTCGCCGAGGACCTGCCGCAGCTGGCCGAGCTGCCGGTGCCGCTGATCGTCTCCGCGATGGCGACCAGCCGGGAGCGCTTCGCCGACGTGGTCGAGGCGCTCGACGAGCGCGAGGAGATCGCCGCGATCGAGCTCAACGTCTCCTGTCCCAACGTCGAGTCGGGCCTGATCGTCGGCGAGAGCCCGGAGGAGACCGGCGGCGCTGCTCGAGGCGCTGCGCCCGCTCACCTCGAAGCCGCTGATCGTGAAGCTGACGCCGAACGTCGCGCGGCCGGCCGAGGTCGCCCGTCGCCGCGGAGGAGGCGGGCGCCGACGCGGTCTCGCTGATCAACACGCTGAAGGCGAGCGCGACCGACCCGCGCAGCGGCGAGCCCGGCGTGGCGGCCGGCCAGGGCGGCCTCTCGGGCCCGGCGGTGCGGCCGATCGCCGTCGCCCAGGTGAGGGCGGTCGGCACCGCGGTGGAGCTGCCGGTGATCGGCATGGGAGGGGTCTGCGAAGGGGCCGACGCGCTCGAAATGCTCGACGCGGGAGCGGCTCTGGTCGCGGTCGGGACGGAGAGCTTCCGCGACCCTCTGGCCGGCTCTCGGGTGGCCGCCGAGCTCGCCGAATTGCTCGCCGAGCGGTCGGTGTCGTCTCGCTGACTAGACCTCGACTAGAGGTCGAGGTGAATTTGACGGGAAATCGACGAAATCCCCTTGCACCCACCCGGGCCGCGGCTATACTCGCCGCCCACATGAGCGCCCCCGTGAAGACCTCCGCCGCGGCCCCCGAGAGGTCGCTGGACCAGCGGATGGACGCT
This sequence comes from uncultured Solirubrobacterales bacterium, assembly GCA_963712325.1. Taxonomy (GTDB): domain Bacteria; phylum Actinomycetota; class Thermoleophilia; order Solirubrobacterales; family 70-9; genus VRUE01. The sequence continues at coordinate 57,972 of CAVQHG010000008.1, forward strand.
CTCAAGCGGGCAAACGACATCCGCACCTCCCGGGCCAAGCTGAAGAAGGACCTGAAAGCGGGCAAAGCGAGCATCCACGCCCTGCTGCTCGACCCGCCCGAGTACGTGATGACCGCCAAGGTCTTCGACATGCTCCTCGCCGTCCCCAAGTACGGCCGGGTGAAGGCGAACCGGATCCTCAACCAGTGCCGGATCTCGCCCTCGAAGACGATCGGCGGCCTCTCCGAGCGCCAGCGCACCGAGCTGGTCTCCCAGCTCCGCCGCTAGAAGCGGCGCATCTCGCCGTCCTCGGTCGCGCGCCTCGCTCACGCTCCGTTCCGTAGGCTCGCGTCGCGGCGCTCCCTGCGTCCGACCGAGCTGCTTGGTTTCCGCGGCCGTCCATGATCCGCAAATGGCCAAAGTATTCGTGATCACCGGCCCCTCGGGGGTGGGCAAGGGCACGCTGATCCGGGAGCTGCTGCGGCGCGTCCCGGGGCTCGAGCTCTCGATCTCGGCGACCACGCGGGCGCCGCGCGAGGGCGAGGAGGACGGCCGCGACTACCACTTCCTCTCACCCGAGGAGTTCGAACGGAGGATGGAGGCCGACGACTTCCTCGAGTTCGCCACCTACAGCGGCAACCGCTACGGCACGCTGCGCTCGGAGGTCGAGCGCTGCGTCTCGCGGCGGCACCTCGGTCGTCCTCGAGATCGAGGTGCAGGGGCGCCCAGCAGGTGCGCGCGGCGATGCCCGAGTCGATCCAGGTCTTCATCGCCCCGCCGCGATCCGCGCGACCTGCGGCGGCGGCTCGAGGGCCGGGGGACCGACTCCGCCGACGCGATCGACACGCGGCTGGAGACCGCCGAACAGGAGCTCGCCGCGCAGGGCGACTTCGACCACCGGATCGTCAACGACGACCTGCGACCGGGCCGCCGACGAGCTGGAGCGGATCGTGCGCGCCGAGCTCGGTTTGCCTCTAGACTCCCGGGCCGAATGATCAAGCCACGCGTTGACACGCTCCTCGAGCACGCCGACTCGCACTACGCCGCGGTCGTCGTCGCCGCGAAGCGGGCACGCCAGATAAACAGCTACTTCCACAACCTCGGCGAGGGCAGCTTCGGCGAGTACCCGCCGCCGATGGTCGAGACCGGCGACGAGAGGAACTACCTCTCGATCGCGCTCGAGGAGCTCGCCGAGGGCAAGCTCAAATACGAGTACCGCGCCTGAGCGCGGCGCGCGCACGCGCGCGATCGGTCCAGGAGGGAAGCGATGGCCAGAATCCTGCTCGGCGTGAGCGGCGGGATCGCCGCCTACAAGTCGCTGGAGCTGGCGCGGCTCGCGACGCGCGCCGGCCACGGCGTGCGGGTGCTGATGACCGAGGCGGCGACCCGCTTCGTCGGCGCCGGCCTCCTTCGAGGGCATCGTCGGCGCCCCGGTGCTGGTCTCCGAGTTCGAGCGCGACCCGATGCGCGGCGCCTTCCCCGGCGACCCGCCGCCCGAGCACGACCCGATCGGCCACCTCGAGGTGGCCGCCAACTGCGACGCCTACCTGGTCGCGCCGGCCTCGGCCAACACGATCGCGAAGCTCGCCGGCGGCGCCGCCGACTCGATGCTCACCACCTCCTTCCTCGCCTGCGCGGCGCCGCGGCTGGTGGCGCCGGCGATGAACGACCGCATGTACGCGGACGCGGCGACGCAGGAGAACCTGGCGACGCTGCGCGAGCGCGGGGTGACGGTGATCGAGCCCGAGGAGGGCCGGCTCGCCTCGCGGGGCGAGCACGGCCGCGGCCGGCTGCCCGACCCGGCGCGGCTGCTCGGCCCGGGTCGAGTCGGTGCTGCCCGCCGGCCAGCGCCCCTGGGACGGCCTGCGGGTGCTGGTCACCGCCGGCGGCACCCGCGAGCCGATCGACGCGGTGCGCTTCCTCGGCAACCGCTCCAGCGGCCGGATGGGGATCGCGCTGGCCGCGGCGGCCGCACGGCGCGGCGCCGAGGTGACGCTGATCGCCGCCAACGTCTCCCTGCCGGAGCCGGCCGGCGTGCGCCGCATCGACGTCGAGACCGCGGCCGAGCTGGCGGCGGCGGCGCGAGGCCGAGTTCCCCTCCTCCAGGTGCTGCTGATGGCGGCGGCGCCGGCCGACTTCCGCGCCGCCGAGGCGCCGCCGGCAAGATGCAACGGGGAGGCGCGCTGGAGCTGCGCCTGGAGCCGACCGAGGACATCCTCGCCGGGCTCGCCGCGGCGCGCGCCGAGGGGCAGACGATCGTCGGCTTCGCCGCCGAGCACGGCGAGGGCGGCGTCGAGCGGGCGCGCGCAGAAGCTCGAGCGCAAGGGCGCCGACCTGATCGTCCTCAACGACGTCTCCGACCCGGCGATCGGGTTCGAGAGCGAGGAGAACGCGGTGACCCTGATCGTCCGAGCGCGACCGCAGAGGCCGATCTGCCGCGCAAGGCGAGCGATCGGACGCGATCGCTGGACGGGCGGATCCTCGCAGCCACGGATCGACTCCCGATGAGGCGCCCCACGCGAGCGGGCTATACTGAGCTCAAGCTTTTTCGACCTGGCGGTATCGAGAAGTGGGCCTGGCCCACTTTTTTTTCGCCCCGAACCAGACCATGAGCGATCTCCAACAGGACATACAGCAGCAGCTCAACGACCTCGACGCCGAGCTCGACGTCGTGGCGGTCGAGCGGCCCGGGACCGAGGCGCTGCGCCTCTTCATCGACCACCCCGGCGGTGTGGACCTGGCGCTCTGCGAACGGGTGACCAAGCACCTCAACCACCTGTTGGCGGACTACTCGCTCGAGGTCTCATCCCCGGGCCCGAAGTACGGCCGCGCCACCTCACAACCCGACGCCAAGGAGAACCCGTGAGCAAAGAGATCGTCGAGGCGGTCAAGGCCCTGGAGCTGGAGAAGGGGATCTCGGCCGACAAGCTGATGGACGCGCTCGCCGACGCGCTGCTCTCCGCCTACAAAAAGACCCCGGGAGCGGCCAAATACGCCCGCGTCGACCTCGACCACGAGACCGGGGACTTCCGCGTCTTCGAGCTGATCCTGCCCCCGGAGCTGGAGGAGAAGCTGCTCGCCGAGGCCGCCGAGGCCCAGGAGGAGGAAGAGCGGGAGATCGACCCCGAGACCGGGGAGCTGAAAGAGCCCGAGGAGCCGGAGCTCGACCCGGAGATGATCGCCCCCTACGAGGACCAGATCTCGACCCGCGACGTGACCCCCGAGGACTTCGGGCGGATCGCCGCCCAGACCGCCAAGCAGGTGATCCTGCAGCGGATCCGCGAGGCGGAACGGATGATGATGTTCGAGGAGTACCAGGACCGGGTCGGCGAGCTGATCACCGGGATCATCCAGCAGTCCGACAAGCGCTACACGCTGGTGCAGCTGCGCGAGCGGGTCGAGGCGCTGCTGCCCAAGTCCGAGCAGGTCTACAACGAGCGCTACGACCACGGGATGCGGGTCAAGGCGGTGATCACCGACGTCTCGGACTCGACCAAAGGGCCGGCGATCGTCGTCTCCCGGCGCAGCCCCGAGCTGATCAAGAAGCTGTTCGAAATGGAGGTCCCCGAGATCGCCGACCGGCTGGTCGAGATCGTCGGCGTCGCCCGCGAGCCCGGCTACCGGTCGAAGATCGCCGTCGATCTCCCACGCCGAAGGCGTCGACCCGGTCGGCGCCTGCGTCGGCCCGCGCGGCTCGCGGGTGCGGATGGTCGTCTCCGAGCTGCGCGGCGAGAAGATCGACATCATCCCCCACAACGACGAGCCCGCCCGCTTCGTCGCCAAGGCGCTCTCGCCGGCGCGGGTGCGCGAGGTGATCGTCGACGACGAGGAGCGGCAGGCGACGGTGATCGTCCCCGACGACCAGCTCTCGCTGGCGATCGGGCGCGACGGCCAGAACGCCCGCCTCGCCGCCCGCCTCACGGGCTGGAGGGTGGACATCAAGTCGGAGACCGAGTTCGCCCAGGAAGACGAGCAGATCGAGTACGAGGGCGAGGAGCAGGCCGACGGCCGCTGCCTCGCGGTGCTCTCCAACGGGCGCCGCTGCCCGAACGCGGCGATCGACGGCTCGACCTACTGCGGCCTGCCCACCCACCAGGCGCTGAGCCGCTTCGAGACGAACCAGATCGCCGTGCTGGCCGGCGTCTCCGAGACCGAGGTGGCGCTGCTCGCCGACTCGGAGGCCGACGAGGGCCAGGTCACCGAGATCGTCTCCCGCGCGGAAGCCGAGTTCCAGGAGGCGGCCGAGGAGGTCGAGGAGCCGGCTGAGGAGCCCGCTGCCGAGGAGGTCGAGGAGGAGACGGTCGCCGAAGTGGACGCCGAGGACTCGGCCGAGGGCGAGCCGGCGGACGAGGAGGCCTCAGAGGCCGCTGCCGCAGGTTCCGACGCGGCCGCGGAGGAGCCTGCGGGCCAAGCTGTCCTCGACTCCTCCGAGTCCGCGCCACCCGCGGACGGGGCCGCCGAGGAGCCCTCGTCCGACGACTCGGCCGCCGAGGAGGAGCCCGCCGCGCCCGGACCCGAAGCGGAGGACGCGTCAGACGGCGCCGAGCCCGAGACTCCCGAGGACGCCCCCGAGCCGGTGAGCGAGGAGGCCGAGTAGCAAGTTGGCCAAGAAGCGCGTCCACGAAATCGCCAAGGCCCAGGGGCTGACGAGCAAGGAGGTGCTCGCGGCGCTGAAGGCCGCCGGCATCGAAGCGAAAGCCGCCGCCTCGAGCGTCGAGGAGGCGGATGCGCTCAAGGCCCTGTCCTCCGCCGGGGGCGACGGCGCGGCCCCCGAGAAGGAGGCGAAGCCCGCTAAGAAACCGGCGGCGAAGGCGGAGAAGCCCAAGCAGGAGGCGGCCCCGAAGCAGGCGGCGCCGGCCAAGGCGCCGGCCAAGGAGAAGGCCGCCGAGCAGAAGGGGGCGAAGCCGAAACCGGCGGCGAAACCGGCGCGGCCGAAAGCCGCCGGTGGCGGCGGGGGGACGAAAAAACGCCGGGTCGTGATCGACTCCCAGGCGTCGCGGCGCGACCAGATGGGCGGCCCGCCGCCGCAGCGCCCGCCGCGCCGGCGCGGCGGCCGGCGCCGGCGGCCGATGCTGGAGGAGCCGCCGCCCAAAGCGGAGGAGCCCAGCGAGCCCGAGGCGACCAAGGTCCAGTCGGGCGCCACCGTCCGCGAGGTTGCCGAACTGCTCGGGCTGGGCAGCGCCGAGGTGATCAAGAAGCTGATGACGATGGGGGAGATGGCGACCCTCACCCAGACACTCACCGACGAGTCGATCAAGGCGATCGCCGACGAGTACGACCGCAAGATCGAGATCGTCACCGCCGCCGAGGAAGAGGCGGAGGCGCCCGCCTACGACGACTCCGCGGAGAGCCTCGTCGACCGGCCGCCTGTGGTGACGATCATGGGCCACGTCGACCACGGCAAGACCTCGCTGCTGGACGCGATCCGCGAGACCGAGGTCGCCGCCGGCGAGGCGGGGGGCATCACCCAGCACATCGGCGCCTACCAGGTGCACCACGAGCGAGAGGACGATCACCTTCCTCGACACGCCGGGCCACGCCGCGTTCACGGCGATGAGGGCGCGCGGCGCCAAGGTCACCGACATCGCCGTGGTGGTCGTCGCCGCCGACGACGGGGTGATGCCGCAGACCAAGGAGGCGATCGACCACGCGCGCGCCGCGGAGGTGCCGATCCTGATCGCGGTCAACAAGATCGACAAGGAGGGGGCGCAGCCGGACAGGGTCCGCAACGAGCTCGCCTCCGACGGGCTCACCCCGGAGGACTGGGGCGGGGAGACCGTCTATTGCGACGTCTCCGCGAAGACCCACGAAGGCCTCGACAACCTGCTCGACATGATCCTGCTGGTCACCGAGCTGGAGGAGCTCGGCGCCAACCCCGAGGCGGCGGCCTCGGGGACCGTGATCGAGTCCCAGCTGGACCCCGGCCGCGGCCCCGTGGTCAGCATCCTCGTCCAGCGCGGCACGCTGCGGGTCGGCGATGCCCTGGTCGCGGGCCCGGAGTGGGGCAAGGTGCGCGCCATGCACGACTTCATGGGGGACCGCGTCGAGGAGGCGCGGCCCGGGATGCCGGTCGAGGTGCTCGGCTTCGACGGGGTCGCGGACGCCGGCGAGTTCGTCCAGGTGGTCGAGAACGACCGCCGCGCGCGGCAGCTGGCCCAGGAGCGCGCCAACCGGCTGAAGACCGAGGCCCTGGCGCGGCGCCAGGCGCGCAAGGTCAGCCTCGAGGAGGTCTTCTCGCGAGCGCAGGAGGGGGACATCAAGGAGCTCAACATCGTCCTCAAGGCCGACGTCGCCGGCTCGCTGGAGGCGCTCCAGGACGAGATCGCCAAGGTCCCCCAGGAACAGGTGGGGATCAGGGTGATCCACTCCCAGACCGGAGGGATCAACGAGTCCGACGTGATGCTCGCCTCGGCCTCCGACGCGATCATCATCGGCTTCAACGTGCGGCCGCTCGCCGACGCCCGGCGCGCCGCCGAGCGCGAGGGCGTCGACGTCCGCACCTACTCGGTGATCTACAAAATCACCGAAGACCTGCGCAACGCGATGGAGGGGATGCTGGAGGCGGTCGAGGTCGAGGAGACCCTCGGCGAGGCGGAGGTCAAACAGACCTTCAAAGCCTCGAAAGTCGGGCGCATCGCCGGCTGCGTGGTCACCGACGGGCGCGTCGCCCGCGACGCCAACGTGCGCCTGGTCCGCGAGGGCACCGTCATCTGGGACGGCCGGATCGGCAGCCTGCGGCGCTTCAAAGACAACGTGCAGGAGGTCGAGGAGGGTCAGGAGTGCGGCATCGTGCTCGACGGCTACGCCGACGTGAAGGAGGGGGACATGCTCGAGATGTACAGGACGAAACAGGTCGAGCAGACCCTCGAGTAGGTGGCCGGGCGGCCCCTCAGGCACTAAGATGCCGACTCCGCGCATGCGCCGCATCAACGAGGTGCTGCGGGAGGTGATCGGCTCCACAATCAGCACCGATCTGAGCGACCCCCGGATCGGCTTCGTCACAGTGACCTCTGTCGAGACAAGCCCAGACCTGCGCACCGCCAAGGTGCACGTGAGCGTGCTCGGCGACGAGGAGCGGCGCGAGGAGACGCTCGAGGGGCTGCGCTCCTCGCACGGGGTGATCCAGTCGAAGATCGCCGCCGAGACACGGATGAAGCGGACCCCGACGCTGAGCTTCCACTACGACCCGACGGTCGAGACGGGGATGCGGATCTCGCGGCTGCTCGAAGAGGAGGGGGAGGGGCAATGACCGAGGCCCTCGGCACCGCGCCGCCGGACGTCGAGCGCGTGGTCGCCGAGCTCCGCGACCGCGACCGCTTCCTGCTCACCGCGCACGAGGGCCCCGACGGCGACGCGCTGGGCTCGCTGCTCGGCATGCACCACCTGCTCACCCAGCTCGGCAAGGACTCGGTGATGTTCATGGCGGCGAAGGAGTTCCCGCTGCCGATCGAGTACCGCTTCCTGCCGCTCGAGGAGGTCTTCCACGAGGCGCCGGCCGACATGTCCGACCGCGCGGTCGTCTTCCTCGACTGCGGCAACATCGACCGCATGCCGGTCGATTTCCTCAGCGGCAACGGCAACTTCCTGATCAACATCGACCACCACCACGACAACACCCGCTTCGGGGACGTCAACCTGGTCGACACCGCCGCCTCGAGCACGGCCGAGATCGTCTACGGGCTGGCGGGCCGGCTCGGCGCCCGGATCACCTCGAAGATGGCCGCGGCCCTCTACGTCGGGCTGGTCACCGACACCGGCAAGTTCATGTACGAGAACGTGAATGCCGGCACCCACCGGATCGCGGCCGAGCTGATCGAAGCCGGGGTCGACGTCTCCGACACCTACAGGCGGCTCTACGAGCACGTGCCGATCGAGAAGCTGCGCCTCGTCTCCAGGGCCCTGGACGGCATCGAGATGCGCTGCGAGGGCCGCCTCGTGCTCAGCTACATCACCGAAGAGGACTACGAGGCGAGCGGCGCCGGCGAGGAGATGACCGAGGGGCTGATCGACCACCTGCGCTCGGTCGAGGGCCCGGCGGTGGCGGCGCTGGTCCGCGACCTCGGCGACCGGGGACGCGCCGCCCGCAAGGTGAGCCTGCGCGCCAGCGAGGGGGACGCCGACGTCTCCGCGATCGCCCGCCTCTGCGGGGGCGGCGGTCACAGGAGGGCGGCCGGGTTCTCCACCGACCTCTCCTACGAGGAGCTGGTCGACTTCCTCTGCGACCAGGTCGGGTCCCAGCTGGACCCCTGATGGGCGCCGTGGGCGACGGCGCCGTGCTGCTCTGCGACAAGCCGGCGGGGATAACCTCGCACGACATGGTCGTCCGTGTGAGACGCGAGCGGGGCTGCAAGGCGGGCCACGCCGGGACCCTCGACCCGTTCGCGACCGGCCTGCTGCTCGTCCTGCTCGGGCGGGCGACGCGCCTTCAGCGCCACCTCACCGGCCTCGCCAAGACCTACCTGGCGACGGCGCGGCTCGGCTGGCGCTCGAGCACCGGCGACCCCGACGGCGAGCTGGTGCAGACCGGCCTGCTCCCCGACTCGCTGGAGCTGCCGACCGGCACCGTGCGCCAGCGCGTGCCGATGACCTCGGCGGTCCGCGTCGGCGGCGAGCGCCTCTACCGCAAGGCGCACCGCGGCGAGGTGGTGGAGACGCCCGAGCGCGAGGTCGAGGTGCGGAGGGCCGAGCTGCTGAGCCGGGAGGGGGAGCTGGCCCGCTATGAGATCGAATGCTCGGCCGGCACCTACGTGAGGACGCTGATCGAGTCGCTGCCCGGCGGCGACGCCTACTGCACGGAGCTGCGGCGCACGGCGATCGGGCCCTTCTCGGTCGCCGACGCGGGGGAGGAGCTCGACCTGGATGCGGTCGGGCGGCTGGTCCCGGCCGCGGCGGAGGCGATGCGCTGATGCCGAACATCGAGGTGACCTCGCTGCCCGACGCCGAGCCGCGCCGGCGCCGCGTCGCGATCGGCACCTTCGACGGGGTCCACCGCGGCCACCAGGCCGTGATCGAGGGAGCCGACACGGTGCTCACCTTCGACCCGCACCCGCTCGAGGTGCTGCATCCGGCGGCGCTGCCGAAGCTGATCATGCCGTTCGGGGTGAAGCGCGACGTGATCGAGGGGCTGGGGGTGCGCGAGCTGGTCGTGATCCCCTTCGACGAGGAGTTCGCCAAGGTCAGCGCCGAGGGCTTCGTCGAGCAGGTGCTGGTCGAGAAGCTGGGCGCGGATTGGGTCTCGGTCGGCGAGAACTTCCGCTTCGGCGCGCGGGCCAAGGGAGACCCGGAGATGCTCGCCGCGCGCGAGGAGTTCGAGACCCGCGTCGTGCCTCTGGTCGAGGTCGACGGCGAGGCGGTCTCCTCGACCAGGATCCGGGCGCTGATCGCCGCCGGGGAGATGGAGCCGGCGCGGCGCTGCCTCGGCGCCCCGTTCATGGTCGAGGGCACCGTCGTCCAGGGTGACCAGCGGGGGCGCGAGCTGGGCTTCCCGACCGCCAACATCGTCCCCGACGACAGCCTCGTGATCCCCGGCCACGGGGTCTACGCGGCCTTCGCCAACGGGGTCGCGGCGGCGGTCAACGTCGGCGTCCGGCCGACCTTCGAGACCGGCCGCGGGGTGCTGATCGAGTCCTACCTGATCGACCACGAGGAGGACCTCTACGGGACCGAGCTGCGGGTCGCCTTCGTCGAGCGGCTGCGCGGGGAGCGGCGCTTCGCCGGGATCGAGGAGCTGATCGCCCAGATGAGGATCGACGTCGAGGACGCCCGGCGCGTCTGCGCCGCCTTCACCGACCCCGCTTAGCCGAAGACGCCGCGGGTGCGGAGGCGCCGGGGCGCTGTCAGCGTTCCGATGGCCTCGGTTGACCGAGGCCCGGGGCGTCAATAGCGTTCTCACGAGGGGCTCAGGCACCGTCGGGGCTGGGCCGAAAGCGCTATCCAGGGGAGGCCGGGGGATGTCCGAGCGTCTGCGTCCGAGAATCACCTTTGCCAACGTCGTCTCGTGCCTGGCGCTGTTCGTCGCGCTCGGCAGCGGCGCCTATGCCGCCGTGAAGCTGCCGAAGAACAGCGTCGGCTCGAAGCAGATCCGCAAGAACGCGGTGAAGACCGGCGACATCGATCGCAATGCCGTCAAGGTGGGCAAACTCGACAAGGAAGCGGTGAAGGCAGGCAAGCTGGCGAAGAACGCGGTGGCCACCAACCGCCTGCGCGACAACGCGGTCACCGGGGCGAAGGTGAAGGAGTCGACGCTCGGCACCGTGCCCAGGGCGAGCGCCGCCAGCAGGGCGGACTCGGCGGGCATGGCCCAGGTCGCGGGGACGGCCGGGTACGCGAACGCGGCGGGGGCGGCGACCGTCGCCAGCGCGCTCACTCCCTCCGAGGACTGGCACGAGGTCGGCTCGCCCGGCGAGCCGCCGCTGCTCAACGGCTGGTTGAACGCGATCAGCGACAACTACCAGGGCGCCGCGTTCTACAAGGACCACGACGGGATCGTCCACCTCAGGGGCCTCGTCGAAGGGGGCTCCGGCCCGATCTTCATCCTCCCGCCCGGATACCGCCCGACCCCGGGGAAGGTCGCCCTGTTCGCGGTGCGCTGCTCGGGTGGCTCATGCGGCACGGGGAACACCGGTGTCGCCTGGGTGTACGGGTCCGGGTACGACGCCTACAGCAACTCGATCTACGTGGAGGCGACGTCGACGAGTCTCGACGGGATCAGCTTCCGCGCCGAATCCTGAGCAATCGAGCTGCGCGTCCGCCATCGGGGGCCGCGAGGTGAGGTCCACCCGCCCCGCCCTGGCCGGGCTCAGTTTCCTCGGCCCCGAGCCGGGTAGGCGAAGACAAGGCTGGGCAGATGGTTATCGCGCCGAGGATGATCCCTGTCCCTCTCCTCGCGCGGAGGCGCCGAGCCATCGCCCAGCCCCCCCCGGGGGAGCTTTCACCTCCTCAATCGGCCAGGAGCTGTCCGGCGAGGAAGATGCCGCCGCAGAGGAAGAAGACGACGAAGATCGCGGCAGCTTGGATCTGGCTGGGGTCCGGGAACATGGTGAGGCGCGCGACCAGGGCGAGCACAGCGCCGATCAGGAACACGTATCTCATGGCCGACCCAGCTTTCCCGATTTTCGGCGTCTCATGTCGCCGATTAGCCGATGGTTCGATACCCGGTACCACCGACTAGCCGATGGTTCGATACCCCGGTACCACCCGACTAGCCGATGGTTCGATACCTGGTACCACCATGGCATCGCTTCATCGGACCTCCACTTGACCCTGGGGCGAGCGGTGGAACACTGCAAGCACCACGGATCGTTGTTTCGGGCGCAGATCGACTGAGGGAGGTGCGTTCCAATGAACCGGAGCAGGCACACGCGGCCATCGCCCGCGCTGATCATCTCGATGGTCGCCCTGCTCGTTGCGGTGGGCGGCACGGCGGTGGGCGTCGCGAAGATACCCGGCCTCAACAGGAGGGAGAAGAAGCAGGTCCGCAGGATCGCCAGGAGGCTCTCCAACAGGCGGATCACCAAGCGCGCCCACAGGCTGTCGGTGGCCCGCGCCGGGAGCGCGGCCACGGCCATCAGCGCCACGACGGCAGCCAACGCCGCGAGCCTGGGCGGCATCGGCGCCTCCGCCTACGTGCAGCGCTCGGAGCTGGCGCCGATCCCTCCCACCGGGCTGGCGCTCAGCCCAGGCTGGGCTCAGTTCAATTCGGGCAGCGGCACGCCCGCCCCGAGCGCGTACCGCGACCAGCTCGGCGTCGTGCATCTCTCCGGTCTGATCAGGAGAGCGAGCGGCAGCACGTCGACCGCGTTGACGCTTCCTCCCGGATTGCGGCCCGGCTCCGACCTGAGGTTCCCGGCGGTCTGCGACGAACCGGGGTTGCTGACCGACCCGAGGCCGGGCATCGCGCTCGTCTACTCGAACGGAACGGTCATCGCCCCCAGCACCGGCTCCTACGACTGCACCCAGCAGTTCTCGCTGGACGGGATCTCATTCCGCGCCGGCGGTTGAGAGGCGGCCTCTCGCTGGACGGGAACGCCCGCCGAGTGATGCATTGAGGGGCCTATAGACCCCCCAATGCATCACTCGGCGGCCTCGCTGGCGGATGTCGTCGAACAGCAAGGCGGCTTCGCCGGCCGGTTGCCCGATCACGGCCGCGGGAGCGTCCTCGTCGAGACCACGGTCGGCAGAATCGGGGTGCGATTCACGTTCTAATGGGATGGCGGACGATGTCGGTCGGCTGAGGTGCAGCGCACCCTCCGTCGCTCCCGCAGCGGCGTTCGCCGGCTGGGCTCTCGGCCGGAGCGGGCTCTCCAGGCCTCCCGTGTCACCGCTGGCCGGCGCGCGCGCCGCTCTCGAGGTCCTGCTCGGCGCGCCTCGGCTCTCCGTGGAGCTGACGACCTCTCCTACCGGAGAGCACATCCGCGACTATCTCCTCGCCCGCCGGCGTGGCATTCGAAGTCATCTCTACGCCCGCAGCATCCTCCGCATTCCCCGGGCCGGTGCGCCGATGCTCAAGGGCCGCCGCTTCCGCGCCGCCAGGACGAACATCACGCGCGCGCAGCTCGAGGGGATCAGCTGTCGAGAGCTGCCGGTATCGGAGCGGCCGAGGGTCCTGCGCGAGCTGGACGAGTCCGAGTGGCTGCTGGACAGGACGCTGGACAGCTGGTGGGTCGCCGAGACTGCCGAAGGCTCGGCCGTGGGAGTCGCCGTGGCGACGGTCGACCGCAATTGGGCGATGCTCAACGTCCTGGTGGCGCCGCGCTACACCGCCCGCTATCTGCTGCACACCCACATGGTCGCCTCGCTGCGGGATCGTGGCCTCTCCTACCTGACGACCAGGAGCAGGAGCGCGCTGGCCCTTCCGGCGGGCTTCCTGTACCTGCAGGCGCGCCTCGGCTACGAGATAGCCAACCTGCGAGTGGTGCCCGCCCGGCCCGAGGCATCCCTCCGGGGCGAGCGGAGTTCGCTTCGGAGATGACGGTCGCAGTCGAGCCCGCCGCCGGTCTGCGCTGCCGCGTGATCGAGAGCCTCGAGGAGCTCGGACGCATCGAGGGGGAGTGGGATCGCCTCGCGGTCGAGTGCGGCAAGCCGACCTGCCGGCCCGCCTGGCTGCGAGCCTGGTGGGAGCAGCGGTGCGCGCCGGCCGACCTGGAGTCGCGTGCCCTGCGGGTGGCCGCGGTGGAGCATGGCGAGCGGCTCGTCGGATTGCTCCCGGGCTTCCTGGTCGACCGCGACTCCCGCCTCCCGGACCTGCGGCTGATCGGAGAGGGAACGTTCTGGTCGGTCGAACCGCTCGTCTCCGGCGATGCCCCCGAGCAGACGATCGGCCTGCTCGCGCGCGCCCTGAGCGATACCGAGCCGCGCCCCGCGCGGCTCGCCTTCGCGCATATACCGATGGAGGCGGAATGGCCGGGCGCGCTGCGTCGGCAGTGGCCCGGGTGGCCGGTGCGGCTGCGACGCGGAAACAGGGGGAGGCTGCTGCTCGTCGACGAGCCCGCTTCCTATGAGGCCTGGTTCGCAGAGCTTGCGCAACGGCAGCGAAGCGACCTCCGGCGCCGCGCCCGACGCAGGGCCGATGCCGGCCTGGAGGTTCTGTGCACGGAGGGCCCCGAGGCGGTCCGGGCCGATGTGCACGCGCTGGCGGAACTGCACAACGCTCGCTGGAAGTGGAACTCGCAATGGCTTTTCGAGGGGGTCGAGGAGGCGATCGTCAGGGCCGGGGAGCTGCTCGTCGAAAGCGGCGATTGGCGCCTGTGGAAGCTGGTCCGCGGCGAGGAATTCCTCGGCGCGACGCTGTTCGCGCGCGCCGGTGAGGCCAGCGAGATGCTGCTGACGGCCTTCGATCCGGCCTGGAGCAGGCTCGCTCCCGGAATGGCGACGGTCGTGGCCGGGATCAGGCACGAGCTCGACACGGGGGTCCGAGAGATCGATTTCGGACACGGGGGCTTCAAGTACCTGCAACGGCTCGCCAACGCGGAGCGCCCGGTGGTCAACTTCGAGCTGTTCCCGGCCGGCCCGAGGATGCCGGTGGCCCGGGCCCGCTGGCTCGTGCCCCACGGTCGGGAGCGCATTCACATCTGGCGCAAGCAGCTCCGCCTCCGCCAGCGGCTGCCCCGTCGCCCGGCGAGAGCCCCCGCCGAGTGATGCATTGAGGGGCCTATAGACCTCCCAATGCATCACTCGGCTGCGGGAAGGACGCGGTCGGTTCTGTGCTAGCTTGCATCGAGCCGTGACCCCGCCGGGTGACGGCGTTTTTTCGCCATGAGCCTTACCAAGGAGAAGAAGAGCGAGCTGATCGGCAAGCACGGCCGGTCCGAGGGCGACACCGGGTCGGCCGAGGTCCAGATCGCGCTGATGACCGAGCGGATCAACGAGCTCACCGAGCACCTGCGCACGCACGCCAAAGACCACCACTCGCGGCGCGGCCTGCTGATGCTCGTCGGCAAGCGGCGCCGGATGCTGCGCTACCTGGAGCGCAGCGACCTGGAGCGCTACCGCTCGCTGGTCTCCGAGCTCGGCCTGCGTCGCTGACCGCGCGTCCAGAGGGGCGATCGAGCCGAAAGTGCCCGCTCCTGCGGGCATGTACCCTCTCTGCGACAGAGAACGAGAGTTCTGAATGCAAATGGCGGCCATCCGGGTCGCCGGAGGTAGAAAAACCAAATGAGCATGTTTGACGTAACCCGCGTCTCGGCGGAGGTCGGAGATGGCCAGATCTCCTTCGAGACGGGCAAACTCGCGAAGCAGGCGAGGGGCGCGGTCGTGGTCCAGGCCGGCGACACGATGGTCCTCTGCACCGCCACCGTCGGCAACCTTCGCGACGTGGACTTCCTTCCCCTCACCGTCGACGTCGAGGAGCGGATGTACGCCGCGGGCAAGATCCCCGGCTCGTTCTTCCGCCGCGAGGGGCGCTCGGGCGAGAAGGCGACCCTGACCGCCCGCATGATCGACCGGCCGATCCGGCCGCTGTTCCCGAAGGGCTGGCACTACGAGACCCAGCTGGTCGCGATCCCGATGTCGGTGGACCAGGTCCACCCCTACGACATCCTCGCGATGAACGGCGCCTCCGCGGCGCTGGCGATCTCCCCGATCCCCGTCGCCGCCCACGTCGGCGCGGTGCGGATCGGCAAGCTCGACGGCGACTTCGTCGTCAACCCGAGCGAGGAGGACCTCCCGCGAGCTCGACCTCGACCTGATCGTCGCCGGCACCGACGAGGCGATCCTGATGGTCGAGGCCGGCGCCAACGGCGTCACCGAGGCAGGAGATCCTCGACGCGCTCGACATCGCCCACGCCGAGATCAAGAAGCTCTGCGCGGCGATGGAGGAGCTCCAGCAGAAGGCCGGCAAGGAGAAGCTCGAGGTCGAGGCCCCCTCGATCGACGAGGGCCTGCTCGAGGAGATCCGCTCCGCGTACGGCCGGCAAGATCGACGAGGCGACCTCGATCAAGGAGAAGCTCGACCGCCAGGACGCCGTCGACGCGGTCAAGGAGGAGGTGCTCGAGGTACGCCCCGGCCGGCGAGGACGGCGAGGCCGACGAGGAGCGCGCGCCGAGGTCGGCGCCGCCTTCGTCGACGTCGAGAAGGACATCATCCGCAAGCGCGATCGCGGTCGACAAGAAGCGCCCCGACGGCCGCGCCCAGGACGAGATCCGGCCGATCGAGTGCGAGGTCGACATCTCCCCGCGCGTGCACGGCTCGGCCCTGTTCACCCGCGGCGAGACGCAGATCCTCTCCAACGTCGCGCTGGGCACGACCCGCATGGACATGCGGATCGACACCCTCGGGCTGGAGACCTCGAAGAAGTTCTGGCACCACTACAACTTCCCGCCCTTCTCGGTCGGGGAGGCCGGCTTCATGCGCGGCCCGAAGCGCCGCGACATCGGCCACGGCGCGCTCGCCGAGCGGGCGCTGGCGCGCGACGGTCCCGGACGAGGAGGAGTTCCCCTACGTGGTCCGGGTCGTCTCCGAGACGCTGGAGTCGAACGGCTCCTCGTCGATGGGCTCGGTCTGCGCCTCCTCGATGGCGCTGCAGGCGGCGGGGGTGCCGGTCTCGGCGCCGGTCGCCGGCGTCGCGATGGGCCTGATCAAGGAGGGCGACGACTACATCGTCCTCACCGACATCGCCGGCGTCGAGGACCACCTCGGCGACATGGACTTCAAGGTCGCCGGCACCGCGGACGGGATCACCGCCCTGCAGATGGACATCAAGATCACCGGCGTCACCTTCGAGATCCTCACGCGACGCGCTCGAGCAGGCCAACAAGGGCCGCCAGTTCATCCTCGGCAAGATGGCCGAGGCGATCGACGGCCCGCGCGAGAAGCTCTCCCAGCACGCGCCGCGGATCGAGTCGATCAAGATCGACCCGGAGAAGATCGGCGCCGTGATCGGCAAGGGCGGCGAAACGATCCGCGCGCTCTGCGAGGAGTTCGAGGCCGAGATCGACGTCGAGGACGACGGCACGGTCCGCATCTACGCGCCGACCGGCGACCTGGTCGAAGCCGTGCGTCGCCCGGATCGAGTCGATGACCAAGGAGGCCGAGGTCGGCGACCGCTACGACGCCGCCAAGGTCGTCAAGACGACCACCTTCGGCGCCTTCGTCGAGCTGGTCAAGGGCACCGACGGCCTGCTTCACATCTCCAACGTGAAGCCGGGCGAGCGGGTCGACACGGTCGACGACGTGCTCACCGCGGGCGACGAGATCGACGTCACCGTGGTCGAGGTCGACCGCGAGCGCGGCCGCATCGGCCTGCGCCTCTCCGAGGACCCCTCGATCGCCGGCAAGAGCGCCAGGAGGAGCTGCAGGCGATCGGCTCCGGCGACGGCGGCCGCGCGCAACGGCGGCGACCGCGGCGGGCGCCGCGGCGGGCGCGACGGCCGCCGGCGCGACCGCGAGCGGCGACCGAGCAGCGTCGTTGAGCGACGCTCGGCTCACCGAGCTGGGCTCGGGCGTCCGGGTGGTGACCGAGGAGGTTCCCTCGGTCCGCTCGGTGGCGCTCGGGCTCTGGGTCCGCACCGGATCGCGTGACGAGACCCCGGCTCAGGCCGGGGTCTCGCACTTCCTCGAGCACCTGCTCTTCAAGGGCACGGCGCGCCACTCGGCGATCGAGATCTCCGAGCTCTTCGACGGGCTCGGCGCCTCGGTCAACGCCGCCACCGGCAAGGAGACGACCCACCTGCACGCCCGCTTCCTCGACGAGCACACCGAGGAGGTGTTCGAGCTGCTCGCCGAAATGCTGCTCGCGCCCACCTACCCGGAAATCGACTCCGAGCGCGAGGTGGTGCTCGAGGAGATCGCGATGTATGAGGACGAGCCGCAGGACCGGGTCCACGACGTGCTCGCCGACGCGGTCTTCGGCGAGCATCCGCTGGGCCGCCGCGTGCTCGGCGCGGCCGACGTGATCGCCTCGATCCCGGTGCCCGAGATCGACGCCTACCACCGCTCCCGCTACACGGCGCGCAACATCGTGGTCGGCGCCGCCGGCCACCTCGACCACGACCGCATCGCCGAGCTCGCCGAGCGGCTCGTCGCCCCCCGAGGCGGGCGCCGACGGCGTCGGCTCGGGGCCGGCGCCGGCGGCGCCGGAGTCGCGCCTGCGCTTCTACGCGAAGGACACCGAGCAGTACCACATCTGCTTCGGCGCGCCGGGCATCGTCCGCGCCGACGAGCGCCGCTACGCGCTCGCCGTGCTCGACTCGATCTTCGGCGGCTCGACCTCCTCGCGGCTGTTCCGCGAGGTGCGCGAGAAGCGCGGGCCTCGCCTACGCGGTCGGCTCCTACAGCGAGCAGTACGTGGACTCCGGGCTGGTCGCCACCTACGTCGGCACCCGCGAGGACAACGTCGAGGAGGCCTGCGCGATCATCGGCGCCGAGCTCGGGCGGCTGCGCGCCGAGCCGGTCTCCGACGAGGAGCTGGCGCGGGCGAAGGAGAACGTCAAGGGCCGCCTGGTCCTCTCCTCGGAGTCGACCGCGGCGCGGATGTCGCGGATCTCGCGCGCGACGCTCTTCGGCCTGCCGATCGAGAGCCTCGACGAGATGCTGGCCAAGGTCGACGCGGTCGAGCGTCGACGACCTGACCGAGCTGGCGGGCGAGCTCTACGGCGCCGAGCGGCTCTCGGCCGCCTGCATCGGGCGCGACGAGGACGCGCTTCCGCGGCGGCCGTGGCGCCCGGTCTCCGAGGCCCTGGTGGCGGCATGATCCGCGGTCGTCGTCTCCGGGCGCCGCCGGGCGCATGGGGCAGACGGTCTGCGAGGCGGTCGAGGGCGCCGAGGACATGGAGCTCACCGGGCGCGCCGACCCGGCGCTCGGCGTCGAGCTCGGCGACGTGCTCGCCGCGGCCGACGTCGTCGTCGACTTCACCACGCCCGAGACGGCCCTCGCCAACGCGCAGGCCTGCCTGGAGGCGGGCGTGCACGCGGTGATCGGGACCACCGGGTTCGACCTCGAGGAGCTGCGCCGGGCCGCCGAGGCAGCGGAGGCGGGCGCCAACTGCTTCGTCGCCCCCAACTTCGCGATCGGCGCGGTGCTGCTGATGCAGGTCGCGCAGCGGATCGCGCCCCACATGCCCGAGTGCGAGATCGTCGAGCTGCACCACGACCGCAAGCTCGACGCGCCGTCGGGGACCGCGAAGCGGACCGCGGAGCTGATCGCGCGGCCGGCGGCAACGTCCACGAGCCGATCCACTCGGTGCGGCTGCCCGGCCTGGTCGCCCACCAGGAGGTGATCTTCGGCGGGGAGGGCCAGACGCTCAGCGATCCGCCACGACTCGATCGACCGGCGCTCCTTCATGCCCGGCGTGCTGCTCGCCGTGCGGCGGGTCGCCGATCTCCCCGAGCCGCTCACGGTCGGCCTCGAGAAGCTGCTCTGAGCGGCGACGGGTACGCTGGTGGCGATGACGCGAGATCCGAGGACTGCTGACGGCGATGGTGACCCCGTTCGAGGAGGGCGGCGCCGTCGACGAGGAGGCCGCCCGGCGGCTGGCCGCGCACCTCGTCGAGACGGCTCGCACGGCGTGGTCGTCGCCGGCACGACCGGCGAGGCGGCGACGCTGGACGACGCGGAGCACATCGGCCTGCTGCGCGCGGTCGTCGAGGAGGTCGGCGGCCGAGGCGACGGTGGTCTGCGGGACGGGCACCAACGACACCCGCCACTCGATCGAGCTGACCAGGGCGGCGGCCGAGGCCGGCGCCGACGCCGCGCTGGTCGTCACCCCCTACTACAACAAGCCCAACCCGGCCGGGGTCCTCGCCCACTTCGAGGCGATCGCGCCGCCGTCCCCGAGCTGCCGCTGATCCTCTACAACATCCCCTCGCGGGTGATCGTCAACATCGCCCACCGAGCTGCTCGCCGAGCTGGCGAAGATCGACAACGTCGTCGCCGTCAAGCAGGCGAACAACGACGAGCTCGGCCCGATCGAGGGGCTCGCGGTGCTGGCCGGCAACGACGACATCTTCCTGCGCACGCTGGAGCTGGGCTGGCGGGCGGGATCCTGGTCGCCTCGCACCTGGTCGGCCCGCAGATGCGGGAGATCTGGGACGCGGTCCAGGCCGGGGACCTCGAGCGGGCGCGGGAGATCGACGCCGGCCTGCACCCGCTCTATGAGGCGCTGGCGGTGACGACCAACCCGATGCCGCTCAAGGCGGCGCTGGAGATGACCGGGATCATCCCCTCGGCGAGCTGTCGGCTGCCGCTGGTCGAGCTCGACGAGGAGCAGCGCGGCGTGGTCGGAGCGGCGCTGGAGAGCGTCGGCCTGGCGGTCACGAGCGGGTCTAGCGGGCGTGGCGGGCGAAGAAGCTGCGGGTCCTGCCCCTCGGCGGCCTGGGCGAGATCGGCAAGAACATGACGGTCGTCGAGTACGACGGCCGCATCGTCGTCGTCGACACCGGGCTGATGTTCCCGACCGCCGAGATGCTCGGCATCGACCTCGTCCTGCCCGACTTCTCCTACCTGCGCGAGCGCGCCGAGGACATCGAGGCGATCGTCCTCACCCACGGGCACGAGGACCACGTCGGCGCGCTTCCCTACGTGCTGCGCGAGATCGGCGAGCCGCCGGTGATCTACGGCGGGCGGCTGACGATCGGCATGGTGCGCTCGAAGCTCGACGAGCACAAGCTCTCGCGACGCGCCGCTCGAGGACCTCGACGCCGGGGAGGCGGTCACGGCCGGCCCGTTCGGGCTCGAGCTGGTCCACATGTCGCACTCGATCCCCGACGCCCGCGGCGTGCTGCTCACCACCGGGCTCGGCACGGTGCTGATGACCGGCGACTACAAGTTCGACCAGACGCCGGTCGACGGCCGGCCGGCCGACATCTCGCGGCTCGCCGAGCTCGGGCGCGACGGCCTGCTGCTGCTCTGCGGCGACTCGACCAACGCCGACCGGCCGGGGATCGCGCCCTCGGAGTCGAGCGTCGGCCCGGCCCTGCTCGAGACGTTCTCGCGACTGCAAGGGGCGGATCATCGTCACCTCGCTTCGCCTCCAACATCCACCGCGTGCAGCAGGTGATCGACGCCGCCGGTCGAGCTCGACCGCAAGGTCGCCCTGGTCGGCCGCTCGATGCGCAAGAACTTCAACATCGCCTCGAACCTCGGGCATCGCCGACGCGCCCGACGGGCATGCTCATCCAGCCGCGCGAGATCGAGGACTTCCCCGACGAGAAGGTGGTCGTGATCTCGACCGGCAGCCAGGGGGAGCCGCTCTCGGCGCTGCGGCGGATGGCGTACAACGACCATCGCGACGTCGAGCTGCACGACGGCGACACGGTCGTCTTCTCGGCGACCCCGATGCCCGGCAACGAGCGCGCCGTGAACGAGACGATCGACCGGATCTACCAGATCGGCGCCAGCGTGGTGACCGCCGCGGACGCGCCGATCCACGCCTCCGGCCACGGCTGGCAGGAGGAGCTGAAGCTGATGCTCAACCTGACCAAGCCCCGCTACGTGATGCCGGTCCACGGGGACTTCAAGCGGCTGCAGCTGCACGCCGAGCTGGCCGCAGTCGGTCGGGATCGCCGAGGAGGACATCTTCCGGGGCCGCAACGGCATGCCGCTCGAGATCGACGGCAGGGGCGCGCGCTTCGGCGAGGACGTCGCACGCCGGGGTGATCTTCGTCGACGGCGTCGACATCGGCGACCCCGACGACGTCGCCCTGCGCGACCGGCGGGCGATCTCCGCGGACGGCATCTTCATCGTCGTCGCGACGATCTCCTCCGACGACGGCGCCGTCGGTCGCCGCGCCCGAGGTGATCTTGCGCGGCGTCGCCTTCGTCGAGGAGGCCGACGAGCTTGATCGAGGAGATCCGCGACGTGGTCGAGGACTCGCTCGAGGAGGCGGCGACGGACGGCATCCGCGAGCTGCACCTGTCCAGCAGGACCTGCACGACGACGTCGCCGGCTTCGTCTACAAGAAGCTCCGCCGCCGCCCGATGGTCCTCCCGATCGTCGTCGAGGTCTGAGCGCTCCGGAAGCCGCAGCTCCGCGACTTCGGCTGCAACGGCGGCCGCCCGCCTGAGGCCGTTGAGGATCGAAGGTGGGAGGCGATCAGCTCGGCGACGGCCTCGGGCATCTGCGCCGGGAAGGCGTGGCCGGCGCCGGCGAAGAGCTCGACCCGGGACTCCGGGAAGCGGGCCGCGAGCAGCTTGGCGTTGCCCGGCGGGATGACGATGTCCTCGGCCCCGTGGCCGACCAGGACCGGGGTGCCCGGTGGCAGGCGCCCGGCGCTCGGCGCCGCCGCCCACCAACGGTCCATCGCCCGTTCCTGGGCGGCGATGGCGGCCGGGTCGAGAGCCGCCAGCGCGGCCGCCTCGAGCTCGCCGAACTGGCGGTCGAAATCGGGAGCGACCTCGGGCGGGAAGATCACCGAGAAGGTCCGCGTTGCCCGTTCGCGGGCCGTGCCCGAGGGGTCGACGAGGAGCCCCCAGTCGGCGGGCCTGGCGCGGATCGCCTGCGGGCCGCCCGGGTCGGTGGAAAGCAGGGCGAGCGACTCGACGCGCTCGGGGGCCCGCGCCGTCAGGGCCTGGGCGATGAAGCCGCCCATCGAGAATCCGAGGACCGCGATCCGCTCGATCGCCAGCTCGTCGAGCAGCGCCTCGAGGTCGGCGGCCATCGAGTCGATCGTCAGCTCGGTCGGGTCGCCGAGGTCGGAGGCGCCGACCCCTCGGTTGTCGGGGGCGATGATGGAGAACGAGCGAGCGAGCGCCGCGAGCAGGTCCGGCGGCCAGTCGTCGGCGCTTCCCGCATATCCCTGCGCGAGCAGCAGGCACGGGCCGCTCCCCAGGGCGCGCCAGGCGAGCTGCCGTCCCCCGACGTCCATCGTGCCGTCCCGTTCGGGCGCGCTCATCGAGCGAGGACGTTAACTCCGCCGGCTCGGCCAGGGGCGAGGTGGCGGGGGCTGGGGAGGCGCCGGGAGTGGTGAGCGCGCGGGAGCGGGAGCAGAGGAGGGGCCGAAAAAATAGGGCCCGCCGGGGGCTGTTGGGGAGAACCCGGCGGACCCTGTGTCTCGTCCGGAAGGAGACGATATGCCGGGCCGCTAAAGGCGGTCTAAAACCATCGGCTGGGGCTCGCGGGGGGCGCTGGTGATCGGGATGCGCACCCGGAAGAGGGCACCGCCGCCCCGCGATTCGCCGACTTCCGCCCTGCCCCCGTGGGACTTGGCGACGGCGCTGACGATCGCCAGGCCGAGGCCGCTGCCCGGCCCGGTGGCGACGTCGGCGGGGCCGTCACCGCGCACGAAGCGGGCGAAGACCTGGTCGCGCAGCTCGGGCGCGATTCCCGGGCCGTCGTCGGCGACCTCGACGATCGCCTCGCCGTCCTCGGCGTGGAGGCGGAGCTCCACGGTGGAGGTCGGCGGAGTGTGCCGGGCGGCGTTGTCGAGCAGGTTGAGGATCATCCGATGCAGCTCGTCCGCATTGCCGTGCAGCCAGAGGGCGTGCTCGTTGTCGACGACGAGCTCGCGGTCGCCCATCAGCGGGCGCGGCCTCGACCGCCGCGTTGCCGGCGACCTCGGCGAGGTCGCAGCGCCGGTGGGCGCCCGCCCGCCCGGCGTCGGCACGGGCGAGGAGCAGCAGGTCTGCAGACCAGGCGGCGTCATCCGCTGCGAGGAGCGCAGCGCCGAGTCGATCATCGCCCGCTCGTCCTCGCGTCCCGGCTCGCGCAGGGAGGAATGCAGCAGCTCGAGGTTGGCGAGGATGCTGGTCAGCGGGGTCCGCAGCTCGTGCGATGCGTCGGCGACGAACTCGCGCTGCTTCTTCATCGCCGCCTCGCGCTCGGCGCGGGCGGCGTCGAGCGAGCGCAGCATCTGCTCGAGCGTGCGGGCGAGCTCCCCGACCTCGTCGTCGATCTTCGGCTCGGGCAGGTGGCGCGAGGGGTCTCCGGTGTCGGCGATCTCGCGGGCGCCGGCGGTCAGCGAGGAGACCGGGCTCATCGCCCGGGCGGCGATCGCGACCCCGGCGAAGATGGCGAGCAGCGTGCCGCCGAGGACGCCGGCCGCGATGAAGAGCCAGAGCCGTTGACGGTCGAGTCGACGTGCTCGAGGCTGCGCCCGTATTGGACGAAGCCGGTCGCGGCGCCCGCTTCGTTGCGGATTTCGGCGGTCGCCACCCGATCGCCGCGGAAGGTGGAGAGGCCGAGCGAGACGGGCCCAGGTCGTTCGGCTTCCGCGCTGTGCTTGATCAGGTTGCCGCTGAGGTCGTAGACGCGGGCGCTGGCGTGGTCGGGGCGGACGAAGTCGTTGAGTTCGGGGCTCTGAACGGCGGTGCCGAGGGGCGTGTAGACGATCCTGATTTCGGCGGCCAGGGTCTGCGCCGCGCCGCGCACCTCGTTGTTGAAGTCGTCGCGGATCCGGTTGGTCGCGACTTTGCCGATCACCGCCCGAAGGCGAGCAGGATGATCAGCGTAAGGCCCGCCGAGGCCGCCGGCGAGCCGCCAGCGCGACGCGGCCAGTTGCGCGGCGCGCAGCCGCCGGCCGCGATGCCGTCGGCCGGTTCGGCCGCTGCGGGGCCACGCGGCTCAGTCCTTGATCACGTAGCCGGCGCCGCGTTTGGTGTGCAGGAGGCGCGGCTCGCCGCCGGCCTCGAGCTTCGCCGCAGGTTGAGACGAAGACGTCGATCGTGTTGGTCGCGGCGGTCGGGTCGTAGCCCCAGACCTCGTCGAGGAGGCGCTCCCGGGAGACGACGAGGCGGTCGTTGCGCATCAGGAACTCGAGCAGCTCGAACTCGCGGTTGGTGAGCTCGATCTCGCGCTCGCCGCGGCGCACCTCGCGGGTGTCGGGGTTGAGCGAGAGGTCGCCGACCTCCAGCGAGGCGGTCCCGCGCGGCGGACGGCGCCGCAGCAGGGCGCGGATGCGCGCGAGCAGCTCGCGGCGCTCGAAGGGCTTGACGAGGTAGTCGTCGGCGCCGCTGTCGAGGCCCTCGACCCGGTCTTCGGTCTCGGTGCGGGCGGTGAGCATCAGGATCGGGACGTCGCTGTCGGCACGCAGGCGACGACAGACCTCGACCCCGTCGAGGCGGGGCAGGCCGAGGTCGAGGACGACGAGATCGGGGACGAACCCGGCCGCCGCCTCGAGGGCCTCGACGCCGTCGACGGACGTGCGCACCTCGTAGCCCTCGTTGCGCAGCGAGCGGCGCAGGACGTCGGCGATCTCGGCGTCGTCCTCGACCAGCAGCACGCGCCCCCCGGCGGTCTCTGTGTCGGCGATCTGCATCGCACCGATGTTAGCTGCGGCAGAGCGCGCTCTTCGCTGCATTTAGCGCGAATTTAGGGCGCAGGGGTCCGGGGCCTCGGCGTCGAAGCGGTGGCCCATGTTCGTGCGCAAGCAGGGCGGGGCCGCGCGCGGCGCCGCCGCGGCCGAAGAAGTGGCGAAAGGCCCCGCAAGCCTCCGCGCGGCCGCGGCCGCCCGGGGGGCTGGAGCAACGCCACCTGGACCTGATCGGCCTCTTCCTGATCGCATCCGGCGTCTACCTCGTCTTCGTCCTCTTCCTCGGCTGGGAGGGGGAAAGGTCGGCTACGGGGTGCAGACGGCGCTCGAGTACCTGTTCGGAGAGGTCGGGGCGAGGATCGCCACCGTGCTGATGCTCGTCGTCGGCGGGGTCCTCGTCACCGGCGCGTCGATCTCGTCGATCTTCCGGGGCTTCGGGCGCGGGGTGCGCGGCGTCGTGCTCGGGGGCCGGGGTGTCGCCGAGACCGTGATCCGCAGCCGCGACCAGCGCCGGCGCGAGAAGACGGCCGGCGACCTCGAGACCCGCGCCGCGGTGACCGACGTGATGAGCGACTATCCCGACGAGGACCGGTTCGAGCCCACGGTTGCGATGTCGGGTGAGGACTACGCCGCAGAGGCCGACCATGCCGGCTCCGAGGCGGAGGGGCAGGCGACCACCGACTTCGGAGAGGTCGCTCCCGGCGACGAGGACCCCTCGGGCCTGGCCGGACGCGAAGCGGAGGGCGCGCCGGTCGATGGCGAAGCCCCGCCCGGGGACGCCGACCACGACCTGGTTCCTGCGGCGGAGGATGGCGCTGGCGAAGCGGCCGACGGCGGTGCCGGGACGGCTCCGGCGCTCACCCCACAGGGGAACAAGCGCGGGGTCACCGAATCGGAGCAGATCTCCTACCGGCCCCCGCCCGCGAAGGCGCTCGAAAAGGGGCGCTCGGACCGGGCCCCGACCCGCGCGACCACGACGCGGTGGGGCGCAAGCTGGTCGAAGCCCTGGGCCATTTCGGGGTCGAGGCGAAGATCGTCGGCATCGTCAGCGGCCCTCACGTGTCCCGCTACGAGCTGCGGCTCGCGCCGGGGACCAAGGTGAAGAAAGTCGACCGAGCTCGGCAACGACCTCGCCTACGCGCTCGCCTCGACCGACATCCGCATCCTGGCACCGATACCGGGCAAACAGGCGGTCGGCGTGGAGGTCCCCAACACGCGACGGCGGATCGTCCGCCTCGGCGACATCTACGCGGGCCGGCCGCAGAAGACCTCGCCGCTCGTCGCCTGGCTGGGCAGGGGGATCGACGGCAACCCGGTTTGGACCGACATCGCGAAGATGCCGCACGTGCTGGTCGCCGGCACCACGGGCTCGGGCAAGTCCGGCTGCGTCAACGCGATCCTCTCCTCGATCCTGATGCAGGCCTCGCCCAACGAGGTGCGGCTGGTGCTGGTCGACCCCAAGCAGGTCGAGCTCAACCACTACGAGAACATCCCCCACCTGCTGACCCCGGTGGTCACCTCGCCGCGGCTGGCCGCCAACGTCCTCGCCAACCTGATCGGCGAGATGGAGAGCCGCTACGGGATCATGGGCGCAGGCCCGCTGCCGCAACCTCGACGAGCTCAACCGGGCCCGGGCGAAGGCCGGCGAGCCGCCCCTGCCGCACATCCTCTGCGTGATCGACGAGCTCGCGGACCTGATGATGGTCGCGCCGGCCGAGGTCGAGGACTCGATCATCCGCCTCGCCCAGAAGTCGCGGGCCACCGGCATACACCTGGTGCTCGCGACTCAGCGGCCCTCGACGGACATCATCACCGGCACGATCAAGGTCAACATCCCGGCGCGGATCGCCTTCGCGGTCTCCTCGCAGACCGACTCGCGCGTGATCCTCGACCAGGGCGGCGCCGAGGCGCTGCTGGGCCAGGGCGACATGCTGTTCCGCGGCGCCGGGACCTCGAAGCTGCAGCGGATCCAGGGGGCCTTCATCACCGAGGACGAGATCGCCCGGATCACCGGCCACTGGGCGAAGCAGGGCGAGCCGGAGTTCGAGGAAGAGCTGCTCGAGACCCGCGAGGTCGCCGAGGAGGGGGTCGACGCCGGCGGCGACTTCGACCCTGACAGCGACGACCTGCTCGACGAGGCGATCCGCATAGTGGTGGAAACGGAGACCGCCTCGGTCTCGATGATCCAGCGCCGGCTGCGGGTCGGGTACACGCGGGCCGGGCGGCTGATCGACATGCTCGAGCGCCGCGGGGTGATCTCCGGCTACGAGGGATCGAAGCCGCGCCAGGTGCTGATCACCGCCGCAGACCTGCCCCGCGTGCTGGGCGAGGGCGACGCCGAGCCGGTCGGCGCCGAGACCGAAGCCGACTCCTAGCGGCGAAAAGGGTGAAAATGTCCCCGTGGAGGGCGTCGGAGCAACCCTGAGAGAGGCGCGCGGGAAGCGCGAGATGGGCCTCGAGGAGATCGAGCGCGCGACGAAGATCCGCGCCCAGTTCCTGGAAGCGATAGAGGCCGAAGAATGGGACACCCTTCCCGGCGGGGCCTACGCCAAGGGGTTCGTGCGCGCCTACGCCGACTACCTCGGCCTCGACGGCGCCCGGCTTGCCGCCGCCTGCCCGGTGGAGACTGCCGAGGTGCCGGCGGTGGCCACCGCCCGCGCCGGAGGCGGCGATTCCGCGTTGGATGCTGTTCGGCGCGGTCGCGGCCGGCCTGGTGGCCGTGGTCGCGATCGTCGGGGTCGTCTGGGACGGTGGGGGAGACGGGGCGCCGGCGCCGACGGGGTCCCAGGGCCCGCGCTCGGACGCCGAAAGCAGCCCGCCCGCCGCGGCGGGCGGCCCCGAACGGAGCGCTCCCGCCACCACCCCGCAGCCGGCCGGGGTGACCGTGAGCATGGAAGCCGAAGCGGAAGTCTGGGTGTGCCTGCTGGACGCCGACGGCAAGCCCCTGGTCGAAGGGGTCGTCCTTCCGGCCGGCTCCACCGAGGGCCCGTTCCGGTCCGAAAGCTTCACGCTCTCCCTCGGCAACGGAGAGGTCGCGATGCGCATCGACGGGGAGCCCGCCGAAATTCCGGAAAGCTCCAGCCCGCTGGGCTATGAGATCGGCCCCGACGGCGGCCTCAGCCCGCTCTCTGAAGCCGAGAGGCCCACCTGCCTGTGATCCGCGCCGGGATCGTGGTCACCGGCACGGAGGTGCTGACCGGCCGGATCGCCGATCGCAACGGCCCCTGGGTCTCCGAACGGCTGGCCGAGCTCGGGGTCGAGGTCGCCCACATCCTGATCGTCGCCGACCGTCCCGACGACCTCGAGTCGGCGCTCGGCTTCCTCGCCGGCGAGGGCATGGACCTGATCGTCACCTCCGGCGGCCTCGGGCCGACCGCCGACGACCTGACGGCCGAGGTGGTGGCCCGGTTCGCCGGCCGCGAGATGCGCCTCGACGAGGAGGTCGAGGCGAAGATCGCCGAGATCCTCAGCGGCTTCGCGGAGCGCTTCGACTTCGACCGCGAGGCGCTGCTGGAGGCCAATCGCAAGCAGGCGATGGTCCCCGAGGGCGCGATCCCCCTCGACCCGGTCGGCACCGCGCCGGGCCTGGTGGTGCCGGCCGCCGAGCAACTCGTCGTCGTCCTGCCCGGCCCCCCGCGCGAGCTGCAGCCGATGTGGCCGGCGGCGCTCGGGACCGAGCCGATGCGCGCCCTGCTCGAGCGGGCGACGACGCTGCACGGCTACACGCTGCGCATGTTCGGCATACCCGAGTCGGAGGTCGCCAAGAGCCTGCGCGAGATCGAGGCCGACGGGATCGACCTAGGGAGGGTCGAGGTCACGACCTGCCTGCGCCGCGGCGAGATCGAGATCGACGTCCGCTACCGCGACGAGGCGGCGGAGACGGCCGAGGCGGTGCGCCGGGGCCTGGCCGAGCGCCACCGCGCGCAGCTCTTCAGCGATGACGGCGAGACGATCGACGACCAGGTGGCGGGGCTGCTCGGCGGCCACCGGCTCGCCCTCGCCGAGTCGTGCAGCGGCGGCCTGATGGCGGCCCGGATCACCGGCGTCCCCGGCGCCTCGGAGTACATGGCGGGCGCCGTCGTCGCCTACTCCGACGAGGCGAAGTCGTCGCTGCTGGGCGTCGACCCCGCCCTGCTCGAGCGCCACGGCGCGGTCTCGCCGCAGGTCGCGGAGGCGATGTCGCGGGGCGCTCTGGAGCGCTTCGACGCCGACGTCGCGGTGTCGATCACCGGGATCGCCGGACCGGGGGGCGGCAGCGAGGAGAAGCCCGTCGGCTACGTCTGCTTCGACGCCCGCCTCGCCGACGGGGCCTCGATCGCGCGGGACCCGGTGATCCCCGGCGGGCGCGCCGACGTGCGCGAGCGCTCGGCGCTGGTCGGGATGCACCTCCTGCGCCTCCTCCTCGGCGGCGGCGAGCCTCCCCTGTAGGGATCTCGTCGCGGACTTCTTGCGATTGCGCGTTGTCGCGTGCGTCGGTCGGGCTCTAGCTTTGTGGGCATGGCGAAGGAGCGTCTGAAGAGTCCGCGGGTGCGGCTGTTCGTCGCCCTCTCCCTGCCCGAGGAGCTGCGGGCGGGGCTCGATGAGTGGGGGCAGGGGGAGCTCGCCGACCCGGCCCTGCGGAGGTTGCCGGCCGGCTCGCTCCACGTCACCCTCGTGTTCCTCGGCTACCGGCCGGAGAAGGACGTCGGCCGGGTCGCGGAGATCCTCGAGGGGCTCGCCGGCGAGCCCGCCCCGCGGATCGAGCTGCGCCATCCGGAGCCGCGGCCGGAGCGCGCCGGCAGGCCCCGGCTCTACGTGCTGCCGGTCGAGTCGGAGGCGACGATCTCGTTGCAGGCGGCGCTGGAGGAGGAGCTCGTCTCCGCGCGCCTGTACGAGCCCGAGAAGCGGCGGTTCTGGCCCCATCTGACCGTCGCCCGGGTGCGGCCCGAGGGCAGGGGGTCGAGGCGGCCGCGGCAGGTCGAGAGGCCGCCCGGCGAGCTCCCGCAGGAGTTGTTGCGATCCACGAGTTGCCGCCGGGTCGCGCTCTACCGTTCTGAACTCAAGCCACAGGGTGCGCAGTACACCCCCCTGGCGCAAGTCGAGCTGTCCGAGCCCGGACGGCAGTGAGGTGATGAAAGAGATGGCGAACCAGAAAGCTGCACTGAAGGATGCCTCCGCGAAGGAGGCCAAGGCCAGGGATGCGGCCCTCGAGAACGCGGTGTCCCACATCAAAAAGGAGTTCGGCGAAGGCGCCCTGATGCGCCTCGGCAACGACTCCGCGATCGAGATCGGGGCGATCCCCACCGGGTCGCTGTCGCTCGACCTGGCGCTGGGGATCGGCGGGGTGCCGCGCGGCCGGATCGTCGAGATCTTCGGCCCCGAGTCCTCGGGGAAGACGACGCTGATCTACCACATCATCGCCGAGGCCCAGGCGCGGGGCGGGGTCTGCGTCTTCATCGACACCGAGCACGCGATGGACCCGATCTACGCCAAGGCGATCGGGGTCGACACCGACGAGCTGCTGGTCTCCCAGCCCGACTACGGCGAGCAGGCGCTGCAGATCGCCGACCGGCTGATCGCCTCGGCGGCGATCGACGTGGTCGCGATCGACTCGGTCGCCGCGCTGACGCCGAAAGCGGAGCTGGAGGGGCAGATCGGCGACACGACCGTCGGCCTGCAGGCACGGCTGATGTCGCAGGCGATGCGGAAACTCGCCGGCAACCTCAACCGCACCAACACGGCCTGCATCTTCACCAACCAGATCCGCGAAAAAGTCGGGGTCCAGTTCGGCTCCCCGGAGACCCAGCCGGGCGGGCGGGCGCTGAAGTTCGCCTCCTCGCAGCGGCTCGACATCCGCCGCATCGAAACCCTCAAGGACGGCACCGAGGCGGTCGGCAACCGGGTCAGGGTCAAGGTCGTGAAGAACAAAGTCGCGTCGCCCTTCCGCCAGGCGGAGTTCGACATCGAGTACGGGCAGGGGATCTCCCGCGAGGGCGGCCTCCTCGACTTCGGGATGGAGCAGGACCTGATCCAGAAATCGGGGTCGTTCTTCTCCTACGGGGAGACGCGGCTCGGGCAGGGGCGTAGCAACGCCAAGCAGTTCCTGGCCGACAACCCCGAGCTGGCGACGGAGATCGAAGGCAAGGTCCGCGCGGCGCTGGGCCTGGGCACGACGCCGGCGGCGGCCGGGCCCGAGCCCGAGGGGGCCGACGGTCCTGAGGGGGCCGATCCGAAGGTCGCGGAGGCGAAGGCGGCCTAGCCGAGGTCAGAGGGCATTCCCGGCCGCCTGGGCCGGGCTGCGCGGGGCATCGAAGCCGTCGCGCGCAGTAGGATGCCGCGGCGCTATGGAATACGACACGATCTTCTACATCTGCGGGTCGGTGCTGGCCGCCGCCGCCGTGACCACGGCCTTCATCGGCCTGCGCTCGCAGAAGTTCCCCGGCAGGGCGGCGCCGGCGGTCGCCCTCGGCTTCATCGCGCTGATCGGGCTGACCACCACCTACGCCGTGCTCAACGGCAAGCACGAGGAAGAAGCGCGTGCCGAGGAGCTGCAGAAGGCCAACGAAGAGGACGAAGCGCTGGAGAACCAGCAGACGGGCGCCGCTGCTGGGGCCTCGGAATCGCCCTCCTCGGCCGCCGAGGGGCAGAAGCCGGCGGCGGCCGGGCCCGGCGGCACGCTGAAGCTCGCCGCCTCGGCGACCGGCCTCGCCTTCGACAAGAAGAGCCTGGAGAGCAAGCCCGGCAAGGTGACGATCGACTTCAGGAACCCGGCCGCAATCGAACACGACGTCGCGATCGAGAAGGACGGCAAGGTGATCGCCAGCTCCGAAACGATCAGCGAAGGGAGCACCTCGGTCAGCGCCGACCTCAAGCCGGGCACCTACACCTTTCTCTGCACTGTCCCGGGTCATGCCGAGGCAGGCATGGAAGGCACCCTGACGGTGCGATAGCCGGGCATCTCGGGGTCATCGGCCTCGCGACTCGCTCACGTAGGCCACTACGCTCGCATCGCCGCTCGGCCTGCTTTCCCCGACCTGCCCGGCTCTCGCGCCGTCATCCCTCTGCCTGCTTGCTCCCGGGCCGTCGGCGCCACCGTCTGTCCCCGGATCAGCGGAGCGCGCAGTACCCTGAGGCCCGATGGGGAAGAGCTTCCACGTCACCACCTTCGGGTGCCAGATGAACGTGCACGACTCCGAGCGGATGCGCGGCATGCTCGAGTCGCTGGGCTATGAGGAGGCCGAGAACCGCGAGGGCGCCGACCTGATCCTCTTCAACACATGCTCGATCCGCGAGTCGGCCGACAACCGCTTCATCGCGCACCTCGGCGAGGCGAAGCGGCTCAAGGCCGAGGATCCCGAGCGGGTCGTGGGCGTCGGCGGCTGCTGGGCCCAGTCGGTGAAGGAGGAGGTCTTCCGCCGCTTCCCGTTCGTCGACGTCGCCTTCGGCCCGGGGCAGATCCACCGGCTCGCCGAGTTCCTCAACTCCGACTCGCTCACCGCCCAGGGGTACTTCGAGTTCGAGGACTTCTCCGGCCACCTGCCCGCGCGCCGCGAGCGCCGCTTCCAGGCCTGGCTGCAGATCTCGCAGGGCTGCAACTGCCGCTGCTCCTACTGCATCGTTCCCTCGACCCGTGGCCGCGAGGTCAGCCGCGATCCCGCCGAGCTGATCGCCGAGGCCGAGGCGCTGGCAGCCGACGGGGTGCGAGAGGTGACGCTGCTGGGCCAGAACGTGAACAGCTACGGGCGCGACCTGCCGCGCCACTCGCGGATCGGCTTCGCCGAGCTGCTCGCCAGGGTCGATGCGGTCGACGGCATCGAGCGCATCCGCTACACGAGCCCGCACCCGAAGGACATGAAGGAGGACGTGATCCGCGCCCACGCCGAGCTTCCCTCGCTCTGCGAGCACGTCCACCTGCCGCTTCAGTCCGGCTCCAGCGCCGTGCTCAAACGGATGCGGCGCACCTACGACCGGCGCCGCTACATGGAGCGCGTGGCGCTGATCCGCGAGCACGTGCCCGACTGCGCGCTGACGACAGACATCATCGTCGGCTTCCCCGGCGAGACCGACGCCGACTTCGAGCAGACGCTCGAGGTGGTCGATGAGGTCGGCTACGACGGCGCCTTCACCTTCGTCTTCTCACCGCGGCGCGAGACGGAGGCGGCCCTGCTCGACGGGCAGGTCCCGCATCCGGTCAAGGTCGAGCGCATGGAACGCCTGGTCGAGCTGGTCCAGCGCCGCGCCGCCGAGCGCGCCGAGCGCTTCCTCGGCCGCCGCCTGGAGGTGCTGGTCGAGGGCCCGAGCAGGACGGACGAGACCAGGCTGCGCGGCCGCACCAGGCACAACAAGGCGGTCAACTTCGAAGGAATCGCCGAGCCGGGCGAGCTCGTCGACGTGGAGATCGCGACGGCGACCTCCCAGACCCTCGGCGGGGTGGCGGCGCTGGTCTCCTCGCATTGAGGGTGCTGGGCATATTCGGGCCCACCGGCGTCGGCAAGACCGGCGTCGCGGTCGAGCTGGCCGAGATCCTGCGCGAGCGCGGCGAGGATCCGGTGGCGATCTCCTGCGATGCGCTCCAGGTCTACGAGGGGATGGAGACCCTCACCGGGGCGGCGAGCGCCGAGCAGCGCCGCCGCCTCGAGCACCGGTTGATCGGCTTCGTGTCGGTCACCGAGCCGTTCTCGGTGGGCGATTACATGCGCCTCGCCCACCGCGAGGTCGACGCGGCGCTGGCGGCCGGCCGGCGGCCGCTGGTGGTGGGGGGGACCGGCCTCTACCTGCGCGCGGCCGTCGCCGAGCTCTCCCTGGTCAGGGTCCCGAGCGGGGCGCCCGACTCCGAGCTGTGGTCGGCGGAGACGCGCCACCCGACGACGATCTTCGGGCTCGACATGGAGCGCGCGGCGCTGTATGAGCGGGTCGACGCGCGGGCGGAGGCGATCGCGGCGGCGGGGGCGGTCGAGGAGGTCCGCCGCGCGGAGGAGGCCGGGCCCTCGCGGACCGCCCGCAAGGCGCTCGGCTTCGACGAGCTGCAGAGCGGCGACCTGGAGCTGATGAAGCGCCGTTCGCGCAACTACGCGCGGCGGCAGCTGACCTGGATGCGCAAGGTGCCGGGACTGGTGCGCATCGACCGCGGGGAGCGCGAGGACGCCGCGGTCGCGGCCGAGATCGCCGCTCACCTCTGACCGGCAGGGCTC
This sequence comes from uncultured Solirubrobacterales bacterium, assembly GCA_963712325.1. Classification (GTDB taxonomy): domain Bacteria; phylum Actinomycetota; class Thermoleophilia; order Solirubrobacterales; family 70-9; genus VRUE01. The sequence goes on from CAVQHG010000008.1 coordinate 91,803, forward strand.
ACCCTCGGGCGGCGAGGCGCTGTGCGCGGGCGGCCGTCTGAGAGACTGGGCGCGATGGCCGCCACGCGCGAGATCTCAGACCTGCCGGGGCCGGGGGGGCTGCCGCTGATCGGCAACGCGCACCGGGTGCGGCCACAGAGCATGCACCGGGTGGCCGAGCGGTGGTGCGAGCGGCACGGGCCCATGTTCCGGATCGACATCGGACCAAGGCGGGTGGTGGTGCTCGGCGACTCGGAGACGATCAACGCGTTGCTGCGCGACCGCCCGGACGGCTACCGGCGCTGGAGCGAGATCGAGTCGACGGCGAGGGAGATGTGGGGCACGGTGGGGGTGTTCGCCGCCGAGGGCGACGACTGGCGCCGCGCCAGGCGGCTGGCGGTCACGGCGCTCAACAGCAACCACCTCCAGCGCTACTTCGAGATCATCGGCACCTGCACGCGGCGCCTGCACGGCAGGCTCGCCGAGCGTGCCCGGGACGGGCGGCCCTTCGATGTCGGCGAGCTGCTCTCGCGTTTCACGGTCGACGTCACCTCGGCGCTCGCCTTCGGCCAGGACCTGAACACGCTCGAGCACGGCGACGGCGAGCTGCAGCAGCACCTGCACCGCGTCTTCCACATGACCAACCGGCGGCTCTTCGCGCCGTTTCCCTACTGGCGCTGGGTGAGGCTACCCGCGGACCGTGCTCTCGATCGCTCGCTGGCGGCCCTGCGCCCGGCGGTGGGTGGCTTCGTGGAGCAGACGCGCAAGCGGATCGCGGAGCGGCCCGAGCTGCGCGAGGAGCCCGAGAACTTCCTCGAGGGGATGATCGCGGCGCAGGAAAACGAGGGCACCTTCACCGACGAGGAGATCTTCGCCAACGTCTTCACGCTGCTGTTGGCCGGGGAGGACACCACCTCGCACTCGATGGCATGGACGATCTGGTCGGTGGCCACCCGCCCCGAGGTCCAGGCGCGCTGGGCCGAGGAGGCGGACGAGGCGCTCGGCGATCGGGGCTACGCGACCGAGTACGAGACGGTCGAGCGCTTCCGCTACGTCGAGGGGGTGATCCGCGAGGCGATGCGGTTGACGCCCGTGGTCCCGATCTCGGGGCTCGAGCCGCTGGCGGACACCGAGGTCTCCGGCGTCCGGATACCGGCCGGGACCCGCCTCATCCTCCTGCATCGCCACGCCGGGCTGCGCGACGTCGAGCGCGCCGACGAGTTCAGGCCGGAGCGCTGGCTCGAGGAGGACGAGGAGCTGGCCGTGCCGAGCCAGAAGTCGTTCCTCAATTTCGGCGCCGGGCCGCGCTTCTGCCCCGGGCGCAACCTCGCCTTCCTCGAGGCGAAGACGGTGCTGTCGATGGTCGCCCGCAACTTCAGCGTCGAGCTCGACCCCGAGGCGCCGCCGGTGACCGAGCTGCTCGGCTTCACGATGAGTCCCCGGGGGCTGCGGGTGCGCCTCCGCGAGCGCGTCCCCGCGGTGGCCGCATAGCGTTGGAGCCGGCATGAGGTTCGAGAAGTGGCAGGCGCTCGGCAACGACTACGTGATCGTCGAGCGCGACGATCTCCCCTGGGAGCTGACCCCGCGGCGGGTCGAGCGGATCTGCGACCCGCACCTCGGCGTCGGCTCCGACGGCGTGCTGCTGCTCTCGCGCAGCGACGACCCCGACTCACGTCGCCGAGCTGCGGATCTTCAACCCCGACGGCTCGGAGGCCGAGCTCTCCGGGAACGGGGCCCGCGAGGCGATCCTCTACCTGCGCCGGAGCGGCTGGACCGACGCGGACCGCTTCTCGATCCTCACTGCGGCCGGCCCGATCGTCCCGACGATCACCTCGGAGCGGACCTGCTCGGTGGAGATGGGCCGCGCCTCGACCAGCTCGGCGGATTTCCCCTCGGGGCCGGCGGACGGCCGGGGGACGCTGGTCGCCGACGGGCGCTCCTGGGACTTCCAGCACGTCTCGATCGGCAACCCGCAGTGCGCGATCGTCGTCGGCGACGAGCTGGAGAGCCTCGACCTGCCCGCGATCGGCCCGGCGATCGAATCGCACGAGCTGTTCCCGAACCGGACCAACGTCTCCTTCCTGAGGATCGACGGCAGCCGGGTGCGGGCGCGGATCTTCGAGCGGGGCGTGGGGGAGACGCTCTCCTCGGGGACCGGGGCGAGCGGGGCGGCGGTGACCGCCTACCTGCGCGGCGCCTCGAGCCCGATCGTGGTCGAGCTCGACGGCGGCGAGCTCGAGGTCGAGGTCGGCGAGGGGCTCGACGTCCGCCTCAGCGGCTGGGCCGAGCCGATCTGCTCGGGAGAGCTCGCGGCGGAGATGCTCGAGGCGCTCGCCGGCCTCGGCTGAGCCGCACGGCCGGCGCGGGGTCAATAGATTTTCGCGCCGATGGGAATCGCCGAGCCCTCAAAGCGCCTCGAGGCAATGCCCCCCTATATGTTCGCCGAGCTCGAGCGGCGGGTCGCGGAGAAGCGCGCCTCGGGGGTCGACGTGATCAGCCTCGGGATCGGCGATCCCGACGAGCCCACCTATCCGCACGTCGTCAAGGCGATGCAGGAGGCGGTCGCCGACCCGGGCAACCAGAAGTACCCGAGCAACCGCGGGCGGGCCGAGTTCCGCGAGGCCTTCGCCGACTTCTACGGGGAGCGCTTCGGCGTCGAGATCGATCCCGAGTCGGAGGTGATCCCGGCGATCGGCGCCAAGGAGTGCATCTACAACCTCTGCTTCGCCTTCCTCGACCCCGGCGGCGTCGCCCTCGCGTCCGACCCCGGCTATCCGGTCTACACGGGAGGGCCGATCCTCGCCGGCGCGACGCCCGAGCTGCTGCCGCTGGTCCCGGAGCTGGGCTTCGCCCCTGACCTGAGCGCGGTGCCGGCGGAGGTCGCGGCGCGGGCGCGGCTGATGTTCCTCAACTACCCGAACAACCCGAGCGGCGCGACCGTCCCCGAGGGCTTCTTCGAGATGGTCGTCTCCTTCGCCCGCGAGCACCGGATCCTCGTCGTCCACGACAACGCCTACTCGGAGACCACCTACGACGGCTACGTCGCGCCGAGCTTCCTCGCCACGCCCGGAGCCAGGGAGGTCGGGGTCGAGGTCTTCTCGCTCTCCAAGGGCTTCAACATGACCGGCTGGCGCTGTGCGGCGATCCTCGGCAACCCGGAAGCGATCGAGACCTACTGGCGGCTGAAGACGAACGTCGACTCCGGCCTGTTCGAGGCGGTGCAGATGGCCGGCGTGGCGGCGCTGCGCGGGCCGCGTGGCCCGCTGGAGCGGATGAACGAGACCTACGCGCGCCGCCGCGACCTGGTTGTCGGCGCCCTGCGCGAGATCGGGGTCGACGTCGCGGCTCCGAGGGGGACGATCTACGTCTGGGCGCCAGTTCCCGAGGGCCACACCTCGACCTCCTTCTCCGAGCTGGTGCTGGAGGAGGCGGCGGTGATCGTCTCGCCCGGCTCGATGTACGGGCCGAGCGGCGAGGGGTTCTTCAGGATCTCGCTGACAACGCCCGACGACCGCATCGAAGAGGCGGTCGAGCGGATGCGCGAGCATCTGGCGTAAGCGCCGCCTCCTCTGCTCCCGCGCGGGCGCGCCAATCACCCCCGGAGTTCTCGCGCCCCCGCTCCCGCGTCCGGGGGCGGCTGGGCGCCATCTCCTCCGCTCTCGCCCGGCCGCGCGTCGTTCTCAGGCCTGGGCCTGGCGCTCCTCGCGCTTGCGCCAGTAGCGGTCGAGGCCGCGCCACTGGTACTCGGGCGGCACGCACTGGATCAGCTCCGCCTCGGCCTCGGCCGAGGAGGCTCGTTCGGCGACCAGCTCGCGATGGCGGGCCTCGTAGGCATCCTCGTCGAGCTCGCGGGCGAGGCGGGCCTCCTCGACGAGGCGCTCGCGGACCACGTCCAGATGCTCGGCCGGGTCGTCGATCGGGCCGAAGTGGGTGACGGCGAGCCGCTCCGGGCTCCAGGCCTCGACGACCCCGATCGACTCCAGCCAGGTCTCGATGTCGATGTCCGGCGGTGGAGTGGGGGGGACGACGAGATTGGTGTCCGGGATGCGGACCGCGGCGACGTCGCCTACGAAGGCCGTGCCCGACTCCTCGTGCAAGTAGCAGACGTGGTGGGAGGCGTGGCCCGGGGTGTAGGCGACCCTCATGCCGAGCACCTCCTCACCGCCGGCCAGGGCGCGGACGTTCTCCTGGGGCACCGGCACGATCTCGCCCCAGAGGTACTCCATGCGGTCTCCGTAGAGGCGCTCTGCGCTGGAAAGGAGCCGGCTGGGGTCGACCAGGTGGGGAGCGCCCCGCTCGTGCACGTAGACCTCGAGGTCGGGCCAGTGGCGGACCAGGGCCCCGGTCGCCGCCGCATGGTCGAGGTGGATGTGGGTGAGCGCGATCGCCCGCGGCCGCTCCTCGCCCAGCCCCGCCAGCAGGGTCTGCAGCGAGGACTCCGGCCCGGGGTCGACGAGGATGCCATCCACCTCCCAGCAGCCGATCACGTGCGGGCGGCCCAGGTGCTCGACGTCGATTACGCGCATTGCTCGGGGCGGCGCTCAGGCGGCGGCGGGGGCTGCCGCGGGGGGAAGCATCCCTTCGGCCTCGAGCGTCTGTCGCAGCCCCTCCTCGAGGCCCCGGGGCGCGTAGCCGAGCTCCTTCTCGGCCTTCTCATAGCTGGCCCAGAAGGTGACCCCATCGGCGGAGGAGATCAGCTCCCGCAGATTGGGCGGCTGTCCCATCAGCTTGCCGACCAAAGGCCCGATCGGGGTCATCGCCTTCATCAGCGGCACCGGTATCGATCTCTTCGGCGCCTTCCTGTCGGTCAGCTTTGCGACGGTCTCGATCGCTTCCCGGGCGGTGGTCGCCGGACCGCTGAGCACGTAGGTCTCACCGGTGGCCCCCCTGTCCAGCGCGAGCAGGATGCCGGCGGCGATGTCGTCGACGTGGCTGAGGCAGATCCCGAGCTCTGGGAAGGGCATCAGCGGCATCCTCCCGGAGAGGAACTGGTCGAGCAGGGCCGCGATCGAAGACGTGTCGCCCGGCCCGTACACGCCGCCCGGCTGGACGATGACGCAGGGGAGCGCCTCCTCCTCGATCATCCGCTTGGCGATCGCGTGGGCTTCGACCTTGGTCTGCTCGTAGTAGGAGGTGTAATCGCGGCGCGGGTGCTCGTATGACTCGTCGACGATCCGGTGGTGGGTGTTGCCGAAGGCCCCGACGGTGGAGACGTAGACGACCTTCGGAACCCCGGCGTCCTTCGCGGCCCGCAGCGCGTTCTCCGTTCCCACGACGTTCGCCTCGTACATCGCCGGGCGCTGGGACTCGGGAATGCCCACCTCATACATCGCGGCGGCGTGGATCGCGCCGTCGCAGCCCTCCATGGCCGCCCGCATCGCATCCGGGTCGGAGAGATCGCCGGCGACCACCTGGCAGCCGAGCTCGGTCAGCGCCGTGGCCTTCTCGGGGCTGCGGACGAGGCAGACGACCTCGTCGCCGCGGGCGCGGAGCTGCTGGGCCACGCGCCCGCCGATGAAGCCGGTCGCTCCTGTGAGGAAGACCTTGATCGGTCAAGCCTATGCCACCGGCGGGAGCCTCGCTCGCCGCCCGCCTACACTAGAGGCGAGTGGACCGATCGAGGAACGGGCGCGCGGCCCAGAGCCGCTACGCCTCCAACGGGGCTGGCGTCTCCAACCCGAGGGCGCGACAGCGCGCCATGGCGATCGGCATCGTCGACGGCCGCAACGGGGCCGGGGACCCGCTCAGCGAGCTGAAGGAGCTGCTGCGCACCGCGGGGGTCGCGACCGCGGGGGAGGCGACCCAGCAGCGCCCTCGCCCGGACCCCGACCGCTACTTCGGCCGCGGCAGGCTGCGGGAGCTGAAGCAGGAGATCGCCGCCTGCGATGCGAACCTGGTCGCCTGCGACGACGAGCTGGCGCCGCGGCAGGAGCGCAACCTGGAGGCGGAGCTGGGCGTTCCGGTGATCGACCGGACCGCGGTGATCCTCGACATCTTCGCCGACCACGCCCATTCCGCCGAGGGGAAGCTGCAGGTCGAGCTCGCCCAGCTCGAATACAACATGGCCCGCATGCGCGGGCTGTGGACCCACCTCGAGCGGCTCGGCGCGGGGAGGATGGACGGAGGGATCGGCACCAGGGGGCCCGGCGAGAGCCAGATCGAGACCGACCGGCGCCTCGCCCGCGACCGGATCGCCGCCCTGCGCCGCCGCCTCTTGCGGCTGGAGCGCAACCGCGGCGTGATGCGGGCACGGCGACAGCGCTCCTCGCTGCCGCGCGTCGCCCTCGCCGGGTACACGAACGCGGGCAAGTCGACCCTGCTCAACGCCCTCACAGGAGCCGAGGCGGGGGTCGGCGACCGCCTCTTCCACACGCTCGACCCGACCACCCGCGGCATGCGGCTCTCGGGGCGGGAGTACCTGCTGACCGACACGGTCGGCTTCATCGAGAAGCTGCCCCACCAGCTGGTCGAGTCGTTCAAGGCGACCCTGGAGGAGACGGTGCTCTCCGACCTGATCGTGCACGTGGTCGACGCCTCGGAGCCGCGCGAGCGGCGCCTGCGGGACATGCGGGCGGTCGACGAGGTGCTGGAGGAGATCGGGGCGGGCGACAAGCCGCGCCTGCTCGCGCTCAACAAGGCCGACCTGCTCGACCCCGACGAGCGCGACGAGGCGGCCCTCTCCCATCCCGACGCGGTGCTGGTCTCGGCCGTGGACGGCGAGGGCCTGGACGACCTCAGGTCGCGGATCGAGGAGGCCTTCGAGGAGACGCTGGCCGAGGTCGAGCTGCTCGTCCCCTACGCGGAGGGGGCGCGGCTGCACGAGCTGCATGAGGTGGCGGGGGACCTGCGGCGGACCGATCGCGAGGACGGCGTCCTGGTCAGGGCCAGGGTGCCGGTCGCCGAGCTGCACCGGTTCGACGACCTCGCCGTCGCCTGAGCCGGAGCGCCTGCGGCCAGCTCGAATATGCTGCGCGCCGTGGAGCTGCGGATCACCAGGCTGAGCCCCGCGGCGACCCTGCCGTCCAGGGCGCACGAGGGCGACGCCGGCCTGGACCTCTGCGCGGTGGAGGCCGCCCACATCGGGCCCGGGGAGCGCTGGAGCGTCGGAACCGGCCTGGCTGTCGAGGTCCCCGAGGGACACGCCGGCTTGGTCCTGCCCCGCTCAGGGCTGGCGCGCGATCACGGGATCTCGCTCGTCAACGCCCCCGGGCTGATCGACGCCGGCTACCGCGGCGAGGTCTCGGTGCTGCTCCTCAACACCGATCCGGCCGAGATCTTCCGGGTCGAGCCGGGCGACCGGATCGGGCAGCTGGTGATCGTCCCCGTCGCCCTGCCGGTCCCGGTCGAGGTCGAGCGCCTCACCGAGTCCTCCCGCGGCGACGGCGGCTTCGGCTCCAGCGGGCGCTGACTCAGGCGACCGCCCGCGCCGACTCGTGGGCGGCCCGCTCGAGGCGGTCGTCGAGCGGCTCCAGCCGCGGCCGGGAGCCGAGGCGACGCTCGAGCGCCAGTTCGATCAGGTGATCGGCGAGCCAGGCGTTCTTCGGCAGCAGCGGGCCGTGGAGATAGGTGCCGAAGAGGTTGCCCAGCCGGACGCCCTCGAGCCCGTCGGAGCCGTTGTTGCCGAAGCCGCGCAGGACCCTGCCCAGGGGCTGCGCCGACGGGCCGAGGTAGGTGCGACCACCGTGGTTCTCGAAGCCGGCGATCGTCCGCGGCTCGCCGTCCAGCTCGGCCTCGATCGTGACGTTGCCGATCAGCCGCGGGCCCGGCTCGCGCACTGTCTCCAGGTCGGCGATCCCCAGCCCGGGCAGCTTCTCCTCGCCGAGCTGGTAGCTGTGGCCGAGCAGCTGGTAGCCGCCGCAGACGGCGAGGACGACGGCGCCGTCCTCGGTGGCCGCGGCGAGCGCCTCGCGCTTGCCCGCGACCATGTCGGCGGCGACCGCGCGCTGGTCGCGGTCCTGGCCGCCGCCCACGTAGAAGAGGTCGTGGGCGGCCGGGTCGATGCCCTCGCCGGGCCCGGCGCCGAGGTAGTCGAAGCCGATGCCCCGCCACTCGCAGCGCCTCTGCAGGAAGAGGATGTTGCCGCGATCGGCGTAGATGTTCATCTGGTCCGGATAGAGGGCGAGGACGCGCAGCTCCATCAGACGGCCTCCATGACGACGACGGCAGAGCCGACGTGGGTGTCGTTGGGCGGGATCTCGCGCCTGTCGACGGGCTCGAGGCCCGCCGCGCGCGCCTCCGCCTCCACCGCCTCCGCGGAGAGCAGCCGCAGCGGCACCTCGTCGAGCTCCTCGCTCATCTCGCCGTCGGGGGAGACGGCCTGGCGCAGTCGGCGGACGACGATCGTCCCGTCGATGAGATCGGCGTCGAGCGGCAGGCTCGAGAAGACCCAGCCGTCGCGCTCGAGGGTGTCGGGCAGGGGGGAGGGGGCGTCCTCGACCAGCTCCGGGGGAATCCCGTCGACCACCGCGGCCGCGAGGAGGGCCCCCGGGGCGAGGTGCTCCCGCGCGGCGCGCAGGCAGGCGATGCGCTCCTCGGTGCCGCCGAGGACCTGGAGCAGCTGCATCGGGGCGATCACCAACCCGAACCGCCGGCCGAGAGCCAGGGCGCGGGCGTCGCCGACGGCCGCCTCCGCCGGCAGGCCCGCCTCCGCGGCGCGCCCGTTGAGGGCGGCAACCATTTCCTCGTCGAGGTCGACGCCCAGCGTCTGCCGGCCCCTCGCGGCGAGGTCGAGGGCGACGCGCCCGGTGCCGCAGCCGAGGTCGAGGACCGTCCCCTCCGCCGGCTCGGCCAGCTCCCGCCAGAGCTCCAGGTCGCCGTCGTAGGCGCCGCACTCGAGGTCGTGCCATAGGACCGACATGTCCGCCCGTCTGCTCTGCTCTCGCTCGCTCGCATCCATATTGGCCGGCGTGCTCTGCTCTCGCTCGCTCGCGCCCATGATTACCGGAAGTCTCGCGAGCTCGCTCTCATACCCGCCCGTCTGCTCTGCTCTCGCTCGCCCGCATCCATCATGACCGGAGACCTTGCGGGCTCGCTTCCGCGTCCGCGACGGGCGGTGGGGCGTGGGCGGGAGAAAGCGTCATTCCAGAAGTCCTTGGCAAGGCCCCTCGCCGAGAGGAGCTTGCGGAGCTCGAGGAGGGCGGTGTAGGTGGGGAGGGCGAAGAGGCGGCCGTCGGCGGCGGCCACGGCGTCGTCGAGGGAGCGCTCGACGTCCTCCTCGACGACGATTCGCTGTGGCGGCCAGCCGGCGTATTTGAGGCGCAGCGCCATCTCGGGAGCGCGCCTGCCAGCGCAGGTGACCCTGCGGACCGAGTCGGCGAGCAGCTCGAAGTCCGCGTCCCAGACCCAGGAGACGTCGCGCCCGTCCGCGATCCGGTCGTTGAGCGCGATCCACAGGTCGAGCTCCTCGCCGGAGCTCTCGAGCGCGAGCGTGCGCAGGACCTCGTTGGCGCCGGCGGGGTTCTTGATCAACAGGATCGAGACCGCGGTGCCGCGGACGTCGATCGTCTCGACCCGGCCGAAGACCGCCCGCATGCCACCCAGCGAGGCGGCGGCGTCGCCCGGGCCCACCCCGAGCTGCCGGGCGGCGGCGAGCGCGGCGAGGGCGTTGTAGACGTTGTAGAGGCCGGGCAGCGGCAGCTCGATGCGGACCTCGCCCTCCGGCGTCCTGACCAGGGTCGAGGAGCCCTCCATGCCGCGCAGCTCGATCTCCGCCGCGGCGACCTCCGGGTGCGGCCGGGAGGCGCCGCAGCTCTCGCAGGAGTAGTGGCCGAGGTGGCCGACGAAGGCCCGCTCGTAGGAGTAGGGATGGCCGCAGCGCCGGCAGTGCTTGGCATCGAAGGCGTGCTGGAGCTCGGGGAGGGCCTGGGAGGGGTCGTCGATGCCGAAGTAGGCGACGCCCTCGCGGGCGACGCCCTCCGGGTCGCGGCCGAGGTCGGCGACCAGCGGGTCGTCGGCGTTGAGCGCAAAGCGCGTGCGCCCGGAGCGCTCGGCTACCAATGCGGCCCAGTCGTCGGCGAGGGCCTCGATCTCGCCGTAGCGGTCGAGCTGGTCGCGGAAGAGGTTGCCGAGCACGATCAGCGAGGGGTCGAGATCGGTCGCGACGCGGCGCAGCCAGGCCTCGTCGACCTCGAAGAGGCCCTCCTCGCCGCGCTGCTCGAGCAGCGCCGTGGCCACTCCCCAGGTCATGTTGGACCCGGCGCGGTTGTGGACCGGGTGGCGTCCCCGGTCGGCGAGGATCGCGGCGATCATCCCGGCCGTGGTCGTCTTGCCGTTCGTGGCGCTGACCACGGTCGCGCTCTCCAGCCCGGCGCCGAGCCTGGCGATCGCGTCGGGCGCGAGCCGCAGCAGCACCCTGCCGGGGAGCGTGGTGCCGCCGCCGCGGCGGCTGGCGCGGCTGGCGACGCCGACCGAGCGCGCCGCGGCGCGCTTCGCTGCGAAAAGGGCGCCGCTGCGCTCGGCCGTGGTCAATCCCCGGCCCGGGGCGGCACGACGACGCTGAGCGCCCGCGGCAGCACCCGCAGGGAGGCCGGGAGCTCGGTGAGGTGCTCGCCGTCGGCGTAGACGGGGTAGGGGCGGCTGGCGCTCAGCTCCAGTCTTGCGGCGCGGAAGACACGCACCTCGTCCTTCTCGACGTGGGTCCCCTTGAACACCTTGGGCAGGTTACTCACGAAGCGCAGCTTGCCCACCTCGCCGACGACGACGACGTCGAACTGGCCGTCGTCGAGCTCGGCGTCCGGGGCGATGAACATGCCGCCGCCGAAGGCCCGGCTGTTGGCGACCGAGACTGAGTAGCCGGTGAAGCGGAGCCGTTCCTCGCCGATCCGGACGGTGAAGCGGCCCGGCTTCCAGCGGACGAGCGTGCGCAGGGCGGCGAAGGCATAGACCAGGTTGCCGCGCAGGAAGCGGGTCTCGTTGGCGACCCGGTTGGCTTCGGAGTCGAAGCCGACGCTGACGATGCCGAGGAAGCGGCGGCCATTGACCTCGCCGACGTCGATCCGCCGCGTCTCCCCGTGGAGGAGGACGTCGATCGCCTGCTCGGGGTCCTCGGGGATGCCGAGCACGCGCGCCAGGTCGTTGCCGCGGCCTGTGGGGACGATTCCGAGGGGCGACTCTGAGCCGGCCATCGCCCCGCCGACGGCGCCGATCAGCCCGTCGCCGCTGACCACGACCGGGACCTCGCCGGCCTCGATCGCGTCGAGGGCGGCCTCGACCCCGTGCTCGAGACCCCTCGTGCGCTGCACGCGGAACGTCGCGCGGCGCTCGTCGAGCGCCTGCTCGAGCCTGGGCAGGAGCTTCAGCGAGCGGCCCCCGGCGGAGGATGGGTTGACGAGCAGCGCCAGCGGGGCTCCGGGATCGACGCTCGAGCGCTCGGGGCTGCCCATAGGGCGGGCAGCCTAGTCGGAGCGGTGCCCGGCCAACCCCTCGCGCATCGCCATGACCGCGAAGCTGCGTCCGCCCGCCTCTCCGACCTCGACCGGCTCGAACCCTGCGCGGGCGAGGCGGGCGCGGCGCAGGCGGCGGCGCAGGCCGAGCAGGTCACGGTCGGGGTCCAGGCCGACCAGCAGAAGCCGGCCGCCGGGGCGGAGGACCCGGGCCGCCTCGGGCGGCGCGAGCGGCCCACGCACCTGCACGACGAGGTCGAAGTGATCATCGGGAAAGGGCAGGTCCCGCGGCGTGCCCCGCTTGAAGGCGATCCGGCCCTCTGGATCGAGCCCGACCCGGCGGCCGGCGCCGGCGACCCGCTCGGCGCGTGAGTCGACGCCCCGGACTCGTGCCCCGGGGAACTCGCGGGCGAGGAAGAGGGCGCCGTCGCCATCCCGGCATTCGAGCTCGAGGGCACGCTCGGGGGCCGCGGTGCCGAGGCGCAGCACCGCGGTGGCGAGGGGGAGCATCGGATCGGCGCCGCCCACGTGACGATGATCGCAGGCGGTAACCTGCCCGGCGATGGAGGCAAGCACCGAGGGGGGGCCGGACCGGCGCTGGATCGTGCTCGCCGTCTTCGCGCTGGTGGCGGCGGGGGTGGTGGCGGCGATCCTGATCGGCCGCGGCGGCGGAGGCTCGGACACCGCCGGTGCGGCGGGCTGCAGGGAGGTGCCGGAACCGAGGCCGAAGCAGGTGCAGTTCGAAAAGCCGAAGCAGACGGTGAAGAAGGGCGAAGCCGTCTCGGCGCGGATCGAGACCAGCTGCGGGGACTTCACGATCGCGCTCGACAGCAAGCGGGCGCCGAAGACCGTCAACTCGTTCGCCTTCCTCTCCGAAGAAGGGTTCTACGACGGCCTCTCCTTCCACCGGATCTCGCCCGGGTTCGTGATCCAGGGCGGCGACCCGCTCGGCAACGGCACCGGCGGCCCGGGCTACAGCGTCGACGAGAAGCCGCCCGCCAACCTCGCCTACACGAAGGGCGTGGTGGCGATGGCGAAGAGCTCCGCGGAGCCGCCGGGGCGCTCCGGGAGCCAGTTCTACGTGGTGCTGGCCGCCGACGCCGGGCTGCCCCCCGAATACGCCCTGCTGGGCAAGGTGAGCGAGGGGATGGACGTGGTCGAAAGGATCGGCAAGCTCGGCAAGCCCAACGAGGAACCGAAGCAGACGGTGATCATCGAACACTCGGTGATCGAGCGCCCCTGAGCCGGCGGCCGGCGGGCGCGGGGACTCTGGGGCCCACATGGTGGTGATCCCGGCGCGGGGGGGCCGGCATCGATCATCTAGGGTCTGGGCATGGCCAAGGTCGACGTCGGCGATGCCGCACCCGAGTTCGAGCTACCGGGGACCGGGGGAGGACCTACCGACTCTCCGACTACCGCGGCCGCAACGTCGTCCTGCTCTTCTACCCCGGAGACGCGACCCCGGTCTGCACCAAGCAGTTCTGCTCCTACAGGGACCGCGCCGAGCAGCTCGACTCGGTCGACGCCGAGCTGCTCGGCATCTCGCCTCAGTCGGTCGAGTCGCACGAGCGCTGGACCCGGGAGAGGGAGCTGAACGTGCCGCTGCTCGCCGACGAGGGCCTGGAGGTGGCGAGGAGCTACGGCGTCACCGGCTGGATCGGGCCGCTGGGCAAGCTCGCCCGGCTGGAGGGAGCGGTGGACGGGCGCTACGTGATGCGGGCCACCTTCGTCATCGACGGCGAGGGGATCGTCCGCCACCGGCACGTCTCCCGCACCGGGGCCGCATATCAGTCGGCCGACGACATCGAACGGGCCGTCGCCGCGATCGCCTGATGGCGAGCGCCGGGCCGGAGCCCTTCGAGGTTGCCGCGGGCGCCAGGATCAGGGGCGAGAGGGAAGGGGAGGGCCCACCGGTCGTCCTCTGCCACGGGCTGACGGCGACCAGAAGTCAGGTGCTGCACGGCTCGAGGGCGCTGGCGCGGGCCGGGCACGCGGTGATCTCCTACGACGCCCGCGGGCACGGCGAGTCGGGTCCCGCCCCGGCGGGCCGGGGTTATGGATACCCGGAGCAGGTCGCCGACCTGGAGGGCGTCGTAGCCTCCGAGGTCGGCGAGGGCGAGCTGGCGCTGGCCGGGCACTCGATGGGAGCGCACACCGCGGTCGCGTTCGCGCTGGCCCATCCCGAGCGGGTCGCCGGCCTGGTCGTGGTCGGCCCCGTGTACGACGGCTCGATCGAGCCGGAGTCGCTGCGCTTCTGGGACGGGCTCGCCGAGGCGCTGGAGGGGGCGGGGATCGACGGGTTCATCGACTACATCGACCGCGTGCAGGGGATCGACCCGAGATGGCGAGACTCGGTGATGCGCTTCACGCGGGAGCGGATGGAGGCGCACCGGGACCTTGGCGCGGTCGCCGAGGCGCTGCGCCAGGTGCCTCGCTCGCGGCCGTTCGACTCGCTGGACGAGCTGGAGGAGCTGCCGGTCCGGGCGCTGGTCGTCGCCAGCCTCGACGAGGCGGACCCGGGGCACCCGTACGCGACCGCGGCCGAGTACGCGCGGCGGCTGCCGCGCGCCGAGCTGGCCAGCGAGGAGGAGGGCCGCTCGCCGCTCGCCTGGCAGGGGGGGATGCTGGCGCGGGAGATCGCCCGCTTCCTCGCGGCCCAGGGGCCGGAACCGCAAGAATGACCGGTGTGAGCGAGCAAGGCGACCCTCCGGCGCCGATCGACGACGGCGCGGCGGTCCACTACACGGCGGTCCCGGTCGGCGCGCCGGTCTACTCGGCCGAGGGCGCGGAGGTGGGTGCCGTCGTGGAGATCCGCGACAACTACCGCGAGCACATCTTCGACGGAGTGGTCTTTCGCGACGCCGGCGGGGCCCTGCGCTTCGCCGACGCGCCGGAGGTCACGCGTACCGCCGAGCGCGGCGTGACGCTGAAGCTGAGCGCGGAGCAGGCGGCCGAGCTCGGGCCGCCCGAGCACGGCGGAGGGCTGCTCTCCGCGCTGGGCCGGCTGCTGGGCGGGCCCAGGAGCTGATGGAGGTCGGCGCTTGAGAGCTCGCGGGGAGGGTGTCCTGCGCAGCGCCGCCACCTTCGTGGCGACGCTGGGCATCGGCGTGGCCACCTACATCGCGATCGCCGACTCGGGCGGGGGAAGCCCGGTCTGCGTCGGCGGCAGCCACGGATGCCAGACCGTGGCCGACAGCTCCTACTCGCACCTGCTGGGGGTCAACATCGCGATCTTCGGGGCGATCGGCTACCTGCTGCTGCTCCTCGCCGCATTCGCGCGTGGGGACGTGGCGCGGATGGGCGGATTCGCGGTCTCCCTGGCGGGCTTCGGCTACAGCGTCTTCCTCACCTACCTGGAGCTGTTCGTGATCGATGCCATCTGCCAGTGGTGCGTGACCAGCGCGATCCTGATGACGATCCTCTTCGCGCTCAACGCGGTCCGCATGGTGCGCTACGTTGGGACCCCTCCATGAGCGGTCGCAAAGAGCGCGAGAAGCGCAAGCAGGAAAGGATCGTCGCCGAACAGCACGCCGAGGGCGAGCAGCGCCGTCGCCTGCTGCTCCAGATCGCCAGCGCCGCGGCCTTCATCGCGATCGTCGCCGTCGTCGTCCTGATCGTCGTCAACTCGAGCGGCGGCGGGGGCGGCGACGCCTCCAACCTGGAAGGGGCGGGCGAGGCGAACGCCGAATTGCAGGGGATCCCGCAGCAGGGAATGGCCCTCGGCGATCCGAAGGCGCCGGTGAAGCTGATCGAGTTCGGCGACCTCAAGTGCCCCGTCTGCGCCTCCTTCGCGAAGGAAATCGTCCCCGACGTGATCGACTCGAGCGTGCGCGGCGAAGAAGCGCGGATCGAATTCCGCAACTTCACGATCATCGACGACCAGTCCGAGGTCGCGGGCGCCGCCGCCCTCGCCGCCGGCGAACAGGGCCGGGGCTGGAACTTCCTCGAGATCTTCTACCGCAACCAGGGCGAAGAGACGGAACCCTACGCGGACGACGAATTCCTGACCGCGGTGGCGAAGGCCGCCAAGGTCCCCGACATCGCCGCCTGGAACGAGGCGCGCAAGAGCAGCAAGCTGCTGGCCCAGGTCCGCAAGACGACCGACGAAGCGAGGAAGCTCGGCTTCGAAGGAACGCCCTCGTTCGCCGTGGAAGGGCCCGGCGGGAAGCGCGAACTCCTCTACACGCCGAACTCGGCCTCGGAAATCGAATCGGCGATCGCCGCGGCGCGCTGACCCTGGGCGATCGCCCGCCGCCCCGGCCTCAGCAGGTGGTGTGGCCACCCGCGACCGGATCGCCGCAGATCCGCCTCTTCGGCGATTCGCCCGTAGGTTTACATAACCACCATTATCGTGCGTTCAGTGGTGGTGTCTCAGTTTGAATCGAGCGGCCCAACTCGCGATCTCTTCCATCGTCCATACGTGATCCGCTACCCCCGCCGCCATCGCCGGAACGTCAGCGGGGATAACGGATCGGCAAGTGTCTTGTGCGGGCGAGCGAAGTTGTAGTGCAGGAAGTGAAGCGCGACCGCGGCGCTGTGGTTCTCTAGTTTCTTGAGAGAAGCCGTTGGTCAAGACGCGTAGAACGCCTCATTCCCATTCGCATCGTCAAGTTCGACCTCTCCACATAGGAGGTTGAAACCTTGTCTGAGGTCGGGACTGCCGAGCCGGGTTTTCGGTTTCGACACCCACGCAAACAGGCGGGCTATAGCGAGACGGGACCGACCCGTTTGGAGCGGTAGACCTTGGATCGTGGCCCAATCCACATCCCCTTCGAACACGAGCCCGACTGCCCCGCGATAGCTCGCATGGTTGTCGGTGCTTAGCTGGATGCGCCCGCTGACGCGCTTCTTGATGCCGTCGATGAACTGCCAGCAATCTTTCCAGTTGCGCTGCCCTACGAGCCAGTTGACGGCGAGCTTCGAGTCGGCGTCAATCGCCACCCAAGTCCAAACGTCGCCTTTGTCCTGGTCATCGTCGTCAACGTTTTTCTGCTTCTTGTAGCAACTATCTGCCCATCTTCGCCCACCGGGCTTCGCTCGCCCTTCGTGCGATTTCGCTCCGTTCCTCGTCTGTGAGGACACTCGCCCTAGCCCGTCCGCCTTTTGACGCCCCTCGCTTCGAGAGCGCCCTTGCTGCCTTACTCGCCTCGTCTTTCGTCGCCATCATCAATCCTTTCTCGGGTACCTGCCCGAGCAAGGATGCTGATGAGTGCGGACGACGAGACATAGCCTACTGGTTTTTCGCTTTCCAGCGCGCTTCTGCGGCCTTCTTGCGCAGCCGCACTGTTTGCGCTCCTGGGCGCTCATCTTGGCCGCCCGCGCCTTGCCGCCCTTCTTACCGCCGCGCCGGCCTAGCTCGACAGCGTGGGGGTCTTTGCCCGCGTCTGGGTCTTGATCCTCAGCCTCGCCGGTCGCCAGATCGACTACGAGCTTGGCGAGCTGGTTGGGATCGCGGGGTCTTTTCCGTGATCGGTCGGGCATGCATCCATCGTACTGACGATCCAGGAGGGTCCAAATTCAAACTGAGACACCACCCGTTCAGTCCGAGAACCGACCCATGACTCAGGTGTCTCGGCCCAAAGGAAAGCTTCCGCCCTCGTTCCGTGAATCCTGATGCGCCGAGCGGGCGCCGCGGGAGCTCAGACGACGAACGATCTGAACGCGGCTGCGACCTGCCGGTCTTGCCCTGAAAGGTCGCATCGAGGCCGTAGCGGCCGTCCTCCATCGGCCAGACCGTGATCTTGTCCGCCACCGGCCCCGCCGGAAACGCCAGCTCCTCGCTCATCTCGGCGAGGCTAACGGGCCGGCAGGACGCGCCCCGCAGGCGGCTCGCCGTCACGCATCACGTTTCAGCTGGGCGCGACGGCGCTGCCGCGGATCATCGGCTTGACCAGCGGCGGCGACTTCGGCATCTCCTCGTCGGAGACCTCCTGCACCTCGAGGCCGGCCGCCCTGATCGAGGCGAGCGTGTCCCGGTTGCATCGGCAGCCGTCGGCGAAGAAGCGCCAGGGCCCCTCGAGCCGATCCTGCCAGCCGGCCAGCCCGGGCTCCTGGGAGCGGACGTGCTCGACGAACAGCAGCCGGCCGCCCGGCTTCAGGATCCGCGCCGCCTCGCGCAGCGCGGCGTCGGGGTCGGGGACCGTGCAGAGCACCAGGGTGAAGACGGCGGTGTCGAAGCTCGAGTCCTCGAAGGGCAGGCTTTCCGCCGGCGCCTCGACGATCTCGGCGCTCTCGCCGCTGCGCTCGGAGTTTCGGCCGCAGCTGGCGCAGCATGTGGGGATCCGGCTCGGCGAGCACCAGCTCGGTGACCGACTCCGGGTAGAGCCCGATGTTCGCCCCGGTGCCGGAGCCGATGTCGATCGTCCGCCCCGAGGCGGCTGCGAGCGTCTCCCGGCGCGTCTCCCGCAGGCCGGCATCCTCGGTGCCGCTGAGGATGCGGTCGTACAGGGCGCTGAACGCCCTCCCCCAGGTCGCGTCGTAGAGGCGTCCCATGCTCAGGCGGCCTCGCGCTGGCGTGCGCGGCTCCGTGCCCGCCTCGTCGGCGCGGGCCTCCCCGCCTGCGACCCGGGTCTCGTAGGCGTTGCGGGCGCCGTGGTCGACCTCGGTCATCAGCTTGTCGACCTTCATCAGCCTGCCGAGCGCCTCGCGCGCGCCGCGCGGCCAGAGCCAGAGGAGTTTGAAGATCACCCCGTTCTCCTTCGGCACCCAGACGTCGTAGCGCGCCGTTTCGAGCGCCTCGACGATCGCGTCGGCGACGTCGCTCGGCCTCGACCGGCTTGACCCAGCGGATGGCTGACGCCGCTGGTCAGCTCGGTGTTGACCACCGTCGGCATCACGCAGTGGGTCTCGACGCCGCTGCCGCGCAGCTCCCAGCGCACCGCCTCGGTCAGCCCGACGACGGCGTGCTTGGTCGCCGAGTAGGTGGCGATCCCGGGCAGCCCGCCCTTGCCGGCCTGCGAGGCGATGTTGACGATGTGGCCGCGGCCGCGCGGCCGCATCCGCTCGATCGCCAGCTGGGTGCCGGTGATCACGCCGTGCAGGTTGATGTCGATCTGGCGGTGGATCGACTCCTCGCTCTCCTCGACGAACGGCGTCACCGGCATGATCCCGGCGTTGTTGATCACGACGTCGAGCGGGCCGAGCTGGCGCTCGGCCTCGTCGAGGAAGGTCGGCGAAGGCGGCGCGGTCGGTGACGTCGACCGGCAGCGCGAGCGTCCCTTCTCCCAGCTCCGCCGCGGTCTGCTCGGCGAGCGGCAGGTCGATGTCGCCGATCGCCACCCGGCAGCCCTTGCGGACGAGCGCCGTCGCCGTCGCCCTGCCTATTCCGCGGGCGCCGCCGGTGATCGCGACGACCTTGCCGGCCAGTGGCTTCCGCTCCTTCGCCATCTCCTCTCCCCTCTCCGGCGCCGCTACGCGGCGGCCGGCTTGTAGACCGTGACCACGGCGGCGCCGCCGAGGCCGATGTTGTGTTGCAGCGCCACCTCGGCGCCCTCGACCTGGCGCTTATCCGCCTCTCCGCGCAGCTGCCAGGTGAGCTCCGAGCACTGCGCCAGGCCGGTCGCCCCAAGCGGGTGGCCCTTCGAGATCAGCCCGCCCGAAGGGTTGACGACGACCTTGCCGCCGTAGGTGGTCGCCTCTTCCTCGACCAGCCTGTGGGCCTCGCCCTCCTGCGGCGAAACCGAGCGCTTCGTAGGTGATCAGCTCGTTGGCGCTGAAGCAGTCGTGCAGCTCGCAGACGTCGACCTCCTCGGCGCCGACCTCGGCCTCCTCGTAGGCCGCGTCGGCGGCCGTCTTCGACATGTCCGAGCCGACGATCGTCATGCAGTCGGCGTCCTCGGCGAAGGTCGAGGCGAGGTCGGTGACCATCGACTGGCCGGCGATCTCGATCGCCCTGTCCCCAGAGGCCGTGCTCGTCGACGTAGCGCTCGGAGGCGACGATCGCACAGGCCGAGCCGTCGGAGGTCGGCGAGCACTGCAGCTTGGTCAGCGGGTCGTGGATCATCTTCGCCGCCTTGATGTCCTCGAGCGTGTACTCGTCCTGGAACTGGGCGTAGGGGTTGTTGACCGAGTGCTTGTGGTTCTTCCAGCCGATCCAGGCGTAGTGGTCGGGCTCGCTGCCGTACTTCTCCATGTGGTCGCGGCCGGCGTTGCCGAACATCTGCGGAGCCGGCGGCGAGGCCTCGGGGTCGCGGATCTCGAACATGCGCGCGGCGTGCTTGTCGATCGCGTTGGTGCGATCGGTGTACTTGACGCCGAGGCTGCCCGGCTCCATCTTCTCGAAGCCGACGGCGAGGGCGCAGTCGGCGATCCCGCCCTTGACCGCCTGGCGGGCGAGGAACAGCGCCGAGGACCCGGTCGAGCAGTTGTTGTTGACGTTGACGACCGGGATCCCGGTCAGCCCGAGCTGGTAGAGGGCGCGCTGCCCGTAGGTCGAGTCGCCGTAGCAGTAGCCGGCGTAGGCCTGCTCGACGTCGTCGTAGGGGATGCCCGCGTCGGCCAGCGCCCTCTCCCCCGCTTCCTTGGCCCAGTCCGGGTAGTCGCCCTCCTTGCTGCCGGGCTTCTCGAACTTGGTCATCCCGACCCCGATCACGAACGTGCGGTTGCTCAAAGTCTGCTCCTGTGATTTTGCCGCCGGTGCGCGGCGCTGTTTGGCTGGCTGGCCAGGAAATCTACCGGTTGCCGCCCCGGTGGTGCGTCCCCGGGCGCTCATCCGACGTGGCCGGCCGGCATGCGGTCGTCGTGGCCCCCGCAGTCGTCGGGCTGCCAGCCGGGCACCGTGTTGCCCTCCGGCGGGATCGGGTGCTGCTTGAGGATCCGCGCCAGGTGGGTGACGTTGTGGGCCATCCACTTCGCCGTCTTCTGCGTGTAGGCGTGGTCCTTGCCGCCGGCATCGAGGAAGGACGGGCCCGGCCCGGCGTCGCCGACCCAGTAGGTGTCGGCGTTCGGCGGGATCGCGCAGCCGAGGTGGGTGAGGTTGAAGAGGGTGGTCTCCGCGCAGGCGTGGGCGCCGTCCTCGTTGCCGGTGACCACCACCCCTCCGACGGTGTTGTAGAGCGGGTACTGGCCGACCTCGTTGGTGGTGTTGTAGGTGCCGTCGAGGCGCTCGATCACCATCTGGCTGACGCTGTTGCGGACCCCGAACCAAATCGACATGCCGATGATCAGGATGTCGGCGGCGAGCACCTTCTCGAGTATCCCCGGCCACTCGTCGCCCTCCCCCATGTCGGAGACGACCCCGAACGGGATGTTGAAATCGACCGGCCGCAGGGTCTCGTGCCCGACGCCCAGCTCGTCGAAGTGGGCGGTGACCATGTCGATCAGGCCCTGGGTGTTGGAGGGCTCGGGTGACTTCTTCAGGGTGCAGTTGAGGATCAGCGCGTTGATGTCCATGCTCGCCATCCTCCACCGGGCGCCGCGGCGATGCAAGCGCCGCCTCCGCAGTAGCCTGAAGGGTCGTGTTCCTCGCCGAGATCAGCACCGACCCGACGGCCGGGGTGACCGTGGTGGCGGCGCTGGGCGGCGGGATCGTCTCCTTCCTGTCGCCCTGCGTGCTGCCCCTGGTCCCCGGCTACCTGTCGGCGGTCACCGGCGTCTCGGCGGCAGAGCTCGACGAGGCCGGCTGGCGCCGGGTCCTCGTCCCCAGCCTGATGTTCGTGGCCAGCTTCTCGGCGATCTTCATCGTCCTCGGCCTCACCGCCACCGGCCTCGGGTCCTTCTTCAACGACAACAAGCAGCTGCTGACGAAGATCTCCGCGGCGCTGATCATCGCCATGGGGGTGCTCTTCGTCGCCTCCCTCTTCATCACGCGGCTGAACCGCGAGTGGCACGTCAACGGCCTGCTGGAGCGGGCCGGAAAGGGCGGGCCGGTGGTCGCCGGAGCCGCCTTCGCGATCGCCTGGACGCCCTGCATCGGGCCGACGCTGGGGGCGATCCTCTCGGCGGCCGCGCTGAGCGACTCGGCCGGCCGCGGCGCCTTCCTGCTCGCCGTCTATTCCGCCGGCCTGGCGATCCCCTTCCTGCTCACGGCGCTCGCCTTCTCGCGGATGACCACCGCCTTCACGGTGCTCAAGCGCCACTACCAGGCGATCGTCGCGGTCGGCGGGCTGATCCTGATCGCGATGGGGATCCTGATCTGGACCGGCGAGCTGACCCGGCTCAACTCCGAACTGCAGAGCTCGCTCTCCGAAGCCGGCCTCGACCTCTGGAACTTCTGAGCCGGCGATTCGACCCCTACCGGGTGCCCGGTTGACGGCTCGGGGCCGGCTCGGCGGTGACCAGCTCGGAGCCGACCGCCTCGACCTCCTCCAGGCCCTCGCCCTCCAGGTCGCGGGAGCAGACGATGCGGAAGCGCCCGGTGCCGATCTCGGGGTCGGGGACCAACGGCAGCCCGCGGATCTCGTCCCAGCCGAGCCGCTCGACCTCGAACGGGTTCATCCGCACCTCGGCCGCCGGGAACGGGCAGTTGGCGTTGTGCTGGTCGATCGCCTTCGAGATCGCCTCGAGGTTCTTCGCCTCGGCGGAAGCCATGCCCCCAGTCTAAGGTGCCCCGGAAAGATGCCGATGCCCGATTCATGACCTTCCCCGCCTCGCGAGCGCTTGTCGCGACCCTCGCCCTCACGGCCCTCGCCGCGCTCTGCGCGGCCGGTTGCGGCACCGGCGGCGAGGCGACGAGCGGGACCGGGAGCGCAGCGGAGCGGACGGTGTCCGGCGGGCGCGACTCAGCGGCAGCGGACGCCGAGATCACGCGCGCCGAAGCGCGGTCGCTGGCGCGGGCGATCAACCTGCGCGCGGACGACGTCCCCTACTTCGAAGTCCGGCCCGACGAAGGCGGCGAGCACCCGGCGCGCGAACGGCGCCTGGAACGGCGCTTCGTCCGCTGCATCGGCGCTCCCCCCGGGCTCGACGAGAACCTCGTCGAGGAGAAGTCGAGGACCTACGGCACGACCGGGGCGGGCGGTGGGCTGTCCGTGCAGTCGGAAGTCGAAGTCGCGCCCCGCGTGACGATGGTCCAGCATCGGCTGCGCCTGGTGCGCCGCAAGCATACGCTGACCTGCTTGAAGCGCCTCTACGTGCCGGCGCTCGAGGAAGCGGGCACGCCGGAAGCCGACCTCGGGGACGTCTCCGTCGCCCGGCTGCGGATGCCTCCGCGCAGCCCCGACGGGTCCCTGGGGTTCCGGATCTCCGCCCGGGTGACGTTCAGCGAAGGCTCATCGCAGCTGAGCTCCTACGAGCCGGGAGCCGCGGCATCGGAGCCCATGACCCTGTCGGCCTACGTCGACGTGCTCGCCTTCGGGGCGGGACCCGCCGAAGTGACGCTGACCGCCACCGGGATTCCCCAGCCCGTCTCCAAAGCGCTGGAGGGCAACCTCCTGAACCTGCTCCACGAACGGGCGGTCGATCACCTGCCGCCGGCCGAAAGGCGCTCCCCGGACCGGCGGTGATGCCCGGCGCCGTGCCGGCGATGCGTGCGTCGCAGGCGCAGGGGGCCGCGGTGGCTCACCTGCCGGCCGTCTGCGAGGGTCGCCGTCGCCGCCGTCCGCAGGTGGGCGTGGCGGCGCAGCGCCCGCCGCGTGACGCGGGTGAGCCGCAGGGCGATCGGGCGCCCGGCGCCGGCGGCGATGCGGAATGGCTTTCGCCCCCGGACGAGCCCCAGATGTCGATTTCCAGCCTGCCCTCGCAGACGCTCGCGGACGCGGCGCTCACGCAGTGGACCGGCACCCGTGCCCAGTTCCCGTGTGACCGGCGGGGGACCCCGATCTCGACCGGGAGGCGCTCGGGGAAGATGCGGCCGACGGTTCCCGGGTCGCTGTAGACGCGGGACATGCAGGTGCCCCCGCCCCCCCGGCAGGGCCCGTTCGGGTCCGCCGAGTACCAGATCGAGCCGTCCGGGCCGGCGGCGACGCCGTCGATGCCGGCGGGGTGCCCCGGGAGCGCGAACGTCGAGACCTGCCAGTTCGCGTTGACGGTTTCCAGCGAGCCTCTGCGGCCGGCCAGCCAGACCGCCGGTTCGGGGCCTCCCGCAGCGATCGGGCCGCCGACGCCGACGTCGGGCAGGAAGCTCGTCCGCCCGAGCGGGGTGATTCGGCCGAGCCCGCCGAAGGCCGTGAACCAGAGGTTGCCGTCCGCCCCGGCCGTGATCTCACGCGGGTAGTCGTGGCCCGCGTTGAACTCGGTCAGCTCTCCCTGCGGCGTGATCCGTCCCACGCGGCCGCCGAAGTACTCGCTGAACCAGAGGTTGCCGTCCGGCCCCGCCGCGATCCCGCTGGGGCCCGATTCCCGGTTGGGCAGGGGAAACGCGATCGACTGGCCGCTCGGCGTGACCCTGACGATGGCGTCGGTGCCCGTGTCTTCGCGACGGGTGAACCAGAGGTTGCCGTCCGGTCCCGCCGCCAGGCCTTCGGCGAAATATCCGGTCGGAACCGAGAATTCGGTCACCTCGCCATTCATCGCCACCCGCCCCAGCGTGCCTCTCGCCAGGTACCACATGCTGTTCAGCGGGCCGGCCCTTAGCTCGCTCGGCCTGGCAACCTGGTCGGAATTGCCCAGCGGAAATTCGGTGACGACGCCCGAGGGCGTCACCCGGTCGATCGCGTAGCTGACGTCCATTGCATACGCCGCGTGACCGGGCTGGCCCTTGCCCACCAGGACCCAGGCGTTGCCGTCAGGGCCGACGGCGATGTCGCCGGGGAAGAGGCTTTCCGGCGAAAGCGTGGCTTCCATCACCCGTCCCCCCGGGAGCTCGGTTTCGGTCGCGGCTTCGGCGGCCTGCACGGGCCCCACGGCGAGCGCTGCGAGGGCCGCTGTCACCAGCCACGCACCCCCGGCGCGCGCCGACGCCCGCCCCGAGCGCCGTCTCCGCATCTGCCCGCCCCTCACACTCCCTCAAACCCCCCTGTCCGCTCAGGTTGCGGGCCGGGGATCCGCTGCGCCCCGGCCTAACCTGGGGAACGGTCGCAGGAATGACCGGACAGATGCCGGATTCACAGCGCCGCATCGTATCTTAGTCGCTCGACTTGTCTTGTGCTCGCTAGACGAATCTCGCGGCTCTCCGAGCGTCCTCTTTCCGCCTCTTCCGGCGCAGCGCGCCTGTGCTTTGGGGTTGAGCGCGAGCAGCTAGGTTGTCCAGGTTATCGTGTGCGCAGTCGTGTCCTCGCTGGCGATGAGCAGGGTGAGCGTGTTGCAGACGATCTCCTCGTCGCTGAATTCTTTCCTCCGGTTTCCTGGGCGACGATCATCGACTGTAGAAAGTTCTTGTTTTTCCTCGTACAGCTGGGGATTCGGCGCGCAGGCTGCTCGTCGAGCCTCCTCGATGAAGCCGGCGACCGCGACTGTGGAGCGCGCCCAACGACCGCTCCCAAGCACGATCGAGCGGGGAGTCGCAGCCAGCGCCAGTACGCAAGCGGCAGCTTGAAGCGGCGGTTGATCATCAGGAAATGAATTTAAATCGTACCGGCATGCTGCCGAAACCGAGGAAGACCGGTGGCTCGCCGGCATCGAGCCAGGTATCGAGGCCGTCCGGTAAGTCCTCCTCGTCGAGGGCGGCGCGGATACCCGCCGGCAGCTGCCAGAAGCCGGTGAGGAAATGGTTCTCGCTCCAGTCGCGTGGCTTTCGGACCAGGATGGGGCTATAGGCCTGAAGCACCGGCGTGCCGGGATCGGCGCAGGCATGAACGGTCGACGGCGGCACGCGCGAGAGGCCGAGGCGACGGGCGAACGCCCGGTTGTCGGCGAAGTTGGCGAGCCACCAGCCGTAGATCGTCAGGTAGTGCGTGGCGAGGCGCAGGAGGGTGCTTGGCACGCGCTTGCGCGTCAGCATCGGAGCGGGGAACTCGCGAGTCGGAAGCACCGGAAAGAACTGGACGAATGCGTGCGGGATTTGGTTGGCGACGGCAAGGCACTGGGCGCGGTCGTGGGTGTTGAGCACCGTGACCAGCACGTCAGCCTCCTCGGCCGCCTCGAGGAGCGCGTCCTCGATTCCTACGCGGTGCCGGTGGAACAGCTGATGTACCCCCCGCATCGCGGGGTACCAACCGCGGTTCAGCGACCGTTGTCCCTTCTTGGTGGCGATGTGTGCGGTGAGGCTCACCGGCAAGGGGACGAAGCGGGCGCCCGCCGCCTCGACCATCGGCCGGAACTCTTCGCTGGCGGTCATGCTCACCTCGTGACCGCGCCGTGTCATCGCGCCCCGAGCGCGGCCATCGGCGCGAAGTCGCCGCGCGTGCCCTCGGCGAGGATCGCTACCCTCACGCCTCCGGTCCGCCTTTCGCCTCGACCAGGGCGACGATCATCTCGCGGAGTGCGAGTTCGGTTTCGGCTAGCCCGAGGCCGTTGTCGCGGCGCAACAGCTTCCAGGTGTAGACGTCGCAGACGGCGACGAGCTGGGTGAGCCGACGGCGACGTGTCGGCGCGTCGCAGGCGTCGAGCAGCGGGCCGAGCTTCTCCCTGACCCAGCGCCGGTGCAGCTCCCGCCCCCGCTCCAGCCCATCATCGACCCGGGGGTCGATCCCCTCTTGCCCAAGCAGCCGCAGGATCCGGTCACCAAACGCCTCGTACTGCTCTATCAGTGCGGCAACGGCCTTGGGGATGTGGCCCGGCGGCAGGGCAAAACGCTCGACCTCCCGGCGGGCGAGGTTCTCGCGAATTCCCTCCGCCAGGAGTCCGTCTCGGCTTCCGAAGTGCCGCAGGACCGTGCGCTCAGAGACCCCGGCCCTGGCGGCGATGGCGGAGAGTGGAGCGCGTGGGTCGGTGAGATCGATCGCCGCGTCCAGGATCGCCTTGCGCGTCGCGGCAAACGCCTCGGCGCGACGTGTCATGCGATACGGGCGGGTTGTGGACGTGTCTGACATTTCGTGTCAAGGTACATGACAGCAAATTATCGGAGTCGGCGCCAGCATCGCCTCAGCGCGGCGGCTCTTCTCCTAAGCCATCGGCGCGAAACGCCCGCCCGGCATCCGATCACCGCGTAGGCAGCCGCAAGGCGTCGTACCGTTTGTCTGTGCCAATCGCGAACTGGCCCCGTGTGGTCGCAATCTCGACATGGACGCCTTCTACGCGTCGGTCGAGCTGCGCCGGCGGCCCGAGCTGCGGGGCAAGCCGGTGGTCGTCTGCGGCTCCGGCCCGCGGGCGGTGGTGACGACCGCGAGCTATGAGGCCCGCCGGCTGGCCGGGATCCACTCGGCGATGCCGGCGGCGGTCGCCCGTCGCCGGCTTCCCGACGCCGTCTACCTGCCCCCCGACTTCACCGCCTACCGGGCCGCCTCGGCGGAGGTGATGGAGATCCTGCGGCGCAATGCCGAGACGGTCGAGGTGGTCGGGCTCGACGAGGCCTACGTCGACCTGACCGGGCTCTTCTCGCCGAAGGCGACGATGCGGCGGATCGCCTCGGAGGTCCGCGAGGAGACCGGCCTCAGCTGTTCGATCGGGATCTCGGAGAGCCGCATGCTGGCGAAGATCACCAGCGAGCTGGGCAAGCCGGGGGGCCTCGTCGTCCTCTCCCGGCGCGAGGCCGTCGAGCGCTTCGCTGCGGAGTCGCCCGGCCTCGTGCCGGGCATCGGGCCGAAGACGGTCGGCCGCCTCGAGCGGATGGGGATCCGGACCCTGGCGGAGCTCGCCGCACGCGAGGAGGCCGAGCTGATCGAGGCCTTCGGACCCCGCACCGGCCCCTGGCTCCGGCGCCGGGGCCGCCTCGAAGACGACACACCCGTGGTCGTCGAGCACGAGACGAAGTCGCAATCGACCGAGACGACCTTCGACCACGACGTGGCCGACCCCGAGGCGATGGCCTCCTCGATCGCGTCGCTCGCCGAGGAGCTCTGTCGGCGCCTGCGGGCGCGCGGCCTTCGGGGAAGGACGATCGGCATCAAGGTTCGCCTCGACGACTGGACGAACGTCAGCCGCTCGGTCACCGTCGAGCGGCCCACCGACGACCCGCAGCTGGTCTCGTCGCTGGCGCTCGAACTGCTGCGGGCCTACTCTCCCCCGCGGCCGGTGAGGCTGCTCGGGGTGAGGGTGGCGCAGTTCGGCGACCCGCCGCCGGCGAGCGAGGCCGAGCCGCAGATGCGGCTCGGCCTCTCCGGCTGAGAGCCGGCCTCACCTGGTGGAGAGGACGACGCCGGTGTCGGGGAAGCGCAGGCGGGCCCTGGTCGCCGCGGTGAGGTCGAAGTCGCGGCCGCCGACGTAGGGGCCGCGGTCGATGACCGGCACCGTGATCGAGCGGTTGCGGTAGCGGAGGCGGACCCTCGTGCCGCAGGGAAGGGACCGGTGGGCGACGCCGAGCGTCCCCGGCTCCAGGGTCCCGCCGCAGGCGAGCGCGCCGCCGTAGAGCCCCGGACCGTAGAAGGACGCCGCCGCGGGGTGGTAGACGGCGACCCGGCGCCGGACGCTGCGCGAGCCGCGCACCCGGCGGTCGTGGATGCCATAGGCACGGATCTTGTAGATGCCCGACCGGCGCAGGCCCCAGTGGGCCCGGAAGGCTCCGCGCCGATTGGTGCGGGCCCGCACCGTGCCTCCGGAGGGCCCGCTGACGACCACCTTCACCCGGTGGGCGATGCCGATGCTCGGCCGCAGCCTGCCGCTGACCACCAGGTCGCGGCCCGAGAGCACGTTGTGGCGGGAGACGTGCAGGGATAGATGGGCCCCGGCGCGTCGCGGGGCGTGATGCTCGCGGTGCCGCGCGGCGCCCGCCGATGCGGCGGGCAGGAGCGTGGCGACGACCATCGCGGGCAGCAGGAAACGCATCTTTGGCTCAACTCGCTTTCTCCGTCCTACGGGGTTAGCTGTCGGGCTCGCGGCCCCGGGCTGGAACCCGGGCTGCCGCTACGGGCGGATCACCGCCCGACTCGCCCCCGCCACGCCGGACTCGGCCTGGCCAGTGGGTCCCCCGCTCCCCCGCTTCGCTCGCGGGGGACTCGGCGGTCGGCTTTCGACTTGGAGCCGGTGACCGTAGGGGGCCGAGCCCGGTCCCTGGGTGACGCAGCTCACACGACGTTGCCCTGGTCGCTTCCCTGCAAACCGCTCTGGCAAGCCGAAAACCTGGACTCGCCGTGCGCGGCGCGCCGTGTGCGAAACTTCACGTTGTGAGTGAGGATCGACTCAGCGGACTCGACGCGTCCTTCCTCCACATGGAGCGCGCGGGCGCTCACATGCACGTCGCCTCGGCGATCGTCTTCGAGGGCGATGCGCCCAGCCACCGCGAGTTCAGAGACCACATCGAGTCGCGGCTGCACCTGGTCCCCCGCTTCCGCCAGAAGCTGCGCAACGTTCCCTTCGCCCAGGGCCGGCCCGTCTGGGTCGACGATCCCCACCTCAATCTCGACTACCACGTGCGCCAGACCGCGCTGCCCCCGCCCGGCTCCGAGGAGCAGCTGCGCAACCTGGCGGCGCGGATCTTCTCGCAGCAGCTCGACCGCACCAAGCCGCTCTGGGAGCTCTGGCTGGTCGAGGGCCTGGACGGCGGGCGCTTCGCAATCGTCGGCAAGAGCCATCACGCCCTCGTCGACGGCGTCTCGGGAGTCGACATCACCACGGTCCTCTTCGACGTCGACGCAGACCCCCCGGAGCCGCCGGTGCGCCCGCCGAAGTGGGCGCCGCGGCCGGAGCCGACCGACCTGCACCTGCTCGGCGAGGCCCTGCGCGAGCGCCTCACCAGCCCGCGCGAGGTCGTGCGTGGCGTCCGGGCCGTGCTGCGCGGACCGCGGCAGGTGCTCAGCGGCCTGGGGGCGACCGGCAGGATCGTCGGCGTCGGCATGTCCGCCCCGCCGACCCCGTTCAACGTCGAGATCGGCCCTCACCGCCGAGTCGCCTTCGTGCGGACGGAGCTCGAGCTCCTGAAGGAGGTCAAGAACGCCCACGGTGGCACCGTCAACGACGTCGTCCTCTCCGTGGTGAGCGGGGCGCTCGGCAACTACCTGCGGGCCCGAGGGCATGACACCGAGGGCCTGGAGCTGCGCGCGATGGTCCCGGTCAGCGTCCGCGCCGACGAGGAGCACGGCGCGCTCGGCAACCGGATCTCGGCGATGATGGCGCCGCTGCCGGTCTGGAGCGAGGATCCCGTGGAGCGGCTGCGCGAGCTGACCGAGACGATGGGAGACCTGAAGGGCTCCGGCCAGGCCGTGGGCGCCGAGATACTCACCCGGATCACCGACTTCGCGCCGCCGACGATCGCCTCGCAGGCGGCCCGCCTGCAACCGGCGCAGCGCTTCTTCAACCTGGTCGTGACCAACGTCCCGGGGCCGCAGTTCCCCCTCTACGTGCTGGGACGGAGGATGGAGTCGATCTTCCCGCTGGTGCCGCTGGCACGCCGCCAGGCGCTCTGCGTCGGGATCATGTCCTACGACGGCGAGGTCGACTTCGGCCTGATCGGCGACTACGACGCGATGGCCGACCTCGACAGCTTCGCCCTCGACCTCGAGGCCGCGATCGAGGAGGTCGTCGAGACCCTGCCGGCCTCGGCACGCCGGGCTCAGCGCACGACGCGGGCGCGGGCGCGGAACGGCGCCGTGTCGGTCAGGTAGTTCCAGTCGAAGCGACGGGCGCTGAAGCCGAAGGCGCGGGTGTCGGCGTTGATCAGGACGGCCGTGATCCTCTGGAAGCGCCGCGGCCGGGAGAGCTTCACGGACATCCTCCCCCCACGGCGCCTGTAGGTGATGCGGGAGATCACCCTCCCCTTCCTCTCGGTGCCGATCCGGCCGACCAGGGCGACCGCGGCCGCCGCCCCCCGGGGGGCGGTGATCTGCACCTGGACCGCCCTGCCGCGCCGCCCCCGGACCCCCAGCAGCTGGAAGGTCGTGTGGTTGAGCCGCCGCGTCTTCGCGCGGCCGCCGGGGACGATGCCCCCCTGCCTGGGGAAGTCCTTATAGAGGTAGCTCTCGCGGAACCCGTGGCCGGTGCGCCACTCGGCCACGTCGCGGCAGAAGAGCGCGAACTCGCGGTTGAAGCCCGGGCCGCCGGCGCTGCGGATCGCCCGGTTGTAGGCGGCCACGGAGAAGCCGCCCGGCTTGACGTGGATCGCCTCCGCCCAGGCCTTGCGGATGATCGAGCGGCCGTAGCGCCGGGCCAGCCACTCGTTCCAGACCGCGGAGCCGTACTCGCGGATCGAGGTGGACGTGATCGGTGTGTCGAAGAGCCGTGTCCAGCGCCGCACGTAGCGCAGGTAGTCGTTGATGCCGTTGTAGACCTGGTCCTCCATCCAGGTCGCCGTCGACTCCGCGAACCACGGGTCCTGGTAGGCGTCGTAGCCGAACTGGAGGATGTGGTTGTACTCGTGGGCGAAGGTGACCTCGAGGTCATGGAGCGGCTGGGTGCCCGGGTACTCGAACGGGTCGTAGTCGTTGTCGAGGACCAGGTAACCATGCAGGTGGCGTTGAAGCCTGTGGCTGTGGTTGGTCTGCCCGCGGTCCGGCGCCGCGTAGCCGAAGAGGCTGCCCCCGACCTGCGCGAGGTAGACGTCGGTCTTGCCCCGGCCTCCGCCCCGCCGGTTGTCCGAGCGGGGGTCGCGCCAGCCCAGCTTGACGTTCTCGACCTGGTAGGTGTGTTCGGCGACCTCCTGGACCTGCTCGACGAAGTCCGGCACCCCGTCGCCGTCGGCGTGTCCGTTGAGGTCGGTGAGGTTGGGCGCGTCGCGGCCCTCCGACACCCAGTGGACGCAGAAGTGCGCCGTGCAGCTGGGCGAGGCGGGCGCCTCGGGGACCGTGTAGGCGTGGCGGTTGGGGTCGGGATGGTCCGTCGGCCGGGCCGCGGGCGCCCGGAAGGTCCACTGGTCCCCCGCGAGGGCCGAGCCCGGAAGCAGCGCGAACGCCGCCACGACGGCCGCCGCCACCGCGGCGTTTCTCCAGGACTTCGTCATTTCCAGGTCAATCTACCGACCGGCGAGGCGCTGCCCTCGGCACGGGGCGGCGATACTGCCGTGATGCCCCATTCCGGAAGGCGCGCTTGCGCATAGCTCTCGGACAGGTCAACGCGACGGTCGGCGACATCGACGCGAATGCCGCGAAGGTCTCGGAGTGGATCGCCCGCGCCCGCGCCGAGCGCGCCGACCTCGTCGTCTTCCCGGAGCTCTGCGTTCCCGGGTATCCGGCCGAGGACCTCTACCTCAAGCGTCACTTCATCGCCGCGAACCGGCGTGCCGTGGAGGAGATCGCGGGCGGCGTCGAGGGAATCGTCGCCCTGGTCGGCTTCGCCGACCCCGCGCCGGCGGGGGGCGACCATCGCCATGCCTACAACGCGCTCGCCGTCCTCGGCGATGGCGCGGTCCTCGACGTCTACCGAAAGAACCGGCTGCCCAACTACGCGGTCTTCGACGAGCAGCGCTACTTCATCCCCGGCAGCGGCGGCGGGACGGTCGACGTCGCCGGAGTCAGGGTGGGGCTTACCGTGTGCGAGGACTGCTGGGTCGAGGGCCCGCCGGCCTCCACCGAGGTGGAGGCGGGTGCGAGGCTGATCGCCAACCCCTCCGGGTCCCCCTATCACCGCGGCAAGGGCCGGGAGCGCGAACGGATCTTCGCCGACCTGGCGTCCGCCTACGGCGCCCGCTTCGCCTTCTGCAACCTGGTCGGAGGGCAGGACGAGCTCGTCTTCGACGGACAGAGCCTGATCCTCGACGCGGATGGCGCCGTCCTCGCCCGCGGCGCCCAGTTCGAGGAGGAGCTGCTCGTCTGCGACCTCGACGCGGATGGCGCCTGCCCGCTCCCCGAGCCGCTGCCCGACCTCGCCGAGGTCTACGCGGCCCTCGTCCTCGGCCTCCGCGACTACGTCGGCAAGAACGGCTTCCGCCACGTCGGCCTGGCGCTCTCCGGCGGGATCGACTCGGCGCTCGTCGCGCTGCTCGCCGCCGACGCCGTGGGCGCCGAGAACGTCACCGCCGTGATCATGCCTTCGCCGCATTCGAGCTCTGAAACACAGGCAGACGCCAGGACTATCGCCGCCAACCTGGGGATCGGGGCGCTCGAGATACCGATCGAGGGG
Source organism: uncultured Solirubrobacterales bacterium (assembly GCA_963712325.1). Taxonomy (GTDB): domain Bacteria; phylum Actinomycetota; class Thermoleophilia; order Solirubrobacterales; family 70-9; genus VRUE01. The sequence goes on from CAVQHG010000008.1 coordinate 124,124, forward strand.
GCGATGGAGGAGTACGAGCGGGCGCTCGGCCCCGCCTTCCGGCGGCACGCGGGCGAAGCCGCCGACGAGGACCTCCCGCGCGATCCGACCCGCCCGTCCGAGCCGGACCTGGCGGCGGAGAACATCCAGGCCCGCATCCGGGGAAACCTGATGATGGCCCTCTCCAACAAGCACGGCTGGCTGGTGCTGACGACCGGCAACAAGAGCGAGATGTCGGTCGGCTACGCGACCCTCTACGGCGACATGGCCGGTGGCTTCGCCACGATCAAGGACGTGCCCAAGACCCTGGTCTACGAACTGGTGCGGCATCGCAACGCGACCGCAGGGCGGGACCTGGTACCGGCCTCGGCGATCGAGCGGGCGCCCTCCGCGGAGCTGCGCCCGGACCAGCTCGACAGCGACTCCCTGCCCCCCTACGAGCTGCTCGACCGGGTGCTCGAGGCCTATGTCGAGCGGGACCAGGGACGGGAGGAGATGATCGCCGCGGGGATGCCGGCGGAGGTGGTCGACGACGTCGTGCGCATGGTCGACCGCTCCGAGTACAAGCGGCGCCAGGCCGCGCCGGGGATCAGGATCACGCCCCGCGCCTTCGGCCGCGACCGCCGTCTGCCGATCACCAACCGCTTCGGCGGCTGAGGCCGATGCCGAGCCGCGCCTGACGGCGTCCTCGGTCGCTCACGGGCAGGGCACGCTTCCCTCCCTGCGTCCTGGTCAAGCTCGGCTCGGCATCGGCCTCACGGCGATCGTCATCTGGGCGAGGGCGCAGGCCCGATCCTCGGAGTCGCGCACCTCCGCCTCCCAGACCCAGGTCGTGCGACCGCGGTGCCGAGCGCGGGCGAGCACCTCGATCGCGCCCTCGGAGACCGGGCGGAGGAAGTTGACGTTGATCGACTGCCCCATCGCGACCATTCCCCGCTCGAGGACGGCGAGCGCCGTGGCACGCGAGCAGACGCTCTCCACCAGCGTCGACATCACGGCTCCGTGGACGATCCCGAACGGCTGCAGCAGCTCCTCGCGGACCTCGACTCGGGCGCGGGCGCGCTCGGGGTCGTCGTCGAGCCACTCGACACCGACCAGGGCGGCGAAGTTCGACCCGGATTCGCGCTCGGCCATCTCGTCCGACATCGGCGGCACCCTACCCGGGTCGCGGGTCGCGTAGGGTTCCCCCTCGTGGCTTTGAGCGGGGACCAGAAAGCGCTGCTGAGGCTGCTCGCCCAGCGCGAGGAGGGCTACGAGGACATCGCCTCGCTGACCGGCTCCAGCGTCGAGGAGGTGCGGGCCAGGGTCAGAGACGCCGTCGAGGCCCTCGACGCGGCGGGCCCCAGCGGGGACCAGAAAGCGCTGCTGAGGCTGCTCGCCCAGCGCGAGGAGGGCTACGAGGACATCGCCTCGCTGACCGGCTCCAGCGTCGAGGAGGTCCGGGCCAGGGTCGCCGAGACCGTCGCCGGCCTGCAGGGCGGCGCCATCCCCGCGCCGGAGTCGAGGCCCGCGGCCCGGCCCGAGCCCGAGCCCGAGCCGAAAGCGGAGCCGGGGGAGGCGCCCGAGCCCGAGAGCGCTCCCCAGCCTGAGAGCGGCAGCGCGCGGAAGGCGCCGGCGACGGCGAGGCCGAAGGCACCGGCGCGGCCGGCCGGGCGCCGTGCCTTTCCCGGCCTGCGGCTTCCGGAGGACAGGGGCGCGCTGCGCGGTCTGCTCGCGGGCGGCGCCGTCGTCCTCGTGATCGTCATCCTGCTGATCACCGGCGTGCTCGGCGGCGGGGACGGGGGCGGCTCGGAAGCCGGCTCCGGAGGCGAAGGCGGCTCGGCTTCAAACGGCGGCAAGGCACCGACCGAAGCCGTCCTCCAGGCGGTCGGCGGCGGTGGCGGCAGCGGCCGGGCGCTGTTCGGCCGCTCCGGCCAGAACGTCGTCCTCCTGCTCAACGCCGAAGGGCTGCCGAAGGAGCCGAAGGGCCAGTCCTACACCGTCTCCCTGGCCCGCTCTGCGAACCAGCGCCTGCCGATCGTCGCCACCGAAGCGACCTCCGCCGGAAAGATCTCCGGCCGCTTCCAGGTCGCCCCGCAGATCCTCGGGCTGCTGGCCGGGGGCTTCGACACGATGGAGCTCGCCCTGGTCCCGAACGGCGAGCTGCGCGCCGCGCTGAAGAAGGCGAGGAACTCGCGCAAGGCCCCGAACTACGGCGGCCGCATCGTCCTCGAAGGACCGGTCACCGGGCCGATCGTGGAAGCCGGCGAAGCCGAATCCGGAGGCTAGACCAGCTTGCCCGGGTTCATGATCCCGGCCGGGTCGAGCCGCGCCTTCGACGGCGCGCAGCGCCTCGATGCCGATGCTCGCCGACCTCGCCTGCATGTACGGGGCGTGGTCGCGGCCGACGGCGTGGTGGTGCGTGATCGTCCCGCCCGCCCGCGACGATCGCCTCCGAGGCGGCCCGCTTGACGGCGCGCCACTGCTCGAGCTCGGCGCCGGCGCTGGCGCGCGACGAACGTGAAGTAGAGCGAGGCGCCGTCGGGGTAGACATGGGAGAGATGGCAGATGACGAGCCCGGGGAGTTCCCGCCCGGCGAGGGCGCCGCGGATCGCGGCGGCGACCGACGTCGTGCAGCTCGGGCAGCTGGGACCAGGTGTGGGCGGTCTCGAGCGTCTCGACCATCACGCCCATCTCCATCAGCGTCGTCGCGCAGGTAGGGCCCGTCGTAGCGCCCGCGCTCCCAGGAGCGCCCGGCCGCCGGCCCGAGGTAGGCGGCACCGCCCGCGCGCAGCAGCGCGCACGGCGAGCGCCGGCGGCGCGCGCACCGACTCCTGCGTCGCCCTCCCAGCCGACGATCGACGAGGCAGCCGTCGCGCCGCCCGCGCACGCGCAGGTAGCCGCCGAAGCGCGCCGCCGGCGACGCCCGCGCGGCCCCGAGAGCGCGAGCGAGACCTCTGTCTCCTCCTGGTCGGAGAGCGCGGACCACGTCGGGCAGCGCCGGGTCCCTGCGCGAGCGCGCGGACGACCTCGGCGCCCGCCTCGAAGCCTCCGCGATCCAGGCCTCGTAGCGGCGCACGGCCGGCGCCGGGCGGACGCGCACGCTCGACCTCGCGGATCACGCCGAGCGTCCCCTCCGAGCCGACGAGCAGCTCGCGCAGCGCCGGCCCGGCGGCCGTGTGCGGCGTGCGCAGCGTCGCGCAGCTCCCCCTCGGGCGCCAGAGCCGGAGCGCGACCAGCGCGTCGAAGCGGCCGTAGCCGCTCGAGGCCTGGCCGGCGGAGCGGGTCGCGGCGAAGCCGCCGACGGTCGCGTACTCGAACGACTGCGGGAAGTGGCCGAGGTCGAGCCCGCGCGCGCCGAGCGCCGCCTCCGCCTCCGGGTCCGCGCAGGCCGGCGCCGAGCGGTCGCGGTGAGCGAGACGCCGGTCGACGGCGACGTCGCGAGGCGCCGAGGTCGAGGCGATCAGGCGCGGGTGCGGCGCCGCGCATCGGCGCGACGCCGCCGACGACGCTGGTGCCGCCGCCGAACGGGACGACCGCGACGCCCTGCGCGGCGCAGGCGCGCGAGCACCGCCGCCAGCCGCTCGGCGTCGGGCGGGCAGACCACGGCGTCGGGCGCCGCCTCGAGCGTCCCCGACCGCAGCCGCACGAGGTCGGGGTAGCCGCGGCCGGCGGCGTGCCGAAGCCTGTCCTCGTGCCCGACGAAGACCGCGTCCTCCCCGGCCGCCTCGAGCAAGGCCCGCGGC
>CAVQHG010000009.1:0-494726 GCA_963712325.1 uncultured Solirubrobacterales bacterium
CGGACGCTGAGCAGGCAGTTCACGCACCCGCTCGCCCTGCTGCTCTGGGGCGCCGCCGCCCTTGCGGCAGTCGCCGGGATCACCCCGGTGGCGATCGCGGTGGTGGTCGTCATCGTCCTCAACGCGGCATTCGCCTTTGCCCAGGAGCTCCAGGCCGAGCGCGCGGTGGAGGCGCTTCAGGAGTTCCTCCCGCCTCGGGCCAGGGTCGTGAGGGACGGGCGCGAGGTCGGAATCGACGCCGCCCAGCTCGTCCCCGGGGACCTGCTGCTGATCGAAGAGGGCGACCGGATCTCGGCCGATGCCCACATCGTCGACGGGGCGGTCGAGGTCGACCTCTCGCCCCTCACCGGGGAGTCGGCGCCGGCGGCGCGCTCGGCGGGAGGCCCGGAGCCCGGCGTCCCCCTCCTCCAGGCCCGCGAGCTGATCTTCAGCGGCAGCAGCTGTACCGGAGGCTCGGCCCGGGCGCTGGTCTTCGCCACCGGGATGGCCACCGAGCTGGGGCGGATCGCCGCCCTCTCCCAACGCGTCCCGGACGAAGAGAGCCCCCTTGAAGGGCAGGTGCGCCGCGTCGCATGGATGGTCGCCGCGATCGCCGTCGGAATGGGCCTCGCCTTCATCCCGGTCGCCAGCCTGCTCGCCGGCCTCTCGCTCTCGGACTCCGTCGTGCTCGCGATCGGCCTGCTCGTCGGGAACGTGCCCGAGGGCCTGCTCCCCGTCATCACTCTGGCGCTGGCGGTCGGAGTCCGGGAGCTCGCTCGGCGCGGAGCGGTGGTCAAGCGGCTGAGCGCCGTCGAGACGCTCGGCTCGACCGACGTGATCTGCACCGACAAGACCGGAACCCTGACCGAGAACCGGATGCGGGTCATCGGAGCCTGGGCGGCCGGCGAGCGGATCGACCTCGAGCGCGATCCCAGCGCGGCGAGGTCGGCGTCTGGCCTGGGCGACGTCGCTGCCACCGCCGCCGCCTGCAGCAATGCGCGGATCGAGGGGGGCGAGCGCGTCGGCGACCCGACCGAGCTCGCGCTCCTCGCGCTTGCCGACTCCCTCGGGGTGAGCTCGGCGACCCCACCGCGACGGCTCGCCCAGCACTCCTTCGACCCGACGCTCAAGCGGATGTCGACGGTCGACGACGACGGAGGCAGGATCTGGGTGCACGCGAAGGGAGCGCCGGAGGCGATCCTCGCGCTCTGCGCCACCGTGGAGTCCGCAGCCGGCGCCGTGGTGCTGGATCGGGACCGGACCTCCGAGCTGGAGGCCGCCGTCGACGCCTACGCGGATGCGGGCCTGCGGGTGCTCGCGATCGCCAGGCGGCAGGTGGCCGAGGCACCGCGCAACCGCGAGGATGCCGAGCGTGACCTGACCCTGCTCGGCCTCGTCGCCCTGATCGACCCGCCACGGCCCGAGGTGGCGGACGCGGTCGGGCGCTGTCACCGGGCCGGGATCCGGATCATCGTCGTAACCGGCGACCATCCGCGCACCGCGATCGCGATCGCCCGGCGAACGGGGATCGTCCGGGGCGCTCCCAGGGCGATCGTCGGCGAGGAGCTGGGCCGGATGAGCGACGAGCGCCTCGATCAGGCCCTCTCCCAGGGGGAGGAGCTGATCTTCGCCCGGAGCAACCCCGAGGCGAAGCTGAGGATTGCCGACGCCCTCAAGGATCAGCGCCACGTGGTCGCGATGACCGGCGATGGGGTGAACGACGCTCCCGCGCTGCGCAGCGCCGACATCGGCGTCGCGATGGGGCGCTCGGGCACCGACGTGGCCCGGGAGGCGGCGACGATGGTCCTCACCGACGACAACTTCGCGACGATCGTCGCCGCGGTCGAGGCGGGCCGGCGGATCTACGACAACATCCGCAAGTTCTCCTTCTACATCTTCGCCCACCTTCTGCCGGAGCTGGTCCCGTTCCTGGTGTTCGCGCTGAGCGGCGGGGCGATTCCGCTGCCGCTCACGGTGCTCCAGCTTCTCGCGATCGACGTGGGCACGGAGACGCTGCCCGCCCTGGCGCTCGGGCGGGAGGCCGCCGAGCCTGGAATCATGGACCGCCCCCCGCGGCGATCCTCGGAAGGGATCATCCAGCCGCGAATGCTCGGGCGGGCATGGCTCTTCGTGGGGACGATCGCCGCGGCGCTCTCGATGGGCGCCTTCTTCGTCGTGCTCCACGATGCGGGCTGGAGCCCCGGCGACCCGACCGGTTCCGGCGCCGCCCTCCACGACGCCTACCGGGAAGCGACGTCGGTGACCTTCCTGGCGATCGTCGCCACCCAGGTCGGCACGGCCTTCGCGGCCCGCACGGAAAGGGCCTCGCTGCGCTCGATCGGGGTGCTCAGCAACCGGCTGCTGCTCTGGGGGATCGTCTTCGAGCTGGCGCTGGCCGCAATCCTCATCTACGTGCCGGCGTTCCAGGAGCTGCTCGGCACCGCCGCGCTCCCCCCGCGGTACCTGCTGCTGGTGGCCCCCTTCCCGCTGATCGTCTGGGGAGCCGATGAGCTGCGCAGGTATCTCATCCGGCGCCGCGGCCGGACCACTCGAAGTTGATCTGGATCCCAGCCGCGCCGCTCACCAGGCCGGCGACCTCGGAGACGGCGCCGATCGCGGCGCGGCGATCGCGACCGCGGGCGAAGGCATGGGCGGCCTCGAGCTTCGCATCGGCCGGCCTGTCGTCGTCGGTCAGCAGGACGAGCAGGTCCGCATCGAGGCGGCGGGCGAGCAGCGCCGCGGCGCGATCGCCGTCGGTGCGGCCGTCGACGACGCGCATTGCGCCCAGCCCGTCGAGCGCCAACGGGGTCGCGCTGCGGACCGCGCAGATGACGAGGACTCCGGCGTCGATCAACGTCCGCACGCTGCCGAGGGAGACGATCGCGCTCGGCGGCCGGGAGCTTGCCCCGTCCACCTCGACGACGACGTCGATCGGGACGACGGCGAGCTCACGTCCCGGAAGGTCGTTGCGCAGCGCGAGCTCGAGCGCGCGCCCGTCGACCCCGTCGGCATGGGCGAGCACCAGCTCGTGCCGTCCCGCCAGCCGAGCCAGGCCCCGCGCCTTGGGCGCGAGCCCGGGGCCCGTGTCGACCGCGCCACCTGGGGCGCTCAGATCCCCAAGGTAGGCCAAGATCCTCATTTGGCAGATGTTCTCGTGTGCCCGCTCGCGAGCCATCGGGCAAAACCCACACCTTCGCGTTCGGCTTCGCGCGATCGGCGCCCGTGGCAGACTCTCGATTGCGATGGCGGACACTGAGCAGGTGACGGTCGTCCTCGCCGACGATCACAACGTGATCCGCGCCGGCCTGCGCAGCCTGCTCGAAGGCGACTCCAGCCTGCGGGTGGTCGGCGAGGCCGCCGACGCCCCCTCAGCCGCGCGCCTGACCCGCGACCGCCGTCCCGACGTGCTCGTCCTCGACCTCGAAATGCCCGGCGCCCAGCCCGCGAGCGACATCCGCCAGCTCCGCGAGGATGTGCCGGACACCGCGATCGTCGTGCTCACCATGCAGGGCGACCCGCGCAGGGCGCGGAAACTGCTCCGCGCCGGCGCGGCGGGCTTCGTCGCCAAGCAGGCGGCGGAGCGAAAGCTCACCGAGGCGATCAGGGTCGCCGCGGACGGCGGCTCCTACATCGACCCCGAGCTCGGCGCCGCGATCGCGACGCTGGAAGCGGACCCGCTGGACCAGCTGACCGACAGGGAGGTCGAGCTGCTACGCCTTCTCGCGCTCGGCCACACCAATCGCGAGATCGGCGAGCGCCTCTACCTCAGCCTGCGGGCGATCGAGGTCAACCGGGCGAAGCTGCTCGACAAGCTCGGCGTCGAGTCGCGCCCCGAGCTGGTCCGCCTCGCGATCGCCCACGGCGTGATCGAGCCCGGCGACGGGGACCAGCCTAGGCGGGGCGGGCCGGCAGGCGGACGGTGACCCTGGTGCCCTCCTCGGGGGCCGAGTCGATCTCGAGCTTGCCGCCCAAGAGCTCGACCCGCTCATGCATGCCGACCAGCCCTCGGCTGCCGCCACTGGCCCCCGGATCGAAGCCACGCCCGTCGTCACCGACCGCGAGCACCACCTGCCCGCCTGCCAGCTCCGCCGTCAGCTCGGCGGCGCTCGCCTGCGCGTGCTTGCGGACGTTGTTGAGCGCCTCCTGCGCCAGGCGGTAGACGGCCTGCTCCTGGTCGGCCGCGAGGCGGGCGTCGATCTCGACCCGCGCGCTGACCTCGGGCCCCCCGCGAGCGGCGCACTCCCGCGAGAGCGATTCCAGCGCGCCGGCGAGCCCGTGCTTCTCCACCGCTCCCGCGCGGAGGTCGTCGATCAGGCGGCTGAGCTCGTCGATCTGCGCCTCGAGCCCGTCGACCGCGTCCGAGGCCGCGTCCTCGATTCGTTGCTCGCGGTCCGGTCCCGTGCCCTGCAACGCGGCGGCCAGGAAGATGCGGGTCGCGGCGAGCTGCTGAAGGGAGTCGTCGTGCAGCTCGCGCGCCCAGCGCCGCCGCTCTCGCTCGCCTATCTCGACCTGGAGCTGGATGCGCTCCGCCTCCACCGACTGCACGGTGGCGACAGCAGTCGCGGCGCTTGCCGCGAAGGCCTCGAGCAGGCGCAGGTCCTCGTCGTCGAACCCCGGGCCGCCAGCCTCCCTGTCGAAGGCGACCAGGACCCCGACCGAGCGGCCCCGGAACACCAGTGGCACGGCGATCGCGGTCTCGGCGTCGAGTCGGGCTCGCAGGCGAGCCGATGACGGCGGGTCCCCCACGTCGAGGCGCTTCACGGCCCGGTCGCGCATCGTCCCCTCGAGGACGTCGTCCTCGGGGATCGTCAGCTCGCGCACCTGCTCGTCGGCAGGCCCGGCATGGGCCGCGACACTCAGCGCCCCTTCCTGGCGCAGGAAGACGAGCACCACCCGCGCCTCCACCAGTGCACGGGCCCTCCTGACGATCAACTCGAGCACGCGGCCGACGTCGGTCTCGCCGCCCACGGCGCGGGCGATGTCCAGAGAGGTCTGGGTCTGCTGCAGGGCCCGCTCGACCTCCTCCTCGTGCTCGCGGAGCCTCGTGTAGAGGCGGGCGTTCTCGATCGCGATCCCCGCCCAGGTGGCGAGGGCGCTCGCGGCGAGCTCGTCGTTCTGGCCGAACTCCGCGGCACCCTGTTTCTCGGTCATGTAGAGGTTGCCGAAGACCTTGCCGCGGATCGAGATCGGCACCCCGAGGAAGGAGTGCATCGGCGGGTGCCCCGGGGGGAAGCCGTAGGAATGGGGATGGTCGCCGACCTCGCGCAGCCGGAGCAGCTCCGGCCGGCGGATCAGCTCACCGAGCACCCCTCGCCCCCTCGGGAGGCTGCCGATCTCAGCCGCCTTCTCGTCGTCGATCCCGACGTGGATGAACCGCTCGAGCGCCCTGCCCTCGCGGTCGATCACTCCGAGCGCCGCATACCTCGCCCCGGTCACCTCCTGGGCGGCCTCGACCACGGAGCGCAGCACCTTCTCCAGATCCAGCTCGGAGACCAGCGAGGTGCCGACTTCGATCAGCCGTGCGAACCTCGGCTCGGGAACCTCGGCGAGCGCTCGACCGTCGTCCACCTCGCCTAGCCTCCTCGCCGCTGCTCCTCCCCGGCGGTCCGCTCCGCCCAGGGAATCGCCTCCAGCCGCTCGGCCGGGATCCGCTCGCCGCTCTCGATCGACAGCCCGTAGGTCCCGTTTCGGAGCCTCTCTTCGGCACGCTCGATCGCGGCCAGCTCCTCGCGCAGCTGGTCCGCCAGCGCGTCGTCGACCTGCTCTTCCTCGATCAGCTCGGCGTCGTCGGCGGGGTCCGTCGCGGTCCGGATCCCTTCCAGCTCGCCTGCGTGCGAGCGCCGCAGGGACTTCAGGGAGCGTTCGACCCGCTCCCTCTCGCGGGCAAGGAGCTCCCGCGCTCGTAACTCGTCGATCCCACTCACTGCCACCAATTCCATCACATCGCCCAGGCGCGCCCCGAGGATCGGAGCGCGCCTGCTGGACGGGTGTTACCGCACGATGTCGCCAAGCTTCGCTAGGGTCATTGGGCCGCTCGACATTCGACTCTTGCGTCGCGGCGGCTTGACGAGACGGGCCGCACCGACCGAAGACGGGGCAGGGGGCGCGCTCGAAAGACTCATGCCCTGGATGGAGGCTGTTGATGAGCTTGGCTGGCGAGGATCCTCGAGTCTCGGACGTGGAGATCCACATTCCGGAGGTGATCGGAGACCTCTCGCAGGACGAAGAATGGTTCGAGGTGACCGTCGACGGTGAGAAGCGACGCCTCCGATTTCACGACTACGCGGAGACGTACTCGATGCCCGGCGTCTACGAGAAGCTCTTCTACGAGGAGCTCAAGTGCGACTCTCCGCGGACCGTCTGCGGGCTGCTCGAGGAGCAGGTCGAGAGCGAGGGACGCGACGCGGGAGACCTGCGGGTCTTCGACGTCGGCGCCGGAAACGGGATGGTGGGCGAGCAGCTCCTGGAGATGGGCGTCGACCACATCGTCGGCGTGGACATCATCGAGGAGGCGGCCGCGGCCGCCGCGCGGGAACGCCCCGGGGTCTACGACGACTACTTCGTCCTCGACCTGACCGACATCCCCGAGGAGGACCAGGAGGACCTGCGCGCGCGGGAGCTCAACTGCATGACCTCCGTCGCCGCGCTCGGCTTCGACGACATTCCTCCGGCTGCATTCGCCGAGGCCTACAACCTGATCGAGGAAGGCGGCCTGGTCGGCTTCTCGCTGAAGGAGGACATGGTCTCCGGCGAGGACTCCTCCGGCTTCTCGCGCCTGATCGACGAGGGCATCGTCGAGGGCGCGCTCGAAGTGAAGACCGAACAGCGCTACCGCCACCGGCTCGCCGCCAACGGCGATCCCCTCTACTACGTGGCGATGATCGCCGAGAAGGCCCGCGACCTGCCGGTCGCCGGCTGAGCGGACGTGGAGGGGCGCGGCGCGCGGCCTGGCGCGTAGGATCGGGCCGTGCCCGAGTTCCCCTCCCCCGCCGAGCATTACGACCGGTACATGGGTCGCTACACCGTGCCGCTGGCCGGCGCGCTGGCCGATGAGGTCGCGGTGAGCGGGGCAATGCGGGTGCTCGACGTCGGCTGCGGGCCGGGCGGCCTCTCCTCCGAGCTGGCGGGACGGGTGGGGGCCGAGAACGTCGCCGCGATCGACCCGGCGGAGCAGTTCGTCGCCGCCTGCCGAGAGCGCAACCCGGGCGCGGACGTTCGTCAGGGAATCGCCGAGGACCTGCCATGGGAGGACGACTCCTTCGACGCCGCCCTCTCGTGCCTGGTGATCGCCTTCATGCGCGATGCCGACGCGGGACTGCGGGAGATGCTGCGCGTAACCAGGCCGGGCGGCAGGGTCGGGGTCTGCATGTGGGACATCGCCGGCAGGGGGATGACGATGCTGCGCCTGTTCTGGGACGCGATGAAATCCGTCAAGCCCGACGTCGAGGGAGAGCTCCTGCGGGCCGGCACCGCGGAGGGCGACATCGCCGAGCGCCTCGAGCGCGTCGGCTTTCGGGACGTCGCCGGCGGCGCCCTTGTGGTCAGCGTCGACTACTCGGGGTTCGAGGACTTCTGGGAGCCGTTCACGTTCGCGGTCGGGCCCTCGGGCCAGGCGTTCGCGAAGCTCGAGGACGAGCACAAGGCCGCGGTGCGCGAGGCGATCCGCGCCGAGCTGCCCGACGGCCCGTTCACCCTCGACGCCCGCAGCTGGTACGCGACCGCGACCGCCTGACGCCGGAAAGCCGGTCGAGCCGGGCGGTGCGGCAGCGGACGGCGGGCCGCCTGCATAGAGTCGCCGGGTGACGTTCTTGCAGAGGGTCGGCATCGAGCTACCCGTCGTCCAGGCGGGGATGGGCGGCGGGCTCAGCCGCCACGAGCTTGCCGCCGCCGTCTCGGAGGCCGGCGGCCTGGGGACGATCGCCGTCAACGGAGCGGAGGCGATCCGGCGCGAGCTGGCCGCAGCCCGGTCGCTCACCGACAGGCCCCTGGCCGTGAACGTGCTTCTCCCGTTCGCCCGCCGCGACTGGTTCGCGGCAGCCGCCGGCGCCGACGTCGTCGTCACCTTCTGGGGCAGGCCGCGCCGGCGCACGCCGGGAGCCTGGGTGCACCAGTGCGGCTCCGTGGAGGAGGCGCTTGCCGCCCACGCGGCGGGGGCCGACGCCCTCGTCATCCAGGGCGTGGAGGCGGGTGGCCACGTGCGCGGGACCGTCCCCGGGCTCGAGCTGCTCGAGCGCGCCCGGGCCGCGCTGCCCTCGGGCTTTCCGCTGCTGCTCGCCGGCGGAGTTGCCGACTCCGCCGACGTCCGGAGGGCGCTCGAGGCCGGCGCGGTCGGGGCGGTCGCCGGCACCCGCTTCCTGCTCTCCGAGGAGAGCAGAGCGCATCCCGACTACCGCCGACGCCTGCTCGGCGCCGGCGAGACGATCCTCACCGAGCTCTTCGGTGCCGGGTGGCCGGCGCCACATCGGGTGGTCGCCAACGCCGCAACGCGACGCTGGCTCGGCGCCGACCCGCGTGGACCGCGCCTCAACCGACTTCTCAACCGCCTCGCCGCGCCGGGCGCCCGCCGCCTTCCCGGTCGCTTCCAGGCGCGCATCGCCGCCACGCAGCGCCCCGGCGGTCGCCTGCTCTCCCCCGTCGGCCCGACCGACGACGGGCCCGCCACCCTCGTCGACGCCGGGCCGCTCTATGCCGGCGAGACCGTGGCGCGGATCGATCGGGTGCGCCCGGCGGCGGAGCTGGTGGCCGCGCTTACGCCCTGAACACCCCCCGTCCTGCCCGGCAAACTGCGACACTGACCGGCCTGCGCAGGAGGAAAGCGGAGGAGGGCAAATGCAGCCGCTGATCTACGTGGACACCTCGGAGGTGCGCGAGGGCGCGCTCCCGGAGCTCGAAGAGGCGATCGCCGAGCTGGTCGATTTCATCGAGTCCAACGAGCCGCAGATACTCGCCTACAACATCTACCTCAGCGACGACGGAGATCGGATGACCGTGGTCCACATGCACGCCGGCCCGGAGTCGCTCGAGTTCCACATGGAGGTCGGCGGGCCGGCGTTCCGCCGGTTCGAGGGGTTGATCTCTCTCTCGTCGATACGCATCTTCGGACAGCCGAGCCAGAGGGCCCTCGACCAGCTGCGCGCCAAGGCCCGCATGCTCGGCGACGGAGAGGTGACCGTCGACCCCCTCCAGGCGGGGTTCAGCCGCATGACTGCGACCGACCGGGGCGACGCGAACTGACCGAGAGCCAGCAGAGGTCGCCGCTCAGGAGCGCACGCCGAGGGTCCTCACGGTCTCGGACCTGGGGACCGCCCGGTGGTCCGGGTTGGTTCCCAGCACGCGGTCGGCGGCGTCGGAGCTGACCCCGAACCAAAAGTGCTCGTTCTTGAAGTGGTGCAGCCGGTGCGAGCGCCAGATCGACCGGTAGTAGCGGCTTCTCGGCCTGTAGGGCGTGTGGATGATGAAGTGGGCCCACTCATAGGCGCCGGTCAGCAGGCAGCTGACGGCCAGCAGCGTCAGCCAGATCCCCAGATGGGAGCCCCCGAGCGCCGTCCAGGGCCAGCTCAACAGCCACATCAGCAGCGTCACCGGCACCAGGAAGGAGGCGATCAGCCAGCCCGGGATGAGGACGGCCTCGAGCACACGGGGATTGCGGTGATGCCAGCGGTGCATGCGGGCGGTCGGCAGGTCGACCGTGAACGGGCCGACCCGCCTCGGCTTTGAGTGAAGGAGCGTGACGTGGATCAACCACTCGGTGAAGGGCTGGGACGCAAACAGCAGGCCGGCCGCCGCCAGGTCCATCCAGGTCCAATCGCCGACGGCGACCCGAGCGGCGAAGATTGCTGCCAGGAAGCCGAGCAGCACCTGCGGCGAGCGGAACCCGACGAACGCCCGGGCGCAATCGAGCAGGGTCAGGTTGCCGTCCCCCCGTCGCCCGACCGCGACCGCCGATGCGGTCAGCGGATCTCCCTCGATGGCCTCCGGCCCCTCCGCCATGGCCCCGATCCTACCCCGGCGCTAGGGGGCGAACGCCGGACCGGGTCCGCCCCTGCGGGTCGAGGCGGCGGCGCGGCGCGGACCCCGGTGGCGGTTGTGGCGGCCGAGCGAAGACGGGCTGACGAACCTGCTGCCGCCCGGGCCGGCTCGCACGGCCCTGTGCAGCGCGCTCCCGCGCAGCCATCTCCTCCACGACAGGAACCACATCGTCCAGCCGTTGTCCCAGGTGCCGGCCCGCGGACTGCCGGTGATCTTCACCGGGTCGCCCGGCACCGCCATCCTGTAGAAGGTCTCGGCGTCGGCGGGCGACATGTTCACGCAGCCGTGGCTGACGTTGGTGAAGCCCTGCTCCCCCACCGACCAGTACGCGTCGTGCAGGTAGTCGCCGCTCCAGGTGATCCGCACCGACCAGGGCACCTCGATGTTGTAGCCGGGGCCGACCATGTCGACCGGGTTTGCCTTTTCGATCGTCAGGTAGGTGCCGTTCGGCGTTTCGTCGCCCGGCCGCCCGGTGCTGACCGGCCAGTGGGCGAAAGGCCTCCCGTCACGGTAGACGTCCATGTGGTGGTCGGCCGTGTTGACCGTCGTGATCAGCCGCGAGCCGATCGAGAACCGCTGGGTGAGCGTGTGGTGCCCGAAGACACCGGGGCTCCCTTCGACCCCGTCCAGGTGCGCGGCGAAGCTCACGCGCGTGTGCGCCGGCCAGTAGCGGCGGGGGCGAAAGTAGAGGCACACCGCAGCGAGGTTGCAGCGGCCATCCCAGCGCCAGGCTCCCACCACGGGCTTCGAGGTCCTGACCTCGAGCGCCCGCTCCACGGCGGCCGGGTTGGCGATCGGCCGGCTGAAGTAGAGGATGATCGGCATCCCGACGCCGTAGGTCTGCCTGTACCCCTCGACGATCTGTGTCGAGAACGTGCGGGCCGGCGTGAGCGTCCGGAACCTGCTCCTCCTCGTGACCGGCTCGCCCGATCTCCCCGTTGCGGTTGCGGTGACCGTGTAGCGCCTCGAGACGCCCAGCGCCCAGGTGCTGTGCCACACCGTCCCCGCGGCGTTCAGCTTCCCGCTGACACGCCTGCCCCCGGCCCGGGCGACCACCTCGTCGATTCTCCCTTCGGCGGCCCTGACCGTGATCCGTCGGTTCGGCCTGACGTCGGTCCTGCCCGCGGCGGGCGTGATCGACAGTCGCACGCCGCTCGCGCTCCCGTCGCCGCCGCGGCTCGCGTGGCCGGCGGAGCAGCCGGTGAGCAGCAGGGCGAGCGTCGTGCAGGCCGCCGCCCCTGCGAGGCCCCGGCGGCACAGCCGCGATGATCGAAACGAGGTGGCGTCTGAGGTCGCCTCTGGCCGCAACTTCGTCCTCCAGGCTCGATCTCAAAGCTTACGCTCGAGCCGCTTCCGGCGGCCATCGGTGAATCGTCGAGCCGGCGCACCGATCCGCGCTCGGCCGCAGCCCAAGCACCTCGGCTCAGCCGGAGCCCGTTCGGCCGCCACCGAATCTGCCAGTGAGGCGCTTGGCGCACTTTAGGATGCTGTGATGCCACGTTGGCTCGCAATCGTCCCTGTCATTGCCGGGTTGACGGCATGGCCGGGCATTGGCACGGCGGTCGCATCGACCGCCCCGGACCCGGCCGCCGTCCAGCGCGGGCTGGACCGGCTGGTCGAAGCGCCGGGCGGCCCCCCGGGGGCGATCGCGACCCTGTACCGGAAGGGCCATCTGACCGTGCTGCGGGCGGGCCGGGCGAACGTGAAGCACGGCCGAGCTCCGCGGGCGGCCGATCACATGAGGATCGCCAGCGTCGCCAAGGCGTTCAGCGGCGCCGTCGCCCTCCACCTCGTGCGCGCGGGCAGGCTCGGCCTCGACGACACGATCGCGCGGCTGCTGCCCGGGATGCCGGCCGCCTGGGGAGCGGTGACCGTTCGGCAGATGCTCAACCACACGAGCGGCCTCCCCGACTACACGAAGTCCAAGGGCTTCGCGGAGCAGGCGAAGAACGACCCTCGCGGCTTCGTCTCCCCCTCGCAGATCATCGACTGGGTCCGCGCGGGCCCGCTCGAGTTTGCCCCCGGATCGCGGTACGAGTACTCGAACACCGACAACATCGTCATCGGCCTGATCGTCGAGGCCGTGACCGGCGAGACCTACCGTGCGGAGCTCAAGCGAATCGTCTTCAGGCCGGCGAAGCTGCACCGGACCTCGTTCCCGAGCAGGGTCGCGCTGCCGGAGCCCTTCATCCACGGCTACCTCGTGGCACCGGGCCAGAAGCCGCAGGACGTCTCCACCTTCCTCAGCCCTAGCGGTGCCTGGGCGTCCGGCGCGATCGTTTCCACGCCGAGGGACCTGAACGCGTTCATCCGCTCAGACCTGGGGCTGAGGTTCTTCTCCCGCGCCCAGCAGCGCCAGCAGATGCGGTTCGTGAGCGGCGGCAGGTCCAGCCCGCCGGGCCCGGGCAGGAACTCGGCCGGGTTGGCGCTCTTCCGATACCAAACCAGGTGCGGGACCGTGTATGGGCATACGGGGAACTTCCCCGGCTACGTGCAGTGGGCGGCGGCCACCGCCGACGGCAGGCGCGCTGTCACCACCTCGCTCAACATCCCCGCACCGACCGGCAGGCTCCTCGCCGAGCTGCGCCGGGTGCAGACGACCGCCGTCTGCGCCCTTCTGGGCGGGTAGCCGCACACCGCCAAGACCTTGGAAGGGCCTGGATGCCTTTCAGCTGCTCCCAAAGGTCGTCTGTGGGCGGCTCGCATGGCGGCCACCAATGGCACGTGCGAGGAGGAGCAGCTCCCGCCAGCAGGTGGCGAGCATCCACGCGGAGCGCCAGAGCCCGAGCTGGCGGATCAGCTCCACGCTGTCCGCGGTGTTCCAGCACTGTGGCTTCCGCGCATGACCCACCTCGTGGCGACCAGAACCCCCTCCTCCACCTGATGCTCGAACTCGACGCCGAGATCCGGGAAGAGGCGCCCACCGCGCTCCTGGACCCGACCCGGGCAATTCAAGCCCCTGGCAATCGCATTGGATTAGGCTTGGGCTCACGGTGCGACCAGAAGAAGAGTCCACCGGCCGTCCGCGAGGCGATCGCCGCGTCGAGATTCCGGCCGTCGACCCGACCAAGCCCAGCCGCCTGAAAGCGCTGGTCGAACCGGTCGCGCGGACCCGTGCTGGTCGGTGGTGGCTGATCAACGTCTCGCCGAGGCTCGACCGGGCGATCTTCCGCCTCAGCGGTGGGCGGTTCACGTCGATTCCGGTGCCGATCCTCACCCTCGTCCATACCGGCGCGCGCACGGGTAGGAGGCGGGAAAACCTGCTGACGTATTTCACTGACGACGGGGACCTGATCGTGATGGCCTCGAACTATGGTCGCGATCGCCATCCGGCCTGGTACTACAACGTCAAGGCCAGGCCGGAAGTCGACGTGCGGGCCGCCGGGCAGGTGGTCAGGTGCCGAGCCATGGTCACCACGGGTGAGGATCGCGATCGCCTGTGGGAACTGGCCAAGCGGTTGACCAGGACCTACGCCGACTACGAGACCAGGGCGGATAACCGCGAGATCCAGGTCGTTCGGCTCAGGCCCGTCCCGCCTTCCGGGCCGTCACCTGACACTGCACCGCCATAGCTCGTCCGGCTGGTGACTCTGCTTGAGACCGGCTACTTGCCTGCGACCGCGGCCGTGGCAAAGATCCGGATTGGATCATCACGGCCGAGGCGCTCTTCCAAACTCATACAGCACCGCCCTGAATGCGAAGAATCGCGGATCCGGCGATCGCCCAGTTTGGGCGGCAGCACCGACCCGAGGCCCAGCCGGTCACGATGAGGTGGGGCCGCGGAGCACCGAGACGCCCGAGTGCGCCGGGTCGCCGTTGTCCTCCTGCAGCGAGACGTCGAAGTAGCGGTACTGGGAGGGGGTGACCGGGATCGGCAGCTCGACTTCGGCGCGCCCGTCGGCGCCGACCTGGAACGCCCCGAGGGCGATCATGCGGCCGTCTTCGTCGAGGAGCCAGAGCTCGTAGAAGTGGTCCGAGCCGCTGGGGTCGAGGCCGGAGACGTCGACCTTGGCGTGCCGCTGGTCGCCGGCGACGAAGACGTCGCCGTGGGCACCGGAGGGGCCGTCGTCGATCCGGGTCGAGCACCAGGTCGGTCGCTCCGGCTTCCGGTCCCCCCGAGCCGCCGCTCCCGCCGATCAGCAGCCCGCCGGCAACCCCGACCGCGAGCAGCACGGCGGCGAGACCGGCCGCGGGCAGCGGGCGCAGGGTCAGGGTCGGGAGCCGCAGGCGCCGGCGGCGCGCGGGCCGCGCGGCGTCGGCGGCCGCTGCCGGCGAGGGCTGCGCGGCGTCCTCGGGCAGGACCAGCGGCGGCGGCTGCGGCGCCTCCCAGACCTCGGCGGGCAGCTCCTCGAGCCGGGCTGACCAGGGGGCGCAGGCGCTCGATCTCCTCGCGCAGCTCGGGATCCGCCTCGAGCTGGCGCTCGAAGGCGGCGGCCTCGGTGGCATCGAGCTCGCCGAGCAGGTAGGAGGAGATCTGGTCCCTGGCCTCGCTCATCTTCCGTTCTCCTCTTCGATCATCTCGCGCAGCCGCCGCAGGCCGCTGACCATGCGGGTCTTCACGGTGCCGAGCGGGATGCCCTCGCGCTCGGCGATCTCCGACTGGCTGAAGCCCGCGTAGAAGCGCAGGCGCAGCAGCTCCGCCTCCGCCGCGGGCAGCCGGTCGAGCAGCGCGCGCATCCGCCACTGGTCGGCGAGCGCCTCGATCTCGCTCGCGCCGGACGGCGCCTCGACGCTCGTCGCGGCGACCTCGGGGTCGATCGGCTCGGGGACGCGGCGGCGCATGTGGTCGATCGCGCGGCTGCGCGCGATCGTCATCACCCAGGTGAGCAGCTTGCCGCGCTCGGGGTCGAAGCGGTCCGAGCGCCGCCAGACTTCGAGGAAGACCTGCTGCTGGACGTCCTCCGCCGCGCCGCGGTCGCCCAGCGTCTTCAGCAGGAAGCCGAAGGTGGTCCGCCCGAAGCGGTCGTAGGTCTCGCGCAGCGCCCCGGGTCGCGATCGCGAAGGCCGGCGACCAGGCGCTCCTCCTCCGGGTTCGGCGTTGCCTCGGTGGGCATCGACCGTCCCATCTTGACGGAGTGGGGCGCCAAGCGCCGGCAGGGCCGGCGCGAGTGTCGTCGCTTCGCTCATCCACAGACACTACGCACGAGGCCGCCGATCGGGATTTCTGCCGAACTCGAAAACCGCAGTCGGCGGCTCGCCTCGTAGGCCCCAGCACACCCCCACCCGCGCCGCCCGGCGCGGGCCACTCGAGAGAAAGGAACCCGATGATCAAGCGCACGTTCGTGCTCGTCGCCGCTGTGCTCGCCCTGGCGGTCGGCGTCGCCGCCTGCGGCGGTGGCGGCGACGAGGAGACGACCAGCAGCGCGATGGCCACCGATGAGAAGGTCGACGCGACTGCCACCGCGAAGGGAACATCGTCGCCGTCGCCCAGGAAACCCCGGATCTCTCCACCCTCGTCGAAGCGGTGAGCGCGGCGGGGTTGGTTGAAACGCTCGAAGAACCCGGCCCCTACACCGTGTTCGCGCCGACCAACGAGGCCTTCGAAGCCCTCGGGGGCACCCTCGACACGCTGCTCGAACCCGCGAACAAAGCCGAACTGGCCGAAGTCCTCACCTACCACGTGGTGCCGGGCGAGCTGACCTCCTCCGAACTGAGCGACGGCCAGAAGCTGAAGACCGTCCAGGGCGGCTCGCTCGAAGTCAAGATCGCCAACGGCGAGGTGACGGTCGACGGCGCCAAGGTCGCAATCCCGGACGTGGAAGCCTCGAACGGCGTCGTCCACGTGATCGACGAAGTCCTGATCCCGCCCCAGGGCTGAGCCCGGGGAACCGGCTTTCCAGCCCAAGACCAAGACCGCCGGCACGGCCGCGATCCCCCGCGCGGCCGTGCCGGCCGGTGCATTGCCACGATCCGAGCATCGACCGGCCCCCATGCCTACGAGGAGGCCGTGTACGGCGTCAACGGCGCGAGTGAACTTCCAAATCCGAACCCCCCGATCGACACGTAGATGAGGCAACCAACCACCCCAGAAGGGAGCCTCAGATGAAGCGAATGCTGGCTGTCATCGCGGCGATCGCGGTACTCGCGGTCCCCGCCACCGCAAGCGCGGCGCCGAGCAAGAACATCGTCGAAACCGCGGCCGCGGCGCCGCAGTTCTCGACACTGGTGTCCCTGGTCGAACGAGCGGGCCTGGTCGACGCCCTCTCGGGCAAAGCGGAAGCTGACCGTCTTCGCACCGACCAACGCCGCGTTCAACAAGGTGCCGAAGAAGACACTCAACGCGCTGCTCAAGAACAAGCGGTTGCTGCGCAGGGTGCTCCTCTACCACGTGGTCGCCGGCAAGGTCCCGGCCAAGCAGGTCGTCAAGCGCAAGGGAGCCAAGACCCTGACCGGCGCCAGGGTCGCCTTCAAGGTCAAGGGCAAGCGGGTCTATGTCCAACAACGCGCTGGTGATCACCCCCGACATCCGCGCCAGCAACGGGATCGTCCACGCGATCAACCGCGTCCTCATCCCGCCCAGCCTGCGATAGCGGCCAGACTGCTCGCCCGGGCCCTGACGAGGGGGCCCGGGCGAGCCCCGTCAGCTTCCCGCCAGCGCGCCGGCGTAGACCTGCCAGGCGAGCGCGCTCTTGGCAACCAGGCTCAGAACGAGGTAGGCCTTCTCGGCGAACAGCGGATCGCGCCAGGGCCCGACGCGGCGGTACTGAAGCCACATGTTCACCGCGAAGCTGTTGAAGAGGATCAGCAGCGTCACGAAGATCGCGATGACAAAGCCAGGCACGTTGCTGGTCTCGGCCCCTGAGAGACGGCGATCTGCAGGGCGATCGCGATCCACGGCACCGCGCCGACCACGCAGCCGTAGACGAACGGTCGCCACCGCACCTCCTCGCGACCGAGGTTGACCCGCTCCATGATCAGGCCGAAGAGGATCATCGCCGCGTTGACACCGAACAGCGCCACGAGGGCGGTGCCCTCGCGAACCCCGGCCAGCATCGCGATCAGCACGACCATCAGCGAGGCGCTGATCGAGTACTCCCACCACCTCGCCGGGTTGATCCCGCGCCGGACCTGGCGCTCATACCAGCGCCGTCCCCACGTACCGACCGAGAGGTGGTCGACGGCAGCGAGCAGCAGGAACGCCGCCACGGCGATGTCGACTCGGAGGTCGAAGAGCAGCTTCGGGCCACCGTATTCACCGGCCCCGGGCGGGCCGGTGAGGTAGCTGACCGAAACCGGGAGCGAGACGGCCCCTGCGAGCAGCAGGATCGCCACCGCCTGGGCCAGATGCGCCGATCCGACGCCGAGGTTCCAGCGCCGCAGAGAAACGAGCCCGCCTGGATCGTCTTGTGGCTCGGGGGCAATCAAGCTCCTCACAAGCCTAGCCGCCGCTCGCGAGGGCGAGGGCTTGGAATCGGCTGGCCCGGCGCCGTTCGGGTTCGGCTCCGGGCAGAATCCGCCCGGTCCCGGCCCCGGGTGCGGTCGGCCTCAAGTCCCGGAAAACCCGCCTGAGCGGGGCTTTCTCCAAAGCGGCTGAAGGGATTCGAACCCTCGACCTTCTCTCCTAGCTGTCCTGCGCCGGAATCGCGTGCAGGCGCTCCCCAACGTCGCCCAAAGGCCGCCGCAGGCGATCCCCACCGCAGCCAACAGGGCGAGGAAAGTCGGTGGTCGAACAACGGCTTCATACGTGACAAGTTCATGGGTGCCGAAGTCGGGCGGGTCGACAATCCGGTAGAGAATCAGCAGCGCAGAGAAGATGCCAAGAATCCCGACCATCAGGTTGAGGATCACAAGCTTGGAGCGGGGCCTGATGATGCGCAACACCGCCGCTCCGAGCGCAGCGATGGTGGTGATCACCAGGGCAATCGGAATGTAGGCGAGCGCGTCCCAGGCGCTCCTACCCGGAAGCGTGCCGTAAACGTAGAAGAGGGCAGGGCCGTTGTTTTTCAGCTCGATGCCGAACCAATGGAGGAACGTCAAGGCGAAGAGCAGAATCGCCGAGACAGCGGCGATCAGCACGCCGATGTTGGGCCGGAATCGGTCCATGCCCGTGCGAGACTAGCCGCCATTTCGCGGCCCCATCGGGCACAGAGCCGCCCGATCCAGCCGATTCGCTTCTTCGCCCGCGGAGCCCGAAGCGCAGAAGCCCGCTCTGGGAGCGGGCTTCCGACAAAGCGGCTGAAGGGATTCGAACCCTCGACCTTCTGCATGGCAAGCAGACGCTCTAGCCAGCTGAGCTACAGCCGCGTATGTTCTACTTCTGGGTTTCCGATGCGGCTCACACGGCCGGTTCCGAACCAGAGGAGGAGCGGTCAGGTCTCTGATTCGCCCTTCGCCCGGACTCGTTCCCGTTCGCGGGACGCATCGAAGGCTTCAAGATACCGAAGCCGACGGCATCTCCCACCGCCTCCCCGCGCTCCCGGTCGACAGGGAGCATGAGACGGGCCGGGCCGCGCTCCCCCGCCACCTTCCGTTTGACCACGCCGACCGGTCGCCCTTAGGGTCGTTTGAGTAAACAACCTCTTCGATGAAGAGGGGAGGCATTCGCATGAAATACGCGATCATCTACCGGCCCAAACATCCGATCTCCAGAGATCAGCTCCCCGAGATGCTCAAAGGCATGGGAGAGTGGATGCAAAGCCACGGGAGCCGCATGGAGAACGTCCAGTTCTTTGTCGGTGGTGGTGGGTACGGAACGATTGACACCGACGATGCCGGGGAGTTGACGCGTCTCCTTGCGGAGCAACCGTTCACTCAGTACTCGGACGTTGAGATCCATCCACTGCTCGACCCGCAAGCAGCGATGGGCATTCTCTCTGAGGTCTATTCCTGAGTCTGAATCGCACACCGAGAAACCACCCCTAGCAATCAAGCTCCGCGAGCAGGCCGCGCAGGTCGAGGGGGCGCGTGTACATCGCGACCCCCTCGCCACCGTCCTCCGGGCGCGGCCAGCTCTCGCGGGGCCTGTCCCAGTAGAGCTCGATGCCGTTGCCGTCAGGGTCGGCCAGATACAGGGCCTCGCTGACGCCATGGTCGGATGCCCCGGAGAGCGGCACCCCGGCCTCCCGGAGGCGACGCAGGGCGTCGGCGAGTGACCTGCGGGTCGGATAGCGGATCGCCAGGTGGAAAAGGCCCGTGCTCCCGGGCGGCGGCGGGCCGCCTCCCTTCGATTGCCAGGTGTTGAGGCCGATGTGGTGGTGGTAGCCGCCGGCCGCGACGAAGGCGGCCTCGTCGCCGAGGCGCTGCTGGAGCTCGAATCCGAGGACGCCGCAGTAGAACTCGAGTGAGCGGTCGATGTCGGCGACCTTGAGGTGGACGTGGCCGATGTCCACCCCCGGTCGATCGCCGACGACGCCGGGCCCTCAGGCACCGCCATCGAGAGCCTCGTTGACGAGCCTGTCGGCCTCGGAGTTGAGCTCACGCCGCACGTGGCGGATCGTCCAGGCCTCGAAGGGGGCCAGCGCCCTCCTCACCTGCGTATGCAGGTCGCGCAGCGCCGCGTCCTTGACCTTGTACTCACCCTTCACCTGGCGCACGATCAGCTCCGAGTCGCCGACCAGCTCCACCTCGGTGGCGCCGATCGCCGCCGCCCGCTCGATGCCGAGCAGCAGGGCACGGTACTCGGCGACGTTGTTGGTCGCTCGGCCGATCTGCTCTGCGCTCTCCTCCAGCACCTCGCCGCCCGCGTCCTGGACGACCGCGGCGATCGCCGCCGGGCCGGGATTGCCGCGCGCTCCGCCGTCGACGTTGACGACGGCCTTCACGAGAGCGCTCGCCGCAGGCGCTGGGCGCGACTCGGCGGCAGCGGCTCGGAGTCGCCGAGGAAAAGGCGCCCGCCTCTCCCGACCCCTCCGTTCCAGACCCGCGCCGACCCGTCGAGCTCCTCGAGCTCGGCACCGCGGGCGATCTCGAGCACCGGGTTCTCGAAGTCGCTCAGGTCGACTGCCCATTGGTACCAGGTGAGCTCCCAGGCGACGGTGATCCGCACCTCGCGCGGCGCGCCGGCCGCGGCGCCGACCGACACGCGCGGCCGGCCGAGGGTCCGCGTCAGGCCGCTCACCGTACGGGCCGAGCTGCTCGCGTTGAAGCGCTCCACGGCTTCCTCGAGGAGCAGCTGCCAGGTGCGGTCGGAGCTCACCCGGCCAACGTACCAACGGCGGCGCTAGGCGCCGACCGCAGCGGCGCCCTGGGACTGTGCCACCAGGCGCTCGGCGAGCTGCGCGGGCACCTCCTCGTAGCGCTCGAGCTCCATCGCAAAGTCGGCCCGCCCGTGGCTGATCGCCCGCAGGTCGGGGGCGTAGTCGAGCACCTCGGCCATCGGCACCTCGGCCCTGACCTCGGTCGAGGCGCCCTTCGGCTCCATCCCCAGCGGCCGGCCGCGCCGCGAGTTGAGGTCGCCGATCACGTCGCCGACGATCTCCTCCGGGCAGCTGACCGTGAGCCGCACGATCGGCTCCAGCAGGACCGGGTCGGCCTCTTCCATCGCCTGCTTGAAGGCCATCGAGCCGGCGACCTTGAAGGCCATCTCCGAAGAGTCGACGTCGTGGTGCTTGCCGTCGACGAGCACCACCCGCACGTCCCTGACCGGATAGCCGGCGACCGTGCCGTGCTCCATCGCTTCCGAGACCCCCTTCTCGACCGCGGGGATGAAGCCGCCGGGGATCGCGGCGCCCTTGATCCGATCGACGAAGTCGAGCCCGGTCCCCTCTTCCGCAGGCTCGATCTCGATCACGCAGTCGGCGAATTGGCCGCGGCCGCCTGACTGCTTCTTGTAGCGGGCGTGCGCCTCCGCGGGCCTGCGGATCGACTCCCGGTAGGGAACCCGCGGCGGGTGCAGCTCGATCTCCACTCCGAAGCGGCTCTTCATCCGCGCCACGGTCACCTCGACGTGGACCTGCGTGAGCCCGGCGATGATCTGCTCGCCGGTCTGCGGGTCCCGGTGCACGTCCAGGGTCGGGTCCTCCTCGGTCAGGCGCCTGACCGCAGAGGCGGCCTTGTCCTCTTCCCCCTTCGCCCTGGTCTCGTAGGCGAACGCCATCACCGGGGCGGGAAGCTCGAGAGGGGCGAAGTGCACGGCGTCCTGCGCGTCGCAGAGCACGTCCCCGGCACGTGTCTCCTTCAGCTTCGCAATCGCACCGATGTCCCCCGCGCCGAGCTCATCCACCGGCCGGAGGTCCTTGCCCAGCAGCCGACCGAGCTGGCCGACCCGCTCCTTCTGGCGGCGGCCGACGTTGACGACCTGCGAGTCGGAGCGCATCGTCCCCCGGCACACGCGAAAGAGGTTGATTCGGCCGGCGTAGGGGTCGGCGAGCGTCTTGAACACGTAGGCGACGAGCCCGTCGCCATCCCTTGGCTCGATCGCCATCTCACCCTCGCCGTCGTCGAGCCCCCGAAGCGAGCCGCGCATCTCCGGCGAGGGCAGATCCTCGACCAGCGCCTCGAGCAGGCGGTCGGTGCCCAGGTTGCGGGTCGCGGCCCCGCAGGTGACGGGGAAGATCGCGCCGGCGGTGACGCCACGCTTGAGAGCGCCGACGATCTCCTCGTGGTCGATCTCCTCCCCCTCGAGGTAGCGCTCCATCAGCTCGTCGGAGACCTCGGCCACCTCGTCCATCAGCTTCTCGCGGTACTCCTCGGCGCGCTCGCGGAGATCCTCCGGGATCTCGCCCTCCGTGGCGCTGCCGCGCCCGTCGCCGTCGTAGAGGAAGGCCCTCATGTCGATCAGGTCGACGACCCCGCGCAGCTCCCCCTCGGCCCCGACCGGGATCTCGGTGGCGACCACGTGCGGGCCGAAGGAGGCCTTCAGCGAGTCGAGCGCCGCGAAGAAGTCGGCCCGCTCGCGGTCGAGCATGTTGACGAAGACGAGGCGGGCGAGGCCTTCGGCGTCGGCCCGTCGCCAGAGTCGCTCGGTGCCGACCTCGACCCCGCCGACTCCGTTGACCACGACCACGGCGGCATCGGCGACCCGCAGCGCCGCGATCGCGTCGGCGACGAAGCTCGGCTCGCCGGGGGTGTCGAGCAGGTTGATCTCCCTCCCGTCGTGCTCGAAGCCGGCGAGCGAGACGTCGATCGACATCCCCCGCTCGCGCTCGTCCTCGGCATGGTCGGAGACGGTCGAGCCGCTCTCGACGCTGCCCAGCCTGCCGACCGCGCCGGCCTCGTAGAGGAGCGCCTCGCTGAGGCTCGTCTTGCCGCAGCCCCGGTGCCCTATCAGGGCGACGTTGCGGATCCGGTCTGCGGCCTTATGAGAAGGCACGCGCCTACGCTACACCCGCCGCACCGCCGCGATCAAACCCTCGCGAGGCTCAGTCCCGCTGCAGGTGCGACTTGAGCCGCATCACCGCCTTGGTGTGCAGCTGCGATACCCGCGACTCGGTGACGCCCAGGACCTCGCCGATCTCGCGCAGGGTGAGGTTCTCGTAGTAGTAGAGGGCGACGACGAGCTGCTCGCGCTCGGGCAGCGAGGCGATCGCCTCGGTGAGCCGGTCCTTTATCTCGCTGCTGGCGAGGGATTCCTGCGGATCGTCGGCGCGGGGGTCGGAGATCGTGTCGAGCAGGGAGACCCGATCGCCGGAGGAGTCGGAGACGGTCCACAGCTCGTCCAGGGCATAGACGGAGGAGTTGGCGATTTCGAGCAGCGAGGAGCGCAGCTCCTCCTCCTCGACCCCGAGCCGCTCGGCGAGCTCCGCCTCGCTGGGCGCGCGCTGAAGCTCGTGCTCGAGCTTCACCTGGGCCTCTTCGATTTCGCGGGCGCGCGAGCGCACCGAGCGCGGCACCCAGTCCAGAGAGCGCAGCTCATCGATGATCGCTCCGCGGATCCGGGTCATCGCGAAGGTCTCGAACTTGATCCCGCGGTCGGGGTCGAAGCGCTCGATCGCGCCGATCAAGCCCATCAGCCCGTAGGAGATCAGGTCGGCGTCGTCGACGTGCGCGGGAAGCCCTGCCCCGAGGCGGCCGGCGACGAATTTCACCATCGGCGAGTAGGCGACGACCAGCCGCTCGCGGGCCCTGTCGTCGCCCTCGTCCTTGTAGCGCTTCCAGAGGTCGCGGAGCTCGATCTCTTTGACGCCTGTTTCCATATCCATCGCAGTCTACGAGCGCCTGGCCATTCGTGAGCTCATGCCCGGGGGTGGGTGGCCGCGTAGGCCTCGCGCAGCCTGCTCGCGTCGACGCGCGTGTAGACCTGGGTCGTGGAGATGGAGGAGTGGCCGAGGAGCTCCTGGATCGTGCGCAGGTCGGCGCCGCCTTCGAGCAGGTGGGTGGCGAAGCTGTGGCGGAGGCTGTGCGGCGAGACGCCGCCCGCCACGGCCGCCTCGCGGGTCCAGAGCCCGAGCCTGCGGGTGACGTCGGAGTTAGAGAGGCGGCGCCCGCTCTTGGAGAGGAAGAAGGCCTGCTCGGACCGCTCGGCCACCAGTGCCGGGCGCCCGCGCGCAGCGTAGCGCTCGACCGCGCGCCGGGCCGGCTCGCCGACCGGCAGGATCCTTTCCCGCCCTCCCTTGCCACGCACCCGCAGCTGCTCCGCTTCGAAGTCGAGCGCGCCGAGGTCGAGGGCGACCATCTCCTCGCAGCGCAGCCCGCACGAGTAGGCGAGCTCCAGCATCGCCCGGTCGCGGAGCTCGAGCGGGGTCCGCGCCGGGATGCGCTCGAGCAGGGCCCGCATCTGCTCCGGGCTCAGCACGTGGGGAAGCCGCTGCCGCCGCTTCGGGCTGGAGACCAGGTCGGCGGGGTTCTGCCCGACCCGCTCGCTGCGGACCAGGAAGTCATAGAGGCCGCGGATCGCCGCCAGCTTTCGCGCCACGGTGGCAGGAGCGGCATCGACCGAGGAGAGCGACGCCCCGTAGCGGCGCACGTCACGGTGCCTCACGTCGCCCGGCTCCCTGCCCGCCTCGGCCGCCCACTCGGCGAACTGGCCGAGGTCGACGGCGTAGGCGCGGCGCGAGCGATCGGCGAGCCCGCGGCCGGCCATGTCACGGTCGAAGGCGGCGATTGCCTGTTCCCAGGTCATCCGGGCGCGCCTAGCCGATGTAGATCGGGGTGCCGACTTCGACCTGGTCGTAGAGCTCTTCGACGTCGGGGATCGACATCCGCACACACCCGTGCGATGCCGCCGTGCCCAGCGAGGAGGTCTCTTCGGTGCCGTGGATCCCGGCGCCTTCGTAGATCCCCAGCCAACGGGCCTTGATCGGGTTTGACGGGCCCGGGGGGATCGACTGACCGGCGAGCGGGCCGGCCCAGGCTGAGTTCGGCACGTTCCAGGTCGGGTTTTCCTGCTTTTCCTGGATTTCGTAGAGGCCTTCTGGCGTTTCGAGCCCTTCCTGGCCCACGGCGACGGTGTAGGTCCTGGCCAGCTTCAGGTGCTTCCAGAGGCGAAGCGTGAAGGTTGCTCGGTCGAGAGTCAGATAGGCGGGGTAGCGCGAGGCGACTTCCTTCCCGGTGACCTCCGGCCTGACCACGTGGGTGCGCGCGGCGATCGTGTGGTCGGCGTCGGCGTTGAGGACCGCGCGGTTGATCTCGCCGGTGAGCAGGTTGTCCCGCAGCTTGCGTCCGTTTTGCGCGGCGACGACTTCCAGCGATGAGCCCGTCGGGCTCACGGACGCGTCGACGGGATCGCGGTCGACCGCGCCCGCGACCGTTCGCACGAACCGGTTGACGGCCGGTTGCGAGTAGCTGACGTCGGCCGAGATCCGCTTTTCGAGATCGCCGCCCGAGATGTAGCGCAGCAGCCTGCCCGGCAGGCCCCCGTCGTTGGTCGCAGCGAGGGCTTCTTCGACCGCGCGGCCGAGGTCCGCATGGATCCTCAGGTCCTTCCCCGGGAGCTCCCAGCTGCTGCCGTCGTAGCCGACCCGGATCGAGTTGCGCAGCGGCGCCAGAAGCTGCCTGCGGACGGCCCGCTTGGCTTCCGCGGAGTCCATTCCGCCGACGTCGACCCCGCCGATCGTCACCCCGTCGGCGATCGTCCCGTCCCGGGAGCTGTCATAGGCGTAGGCGCCGACGGCCCCGAGGAGGACGACGACTATCCCGGTGATAATCGCGATTTTCGTCTTACGACCCAACTGCGCACCCTCAAGGCTTCATCGGAAGCCGGTCTCGGTACCTGCGAAAGAGTTTATGCACACGCTTGATTCGGTCAACCGGGCCGCATCCCCTGCAAAGGCGGCTGCGGACACCGGCGGGCGGGACGGATATCTTTTGCCGCCGTGCGCTCCAAGGACGAGGTCCGCAAAGAGGTATGGGCGGCGATGGACCGCGACGGCGTGGCGCGTTTCCCGGGAGCCGACGGACGGATCCCGAACTTCGCGGGGGCACGCCTGGCGGCGGAGAAGCTCGCCGGCCACCGGCTCTGGCGCCGCGCCCGGACGATCAAGGCGAACCCCGATTCGCCCCAGACCCACGCGCGCAGGGCCGCGCTCGAAGAGGGCAAGACCGTGATCATGGCCGTTCCCCGCCTCCGCGACCCGCATCCGTTTCGGGTCCTCAACCCGAAAGAGCTGTCCAAGCAGGAGCTCAAGGAGGCGGCGACGATCAAGGGGGCGCTCAAGCACGGCCGGGTCGTCGCCCTCGACGACCTGCCCGAGATCGACTTCGTGCTCTGCGGCTCGGTGGCAGTCAACTTGAGCGGTGCAAGGGTCGGCAAGGGCGGTGGCTACTCGGACCTCGAGTACGGGATCCTGATCGACGCCGGCAAGATCGACAACCACACGACGATCGCCACCACTGTCCACCCGACGCAGATCCTCCGCCGCCACCTGATGATGACCGCCCACGACCTGCCCGTCGACCTGATCGCGACGCCACGGGCCGTGATCGAGGTGGAGCGGCAGTACGAGCGGCCGCGGGGGATCCTCTGGGACCACCTCCAGCCGCCGCAGATACGGGAGATCCCGGTCCTGGAACGGATGGGATACGCCTGATCGGCCCGCCGGGACCGGCGGTTCTCGGGTCCCTGTGGGGGTAGATGACAGGTGTGGACTTCCGCGTCCCTCCAACGACGGCGGCTCCCGCCGAAGCGCGTCGGCAACTCGAGCCCCTGGCCGCTCAGCTCGACCACAGGTCGTTCGCCGAGCTCAGGACCGTGGTCAACGAGCTGGTCACGATCGGGGTCTCGGAGGGCGCCGAGCGACCGATTCTCCTCTCCTTCACCCGCGACAGGAAGACGGTCGAAGGGATCGTCTACGACGACGGCCCCGGCACCCGCGCGATCGTCCGCGCCAGGGATCGGGGCGAGCCCTCGCTGGTGCTGCAGATCATCGACGCCCTGGTCGACGAATGGGGAACCAACCCGAGCCAGACCCGGATCTGGTTCCGGATCGGCGTGAGGACGGTCAGCTCGTGACGGCGCCCAGCGCGGCCGAGCTGACGGTGTCCGCGTACTTGGACATCACGCCTCGGCCGAAGGGCGACGGGGGCGCCTCGTAGGAGGCGACGCGGGCGGCGATCTCCTCGTCGGTGAGGTCGACGTCGATGCGCCTCCCCTCGACGTCGACCGTAACCTCGTCTCCCTCGCGGATCGCCGCGATCGGCCCGCCGCGGACGGCCTCGGGCGCCACGTGGCCGACCATCAGCCCGCGCGTTGCTCCCGAGAAGCGGCCGTCGGTGACCATCGCCACGCTCTCGCCGAGGCCCTCGCCGACGATCGCCGCGGTCACCTGGAGCATCTCCCGCATCCCGGGACCGCCCACCGGCCCCTCGTTGCGGATCACGACGATGTCCCCCGGCTCGA
Organism: uncultured Solirubrobacterales bacterium; assembly: GCA_963712325.1. GTDB lineage: Bacteria > Actinomycetota > Thermoleophilia > Solirubrobacterales > 70-9 > VRUE01. Next base: position 26,723 of record CAVQHG010000009.1, read on the forward strand.
TCCGCTGTTCCCGCACGGCCCTGAAGCAGTCCTCTTCGGACTCGAAGACCCGGGCCGGCCCGGTCTGACGCTTGCGCTCGGTTCCCGCGAGCTTCACCACGGCGCCTTCGGGGGCGAGGTTCCCGCCCAGGATCGCGAGCCCGCCCTCCGGCTTCAGCGGGTCCTCGAGCGGGCGCACAACCTCCTGGCCGGGAGCCTCGGTCGCCTCCGCGGCGACCTCGCCGATCGTCTTTCCGGTGACCGTCAGCGCGTCCTCGTGCAGGACACCCCTGTCGGCGAGCCGCTTGAGGATCACCGGCACCCCCCCGGCGGCGAACAGGTCGGTGGCGACGAAGCGCCCGCCGGGCTTCAGGTCCGCGTAGAGGGGCGTGGCGCGCGAGATGCGCTCGAAGTCCTCCATGGTCAGCTCGAGGTCGAGCTCGCGGGCGAGCGCGATCAGGTGCAGGACGGCGTTGGTCGACCCGCCGGAGGCGCAGACGCAGGCGACGGCGTTCTCCAGAGACTCGCGGGTGATGACCCTGCTGGGCCGGATGTCCTCGGCGAGCACCCTCACGGTCAGCTCCCCGATCCGCTCGGCCACCGAGCCCTTCTCGTCGTCTTCGGCGGGGACCATCGCCGAGCCGCCCGCGCTGACTCCCAGCGCCTCGAATGCGCAGGCCATCGTGTTGGCGGTGAACTGGCCGCCGCAGGCGCCGGCCCCCGGGCTGGCGACGCCCTCGAGCTCGTTGAGCTCCTCGTCGCTCATGTCGCCGGCGGAGTGGGCGCCGATCGCCTCGAAGATGTCGAGGATGGTGACGTCGCGCCCGTGCCAGTGCCCTGGGGCGATCGAGCCTCCGTAGAGGACAACTGAAGGGATGTCGAGCCGGGCGAGGGCCATCGCGCACCCCGGGATCGTCTTGTCGCAGGCGCAGAGCGCGACGATCGCGTCGAACTGGTAGCCACGCGCCATCAGCTCGATCGAGTCGGCTATCACCTCGCGGCTGACCAGCGATGCCTTCATCCCCTGGGTGCCCATCGTCACTCCGTCGGAGATCGCCACCGTGTTGAACTCCATCGGCGTCGCCCCGGCGGCGCGCACGCCCTCCTTCACGTGCTCGGCGAGCCCGCGGAGGTGGAAGTTGCAGGGCATCGCCTCGGTCCAGGTGTTGGCGATCCCGATCGTAGGCCGGCTGAGCGCGTCGTCGTCGAAGCCGATCCCCTTCATGTAGGCCCGTGCGTGTGCGCGGTCGGGGCCGTCGAACACGGTCGCCGAGCGGGGACGGGGCAGCCTGGCTGCGGTTGGTTGGGCGCTCATGTTGGGAAATCTACTGCGGAGGGCCGGCGGCGAGCCCGAAGACGTCCACCGGCCCCGCCCCCCGGCCCAGGCCCCGGAGCCCCGAGCCGACCGCCTCAGAAGCGACCGCGCGGGCCGCGCGGGCCGCCTCCAGCGGGGTGTCGCCGAGGGCGAGGTGGGCGGCGAGGACCGAGGAGTGGGTGCAGCCCGAGCCGTGAGCCGCTCCCGTCGGGTGTCGTTCCCCCTCGATCGACACCGCCTCCAGGCCGTCCCAGAAGAGATCGACGTTGCGCTCGCTGTGGCCGCCCGTGACCACCACCGCCCGACAGCCGAGCGCCAGCACCTCGCGGGCCAGGTCCTCCTGGGTCTCGCCCTCGGCGACCCCGGTCAACGCGCGCGCCTCGGGCAGGTTCGGGGTGACGACCGTCGCCAAGGGGAGCAGGCGGTCCGCCAGCGCCGCCCGGGCGGGCTCGTCGAGCAGCTCGGCGCCGCTCTCGGCGACCATCACCGGGTCGACAACGACCGGGGCGCCTCCCACCGAGGCGAGCGCCTCGACAACCGCGTCGACGGCCTCGACGGTGCCGAGCATCCCGACCTTGACCGCGTCGACCCCGATGTCCTCCGCGACGGCGGTGACCTGGGCGACGATCATCTCCGGCGATACCGGCTCGACCGCGGTCACCTCGACGGTGTTCTGGGCCGTGACAGCCGTGATCGCGGTCATTCCGTGCACGCCGCAACGGGCGAATGCCTTGAGATCTGCCTGGATGCCGGCGCCACCGCCGGAGTCCGAGCCGGCGATCGAGAGGACCGCGGGCGGGTGTCGGTGCTCGTCCATGCGGGAAACCCTAGATACCGGGAGGCCGCAGCATCGTCCTCGAGTAGGTGCCGAGCAGGGAGCAGGTGAGATAGCCATGCGCCTCGAGGTCGGCCAGCGCCCCCGCCGCAACGGCCCCGGAGACGTCGATCGCAGCGGCGACATCGTCGCACGTGGCGTTGCCGAGCTCGACCGCCGCCAGCGCCCGGGTTGCGACCGGGTCGACCGGCGGGCCGACTCTCTCGGCCCGACTCTGCCCCGGGCCGAGCATCGCGTCGAGCACGTCCTGGGCGCTGCGGACGACGCACGCGCCGCCGGCGAGCAGGGCGTTGGGCCCCGCCGAGACCCGCGAGGAGATCGGGCCCGGGACGGCGCCCAGGTCGCGGCCGAGGTCGGCGGCGAGGTCGGTGGTGATCAGCGAGCCGGAGCGCTCGGCCGCCTCGACGACGACGGTCATCCCGGCAAGCGCGGCCATGATCCGGTTGCGGGCCGGGAAGGCCCACCGCCAGGCCCCCGTGCCCGGCGGCAGCTCCGACAGCACGAGCCCCTCCTCCTGAACCCGCCGCCAGAGGGCCCGGTGGGCGGCAGGGTAGGCGACGTCGGCGCCGCAGCCGAGCACGGCCACCGTCCGCCCCGCCTCGAGCGCACCCCGGTGAGCGCAGGCGTCGATGCCGAAGGCGAGCCCGCTGACCACGGCCTGGCCGCTCGCGGCGAGGTCCCGGCCGAGCTCCCGGGCGACCTCGCGACCGTAGGAGCTGGCGCGTCGGGAGCCGACCACGGTGACCGCCTGCGAGGGCTCCGCCAGCTCGACCAGCCGGCTCGGCTCCCCCGCCCGAGCAACGACCACGGCGCGTCGGACGCGTCCCGCAGGCCCTGCGGATAGAGCGGGTCATGCCGGCAGCAGGCCCAGCACCCGGCGGCCTCCAGGTCCGTCGCGAGCCGGCGCTCCGGAACAGCCTCGACCTCCTCCAGAATCCGAGCTCGCGGGGCGACCGCCGCCGCCAGGTCCTCGTTCGAGAGGCGCAGCAGCTCCGGAGAGCGGGACCCTGGCTTGCCGGTGGCGACCTTCTCGATATACGGGGCGAGCCGGCCGAGCAGCCATGCCCTGCGGAGGCAGGAGGGACAGGCGCCGGGGCGTGAGGCAGGGCTCACTCGTAATCCCTGCGTCGCAACTGCAGCGCCTGGGCCATCTGGCCGCGCTCGACCCGCTCGCTGCCGGCGAGGTCCGCGATCGTCTGCGCGAGCCGAAGCACGCGATCGTGGGCGCGGCCACTGAGCCGCTTCTGCGCATATGCCTCCGCGAGCAGGCGAGCCGCCCCGTCGCCGAGCTCGCATTCGCGCGCCTCGGCCGGTGTCATCTCCGCGTTGCAGCGCCCGCGCCCCATGCGCTCCGACTGGCGAGCACGGGCCGACGACACCCGGGCCCGCACCTCCGCCGAGCTCTCGCCGGCCGCTCCGGCGATCTCCTCGGCGCTGGGCTGGCCGATCCCGGCGAGGATGTCGATGCGATCCGCGAGAGCCCCGCTCAGGCGACTCTGGTAGCGCTGGATCGCGAGAGGCGAGCAGCTGCACTCGGAGTCGGCCTCGCCGCGTCCGCAGGGACACGGGTTGGCCGCCGCGACCAGCATGAAGCGACAGGGAAGGCGCTGCCATGTACCGGCCCGCGCGATCGAGACCCAGCCCGTCTCCAGCGGAGCCCGCAGGGACTCGAGCGAGTCGCGCCGGAACTCACAGAGCTCGTCGAGGAAGAGCACCCCCCGATGCGCGAGGGTCGCCTCGCCGGGACGCGGGGGATTGCCGCCGCCGACGAGTCCCGCGGGGCTGATCGTGTGGTGCGGCGCGCGAAAGGGGCGTCCGCCGGGCGCGGCTCCGTCGAGCCGCCCGCAGGCGCTGGAGATACGCGCCACCTCGAGAGCCTCCTCGGGCGTCGGGGAGGGCAGTATCGAGGGCAGGCGGCCGGCCGCCATCGACTTCCCGGCTCCGGGCGGACCGATCATCAGCAGGCTGTGGCCACCCGCGGCGGCGACCTCGAGGGCGTGCCGGAGGTGCCGCTGGCCGCGCAGGTCGCCGAGATCCGGGCGATCCGCGTCGGGGCTCCCAACCAGGGAGAGCGGGTCCGGCCGGCGCGGGCGCCAGCTGCCGGCGGCGAGCGCCCGCAGCTGGCCCAGGCTCTCGACCGGGAGCACCTCGACCCCACCGGCCAGAGCGGCCTCCGAGCCGTTCTCCGCGGGCACCACCACCGAGGCCGCCCCCAGCTCGCGCGCAGCCTCGGCGATCGCCAGCACACCGGCCACCGGTCGCACCGAGCCGTCCAGGGCCAGCTCTCCGACCAGCGCCGGCGCCGGCCCTCCCCCCGACCACTCGAGCTGCTCGGAGGCGACGAGGAGCGCGAAGGCGATCGCGAGGTCCATGCCCGGGCCTGCCTTGCGGAGGCTGGCCGGGGCCAGATTGGCGACGATCCTGCGCAGGGGAAAGTCGAATCCGCAGTTCGCCAGCGCCGCCCTCACCCTCTCCCGCGCCTCGCGCACGGCGGCGTCGGGCAGGCCGACCACCGAGAAGGCCGGCAGGCCGCGATGGACGTCGACCTCGACCCGCACCGGGCGGGCGGATATCCCGTCGAGGGTGAAGGTCTGCGCGCTGGCGAGCATCGCCGGGCAAGCTAGGCGCGGGGGACGCGCGGATGGGACGCGCAAAGACAATCTTCGGCGACCGGTTGCTCGCAGAACCCGCCGTCCGCGAGGCGCTCCCGGGTCGCCGAGGGCCCGGGCGGAAGTCGACCCGCAATCGCGACATCCGTCGCGCCCTCGGTGGCCCCAGTCCGCCTAGCCTCGGCCGATGGGCGGCAAGCGGGCGCAGCGCAGATGACCTCGACCCGGGCCCGGCTCGGACGGGCCGCGGAGGAGCTGGTCGCCGCGCGGCTCGCGGCCGCCCGCTGGCAGATCGTCGAGCGCAACGCACGCACCCGCTACGGCGAGATCGACATCGTCGCGCTCGACGGCTCGGCGCTCGTCTTCATCGAGGTCAAGGCCGGGCGCCGAAACGCCGGCACGGGGCCCGAGCGCCCGATACTCGCGGTCGGGCCGCGCAAGCAGCGCCAGGTACGCCGCCTCGCGACCGCCTGGATGGCGGCCCGCCGCGGTCGCCTGCCCGGCTTCGCCGAGATCCGCTTCGACGCGATCGGGGTCAGCTTCGAGCGCGACGGCCGCCTCGCTGCGGTCGAGCACGTCGAGGGCGCCTTTTGAGCCCTCAGCCGAGCTGCAGCTGCGAGTAGGCGACCGACTGGAACGAGCGGCGGTGCAGCGGCGATACGCCGAGCCTCTCGATCGCCTGCCGATGCTCGGGCGTCGAGTAGCCGACGTGCTCCTCGAATCCCCAGCCGGGGTGCTCCCGAGCGGCGCCGCGCATGTACCGGTCGCGCGTGACCTTGGCGATCACCGAGGCGGCCGCGATCGCAGCGCTCGTGCCATCGCCTTCGACCACGGCCCGGTGGGGCACCGCGCAGGCGCGGAGGGCGAAGCCGTCGACCAGGCAGGTCACGTCGCCCACCGGCCGCAGGCCCTCCAGGGCTCGCGCCAACGCCTCCAGGTTCGTCACGTGGAGGCCACGTTCGTCGATCCCCCGCGCGCAGCGGACGACGACGCAGACACGCTCGGCGACGCGGATCACCGACGGGAAGAGCTCTTCCCGCCTCTCCTCGGTCATCTGCTTGGAGTCGTGCAGTCCCGACAGCAGGCGCCGGTCGGCGACCGAGAGGCCCCCATGGTCGATCAGGACGGCGGCGGCGACGAGTGGTCCGGCGAGGCAGCCACGGCCCGCCTCGTCGGCCCCCGCCACCAGCCGGGTGCCGAGCCCGCGATCGAAGGCGAAGAGCCGCCGGGAGCGGGCCAGGCGCCGGCGGTGGCTCTTAGAAGAGGCCGACCCTGTCCGGCGGCCAGTAGGTTGCGAAGGCTTCGCCGATGAGCCAGGCCCGAGGGACCGGCCCCCAGTAGCGGCTGTCGTCACTCGCGCCACGGTTGTCGCCCATCATGAAGTAGTGGTCGGGCGGGATGGTGATCGGCTTGGGCAAATTGCAGGCTCCGCCGTTGCCGCAGGGGATCGTGTAGGGCTCATCCTTCTTGATCACGCCGTTGACGACGGGGTGGCCTTCGCGAATCGAGAGGGTGTCGCCGGGGCCGGCGACGATCCGCTTGATGAAGTTCTGGTCGGAGCGCGCCGCGGTCGGCTCGGCGCATGCCTGGTCCCTCGGATGCGGCTTGCCGCATTCGGTCCCGCTGGTCAGCGCCCGCCGGAGGGTGGAAGACGACGATCTCGCCAGGCTCAGGATCGGTGAAGTGGTAGAGGAACCGGTTGACGAGCACGCGCTGGCCGACGTCGAGCGTCGGCTCCATCGATTCGGAGGGGATCTGGTAGGGCTTGACGATCCAGGCCTGGATCCCCAGTGCCAACCCCAGGGCAAGGGCCACGATCACGACGAGCTCGAGGAGCCCCCCGGCGCGAGTCTGCGGCTTCGGGATTCTTCAGTTTTCCGAGTCCTCGCCGGAGTCGCCGCCGTCATCGGTCGGCTCCTCGTCGTCGGCATTCGCCGCGGCGTTGTCCTCGGTCTCCCCCGCTCCAGCCTCCGCCGACTCGCTCGGCTCCGTCTCCGCTTCCGGCGCAGCCTCCTCGCCAGCCTCCTCGTCCCCTGCGGCTCCTCAACTGCCGCCTCGACCTCCTCGACCTCCTGGCCTTCCTCCCTCGCGGCCTCGACCTGGGTCACGCCCTCGGCGTCGACGGCTCCGGCTCCTCGCCCGCCCCGGCGGCCGGCGCGGAGATCATCTCCTCGTCGATGCCCCAGCGCCGCTCGGCGACCCGGGCCGCCTTGCCGATGCGGCCGCGGAGGTAGTAGAGCTTGGCCCGCCGCACGTCGCCGCGCGCCGCGATCTCGAGCTTCTCGATCTTCGGGGAGTGCAGCGGAAACGTCCGCTCGACCCCGACACCGAAGGAGTGCTTGCGCACGGTGAAGGTCTCGCGGGCGCCGAGCCCTGCCGCTTCAGCACGATCCCCTCGAAGACCTGGGTCCGGCGCCGATTTCCCTCGATCACCTGGAAGTGGACGCGGACGCGATCGCCCGGCTCGAAGGAGGGCAGTCCCTTCTTCCTGGCCCCGCTCGATGCTGTCGATGACGCTGCTCATTGGATCCGCTCCGCGCTCTTCCTGTCCGGCTCAATCGAGAAAAAACCGCCGGAGCCGTGGACGGCCGCCGCGCGGTTGCGGAATGGTACCTACTCCGCGTCGGCTTCGAACTGCGCGGCGCCTTGCGCGGCTGCTGCTCGGCGCGCCAGAGGCGGACCCGCTCGTGATCCCCGGAGACGAGCACCTCGGGGACCTCCCAGCCCCTGTACGAGGCCGGGCGCGTGTAGTGCGGGTACTCCGGCATGCCCTCGAGCAGGCGGCTGAAGGACTCCTCGACCGCGGAGTCCTCATGGCCGAGAGCGCCGGGCAGCTTGCGCATCAGGACGTCGGCGACGACCATCGCCGGCAGCTCGCCACCGGCGAGGACGTAACGGCCGATCGAGAGCTCGTCGTCGGCGAGGTGCTCGTGACGCGCTCGTCGAAGCCCTCGTAGCGACCGCAGAGCAGGGCGACATGGGGCTCGGCGATCAGCTCATCGGCGAGCCATCGTCGAGCAGCCGGCCGGTCGGCGTGAGCAGGACCCGTCCGCGGCCGCTCCCCGCCCGGGTAGGCGGCCCCAGGGCGGCGTCGACGACGTCGACCCGCAGGACCATGCCGGCGCCGCCTCCGTAGGGGGCGTCGTCGACCTGGCCCGGCGCCGAGCGGAGTCGTGTCGCGGTAGTCGAGCAACCGCATCTCATTGCCCTGCGGACCGCGTTCTCAACCGACCTCTGCGTCCGGAACCACTCGAACGCCTCGGGAAACAGCGTGAAGATGTCCAGCTTCATCGCGGCTCCGCCCGGGGCCCGCTCAGTCGAGGATGTCGACAATCACCCGGCGGTCGATGCGGACGGCCGCCGCCTTGGCGATCGTCCGGATCGCGTTCGCGACCCGGCCGCCCTTGCCGATCACGCGGCCGAGGTCCTCGTCGGCGACGGTGATCTCGTAGATCAGGTCGCCGTCCTCTTCGAGCTCCTCGACCTCGACGGCGTCTGGATCCTCGACCAGTGCCCTGACGAGGAACTCGAGAAGTTCGGTCATCGGCGCTAGGTGCCGGAGGCGGCGATGCCCTTGGTGTGCAGCAGCGTCGCCACCGTCTCCGAGGGCTGGGCGCCGTGCTCCAGCCAGTGCTTCGCCCGCTCCTCGTCGAGGATGATCGTCGAGGGCTCGGTCTGCGGGTTGTACTGGCCGATCGTCTCGATCGTGCGACCGTCGCGGGGGGAGCGTTTGTCTGCGACGACGATCCGCCAGATCGGGTTCTTCTTCGAACCCACCCTTCTGAGCCTGATCCGTACTGCCATGGGCCGCGCAGACAGGGTCATCAGCGTTCGTGGTCAGCGGTGACGGTACTTCGGGCGCGGCGCCCCTCCCTGCATCTGGGCGAGCTGCTGCGGGGTCGGCGGCGTGCCCGTGGCCATCTGCTTCATCATCATCGCATCTGGTCGAACTGCTTGACCAGCTGCTTGACGTGCTGGACCTTCGTGCCCGACCCGTTGGCGATCCGTTTGCGGCGCGACCCGTTGATCAGCGCCGGGTCGGCCCGCTCGGCGGGCGTCATCGAGAGGATGATCGCCTCGACGCGATCGAGCTCGCCCTCGTCGACGTCGGCGTTCTTCAGGCCCTTCATGGATCCCATCCCGGGCAGCATGCCGATCAGGCCGCTCAGCGGCCCCATCTTCCGAACCTGCCGCATCTGCTTGAGGAAGTCCTCGAGCGTGAACTGTTCGGTCTCCAGCTTGCGCTGGAGGTCCTCGGCCTCTGCCTCGTCGACCTGCTGCTCGGCTTTCTCGATCAGGCTGAGGACGTCGCCCATCCCGAGGATCCGCGAGGCCATGCGGTCGGGGTGGAAGCGCTCGAAGGCATCGAGCTTCTCCCCGGTCGAGGCGAAGAGGATCGGCTTGCCGGTGACCGCCTTGACCGAGAGCGCGGCGCCGCCGCGGGCGTCGCCGTCGAGCTTGGTCATTACCACGCCGTCGAACTCGGCGGCCTCGGCGAAGGACTGGGCGACGCCGACCGCGTCCTGGCCGGTCATCGCATCGACGACCAGCAGCACGTCATGGGGCTTGGTCCGCTTGCGGATCCGGGCCAGCTCGTCCATCAGCTCCTGCGTCGACGTGCGTGCGGCCGGCGGTGTCGACGATCAGCACGTCGCGGACCTCCTCGCGAGCCCGCTCCAGCGCCCAGGCCGCGATCTCCACCGGGTCGGCCTCGGTGCCCTGCTCATACACGGTCGCCCCGGCGCGGCCGCCGACGGTGACGAGCTGCTCGACCGCCGCCGGCCTGTACACATCGCAGGCGGCGAGCGCGACGTCCCTGCCCGCCTCCCCGAGATGACGGGCGAGCTTCGCACACGCAGTCGTCTTGCCCGAGCCCTGCAGGCCGGCCATCAGGATCACCGTGGGGCCGCGCGAGGCGAACGCCAGGTCGCGGCCCGAGCCGCCCATCAGCTGGGTGAGCTCCTCGTTGACGATCTTCACGACCTGCTGCCCGGGGTCGAGGCTCTCGAGCACGTCGGAGCCCAGAGACCGCTCCTTCAGGTTCGCTGTGAAGGATTTGACGACCTTGAAGTTGACGTCGGCCTCGAGCAGGGCGAGGCGTATCTCGCGCATGGCGGCGTCGACGTCGGCCTCGTTCAGCGTGCCGCGATTGCGGACGTCGGAGAGGGTCGCCTGGAGACGATCCGACAGCTGGTCGAACATTCCCCTGAGGCTACTCCGCGAACAGCGCCCGGGCGAAGTCGGCGGGGTCGAACGGCCGCAGGTCCTCGAGGCTCTCGCCGGTGCCGATCAGCTTCACGGGAATGCCGAGCTCGTCCGCGATCGCAAGGGTGATGCCGCCTTTCGCGGTCCCGTCGAGCTTGGTGAGGACGACGCCGTCGACCGCGACCGCCTCCGAGAAGACCCGCGCCTGGCGCAGGCCGTTCTGGCCGGTGGTCGCGTCGATCGTGATCAGCGTCTCGTGCGGGGCACCGGGGATCTGCTTCGCGATCACCCGGGCCACCTTCGCCAGCTCGTCCATCAGGTTCCCCTCGGTGTGCAGGCGCCCGGCGGTGTCGACGATCACCACGTCGGCGCCCCGGGCCCGGGCCGCGTCGATCGCGTCGTAGGCGACCGCTCCGGGGTCGCCTCCGGGAGCGGAGCGGATCAGGTCGACGCCCGCTCTCTCCGCCCACTCGGCCAGCTGCTCGGTGGCCGCCGCCCGGTAGGTGTCCCCGGCGGCGACAATCACCGACAGGCCGAGCTCCCGGGAGAGGTGCCAGGCGATCTTCCCGATCGTCGTCGTCTTGCCGGTCCCGTTGACGCCGACCATGAGCAGGACCGCGGGCTCGCCGCTCAGGTCGATCGGCGCCCGCCCGGCGGAGGCGACGTCGGCGAGGATCTCGACCAACCGGGCCCGCACCGCCTCCCCGTCGGGGGAGACCGCCCCGGCCTCGACCTCTTGCTCGAGCCGCTCGACGATCTTCGCCGTGGTCGGCGCGCCGGCGTCGGCGAGGATCAGCGCCTCCTCCAGCCGCTCCCACGTCTCGTCGTCGAGCCGCTCGAAGAGGCTGGCCGAGATCTCCTCGCTCAGCGCCCGACGACTCTTCGAGAGGGACTCGCGCAGCCGCCTGAAGACGCCGCGCCCCTCCTCGGGCGCCTCCTCCACCGCCTCGAGGGCGACGGGCTCGCGCGCACCGAGGTCGAGGATCTCCTGCCAGCTCGTGGTCATGGCCGCCGGCAGGCTACCTACCCGCGCCCTTCGACATTCGACCAGGCCATGGCATGGTCAACCGTCGAAACGGCGGTGGCTAGGCGATCTGGGTGCTGAACTCGGAGGCGTCGGCGCCGGCGACGTCGAGCAGCTCACGGATCGACTCGTCGATGTGCTCCCCGATCGACTCGAGGTCGCCGACCGTGTCCGAGTCGGAGAGCAGCCCGAAGTGCATCGCCCCGTTGTAGCTGAACATCGCGATCGCCAGCGCGTGGTCCTTGGCGAGGAAGCCGATCGGATAGACCGCGGTCAACTCGCGCCCCAGCACGTAGAACGGGACCTGCGGGCCGGGGAAGTTCGTCACCAGCATGTTGAAGAGACGAGTCGAGAAGTTGATCGTCGCCGTCGGGTTGAGCAGGACGGGCGGCGCGAACTCGCGGAACCAGTCGTTCAGCCCCCAGATCGCTTCGGCGCCGAGCGCCTGCTTGGAGGCCTTCAGCTTGTCCATCTCCCTGGTCACGTGCCGGAGGCGCTCGTGCGGATCGGCGATGTGGACGGGAAGCGGGCCCCGCATCGCCGTCAGGCGGTTGCCGAGCTCGCCGTGCTCGTTCTCGGTCCGCACCGAGACCGGCACCAGCGCCTGCAGCTCGAGCTCGTCGGCATCGGCGCCGCGGTCCTCCAGCCAGCGACGCAGGGCGCCTCCCGCCACCGCGAGCGTGACGTCGTTGACGGTCCCGCCGAGCGCGTTCTTGATCTGTTTGAAGTCGCCCAGCGGCCCGCTCGTCCAGGCGAAGCTCCGACGCGGGCCGATGTCGGTGTTGAAGGCGACCTTCGGGGCCGGCTTGGTGAGGTTCCAGCCGACCTCCCAGAGGCCGACGACGCCGTTCGAGGTCCTCGTCCACGCCCGGCGCGGGTTGCGCGCCGCGTTCCAGACCCAGCGCAGGGCGCCGGCGAACATGCCGAAGAAGCCCTTGACGGAGAGGCCGAGCAGCTTCGCCCGGGAGGGCGGCGTCTGCGGGTGCCAGGGCTCTTCGGTGCGGACGATCTCGTCCTTGGGCTCGACGTCGAAGAGCAACATGCCGACGTCGGTGGCGGAGATGCCGTCCGCCATCGAGTGATGCGTCTTGTAGATGATCCCGAAGCGGTCGTCCTCGAAGCCGTCGGTGAGCCAGAGCTCCCAGAGAGGCTTGGAGCGGTCCAGCGGCGGCGACAGGTACTCGCCGATCACGTCGTGGAATTGGGCGTCGGTGCCCGGCGACGGAAGGGTGACGCGCTGGACATGGTTGTGGACGTCGAAGTCGGGATCGTCCACCCACATCGGGGTCCCGAGGTGCATCGGCGGCACGGCGAGCTTCTGGCGCAGGCGGGGCAGCAGGTGGAGGCGGCTGCGGATGTGGGCGACGAAGTCGTCGTAGCTGGGCGCGGAGCCCTCGCAGACCATGATCGCCCCTATCGCCATGTGGCCGTTCGACTTCTCGTTGGTCAGGAAAGACGTGTCGAACGACGTCAGCCTCTCCATATGGCGTTGGGCCATTCCGCCTCCTCTGGTAGACCCGCGGCCGAAACGCCGCCCCCTCCAGGATAGCTAGGCTGCTTCGGAGGAGCCCGAGGAGGCCCGGGAGGAAGGATCCGTGGCGGGCTCGCCCAGCCCGCGGGCGCCGCCCTCCCCACCCCGTGGCTCGGGCGCGATGCCGGCGAAGGGGCGGGGGCCGCCCTCGTCCTCCGCCGCGTCCTCGCGGGGAAGCCGCCGGGAGACGACCTTCGTCACCCCGTCGTCGCCCATGGTCACGCCGTATAGCACGTCGGCGGCGTCCATCGTCCGTTTCTGATGGGTGACGATGACGAACTGGGCACGACCCGAGAAGCGCCTCACCAGCTGCAGGAAGCGGTCGATGTTGGCATCGTCCAGGGCCGCCTCGACCTCGTCGAGTATGTAGAACGGGCATGGCCGGGCGAGGAAGACGGCGAAGACGAACGCGAGCGCGACGAGCGACTTCTCGCCACCCGAGAGCAGCGACAGCTTGCGGGTCGACTTGCCCGCAGGCGTGACCTCGATCTCGACCCCGAGCTCCTCGCGACGCTCTTCCTCCTCGTCCTCGCCGGGCTCCTCTGCGTTCTCGACGACGGGCTTGAGGTTGACCCGGCGCAGGGCCCCGCGCCCCCCGGGGAACAGGTGCTCGACCATCTCGGCGAAGTTCCTGGAGGTGGCCTCGAAGGTCTCCTCGAAGGCCCGCTCGATCTCGCCGTCGATGTCGCGGATCAGGGACTCGAGCTCCCGCATCCCGCGCTCGGTGTCCTCGCGCTGGGCCTGCAGGGCCTCGACGTGCTCCTTCGCCTCCTCGTACTCGCGCTCGGCGAGCGGGTTGACGGGGCCGATCTGGGCTCGCCGGCGGTCCAGCCGCTCGAGGCGGCGCTCGATCTCCGCCCGCCCCTCGTCTCCGAGCGGCTCCTCGGCGGGGGGAACCTCCTCGCCGAGCCGCTCGGCTATCGAAGCGAGCTGCTTCGCCGCCTCCGCCCTGCGATCGCCGAGATGGGCGGCCTCGACCTCGGCGGCGGTCAGCGCGTCGGCGGCCGCCTTCAGCTCGACCTGGAGCTCGGACTCGCGCTTCGAGCAGTCGCGCATCTCCTCGGCGATCTCGTCGCCGTCCCCCTCGCCGCCCACGACCAGGCCCTCGGTGCGCTCGACCCGGGCGCGAATCGCGGCTTCGGCCGCCGTCGCCGCCTCCGCCGCGGCCTCGACGTCGGCCAGCAGCCCCTCGCCGTCGGCGAGGCGCCTGCGGAGGAGCTCGCGATGGCGCTCGCCGAGCAGGCCCTCCGCACGACGAGCGTGGCGAGAAGCGCGCTCAGCCCCGCTGCGGACCGCGCCGAGCGCTGCCTCGCGCGCCGACTCCGAGGCCTCCGCGGAGCGTGCCCGGGCAAGGCCGTCCCCGGCGGCGGAAAGCCCGGCCTCGATCTCGCCCAGCTCGTCCTCCAGCCTGCGGGCCCGCTCGGCGGGCGGCGCGCCATCGGCGCCGAGGTCGAGGGTCAGCGGACCGAGCTCGGTACGCAGCGCCTCCAGCCCGGCCGCTATCTCGGCCTGCCGGCCGGACAGCTTCGAGGCGAGGACGGCGATCTTCTGCTGGTCGCCGCGGAGCTTGGTCAGCAGTCCCCAGGCCCGGGTCCGCTCCCGATCCCGGTCGGCGAAGCGCTCCTCCGCCTGGCGGCGGCGCTCGCTCACCTTCGCGAGGTCCTCGTCGAGGCGCGCCCGCCGCGTGCGGGCCTCCTCGGCCCTGTGCTCCGCCTCACGCGCCCGGTCGGCGCCGAAGCGCAGGTCCTCGGCGAGCAGGCGCCCGCGCAGCTCGAGCTCCTCCCGTTCGATCCGGAGCCCGATCTCGGCAGCCTGCGCCTGGCGCTTCAGCGGCCGCAACCTGCCTCTCGCCTCCCGCTCGAGGTCGAGTGCGCGGTCGAGGTTGCCGGCGGCGGCCCTCAGTTTCAGCTCGGCCCTGCGCCGGCGCTTGCGGTGCTTGCCGAGCCCCGCGGCCTCCTCGACCAGAAGCCGCCGATCGCGCGGCTTGGAATGGACGATCGCCTCGACCCGGCCCTGGCTGATAACCGAGTGCATCTCGCGTCCGAGATTGGTGTCTGAGAGCACGTCGACGATGTCCGAGAGCCGGCAGCGCGCGCCGTTGAGCCGGTAGACGCCATCGCCGTCGCGGTCGAGCGTGCGCCGGATCGAGATCTCCGAGAACTCGCTCGCTGCCCGCCCTTCGGAGTTGTCGATCACGACCTCGACCTCGGCGGCGCGCCGCCTGCCCACGCCGCTGCCCCCGGCCGAGATCACGTCCTGCATCGAGGCCCCGCGGATCGCCCCCGGGCTCTGCTCGCCGAGGGCCCAGAGCACCGCGTCAGTGATGTTCGACTTGCCCGAGCCGTTCGGGCCGACGATCACGCTCACCCCGGGAGAGAACTCGAGGCGGGTCCGCTCGGGGAATGACTTGAACCCCTTCAGCTCGATCGACCTCAGGTACATGGCCTGACCCTAACCCCGCTCCCGGATGCGGACCAGGGCCTCTCGGGCGGCTGCCTGCTCGGCGATCTTCTTGCTGCGTCCCTGCCCCGTGCCGACGCGCTCCGAGCCGACCACGGCCGCGACCTCGAAGCTGCGTTCGTGGGGCGGCCCGGATTCGTCGACCACCTCGTAGGCGACGCGGTCCCGGCGCTGGGCGAGGAGCTCCTGGAGCTCGGACTTGAAGTCGACCGGCGACTCGGCCGCCGCCTCCACCCGACCGCGGAAGGCGTCGACGACGGCGGCGGCCGTGCGCTCGAAGCCGAAGGCACAGAAGCAGGCGCCGATCAGGGCCTCGGTCACCTCGGGCAGCGCCCGGGCGCCGCCCAGCAGCACCTCGGCCGGGATCGCCAGCTCGCGGTCGGGCTCCGCCTCCCGCAGCATCTCCGGGACCCCGAGGGCACGACCGACCACGGCGCAGGAGACGCCGCTCACCGCCTGGTTGTGGATCTTGGTCAGGCCGCCGGCATCGACGCCGGGGTGGCGATCGAACAGGTCCGCGGCCACGGCCAGGGCCAGCACGCTGTCGCCGAGGTAGGCGAGGCGCTCGTAGGAGTCGGCACGGTCGTCGGTCCAGGTTGCGTGGGTCAGGGCCCGCCCCCGCAGCTCGTCGGGCAGCTCGCCGACCAGCTCCGCCAGAGCGCTCAAGCCGGGGCGTGCCCGAGGACGAAGTCCACGGCGTCGCCGACGGTCTCGATGCGGGCGGCCTGCTCCTCGGAGACGGAGATTCCGTAGCGGTCCTCCAACTCCATCACAAGCTCGTAGAGGTCGAGCGAGTCGGCGTCGAGGTCCTCCTTGAATCGAGTCCCCTCGCCGATCTCCGCCAGGTCGACCTCGAGCTCCTCGGCGAGGTGCTCGCGGACGAGGGTGAGGACCTCGTCCCTGGTCACCGGACACCTGCGCGCTTCATCGACGCCTTCCTATCACGAGCCGGTCCCGCCTGCGCCCGAGGAGAGCTCCCCGCGGCGCGCTCCTCCCTCCTGGAGCAGCGCCGCGGTGCGGCCGACCGCATCCACGTCCACCGCCCTGGCCGCAAGCCGCAGGGCGTTCGCGATGCCCTCCGCTCCGGCGCTGCCGTGGCCGACGACGGCGATTCCGCGCAGGCCGAGGAGGATTGCGCCGCCGGTCGCGTCTGGGTCGAGCTCACGGCGCAGGCCACCCAGCGCCGGGCGCATCAGCAGCCCGCCGAGGGCCGCGACCGGATTCGACCGGGCCGCCTCGCGGATCGCCCCGGTGACCGCGCGAGCCGTCCCCTCCATCAGCTTCAGCGCCACGTTGCCGGTGAAGCCGTCGGCGACGACGACGTCCGCGGCCCCCGAGGCCAGGTCGCGGCCCTCGACGTTGCCGACGAACTCGATCCCGGGGGCGCCGGCGAGCGCCGCGTGGGCTGACACCACCTCCTCGGTGCCCTTGCCGGCCTCCTCGCCGACGGAGAGCAGGCCGACCCTCGGCGAGGCGACGCCGAGCACCGCCTTGCTGAAGGCGGCGCCGAGGAAGGCGAACTGGACCAGATGTTGAGCGCGAACGTCGACGTTGGCGCCGACGTCGAGGAAGAGGACCTGCCCCTCGCCGGGAATCGGCAGGCGCACGGCGAGGGCCGGTCGCTGCACGCCGCGCAGGCGCCGCAGCCCGAAGGTCGCCGCGGCCATCGTGGCCCCGGTCGACCCGTGACTGACGAGGGCGTCCGCGCGCCCGTCGGCCACCTCGCGGGCGGCCCTCACGATCGAGGCCCCGGATCTGGAGCGCACAGCCGGGACGGGGTCCTCCTCGTTTCGAATCCAGTCGTCGCAGGCGACCACCTCGACGCCGTCGACGCCATTCAGCCGGAGCTCGTCCGGCGGCCCGAGTACGCGCACGCGCACCCCCTCGTGGGCGACGGCACGAACCGCCGAGGCGAGCGTCTCGAAACCCCGCTCGGCGCCGAATCCGTCGAGGGCGACGGTCGCGCCGCTCCCGCCGGGCATTACTCCTGCGTGTCGGGTGTGCCCGCGGTCGGCTCAGCGACCCGGTGGCTGACGACCTCCCGCCCGGCGTAGGTGCCGCAGGTCGGACAGACCCGATGAGGAAGCCGCGGGCTGTGGCAGCGTGGGCAACGGTTGAGCCGGGCCTTCGCCACGCCATGCGTGGCACGCCGCTTGTCGCGCCTGGCCTTGGACGTTCTCTTCTTCGGGACCGCCATCGGTCCGGGCATGGTAGCGGGCCGCTACCACTCGTACACGGCCCGGACGACCGCGAGGCCATCCCCCCGCCAGGTCAACTCGCCCCCGCTCCACTCGACGATCTTCTTCAGCGCCTCCGGGTCGAGGGCTTCGCCGATCACCAGGGAGCGCGAGTGCTCGCGCACCCGGCGGCAGAGGGTGCGGCGCTGGTCGTCGTCGAGCTCGCCGAGCGAGAGCACCGCGATGACCAGGTCCCACGGGCCGTCGGGCAGCGGGTCCTCCATGCGCGCAAGCTGCACGTCGTCGTAGGTCTGCCGGGCCCGGAAGACCATGTCGGGGCTCGAGTCGAGGCCGATCACCCAGGCGTCGGGATGGGCCTCGATCAGCCTCCTGGTCGTCTCCCCCGTCCCCATGCCGAGCTCGAGCACCCGCTCGGGGGCGAAGGGAACCGCCGCCACGGCCTGCTCCTGGAGCTCGTCGTAGCGGGGGATCCGCGAGCGGATCCGCTCCAGGTACTCGTCCGGTGTCCAGTCGAATTGACCCATCTTCTAACCTCGATCCGAGGTGCCATCTTCCACCATCATCGAGCTGGACAGGCTCTCCCTGTCCCACGGCGAGGGGACCAGGCTCGAGGTCGAGGTCCCGGTCGGCCCGCTCGAGCTCGGCGGACAGCAGTACGAGCTCGCGCCCGACCCGGTGCAGGCACGGCTCGACGTCTCTCGCCCGAGCCGCGGCCATGCCTTCCACCTGCGCTTTGCGCTGCGGGTGGGCGGCCCCTGCATGCGCTGCCTGGAGCCGGCCGAGAGCGAGCGCGAGGTCGACGCCCGCGAGATCGACCAGCGCGACGCCGAGGACGAGGAGCTGCACAGTCCCTACGTCGACGACGACAATCGCCTCGACCTCGGCCGCTGGGCCCACGACGCGGCGATCCTCTCGCTGCCCTCCCGGATCCTCTGTCGCGAGGACTGCGCCGGCCTCTGCCCCGTCTGCGGGGCGTCGCTCAACGACGCCGACCCGGCCGACCACGAGCACGGTGGCGGCCGCGACCCACGCTGGGCGAAGCTGGACGAGCTACGGCAGGAATGAAACCGCCGCCTGCTCCGCTTCGCGTCCGCGGGCGGCGGCAATGCGCTACCCGGGCCCCGCTCGCAGAGAATCAGACTTCGATGCTCCCTACTGCGCGACCCGCCGCGACGATGCGCAAACCGCCGCCTCGGCTCCCACATCCGGGGGCGGCTCTGCGCATCTTCGGCCCCTGGTCAAATAGGTCAAGGGGGGTCATGTCGCTCCGATAGGGGCCGCTCCCGCTGGGCGAAAGGCGCTTCTTCGCGGCGGGTGGCGCCGATCTGGGGGACCACCCCGAGGAAGCTTCAGCTACCGCAGGGGTGGTGGCACCAGATCGGTGACAGGACCCGCCGCGGGGAAGGGCTATTCCGCCTGCTCGCCGTCGAGCTCGGCGACCGGTTCCTCATCGCGGCCGGCGAGGCGATCGCGACCGCGCTGGACGGCCGCGAGGAACTTCTGCAGGTTGACCTCGAGGGTGTTGAGGATCTCGTCCGCGTAGTCCTCGGCGCCGAGGCGGATCTCCCGCTCGCGGGTGCGCGCGTCCTCGACGATCTCGTCGGCGGCGCGCTCCGCCTGCTTGGTGACCTCTTCGTCGGAGATCAGGCGTGCCTGCTGCTCGCGCGCCTCGCGGACGATGCGCTCGGCCTCGCGTTTGGCCTCGGCGAGCATCTCCTGGCGCTCCTTGACGATCCAGCGCGCCTGCTTGATCTCCTCGGGGATCGTCGCGCGCATCTGATCGAGGAGGTCATAGACCTCCTCGCGGTCCACCCGCACCTGGTCGGTGAGCGGCACCGCCCGCGCGTTGTGGACCACGTCGTCGAGCTTGTCTATGAGGACCAGTACGTCCATCGGCAGATCGTAAGCCTACGTGTCGGAGCCATTCTTGGCGCAGAAGCCGTGATTTCCTCGGCTTTTTGCAAACTCTCGCCCACGCCGCGTTTTCCGTCCGACAGCCTATCTATCGCCCAGGCGGCCCGCCATCGCCGCCGCGACCGAGGCCGGGACGAGGTCTGACACGTCGCCCTTGAAGGTCGCCATTTCCTTCACCCCGGTCGACGAGAGGAAGCTGTACTGGGGCGAGGCGATCATGTAGATGCTCTCGATCCCCGGGTCGAGCTTGCGATTGAGCTGGGCCATCTCGAACTCGTACTCGAAGTCGGAGATCGCCCTCAGCCCCTTGACGATCGCGGTCGCCTCGAGTTCGCGAGCGAACTCGACCAGCAGGTTGGAGAAGGTGCGCACCTCGACGTTGTCGAGATCGCCGGTGGCTTCCTCGATGAAGGCCTGGCGCTCATCCGCGGTGAACAGGGTCTTCTGCTTGCGGATCGGGTTGTTGACCACGGCCACGACGACCCGCTCGAAGACCGCCGAGGTGCGGCCGATGATGTCGAGGTGACCGTTGGTGACCGGGTCGTAGCTGCCGGGGCAGACCACGGTCCCGCCCTGGCGGGCACTCACGTCGCCTCCCCCGGCAGCCCGTAGAAGCGGACCTCGGCTGCGCCGTAGCGCCGCTGCCGCAGCGATTCGAGCGAGTCGATGGGCAGCGGCCTGCGGGCGCCGCTCTCGACGATGGCCCGCCCTCCGGCAGCGAGGAGGAGCGGAAGGCGGGTGTTCAGTTCCTGCCCCATGCGGTCGGCGAGTCTATACGGGGCATCGACGAAGATGAGGTCGAAACGGCGGCCCTCCGCCCTCTCCGCGCCGGCCAGCCAGCGCTCGACGGGGCTGCGGACGAGCTCGACCCGCCCGCGCAGCCCGAGGCTCTCGACGTTGCCGAGCGCCGGTCGGGTGTCGCGATCGACGAGCACGGCGCTCGCCGCGCCACGGGAAAGGGCCTCGATCGCCAGGGCGCCGGTCCCGCAGAAGAGGTCCAGGACGCTCGCCCCGCGGACGGATTCGCCCAGCGAGGAGAAGATCGCCTCGCGCACCCGGTCCGAGGTCGGGCGGACTCGCCGGCCCCGCGGGGCCAGCAGCGGCCTTCCCCTGAGCTCACCGGCGATCACCCTCATGGCGCGATCGGGTCTCCCGCGGCGGCGCCGAAACGGGATCGGGCGACGTCCATCATCGGCCCCAGAGAGGCGGCCTCGAGCGAGCCGTGCTCGCGCACCAGGGCGAGCACCTCCTCACGGGCGTCGAGCAGCACCGGCAGGTCGTCGGGCAGGTCGGCAAGGGCGAAGCGCGGCAGCCCGTGCTGCCGGGTCCCGAGCAGCTCTCCCTCGCCCCGCATCGCGAGGTCGAGCTCGGCGAGGCGGAAGCCGTCGAGCTCCTCGGCGACGGCCCTCAGCCTTCGCCGGGCGGCCTCGCCGGGCGCTTCCGGCAGCAGAAGGCAGTGTGACTCGCGCTCTCCGCGACCGACCCGGCCGCGGAGCTGGTGCAGCTGCGAGACGCCGTAGCGGTCGGCCCCCTCGATCACCATCACCGTCGCGTTGGGGACGTCGATGCCGACCTCGACGACGGTGGTCGCCACCAGGGCCTGGGTGTCGCCCGAGGTGAACCGGGACATCGCCTCCGCCTTTGCCGACGACGGCATCTGGCCGTGCAGCACGCCGACCGCAAATCCCGCCAGCTCTCCCCCGGCGAGGCGCTCCGCCTCCGCCTCCGCCGCCCTCCCCTGCCCTCCCTCGGACTCGACCACGAGCGGGCAGACGACGAAGGCCTGCCTGCCCGCGCGCAGCTCCTCGCGCACGAGCTCGAAGGCCTGCGCCCGCTCCCCCTCGCCAAGCACCCTCGTATGGACCGCCGCCCGGCCGGCGGGCAGCTCGCGCAGGGCGGTGGTATCGAGGTCTCCGTAGGCCGCCAGCGAGAGCGTGCGCGGGATCGGGGTCGCCGTCATGTGCAGCACGTGGGGGGCAAGGCCCCGCGGGGCCTTCGCGTCCAGGGCGCGGCGCTGCTCGACGCCGAAGCGGTGCTGCTCGTCGACCACGCAGACGCCGAGCCTCGCGAACCGCAGGGAGGGCTCGATCAGGGCGTGGGTGCCGACCACGAGGCCGAGCTCCCCGGTCGCGAGCCGCTCTTCGGCCTCCCGGCGCCGGGCGGCGGGAGTGGCTCCGGTCAGCAGGGCGAAGGGAATCGCCTCGGCGCCCAGCAGGCGGTCGAGCGTCGCGGAATGCTGCTCGGCCAGGGTCTCGGTCGGGGCCATCAGCACGGCCTGGTGCCCCGCCTCCAGCGCCCGCAGCATCGCGTACACGGCGACCACGGTCTTTCCCGAGCCCACCTCGCCCATCAGCAGCCGCGCCATCGGCCGGCCCGCGTCGAGGTCGGCATCGACCTGCTCGAAGGCGGCGCGCTGGCCCGGCGTCGGCTCGAAGGGAAGCGAGGCCAGCCAGCGGCCGACCAGATCGCCCGGCTTCCCCAATCGTGCCGCCGGCCGCGTCGCCCGCCTGCGCTCGCGACGCGCCGCGAGCAGTGCCTGGTGGAGGAAAAGCTCTTCGAAGCGGAGGCGCCGGAGCGCCGCCTCCGCGTCGGCCTCCTCCGCCGGGAAGTGGATCGCGGTCACCGCATCGGCGATCCCGGCGAGCCCCCTCCGGGCCCGCATCTCGGCCGGCAGGGGCTCGATCAGGTTCGGAGCCAGCCCGATCGCCCGCTCGACCCAACTCCTGATGCGGCTTGCCTTCAGCCTCTCGGTCGCCGGATGCACGGGGACCAGCTTCCTGGCATCCCCCGCGGGCCCTGGCGGCGCTGCCGAAGAGGCGCTGCGGGGCGAGCTGTCCTCGACCCCCCCGCCACCGCCGCCGCCCGCGGAGGAGGCGAGGAACTCGTGCTCGGACACCCGGAAGCCGTTCTTCCCCAGCGATCCCGTCAACATCAAACGGGCGCCCGGCACGAGCCTGTCGGCGACCCACGGTTGGTTGAACCAGGTCGCCCGCACCGCCTTCGAGCCGTCGCCGACCCGGACCGAGGTCATCGAGAGGCCGCGGCGGCGGAACGGCCTCGGCCTGCCGCCCAGCACCTCGACCCGGATCGTCGCGGGCTCCCCCGCCTCGAGTTCGGCGACGGGTATCGCGGTCCGGTCGCGGTGGCCGTGGGGGAAGCGGAGGAGGAGGTCTGCGAGCGTCTCGATGCCGGCCTGCCCGGCGGCCTCCGCGAGCTTCGGCCCGACGCCCGGCAGCGTCGCGACCCCCGCCTCCAGGACTGCCGGCCGCGGCCCGTGGACCGGCACACTCCTCAACCGCTCTGCGGTCAGCTCGGCGTCGCCCGCAAAGCCGTGCACGACCCGCTCACTGGGCGGCCAACAGCCACCACCAGCTCGGCTGCCCACCCTCGTGCGTCTCGATCTCCACCCCGTCGGGGACGTGGGTGTCGATCTCCTCGAGCGGAATCGGGGCCCCCGCTCCGGAGATGACGGTGACTATCTCCGACCCCTCGGCGAGCCGCTCGACGGTCGCCGCCAGAGTTGTCCCCGCACCTCCCCAGGCGACGATCTCGTCGCCGACGAAACCGACCGCGTCGCCCATCCGGAACCGGCCCTGCGCGTCGTCCCTTGCCGCGGCTGCGACGCCGCCGCTCTCGATGCCGCCAAGCGCCGTTTCGAGGCGCTCCGCGTTCTCGCGACCCTCCCCGTCGGGGTCGAGCTCGACCAGCGCCAGCAGGCTCTCCTGCTGGGAGGTCGAGGGAACCACCCGCGCCGGCTTCTCGGACAGCTCGCAGGCACGCTCTGCGGCCATGATCACGTTCGCCGAGCTGGGCAGCACGATCACCTCCTCGGCAGGGACCTCGTGGATGCCGGCGAGCAGCTCGTAGGTCGAGGGGTTCAGGGTCTCCCCGCCGGGAACGACATGGGCGCCGAGCTCGCCGAAGAGGCGTTCGAAGCCCGAACCGGCGGCGACGGCGAGGGCGCCGGTCCTGCCGCCTTTGAGCCGGGCAACCCGCCGGGCAACCTGCTCGCGCATGTCGGCGACGTCGAAGTTGGTCACCTCCCCGAGCCCGTCGAAGACCGCGACCGCGGACTCCGGCTCGTCGGTGTGCACGTGGACCTTGAGCGTCGCCTCGTCGCCGACGACCAGCACCGAGTCCCCCAATGCCTCGAGGCTGGGCAGGTGGTCGCGCCCGACCAGGCCGGAGCCGGAGACGATGAAGTTGGTGCAGTAGCGGAAGCGGCTGTCCTCATGGTGCGGGCGGCTGAGGCGGGGCGCCTCGTGGTGGTCGATGTCGGGCACCTCGACCCCGTCCCGCAGCCCGGCGACGACCCCGGCGAGGATCAGCACCAGCCCGTAGCCGCCGGCGTCGACGACGCCGGACTCTCGCAGCACGTCGAGCTGCTCGGGGGTGCGGTCCACCGCCGCCTGCCCGTCCTCGATCGCCCGCTCCAGGATCTCGGCGAGCACCGCGTCCTGCTGCTCGTCGCTGACCCCCCGGTCCAGGCGCTGGCGGTCTGCATTCAGTCGCGCAAGCTGGTGGGCGAGGGAGTGGGCCATCTCGCGGAAGACGGTCAGCATCGTGCCCTCGGCCGGCTCGCGAACCGATTCGTAGGCCGCGTCGGCGGCGCTGGCGAAGGCCGAGGCGACGAGCACCGGATCGATCAGCTCGCCCGGACGGCTGGCCAGCTCCTCGGCCGCCCCGCGGACGATCTGGCTGAGAATCACCCCGGAGTTGCCGCGCGCCCCCATCAGCGCCGCCCGTGCCAGAGCCTGGACCAGCTCGGTGCGGCCGATCTCATCGACGTCCTGCCCGTCGAGCCGGTCGAGCTCCTCCATCACGGCACGCATCGTCATCGCCATGTTGTCGCCGGTGTCGCCGTCGGCGACGGGAAACACGTTGAGGTCGTTCACCTCCTGGCGGCGCTCCTCGAGGTATGCGTATGCGGAGGTCACGACCCGCCGGAATCGCGCGATGCTGGGGTCGGGCATCCTGGGAAATCTAACTGCAGGCCCAGAGGCGGTCCAGGCTCGCGCTTCCGCTACGGTGCCCGGCCGATGCGACGCTTCGCGACCTGGACGACCGGCCACCGCAAGACGGTGATCGCCGCCTGGATCGCGGTCCTGGTCGGGGTCGGGATAATCGCCGGCTCGGCCGGGTCGCAGTTCTCGGAAAACTTCAAGCTTCCCTCCTCTGACTCCGCCGAAGCCTTCGAACTGCTGGAAGACCGATTTCCCTCGCAGTCCGGCAGCACGGCGACGATCGTCTTCAGGGCCGACGGCGGCGTCGAGGCGCCCTCCGTGAGGCAAAGGATGGAGGGCCTCTTCGCCGATGCCGAACGGCTCCCTCACGTGACCGAAGTCGCCAGCCCCTACTCCGACGGCAGCGCCGCTGCGATCAGCCGGAACGGGGAGATCGCCTACGCGACCGTGCAGTACGACGTCTTCTCCAACGAACTGGACAAGGCCGACACGCGGAGGTTGATCGACGAGGCGCGGGCGAAGGGCGGCGACGGGCTCCGGGTCGAGCTCGGGGGCCAGCCGGTCGAGGAAGCGCGAGGCGAAGAAGGAGGGGACTCCTTCCTGATCGGCCTCGGCGCGGCGGTCATCGTCCTGCTGATCACCTTCGGCTCGCTGGTGGCGATGGGACTGCCGATCCTCACCGCCCTCTTCGCGCTCGGCGTCGGCCTCGGTCTGGTCACCCTCGGCACGCACGTCTTCGACACCGCCGACTTCGCGCCGCAGCTCGCCGCGATGATCGGGCTCGGAGTCGGGATCGACTACGCCCTGTTCATCGTCACCCGCTTCCGCAACGGGCTCGACGAGGGGATGGCGAAACGCGACGCGGCGATCGCCGCGGTCGACACCGCGGGGCGTGCCGTGCTCTTCGCGGGGGTGACCGTGATCATCGCGCTGATGGGGATGCTGCTGCTGGGCCTCTCCTTCCTCTACGGGGTGGCGATGGCGGCCGCCCTCGCGGTGCTGATGACGATGATCGGGGCGCTCACCCTGCTTCCCGCGTTCCTGACGATCGCCGGCCACTGGGTCGACCGGCTGCGCCTCCCGGGCCTTGGCCACCGCAAGCCCTCCACCGCCGAGGACACCCGCTGGTTCGCCTGGAGCCGCGCGATCCAGCGGCGACCGGTCGCCTCGGCGCTGGTCTCCGGCGGCCTGCTGATCCTGCTCTGCGTCCCCACGCTCTCGCTCCGCCTCGGCTCCAGCGACGCCGGGACCGACCCGAAGGGGACGACGACCCGCGAAGCCTATGACCTGCTGGCGGAGGGGTTCGGGCCCGGTTTCAACGGGCCCTTCTCGATCGTCGCCGCCCTGCCGGAAAAGGGGGATGACACGGCGCTCACCGAGCTGCGCAGCGAGCTCGCCGGCGGAGCGGGGGTCGCCTCGACCACCCCGGTGAGGCTCAACCCGGCCGGCAACACCGGTGTCTTTCAGGTCTACCCCACGACCTCACCGCAGAGCAAGAGGACGACCGCGCTGCTCGATCGCATCCGCGGCACGCTGATCCCGTCGGTCGAGCGACGCACGGGCGCCCGCGTGCACGTCGGCGGCATCACCGCGGTCTTCGAGGACTTCGGCAATGCGATCGCCAAGAAGCTGCCGCTCTTCATCGGCGTCGTCGTGCTGCTCTCGGCGCTGCTGCTGATGGCCGTCTTCCGCTCGCTGCTGGTGCCCCTCAAGGCGATGGTGATGAACCTGCTCAGCATCGGCGCCGCCTTCGGGCTCATCGTCGCCGTCTTCCAATGGGGCTGGGGGGCGAGCCTGATCGGCATCGACGGCACAGGGCCGATCGTCTCCTTCTTCCCGATTTTCCTCTTCGCGATCATCTTCGGCCTCTCGATGGACTACGAGGTCTTCCTGATGTCGCGAATCCACGAGGAGTGGGAGGGGCACCACGACGCGACTCAGGCGGTGACCCGCGGCCTCGCCCTGACCGGCCGGGTGATCACCGCCGCGGCGGCGATCATGTGCACCGTCTTCGCCTCATTCATGGTCGGCGAGGACCGGATCATCAAACTGTTCGGCCTCGGCCTCGCCGCGGCGATCTTCATCGACGCCGTGATCATCCGCTCGGTGCTCGTGCCCGCCGATCATGCAGCTCTTCGGCGAGCGCGCCTGGTGGCTGCCCGGCTGGCTCGACCGGATCCTCCCCCGCCTCCACGTCGAGCCGCGAGGGGGACCCTGCCGCACGGGCGAGCCCGCCGTCCCACCGAGATCGATAGCCGACGCGATCCTGAGGCCGCAGCCGACCGGCGAGCACGCCCTGGCCAGGAGGCGCGACTAGGCCTCAGGCGGACTTGACTACCTTGTTGGACTTCAGGCAGCGGGTGCAGACGTAGGTCCGGAGCTTGCGGCCGTTCTCCTGGATCCGGACCTTCTGCAGGTTCGGGTTGAAGCGGCGCTTGGTGGCGACCATCGAGTGGCTCCGGGACTGGCCGAACGCCGGTCCCTTGCCGCAGCTGTGACAGACCTTGGCCATCGGACGGTGGATGGTAGATGATCCGCGGCGCCGCGGTCAGGCGAGCTCCTGTCTGAGCAGGGCCATCCGGGCCACGGTGAGCGCTGCGTTGCGGCCCTGGTCGCGCTTGCCGCCGCCGGCGCGGGCCAGCGCCTGCTCCATCGTGTCGCAGGTGATGACGCCGAAGGCGCAGGGGACGCCGGTGCGCAGCTGGACGTCCTGGATGCCGCGGGCGGCCTCGGCACAGACGAAGTCGTAGTGGTCGGTCTCGCCGCGGATGACGACGCCGAGGCAGGCGACGCCCGCGTATACGCGGGTCTCCGCGTGCGCCTTGGCCGCGAACGGCAGCTCGTAGGCGCCCGGGCACCGATGCGTGCCGGACCCGCCCGTCCGGGACACCCGCGATCCCGAACCCCTCGGCGGCGCCGGCGAGCAGCCGCTGCGCCAGGTCCTCGTAGAAGCGGCCGACGCAGACCGCGAAGCGCAGCCGGACAGCCGCGCGCTCGTCCTCGTAGAATGACTCGAGGAATGCGCCGCGGCTCCTGCTCCTCGCTCGCCGCACCCATCTTCACCGGCGATCTTGCTCGCTCGCTCTCGCGTCCGGCGCGCGCCGGGCGCCCTGTCGCGTCCTCCTCGTCGTGGATCATCTCCTCGTCGAGGGCAAGGCCCTGATGATGCAGCGTGTGGCCGAGCTTGTCGCGCTTGGCGCGCAGGTAGTCCTCGTTGTGGGCATTGGGCACGGACTCGATCGGAAGCTGCTCGGTGACCGAGAGCCCGTAGCCCTCGAGGCCGACGATCTTTTTCGGGTTGTTGGTGAGGATCCGGATGCTGGTCAGGCCGAGGTCGCCGAGGATCTGGGCGCCGATCCCGTAGTCACGCAGGTCGGCGGGGAGGCCGAGCTTGAGGTTGGCCTCGACCGTGTCGACGCCCTCCTCCTGGAGCTTGTAGGCGCGCAGCTTGTTGAGCAGGCCGATGCCGCGCCCCTCCTGGGAGAGGTAGAGCAGGACTCCCCGGCCCTCGCGCTCGATCATCGAGAGCGCCGCCGCAAGCTGCTCGCCGCAGTCGCAGCGCATGCTGTGGAAGACGTCGCCCGTGAGGCACTCGCTGTGCACGCGGACGAGCACGTCCTCGGCCCCGTCGACGTCCCCTTGACCATCGCAACGTGATGCTTGTCATCGACCAGGGAGCGGTAGCCGACCGCGGTGAACTCTCCGAAGGCGGTCGGCAGGCCGGTCGAGACGACCCGCTCGACCAGCTTCTCCGTGCGCCTCCGGTAGGCGATCAGGTCGGCGACCGTGATCATCTTCAGGCCATGGCGCTCGGCATAGGGGATGAGGTCGGGGACCCGGGCCATCGTGCCGTCGTCGTTCATCACCTCGCAGATCACACCGGCCGGGATCAGCCCGGCGAGCCGGGCGAGGTCGACGCTGGCCTCGGTGTGGCCGGTGCGCTCCAGGACGCCGCCGTCTTTCGCGCGCAGGGGGAACATGTGGCCGGGGACGACGATGTCGCGCGGGCCCGAGTCGGGGTCGATCGCGACCTGGATCGTGTGGGCGCGGTCGTGGGCCGAGATCCCGGTGCTGACGCCCCCGGCCGCCTCGATCGTCACCGTGAATGCCGTCTGCAGCGGCGCCTCGTTCTTGGCGCCATCAGGTTCAGGCCGAGCCGCTCGCAGCGCTCGGCGGTCAGCGCCAGGCAGATCAGGCCCCGCGCCTCCTTGGCCATGAAGTTGACCGCCTCCGGCGTCGCGAACTGGGCCGCCATCACCAGGTCGCCCTCGTTCTCGCGGTCCTCGCCGTCGCAGACGACGACCATGCGGCCGCGGCGGATCTCCTCGATCGCCTCCTCGATCGTCGAGAAGGGCTCTCCCCCGGTCCGGCCCCGCTGTCCTGCTGTGCCCTTCGTATCCGTCATCCTGCTCACGCTCACTCCTTTCCGCGCGACATAGGTGACCAGCCGCTCCACGTACTTGGCGACCACGTCGCACTCGACGTTGAGGCGTCGCCCTCGCCGACCTCGCCGAGCGTCGTGCGCTCCAGGGTCTCGGGGATCAGCGACACCTCGATCCAGTCATCTCCCAGCGCCGCGATCGTGAGGCTGACGCCGGCGATCGCCCACCGAGCCCGCGTCGACCGCATAGCGCAACATCTCAGGGCCGAGGCCGACCCGGAGGCGACGCGAGAAACCGTCGCCCTCTGTCGAGGCGACCTCGGCGATGCCGTCGACGTGGCCCTGGAGGATGTGGCCGCCGAGCCTGTCCGAGGGCCGCACCGCGAGCTCGAGGTTGACGCGGGCGCCGGCCCCGAGACCGCCGAGCGAGGTGAGCCTCAGAGTCTGGTTCATCGCCTCAGCGGCGAAGCCGCTCCGATCTGCCATCGTCGCGGTCAGGCAGACGCCGTCGACGGCGACCGAGTCGCCGGGCTCGATCTCCCCGCCGAGCCCCGTCGCGATCCGCAGCAGGGCGCCTTCGGCGCCCGCCTCGACCGCCTCGACCGTCCCCACCTCTTCGACCAGGCCCGTGAACATGCTCACCACTCGCTGAAGCGGGCCGTGATCAACGTGTCCTCGCCGACCGTCTCAACCTCGCGGGACAGGGCCTCGAGGCGCGCGGGGCCTGACGGCGATCCCGGTGGGGCACTGCGGGCCGAGCTGTCCTCGACCCCCCCGGCATCGCCGCCACCCGCGCGAGCCCCGTCCCCCTTCCTCCACCGAGCAGGGTCGGGGCGACGAACGTACGGGACTCGTCGATCTGCTGAGCGGCGAGAAACGCCGAGGCGAGGGAAAGTCCACCCTCGAGGAAGACGGAGGTGATGCCCCGGCGGCCGAGGTCGGCGAGGGCGGAGGCGACGCGGTCGGCGGCCGTGGCGCCATCCGCCGTCAGCACGTCCGCCCCGGCCTCGCGCATGACGGCCGTGCGTGACCGCTCGGCACCGGGTGAGACGACGATCAGGACCGGGGCGACGTCGACGGTCCGCAGCAGCTGCGAGTCGAGCGGCAGGCGGGCGGTCGAGTCGAAGATCACGCGGAGTGGCTGGCGGGGCCTGCCGTCGCCGCGCGCGGTGAGCAACGGGTCGTCGTCGATAGCCGTTCCGATGCCGACGGCGATCGCGTCGGATTCGGCGCGCCAGCGATGGACGAGTTCGCGGCTGGCCTCGCCGGAGATCCACCGCGAGTCGCCGCGGGCGGTGGTCGTGCGGCCGTCGAGCGACATCGCCAGCTTCAGGGTGACCAGCGGCAGGCCGGTGCGGGCATGCTTGCGGAAGGGCTGGTTGAGCAGCCGCGCTGCGCTCGCCACCTCGCCCGCCGCGAGCTCGACCTCCATCCCCCCGTCGCGGGCGATCCCCGGCCCGCGCCCGGAGGCCTTCTCGGAGGGATCGTCCGAGGCGATCACCAGGCGCCGCAGCCCCGCCTCCAGGATCGCCTCGACGCAGGGCGGTTGGCGTCCCCGGTGCGCGCAGGGCTCCAGAGTCACGTACATCGTCGCCCCGGACGGGTCCTCGCCTCGCCCGGCGCAGTCCTCGAGCGCCGCGCGCTCCGCGTGCAGGCCGCCCAGCTCGGCGTGGTGGCCCTCGCCGATCACCGTGCCGTTCGCATCGACCACCACCGCGCCGACCAGCGGATTTGGGCTGACCCGCCCGCGACCCAGCTCGGCGAGCTCCAGCGCCCGCCGCAGATGGGCCTCATCCGTGCGTGTCAGCTGCGCGGCCATCGGACCGATTGACTCGTCAATCAACACATCGTACTCCCCCACAATCGCGATGTCGCAGTTGTCTCCGGTATGCGGCGCAAGTGCGACATCAGCGGTCGGCCGGGGGCGTGGATACGCTGAGCGGCCGATGAAGCTGATCGTGCAGATCCCCTGTCTCGACGAGGAGGCGACCCTGCCCGCAACCCTCGCCGAGATTCCACGGCAGGTGCCGGGCTTCGACCAGGTCGAGCTGCTGGTCATCGACGACGGCTCGACCGATCGCACCCTCGAGGTCGCCCGCGACCTTGGGGTGGACCACATCGTTCGCCTGACCAACCACAGGGGGCTGGCGGCGGGCTTCCAGGCCGGCCTCGACGCCTGCCTGAAGCTCGGGGCGGACGTCGTCGTCAACACCGACGCCGACAACCAGTACAGCGGCGCCGACATCCCGAAACTGGTCGCGCCGATCCTCGCCGGCGACGCCGACATCGTCGTCGGAGATCGCCAGGTGGGCCGGATCGAGCACTTCTCCGGGGCGAAGAAGGCGCTGCAACGGCTGGGCAGTTGGGTGGTGAGGCGTCTCTCGGGCACCGAGATCGCCGACACCACCTCCGGCTTCCGCGCCTACAACCGGGAGGCGGCACTGGGTCTGCTGGTCGTCGACAACTTCACCTACACGCTGGAGAGCCTGATCCAGGCCGGCAAGATGCTGGTCGCCGTCGACCAGGTGCGGATCTCGACCAACCCGCAGACCCGCGAGTCGCGGCTGTTCGGGTCGACCGCCGCCTACGTGCGGCGCAACGCGCTGTCGATCCTGCGTATCTACACCCGCTACGAGCCGCTGCGCGTCTTCGCCGGCGCCGGGCTGCTCGTCGCCCTGCTCGCGGTGGCGGCGTGGCTGCCGTTCCTGCTCGACTGGATCCTGAACGGGGACTCGACCGGGCACGTCCAATCGCTGATCCTCGGCGCCGTGCTCTTCATCGCCGCCATCCAGCTCTTCGCCCTCGGCGTGATCGGCGACATCCTCGCCGGACAGAGGGTGATGACCCAGCGGGTCTTCGAGCGCGTCAGGCGGGTCGAGCTGGTGCTCGGGGTGGAGCCCTCGCACTACGAGCGCGGCCGGCGATGAGACGGCCAAAGCCGGGCGGACCCTCCACCGCCGACTACGGAAAGACCGCGAGCTTCCTCGCGGTCGGCGTCGGGCTCACCGGGGTGATCACCTACGTCTACTTCTTCATCGCCTCGCACGTCCTCTCCAAGCCGGACTACGGCCAGATCACCGTCCTCTGGTCGGCGGTGTTCATCACGATCTCGACCCTCTATCGGCCGATCGAACAGCTGCTCTCGCGGCACATCTCCGAGCACCGCGTGAGGCGGGAGCCGATCGGCCAGCCGATGCGCGTCGCCGCGACGATCCAGCTGGGCCTTGGAATCGCCTTCGCCGCCCTCGCGCTGGCGCTGCGGGGGCCGATACAGGACAGCCTCCTGGAGGGCAACGAAACGCTCTACTGGGTCTTCTTCTCGGCCGTCCTCTTCTACGCCGCCAGCTACTTCGCGCGCGGGTTCCTCGCCGGCGAGCACCGCTTCGGGCTGTTCACCGCGCTGATCCTCTCGGAGTCGGTCTTCCGCACCTCGTTCGCGGTCCTCGTCGCGGTCGGGCTGCTCAGCGGCCAGTCGTGGGTCGCGGTCGGCATCGTCGCCGCCCCCTCACTCTCCCTGCTCGTCGTCCCGCTCGCCTTCGCCCGCCGCGCCAAACGCTCCCAGGGCGCACCCGCCACGCCCGGACGCGAAGCCGGGAAGGCGCCGGCCCCGTCACAGGGACCACCCGCCACGCCCGGAAGCGAAGCTGAGGACGTGGCGGCCTCGCCCGATCCCGGTCGCAGCCTGTCAATTCCGGGATCGGGCGAGATTGATGAAGATGCTCTCTCGGAGCCGGAAGCAGGCTTCTCCCTGAAGCGGGGCACCGGCTTCGCGCTCGCGGTGTTGCTGATCATGTTCAGCGAACAGGCCTTCCTCAACGCCGGCCCGCTGATCGCCCGCGGCCTGCAGGGCGCCGCCGCGGCGGGCTTCATCTTCAACGTGCTGATGATCGCCCGCGCGCCGTTGCAGCTCTTCCAGGCCGTGTCGACGAGCATCCTCCCCCACCTCACCCGCCTGCACACCAGCAGCCAGCCCGACAGCGACGCCGAGTTCGACCGCACCGTGCGGATGGTCCTGCTCGCGATCGCCGCCTTCACCGGCCTGGCGGCGCTCGCCTTCCTCGCCGCCGGCCCGAAGATGATGCAGCTCGCCTTCAGCGCGAAGTTCGAGTACGCGAGGGTCGAACTGCTGATGGTCGCTGTCGGAATGGGCCTCTACCTCTCCTCGGTCACCGTCAACCAGGCCTGCATCGCCCAGGGGCAGGTGCGGCGCGCGTCCCTGCGCTGGGTGCTCTGCGCCGCCGCCTTCGTCGCCTGGAACTTCGTGCCCCTGGTCGGCGACGAGAACCATCGCGTGGAGATCGGGTTCACGCTTGCGGCGGGAGTTTTGCTGACGCTCCTCTTCCTCGTCTATCGTCGTCCTCACGAGCGGGCCGAGGACGTCCCGGGGCCCGACTCACCCGAGGAGCTCGAGGCGCGGCTGGCCTCGATCGACGAGAACGTATAGCCGGGACCGCAATGGGTGGACACGACGCCGAGCTGATCCTGGTCGCCGGCGCCCTTCTCGCGGCGGGAATCGGCGGGGCGCTGCTCGCGGACAGGGTGCGCATCCCGGGGCTGCTCCTCTTCCTCGCCCTGGGCATGCTGGCCGGCTCGGAGAGCATCGGGGGAATCGCCTTCGAAGACGCCGCGCTGGCCCGGACGCTGGGCACCGTCGCGCTGGTCCTGATCCTCTTCGAGGGCGGCCTCACCGCCGGCTGGTCCGAGATCCGCCCGGTCCTCGGCACGGCCGCCTCCCTGGCGACGCTGGGCACGATCGTCACGGCCTCGGTCACGGGGCTCTCCGCCCACTGGATCTTCGGCTTCGGGATGCTGGAAGCGATGATCGTCGGCTCGGCGGTGGCCGCCACCGACTCAGCGGCGATCTTCGCGGTCCTGCGCCACTCGACCCTCCAGAAAGGGCTGGCGCGCTCGCTGGAGGGCGAGTCGGGGATGAACGACCCGGTCGCCCTGCTGCTGGTCATCGGCTTCATCGAATGGCTCCAGGACCCAGCCTTCGGGCTCGCCCAGATGACCGGCCTGCTGGTCCTCAAACTGGCGGTCGGAGCGGTCGTCGGGCTGCTGTTCGGCCGGATCGCGGTCGCCACCCTGGACCGCGTCCTCCTGCCGACCGACGGCATCTACCCGGTGGCGACGATCGCGATAGCCGCCCTCTCCTTCGGGCTCGCCGACGTCGCCAACGGCTCGGGCTTCCTCTCCGTCTACCTGACCGCCCTGGCGATCGGCAGCGCCCCGATCCCGGCCCGCCGCACGATCGTCGCCTTCCACGAGGGCGTCGGCTGGGTCGCCCAGATCAGCCTCTTCATCCTGCTCGGCCTCCTCGTCTTCCCGAGCCGCCTCGGTGATGTCGTCTTCGAAGGCCTGGCGCTATCGGCCATCCTGATCCTGGTCGCGCGACCGGTCGCCGCCGTGGTCGCGACGATCCTCTCGCCGCTCAACCTGCGCGAGCGGGCGATGCTCGGCTGGGCCGGGCTGCGGGGCGCGACGCCGATATGGCTCGCGACCTTCCCGGTCGTGGCCGGGGTCGGCACGGGGGA
Source organism: uncultured Solirubrobacterales bacterium (assembly GCA_963712325.1). GTDB lineage: Bacteria > Actinomycetota > Thermoleophilia > Solirubrobacterales > 70-9 > VRUE01. The sequence goes on from CAVQHG010000009.1 coordinate 60,672, forward strand.
GATCCTCTACTCGATCGTCTTCTTCGTCGTCGTCACCTCGACCCTCGTCCAGGGCGCCAGCTTCGAGCCGCTGGCGCGCAGGCTCGGGCTGACGACCGACGAGCCGGCGCTGCCGAAACGCCTGCACGAGTCAGGGCGGATACGCCGGCTCGGCGGCGAGGTGCTGATCTACCGGCTGCGCCCGGGGGCCGCCGCCGCCGGGCACCTGGTGCGCGAACTCGGCCTGCCCCGCGAGGCGCTGGTCAACGTCATCGTCCGCGACGGCAAGGCGATCCCGCCCCGTGGCTCCACCGAGCTGCGCGAGGGCGACGAGCTGCACGTGCTGGTCCGCGGCGAGCTCCGTGCCGAGGTCGAGGACCTCGCGCAGCGTTGGCACGAGGGGCCGATCGGCACTCCGGCCCCGCCAACGCTGCCCCCACGCGGCGCTCCCCAGGTCTTCTCTGTGCGGCCGGTCTTCGATGACGGCGATGACCCCTCCGACCCCAAGCACGTGGGCGGCGTCCCGGTGGTCGCCCTGCTGCGCAGCCGCAGGGACCGGCCGAGCGCACTGGTCGCGCTCGCCGACGGCCGCTACTCGGTGGTCAGCGAAGGGGTCGTCGCAGTCGGCGGCCGCCAGGCGCTCGCCCGATGGTGCGAGCGCCGCGCCGCCCGCCAGGGCCTCGACCCGGTGGAGCGGGCCTGGTGGCAGGAGGTGATCGGCGCCCTGATCGCCAGGGGCTGACGTTCCAAGGTCAACGGAGGCGGCGCGGACGCGGGAGCAAGCTCGCGAGATTGCCGGATGTGATGAGCGCGAGCTTGCGGGAGCAGAGCAGCCGCCGATTGATTTTAGGCGGCGCCGGCCGCGGCGGCGATCGCGGTGTAGGCCGCGGCGGGGTCGTCGGAGCCGAAGACGGCCGAGCCGGCGACGAACAGCGACGCGCCGGCGGCGGCTACCGACCCCGCGGTATCGGCGTCGATGCCGCCGTCGACCTCGATCGTCGCATCGCCGACCATCTCCCGGAGCCGGCCGACCTTGTCGTCCGAGCCGCGGATGAACGACTGGCCGCCCCAGCCGGGATTGACCGTCATGCAGAGGACGATGTCGGCGAGGCCGCGCAGCTCGGCGACGGCTCCGGCCGGCGTTCCCGGGTTGAGCGCCACTCCCGCGAGGCAGCCGAGCTCACGGATCGCGGCAAGCGTACGGTTGGCGTGCGGCGTCGCCTCCTCGTGGAAGGTGATCGAGTCGGCTCCCGCATCCGCGAAGGCATCGATGTGCCGCTCCGGCTCGGCGATCATCAGGTGGACGTCGATCGCCCCGCCGGCATCGTGAACCCGGTCGGCGATCGAGGAGCAGACCAGGGGGCCGATCGTGATCGGGGGCACGAAGCGGCCGTCCATGACGTCGAAGTGGATCACCCGCGCCCCCGCCTCCATCACCTCGTCGAGCTGCGACCCGAGGCGCGAGAAGTCGGCGGAGAGGATCGACGGAGCCACGCGAGGCTCGGCGACGAGCTCGGCCATCCGCCCGCTCATACGGGCCTCAACATCGAATCTCCGCAGTGCTGGCAGGTCATGTCCTGGGTGCTGCTCATCCGTGCGATCGTCTGGTGCTCACCGCAGTTGGGGCACTGCGAGACGAGCTCGAAGCGGCGCAGACAGTACACGCAGCGGAAGCGGCCCGGCAGCTGGGTCGGCCGTAGCCAGGGCTCCCCGCAACCCGGGCAGTTCGGCCGCTTCAGCACGTTCTCGCCACTCGCCGCGTCGCTCATCGGTCAGCCATCATCGCGCTTCAGGCGGGCGATGAAGAACCCGGTCGTCCGATCTCGGTCGGGGCGCAGCTGGAGGAAGCGAGGGTCGAGCGGCGAGGACAGCCCGGGAGCGAGGCTGCCCAGATCGTCGGCGCGGAGTGGCGGCACCGCGCTGCCGCCGGCCTCGAGGAGCGCCTCGACCCGGTCCTCGTTCTCCCGGCGGGAGATCGTGCACGTCGAGTAGACCAGGGTGCCCCCGGGCCGCAGCGCCCCCGCGGCGGCATGCAGCAGGCGCCCCTGGAGCTCCACCAGGCGCTCGATTTGCCGCGGGCCCTTGCGCCAGCGGGCATCCGGCCGTGAGGCGAGCGTGCCGAGATCCGAGCAGGGCGCGTCGACGAGCACCCGGTCGAAGGCGCCGTCCTCGCCACTCGGCAGCGCCGGGCCGACCACCGCCGCGTCGCCCTCGAGCACCGACACGCAGCGCAGGCCGAGCCGCTCGGCCTGCGCGGCGACTTCGGCGGCGCGCCCGGGCTCGAGCTCCACCGACATGACCTCGCCGCGGTCCTCCATCCGCTCCGCGATCTGCCCGGTCTTGATCCCTGGGCCGGCACAGAGGTCGAGCACGTGCTCCCCGGGGCGCGGCCCGAGGACCTCGACCACGGCGGCGGATCCGCGGCTCTGCGGAGTCAGGTCTCCGGCTTCGACCCGCGTGGGGAGCAGTTCCCCGAACCGGCCCTCGATCACGATCGACTCCAGCGGCGCCAGGGGCCACGGCGCATCCGGCGCGCGCGCTTGGACACCCGACTCGGCGAGGGAGGAGATCAGGGCGTCGCGCCCGGGCCCTCGCTGCTCGGCCCGGTCGATGCGCATCGCAACCTCCGCCGGCCGGTTGCAGGCGGCGAGCATCGAGCGCGCATCCGCGGCGCCCAGCTCCTCCCACCACATGCGTGCCAGCCAGAGTGGCACCGAATGGGCCCGCGACGCGAGCTCGGGCGTCGAGTCGTCGCCGAGCAGGGACTCGACCAGCCGCTTGCGTTCGCGCACAGCGCGGCGCAGGACCGCGTTGACCAGCCCGGCAGCGTGCGCTGCCCCGGCCCGCTTGGCGAGCTCGACCGACTGGTCGACCGCGGCATGGTCAGGCGTGCGGTCGGCGAAGAGCAGCTCATACAGCCCCAGCCTCAGGGCGGCGAGGACCGGCGGGTCGAGCATCCGTGGCGAGCGCTCGGCGAGGTCGGCGATCGCAGCGTCGGCGGTGCCACGGCGCTGCACCGTGCCATAGGCGAGTCGTTGCGCCTGGGCGCGCTCGCGACCGCCGATTCGACGGACCGCCGCGCCCTCGCGGAAGGACTGCTCGGTCCGGGCCCCGTCCTCGAAGGTGGCGCGGACCACCTCGAAGGCGAGCCGGCGGGCGGGGGCGATCACCCGAGCCTCACCCGCGCGACAGAGGATGGCCGCGCAGGTAGGCGTCAGCAGCCATCGCCCTGCCCCCGGCGGGCTGGACCTCGAGCAGCCGCAACACGCCCTCCCCGCATCCGAGCAGCAGCGCTCCGTCGGCCTCCCGCAGCTCGCCGGTGCCGAGCTCGCCGTCCTCGGCCCGCGCAACCCTCACCCCCAGGCGATTCCCATCCTCGAGATCGAGGTGAGCGCCGATGTGGGGCGTCAGGGCGCGAACCGTGCGGGCGAGCTCGACCGCGGGGCGAGAGGGATCCAGTCGTCGCTCCCCCGGGGCGATCTTCTCCGCGTAGGTGGCGGCACTCTCGTCCTGCTCGGTGAGCTCCAGTCGGCCTTCGGCGAGGCGGTCGAGAGCCCGCGCCAGCAGCTCGGCGCCGAGCCCGGCCAGTCGCTCCGACAGCGCCCCGAAGTCCTCCTGCCGGCCAACCTCCACCTCCTCGGCGATCGCCACCGGGCCCGAGTCGAGCCCCTCGGTGAGCCGCATGATCGTCACCCCGGTGCGCTCGTCCCCGGCCATCAGCGCCCGCTCGATCGGCGCCGCGCCCCGCCAGTGGGGGAGCAGCGAGGGATGGACGTTGAGGATCGGCAGCTCCGAGAGCAGCGGCTCGCGGATCAACTGGCCGAACGCGCAGACCGCGATCGCCTCGGGCCGCGCGGCCCGCAACGCCGACAGCGACCGGTCGTCGTTGACGTCGGCCGTCTGCAGCAGCTCGATCCCCAGCTCGGCCGCGGCCGTCGCCGCCGGCGGCGCGAGCGTCCTGCGCCCTCGCCCCCTGGGCCGGTCCGGCGGGGTGACCACGAGCCGGGGCCGGTGCCCTCCGGAGGCGAGGTCGCGCAGCACCCGCGCGGCGAACTCCGAGGTTCCGAGAAAGGCCGTCCTCACGCCTCGGGCGCGGGATCCCCTCGCGCCTCCTCCGACGGGGCCTCCTCGTCCGCCTCGACGGGCGGGCTGTAGGAGCCGCCCTCACGGAGGGCGCGCAGGGCCGCTCTGCGCTGATCGCGCGGCGCGCGGTCGAGGATCAGAACGCCCTCGAGATGGTCTATCTCGTGCTGGAGGACCCGCGCCTCCAGGCCCGAGGCCTCGATCCTCACCGGCTCGGCCTCCAGGTCGAGGGCGCTGACCGTCACGTGCAGGGGCCTCTCGACGTCCATCGCGACCCGCGGCAGGCTGAGGCAGCCCTCCTCGGCGATCATCGCCTCGGCCGAACTCCACTCGATCTCGGGGTTGATCAACGCGGTCGGCTCGCTGTCGGCGCCGGCCTGGAAGACCAGCAGGCGGCGTAGTCGCCCGAGCTGAGTCGCGGCCAGCCCGACGCCCATCCCGTCGCGCATGATCGCGATCATCCGCTCGACCTCGGCACGCAGGCCCTCGCCGAACTCGGTCACGCTCGAGGCCCGGCTCTTGAGCACGGGATCGCCGAACTTGACGACATGGGCCAACGCCGCTTCGCGACGCTCGACCAGCTCCTGCTCGAGCTCGAGGCGCTCGTCCTCGTCCGGGTCGGCTTTCTGGTTCTCGGCCATGTCTCGATTGTATGGGTCGGTCAGGTGGCCAGACGGCGATCCTCGGCTACTGGGGATCGACGTCGACCGCGATCGCCACGCCCCGCATGGCGGAGCGGCCCGCGGTGAGCCCGTCGACCCCGGAGCGCACCGCGGCGACGGCCGCGTCGCGCCCACCGGCCTTGACCAGGAGGCGCCGGCGGTGCCTCCCCCGAACCCTGAACATCGGCGCCGGTCCGAGCAGGTCGGCGTCGTCGGGCAGCTCGCCGGCCAGGTCGGTCGCGAGGCGCGCGGAGGCCTCCTCGACGCGGGCCGGATCCTCTGACCTGAGCAGGATCCTGACCAGGTTCGAGAAGGGCGGATAGCGAAGGGCCCGACGTCGCTCCACCTCCGTTGCGAGGAAGCCGGCCGCGTCATGGGCCGCGGCATGGACGATGCTCGGCGCCGCGGGCGCCAGGGTCTGCACGATCACCCGACCGCCGGCCTCGCCGCGCCCGGAGCGGCCGGCAAGCTGAGCGACCATCGCGAAGGTGCGCTCCGCGGCGCGGAAGTCCGGAAAGCGCAGGGTCGCGTCCGCATCGAGGATCGCGCTCAGGGTGACCTCCGGGAAGTCGTGGCCCTTTGCCACCATCTGGGTGCCGACGAGCACGGCGCTCTCGGCCTCCCCGAAGCGGGCGAGGATCTCCGCGTGCGCCCCCCGGGCGGCGGCGGTGTCCGAGTCGAGCCGCAATACGGGCATCGGCGCCAGCGCCTCGGCGAGCAGCGCCTCGACTCTCTCGGTGCCGGCGCCGGCCTGCGCCAGCGTCGTCGAGCCGCACTCCCCACACGCAGACGGCAGCCGCTCGGAGTGCGCGCAGTGATGGCAGACGAGGCGACCGCTGCCGCGATGGACGATCAGCGAGACGTCGCAGTCGGGGCAGCCCCAGTGATGGCCGCACGCTCGACAGGTCAGCCAGGGGGCGAAACCGCGACGGTTGACCATCACGATCGCCTTCTCGCCGCCCTCGCGCACGTGCCCCAGCGCGGAGAGGGTCATGGGGTGAAGGGGGCCGCCGCGGGGGTCGGCCTCGCGCATGTCGACGACTTCCACGGGCGGCATGCCGCGGCCATCGACCCGCCGGGGCAGCTCGACCCTGGGTAGCGCGAGCCATGTCTCCGGCCGGGGCGTCGCGGTGCCGGCGACGAAAGCGCAGCCCGCCTCCCGCGCCCGGTGGCGGGCAACCTCTCGCGCGTCGTAGCAGGGGTCGCCCTCCTGCTTGTAGGACGGGTCGTGCTCCTCGTCGACGACGATCAGGCCGAGCTCGGCGAGGGGCGCGAAGACCGCGGAGCGTGGGCCCACGCAGACGCTCGCCTCGCCGTTGCGCAGGCGCATCCACTCGTCGTAGCGCTCGCCGTCGGAGAGTGCGGAGTGGAGAACGGCGACCCGGTCGCCCAATCGCGCCCGGAAGCGGGCGACGGCCTGCGGCGCGAGCCCGATCTCGGGGACCAGGACGATCGCCGTGCGCCCCCGTGAGAGGGCGGCCTCGACGGCGGCGAGATAGACCTCCGTCTTCCCCGAGCCGGTGACGCCGTGCACGAGCTGCTCCCGCGCGGAGCCCTCGACGCCGTCGATCGCGGCGACGATCTCCTCGATTGCGCGCCGCTGGTCGGAGCGCAGCCGATGGCGCTCGCCGCTCCCTCCGACGCGCGGAGGGGCGGGCGCCCGGCGCATGCGCGAGGTGCGCAGCGCGATCAGGCCGCGCTCCTCGAGCCGTCGCAGCACCTGGCGGTCCGCGCCGACCGAGGCGGCCAGCTCCGGCGCCGACATCTCCCCCGTTTCGCGCAGCGCCTCCAGGGCGGCGCGCTGGCGAATGCCGAGCCGCTCGGTGCCGCCGAGCGCGGCCTCGCCGGCCGGGGCTATCTCGGCCCGAAGCTCGACTCGCGGGCGGATCCGCTGTCCTGCCGCTCCGGTTCCCGGCGGCAGGACCAGCTCGAGGCCCCTGGCGGGGGTGGAGCAGTACTCGCGTGCGATCCACAGGCCGAGCCGCACCAGCTCCGCGGGCGCGCCTGCCTCCAGCGCCTCGAGCGGCTCGGCGAGCCGCTCCGGGGGCAGCTCCGAGGACTCCGCACGCCCGACCACGACGCCCAGCACGCGGCGGTGTCCGAAGGGCACCCGCAGCACGCTGCCGATCGCCACCTCCGCCATCTCAGCCGGAAGCCGGTAATCGAACGGGCCCCGCAGGGCGCGGGAGGTCGTCAGCGGCTCGACCCTGGCGATCGACACCGCCACACGGTAGGGAGCGTCGCGGACGCCGATGTATGCTGGCCACGATGAGCGCGGAGCGAGCAAGCGTCCATGTCTGTCACATCGCGCCGCGAGCGAAGCCGATCATGCGAAGCGCTCCTGTCTCTGAAGGATGATGGCGAGCCTCAATCTCAGCCCCGGGGAGGAGATCATCTACGAGGGCCACCCCTCCTGGCGGGCGATCCTCGGCTTCTACCTGAAGGGCATCCTGATCGCCGCGATACTCGGAGCCCTGGCCAAGCTCGTCGGAGCCGGGGCGGCGACCGTGTTCCTCGTCGTCCTGGCCACGATCGGCCTGACGGTCCTCGCCGGCTTCCTCAAGCGCATCGCCACGACCTACACGATCACCAGCCGGCGCCTCAACATAAAGCGCGGGATCGTCTCGCGAGAGATCCAGGAGACCCGCCTCGAGCGCGTCCAGAACGTCAACTACAGCCAGAGCGTGTACCAGCGGGCGATGCAGATCGGCGACGTGGACTTCGACACCGCGGCGACCGACGACTACAACTTCATCTTCACCGGCGTGGCGGATCCGGCGATGGTCGTGCATCGCGTCGACCAGGCGACCGGGGCCGGGGCCGGCGGGGCCCATGGCCTCGGGCAAGCGCAAGCCCCCTCCTCGCCCGCCTGATGGCAAGGGACCTACAGGTCGTCGTCTTCGGTGCCACCGGGATCACCGGCCGGGGCGTCGCCGCCCACATGCAGCGGCGTGCCGAGGAGGGGGGCTTCGCCTGGGCAGCGGCCGGGCGCGACCCGGAGAAGGTGACCGCCGTGCTCGGCGAGCTCGGGGTGTCGGCGCCTGAGACGATCGCCGCCGACGTCGGCGACCCGGGGTCGCTCGCCAGGATGGCGGCGCGGGCGAGGGTCGTGCTCGACCTCGTCGGCCCCTACAGCCTCTACGGGCGCCCGGTGATCGACGCCTGCATCGAGGCCGGCTCCCACTACGCCGACCTGACCGGCGAGATCCCGTTCGTCCGCGAGATGATCGACGCCGCCGAGGGCCGGGCGGTCGAGGCGGGCGTCAAGGTGGTCAACGTGAGCGGCTTCGAGGCGCTGCCCGCCGACCTTGCCGTCGCGCTCGCCGCAGACACCGCGCGCGAGCGCTGGAGCGAGGACCTCGCCACCGCCGACCTCGCGGTCGAGATCCTCACCCCGAAGGGCCCGATCAAGCCCTCGGAGAGCATCTCCGGCGGGACGCTGCAGAGCATGGCCGAGATCCTCGACCACCCGCGCGCGGATCTGATCTCCGACCCAGGGGCCCTGATCGTCGACGCCGACCTCGCCCAGCGGGTCCGCAACGTCAGCCCGATCGCGATCTCGCCCCGGATCGGGGCCGATGGCGAGGTGATCGGGCCGATGGCGCCGGCCGCGTTCATCAACCCGGCGGTGATCCATCGCACCGCGGCCCTCGTGGCAGAAGACGAAGGCCGGGAGTTCAATCCCTTCCGCTACCGCGAGGGGGTCCTGATTCCCGGCGGGACCGCCACGCTCCCCCTGCGCTACGCCGGTGCCGCCGCGCTGAGCGGCAGCCAGGTCGCCTCGCGCGCTCTCTCGCGGGCGAAGCCGCAGGTCCGGGCGAAGGTGGCGGGCCTGATGCGCAGGCGCCTGCCGGGCTCGGGGTTCGGGCCGGAGGGCAGCCGCATGGAGGAGTTCTCCTGGAACCTCTCGGTTGACGCACGGACGGTGGGTGGGCACTTCCTCCGCGTCGACATGGACGCCGACGGCCATCCCGGCTACCTGTCGACGGCGAGGATGATCGGCGAGGCCGGCCTGCTGCTGGCGGAGGAGGGCGCCACACCGGACCGCAGCGGCTTCCTCACCCCGGCGGCGGCCCTCGGCACGAGCGGGATCGACCGCTTCCGCCACGCCGGAATGCGCTTTCGCGTCTCCTCCTGAGGGCGCCCCGCGCCGGCGCCGGATCGAGCTGCTATGCGGTGGCCGCCGCCGACCCCGCCGCCTCGCGGAGGGCGTCCGCCCGGTCGGCCTTCTCCCAGGTGAAGTCCTCGTCCGTGCGGCCGAAGTGGCCGTAGGCGGCGGTCTTCTGGAATATCGGCCTGTGCAGGTCGAGGTAGCGCCGGAAGGCCCCCGGCCGCAGGTCGAACTCGGCTTCGACGAGCCGCGAGATCTCGGCGTCGGGGAGCTTCCCGGTGCCGAACGTCTCGACCATCAGAGAGATCGGCTGGGAGACGCCGATCGCGTAGGCGACCTGGACCTCGCAGCGCTGCGCGAGCCCCGCGGCGACGACGTTCTTGGCGACGTAGCGCGCCGCGTAGGCGGCCGACCGGTCGACCTTCGAGGGGTCCTTGCCCGAGAAGGCGCCGCCGCCGTGGCGGGCCATGCCGCCGTAGGTGTCGACGATGATCTTGCGGCCCGTGAGGCCGGCGTCGCCGACCGGCCCGCCGATCACGAACTTGCCGGTCGGGTTGACCAGGAACCCGTCGCGCAGATCGCCCTCCTCGTACATGCCGGGGACCTCGGCGCCGAGCACCGGGAGCACCACGTGCTCCCAGAGGTCCGGCTTGATCGTCTGCTCGGAATCGACGCCCTCGGCATGCTGGGTCGAGATCAGGAGCTTTTCCACCCGAGTCGGGCGGCCGTCCGCGTAGCGAACCGTGACCTGCGTCTTGCCGTCGGGGCCGAGATAGTCGAGCGTGCCGTCCTTGCGAACCGCGGCGAGCTGCTCCGCCAGCCGATGCGCCAGGTGGATCGGCATCGGCATCAGTGCGTCGGTCTCGTCGGTCGCGTAGCCGAACATCATTCCCTGGTCGCCGGCGCCGGCCAGCAACAGCTCGTCGTCCTCGCCGCCGACCCGGCGCTCGTAGGCCTCGTCGACGCCCTGAGCGATGTCCGGCGACTGCTTGTCGAGCGAGACCAGGACCGAGATGTGGTCGCAGTTGTAGCCGTAGTCGCCCTGGTCGTAGCCGATCCCGCGGATCGTCTCGCGGACGACCTCGGGCACGTCCAGATGGACGTCGGTGGAGATCTCCCCCGAGACGACGGCCATGCCGGTGTTGACCAGCGTCTCGCAGGCGACCCGCCCCTCGGGGTCCTCGGCCATCACGGCATCGAGGACGCCGTCGGAGATGGCGTCGCAGACCTTGTCCGGGTGACCCTCGGTTACGGACTCTGAAGTGAAGAGGTACTCGCTGTCGGCGAGCGGCTGTGTGTCTGGCATGGCGGACAGCCTAGTGAAGAGCGCCTATCTCCGACGCCCGGAGTGCGGAACGAAGTCGATCACGAGCGGCACGCCCTCCAGCCCGTACGCCTCGCGCATCCTGTTCTCCAGGTGGTATGCCCAGTCTCGGACGATCAGCCGCCGGTCGTTGACCTGGATCGCGAAGCGGGGCGGACGAACGCCGACCTGCGCCGTGTAGTACAGCCGCAGCCTGCGGCCCCGACGCGAGGGCGGCGGACTGTGCGCGACGACTTCGGCCACCAGGCGGTTGAGCTCCGGCGTCGGCACCCGTGCGGCGGCGCGCTCGGCGAGCGCCAGCGCCTTGGGCAGCAGCGCCCCGACGTTGCGCCCGGTCCGCGCAGAGCAGGTGACCACCTCCGGGCGGAGGCGGGACTTGCGGGCGACGCGCGCCCGCGCGTCGTCGATGTCGGTGCGGCTGACGTCCCACTTGTTGAGCGCGATCAGGGTCGCGCAGCCGGCCCGCATCGCGAGCTCGGCGACGCGCAGGTCCTCCGCCGTCACCCCGTCGCCGGCGTCGCAGACGACAAGGGCGACGTCGGCTCGCTCAACCGCCCGCTCGGAGCGCAGCTGGGCGTAGTAGTCGACGGTCCCGGCGACCTTCGAGCGGCGCCGCAGCCCGGCGGTGTCGACGAGCAGCGCCGGCCTCCCATCCACCTCGAGCTCGGTGTCGATCGCGTCGCGAGTCGTTCCGGCGCGCTCGGAGACGATCACCCGCTCGGAGCCGAGGAAGGCGTTGACGAGCGAGGACTTGCCGACGTTCGGGCGGCCGATCACCGCCACCCGCGTCGGCTCCTCCCCCTCCGGCTGCGTGGCCCGATCGCCGAGCAGCTCGACGATGCGGTCGAGCAGGTCTCCGCTACCGAGCCCATGGGTCGCGGAGACGGCGAGCGGCTCCCCGAGGCCGAGGGCATTGAGCTCCGCCGTGAGATGCTCGTCCTCGGGCCTGTCGACCTTGTTGGCGACGACCAGTACCGGCACCTCGGAGGAGCGCAGCGTCCCTGCGAGCTCCGCGTCTCCGGCGCGCACCCCCGCCCGCGCATCGGCGACCAGCAGCACCACGTCGGCCTCGGCCATGCCGAGCTCCGCCTGGCGGCGGATGTCCCGCGCCAACTCGTCCTCGTCGGCGAGGTCGATGCCGCCGGTGTCGAGCAGCTCGAAGGAGGTGCCGTTCCACTCGCAGGCAACGCGCTTGCGGTCCCGCGTCACGCCCGGCCGCGCGTCGGTGACGGCCTCCCGACCGCCGGCGAGGCGGTTGACGAGCGTGCTCTTGCCGACGTTGGGAAAGCCGACCACGGCGACCGTGGGGACGCGGCTCATCGGCCCACCGCACCGGGCGCCCGATTGCCGCGCCGGGCCGAGGGGGTGCGAAACCCGCTCACGCCAGCCTCCTCGCGCGTGCCAGGGCGACCACGGCCGCGACCACCTCCTCCTGCGAGCGACCGGTGGTATCGATCACCTCGGCGTCCTCGGCGACCCGCAGCTCGCCATGCTCGCGGTTGCGATCGCTGTCGTCGCGGCCCCGCTGGGCGGCGAGCACAGCAGAAAGCGGTTCGCCGGTCTGCGCGGCACGGCGGCGGGCGCGCTCCTCCTCGGTCGCGGTGAGGAAGACCTTCAGCGGAGAGTCGGGGCTGACGACGGTGCCGATGTCGCGCCCCTCGGCGACGTAGCGGCCCGACGTCGATCATCCGCCGCTGGGCCTCGACCAGGACGCGGCGCACCTGAGGGTGGACCGAGGCGCGGGCCGCTCCGTCGGTGACCTCGGCGGTCCGGATCGCCTCGCTGACGTCCCTGCCGTCGAGGAGGACGGCGGGACCGTCCAGCCCTATCTCGATGCCCCGGGCGACCTCTCCGATCGCCTCGCCATCGTCGAGGTCGGCGCCCGCCTCGATCCCGGCCAGGGCCACGCACCGGTACATCGCCCCGGAATCGAGGTAGGTGAACCCGAGCTCGTCGGCGACGCCGCGGGCGACTGAGGACTTGCCGGCCCCGGCGGGGCCGTCGATCGCGATGACCATGGGCGACAGTCTCGCTGTTTGCCCTGTCCTCGCAGGGTCAGCCCCGCCTCAGCCCGGGCGTCGACGGGGGCGCTCCCGGCTCTCGGTCGGGATGGTCCCGCTCGTTGAAACGGCGCAGGCCCTCGCGGATCTCGGCGCCCTCGAGGAGGCGGTTGAAGCACTCGGCCTCGATCCTCAGGCCCTCCTCGAGCGGGCGGCCGCAGCCCCGCTCGGCCGCCTCGAGGTCGGTCTGGATCGCCGGCTGTGGAAGGGCGGCGATCGTCTCCGCCAGCTCCAGCGCCCGGTCGAGGCAGGTGCCACTGCGGCACGACCTCGTTGACGAGGCCGATCTCCAGCGCCTCGGCCGCGTCGATCACGCGGCCGGTGATGATCAGCTCCATCGCGCGGCGCCAGCCGACGATCCGCGGCAGCCTCTGCGTCCCGCCGTCGGCGAGCCCGATGTTCCAGCGCCGGCAGGTGACGCCGAAGCTGGCGTGCTCGTCGGCGACGGCCAGGTCGGCACCAGCATGCCCACTCGAGGCCGCCGGCGTAGGCGACGCCGTTGACCGCGGCGATCGTCGGCTTGTGGAGGTCGGTCCAGCGGGAGGGGCCGAGGATCCCGTCGGCCTCGCCCCGGTTGTGCGCCTCGACCTCCTCGCGGGTGGTCGGGGTGACCGGCTCGCCGTCGGCGAGGGACTTCAGGTCTCCGCCCGCGCAGAACGCGCGCTCGCCGGCGCCGGTGAGGATCGCCGACCAGAGCCTCGTCTTCGTCGCGGAACCGGCCCCAGGCGTCGACCAGCTCGCGGTGGGTGCGGGCGCCGATCGCGTTCATCCGCTCGGGGCGGCGGATCGTGATCACCGCCGTCGGGCCGCGCCGCTCGTAGTCGATCTGCTCATAGCTCATCGAGGAACTCCTCCAATCGTCGGTTGTAGGGATCGCCGGTCTCCGGCACGTTGTGGCCCCTCCCCTCGATCACCGCCCGCTCGCCGCCCAGCCGCTCTGCGATCGTGTCGCAGACCGCCTCGAAGACGGGCGAGTGCCCGCCGGAGATCGCCAGCGTCGGGATCCCGGCCAGGGCGTCGAGCGGGATGTCCGCCTCCCACGACGGGCGCTCGGCCATCGCCAGCCTGACGCCGCGCAGCAGCTCGGGGGACAGCTCCCCGGGCGTGTCCCGGACCGAGCCGGCGCCGCCCCGGAAGTAGCGCAGGAACTCGGCCGGCGGAATCGCCTCCCGGGCGGCGAAGAGCCGTTCGCCGTCGGCGATCATCCGCTCCGCCTCGGGGGTGCCCGCAAGCCGCAGCGCGCCCGGCTCGGAGACGGTCAGCGAGAGCACCGCCTCCGGCCTCTTCGCGGCGGCGAGCATCGCGATCACCGCGCCGTATGAGTGGCCGACCAGGTGCCCGCCGTCGCCGAGCAGCTCGGCGAACATCGGCGCCTCCAGCTCGAAGTCGCCACGCTCCAGGGGCGGGCTGTCGCCGAATCCCGGCCGGTCGGCGATCAGGAGCCCCCAGCGCCGGGCGAGCGGCAGCTGCCTCCTCCAGGTGGTCGAGGCGCCGACGATCGTCCCCGGCACGAGGACGACGCGGGGACCGGATCCGACCCTCTTCACGTCGAGTCGACCCTTCACCGCGTCAGAGCATGGTCAGGCGCCGCGACGGCAGGCGCGCGGTCATCGGCAGAGCGAGGCGAGGTCAGACGCAAAGCCCGGGTAGCTGACGGCGGCGGCACCCATCCCCGAGACCTCGACCCCCTCGCGGCTGGCGATCCCGGCGATCGCCCCGAGCATCGCGATCCGGTGGTCGCCGCGGGCCTCGACGGCACCGCCGCCGAGCCCGCCGGCGCCCTCTATCTCCATCCCGTCCTCGCTCTGCTCGACTCGAGCCCCGAGCGCCGCGCAGGGCCCGCGCGACGGTCGCGATCCGGTCCGACTCCTTGCGCCGCAGCTCGGCGGCGTCGCGCAATCGTCGTGGTTCCCTCGGCGAAGCAGGCAGCGAGGGCAACCAGCGGCAGCTCGTCGATCGCCAGCGGAACCTCGGCGCCGCCGACGCGGGTTCCGCGCAGCGTCGACGAGCGCGACCCTGATCGTCCCGGCCGGCTCGCCGCCCCTCTCGCCCTCGACAGCGCGCTCGATCTCGGCGCCCATCCGCTCGAGGATCCCGAGCAGGCCGGTGCGGGTGGGGTTGAGGCCGACTCCGGTCAGGGTCACGTCGCTGCCGGGCACGAGCAGGCCGCCGACCAGGAAGAAGGCCGCGGAGGAGAAGTCGGCGGGCACCGAGATCCGGCCCGGATCGAGGCCGCTCGGCGGCGCGGATGGCGATCGCGCCCTCCTCGCGGGTCAGGTCCGCCCCGGCCGCCGCCAGCATGCGCTCGGTGTGGTCCCGGGTCGCGAGCGGCTCGAGCACCCTGGTCTCGCCCTCGGCCAGCATCCCGGCGAGGAGCAGGCACGACTTCACCTGGGCGCTCGCCACCGGCAGCTCGTACGCGATGCCGCGCAGGGGCGCGCCCTCGACGCGCAGCGGCGGCAGCCGCGGCCTCCCGGCAGGAGAGCGAGGCGCCCATCAGGCGCAGCGGCTCGACGATCCGGTCGACCGGGCGGCGCCGGATCGAGGCGTCGCCGTCAAGCTCCCACGCGCCCGCCCGGCTGCCCTGCGAGCCAGCCGGGGAGCAGCCGCAGCAGCGTGCCGGCGTTGCCGACGTCGATCCGCGCCTCGCTCGCCCCGCGCAGCCCGACGCCGATCACCCGGATCTCCGGCGGCCACCCCGTCGGCGCCGTCGACCCGTGCGCCCCGATGCCTCCACCGCCGCCAGGGTCGAGCGGGTGTCGGCGGAGTCGAGAAAGCCCTCGATCGCCGCCTCGCTCTCGCCCATCGCGGCAATCAGCGCCGCCCGGTGGGAGATCGACTTGTCGGGCGGGGGGCGCGAGCGCGCCGCGCAGCGGCCCGGCCGGGTCAAAGCGGGTGGCGGTCGAAGTCGGCGAGCTCATCCCTCGCCCAGGACGCTCACCGAGTGGCCGAGCCCCTCGATCAAGCCGACCGCGCGCTGCGCCTGCTCGGCGCCCGACGACCCAGAGCGAGACGGCGCCGGAGCTCATGTCGGGAGCCGGGTAGAGCGCCATGTCCTCGATGTTGACCCCCGCCTCGCCGAGCGCGAGTGCCAGCTCGGCGACCGTCCCCGGGCGATTGGCGACGACCACCCGCAGCTCGCGCAGCGGGCCCTCGGCGAGGCCGGCCTCGAGCAGTGCGGCGGCGGTACTCGGCCGCGGCCGCGTGCCAGGCGGCGACCGCCTCGCGATCGCCGACTGCGGATCAGCTCCGCCGCGTCCTGCAGGCGCGTCCCGAGCGAGTCGACCGCGTCGGCGACAGCGTCGCGGTTGCTGGCGAAGATGTCGCCCCAGATCGACGGGTTCGAGCCGGCGACCCTGGTCGTGTCGCGAAAGCTGGGCCCGACCTCCGGCATCCGCTCGGAGTCCCGCCTCAGCTCCGCGACCGCCTCGCCGACCAGGGCGTTGGCGACGACGTGCGGGAGGTGGCTGACGGTCGCCATCATCCGGTCGTGGGCGGCTCGGCCTCGATCGCCTGCGGTCGCGCTCCGAGGCCCGGCGACGGTCCTCTGCAGGCGGTCGTAGAGGACGCCGCTGGACCGCGACGTCGGGGTCAGGTACCAGCGCGCGCCCTCGAAGAGGTCCTCGCGGGCGTTGCCGACGCCGGCGGTCTCGACTCCGGCCAGCGGGTGGCCGCCGATGAAGCGCTCGTCGGCGCCCAGGACATCGACGATCTCGCGCTTGGTCGAGCCGACGTCGGTGACGACGATGTCCTGCGCGCAGGCGCCGAGCGCCTCCTCGGCCAGCGCCGCGAGCGCCGAGACCGGGCGCCGCGCAGAAGACGACGTCGGCACCCTCGCAGGCCTCCGGCACCGAGGCCGCTGCCCTGCTCGATCGCGCCAAGGCCGACCGCCCTCGCCAGCGGAGCCGGTGTCCGGGTCGAACCCGACGACCTCCGCGCCCTCGATCCTGCGCCCGCGCCGCGCGGCCGATCGAGCCCCCGATCAGGCCCACGCCGAGGACCGCGATCCTCATCGCCCGCGCCGCGCCCTGACCGCCTCCGCGAGGCCGTCGAGCGCCTGCGACCGTCGCGTCCCAGGCCATGCAGGCGTCGGTGATCGACTGGCCGTAGACGAGCGGCCCGTCGTCGTCGCAGGCTCTGATTGCCCTCGACGAGGAAGGACTCGAGCATCACGCCGACGATCGCCTCGTTGCCGGCGGCGATCTGCTCGCGCGATCTCGGCCGCGGCGACCGCTGCTGGCGGCCGGGGTCCTTGCCGCTGTTGTCGTGGGAGGCGTCGATCACGACCCGCTCCGGCAGCCCTGCGTCGCGCAGCTTGGCGAGCGCGTCGGCGACCCCGGCGTCGTCGTGGTTGGGCGCGCCCTTGCCGCCGCGCAGGATCACGTGGCCGTCGGGGTTGCCGGTCGTGTGGTGGATCGCCGGGATGCCGCTGTCGTCGATGCCGGCGAAGGCGTGCGAGGCGGCGGCGGCGCGGACCGCGTCGACGGCGACCTGGACGTTGCCGTCGGTGCGGTTCTTGAAGCCGATCGGCATCGAGAGGCCGGAGCCGAGCTGGCGGTGGATCTGGCTCTCGGTGGTGCGGGCGCCGATCGCGCCCCAGGCGACGGCGTCGGAGATGTACTGCGGGGTGATCGGGTCGAGGAACTCGCAGCCGATCGGCAGGCCGAGGTCGAGGATCTTGAGCAGCAGCGTCGCGCGCCGACCCGCAGGCCGGCGTTGACGTCGCCGGAGCCGTCCAGGTGCGGGTCGTTGATCAGGCCCTTCCAGCCGATCGAGGTCCTCGGCTTCTCGAAGTAGACGCGCATCACGATCAGCAGGTCCTCGGCGTGCTCCTGCGCGTAGGCGGCGAGCCGCCCCGCGTAGTCGAGGGCGGCCTCGACGTCGTGGACGCTGCACGGGCCGACAACGACCATCAGCCGGTCGTCGGCGCCGCCCAGGACGTCGACCACCTCGCGCCCGGCCGCGCACCACCGCCTGCTCGCGCTCCTCGCCGAGCGGCAGCTCCTCGAGCAGCGCCGCCGGCGACGCCAGCTCGACGATCCTGTCGATGCGCTGGTCGCGGACCCGGTCCCGTGCGCTCCCTGTCGGTCCCGATCATCATCTTGTCCTCACCATCCTCCAAAGCTCGAAGATCCTACTTCCGGGGGCACGTCGGCCTCCGCGAGCGCATGCGGCGATCGCGCGGCGACTGGGTCAGGCGCCCGGCCGAGCGCTCGATCTCTCTGCGGCGCAATGCCGCCAGGCCGGACGCCTAGCTAAATCGCCAGCAATACGCGAAGGGCGCGGTGCGCAGCGCGGCGTGGGCGCGCGCGCGAGATGCTCGCCGGCGATGTCGCCCTTTCGCTTCACTCGCTGGACTGTTGTAGCAGCTGAGGCGGGATAAGTCGATCGGGAGGGTCGCGCCGGCTCTAGGAATTCAGTCGAGGAGTCTCGCCCAGCGCGGCGAGGAAGCGGTCGTTCTCGGCGGCGCTGCCGTAGGTGACGCGGATGTGGCCCGGATCGCCGAGCGGCCTGCCCGGCCTGACCGCGATCGAGCGCTCGGCGAGTCCCGAGACCACCTCCGCCTCGTCGGCGTCGCCGAGGTCGATCCAGGAGAAGTTCGCCTGGCTGCTGGCGTGCGCGATGCCCAGGTCGTCGAGGCCGACCTCGACTCGCGCCCGCTCGATCACGGTCCCCTCCACTCTGCGGGCGACGTCGTCGGAGTGCAGGATCGCCTCCGCGCCGGCTGCCTGCGCGAGCGCGTTGACGCTGAACGGCTGGCGCACCGCGTCGACGGCGGCGCGGAACTTCGCCGACCCGATCGCGTAGCCGACCCGCAGGCCCGCGAGCCCGTAGCACTTGCTGAAGGTGCGCAGGACGACGAGGTTCGGAAACTCGGCCAGCAGATCCACCGTCGCGTCGGGGTCGTCGTCGAGCTGGAACTCGACGTAGGCCTCGTCGAGGATGATCGTCACGTGTGCGGGGACGCGCTCGCAGAAGGCGGCGACCTCTGCCGCCGGGCACGTGTGTCGCGGTCGGGTTGTTCGGGTTGCAGACGATCACCATCTGCGTGGCCGCCGTCACCTCCGCGGCCATCGCCTCGAGATCGTGGCGCTCGCCCTCGGCGAGGGGCACGCGGATCTCGCGAGCGCCGGTGAGCGCCGCCAGGTACGGGTACATCGAAAAGGACGGCCAGGCGTAGACGATCTCCGCGCCCGGCTCGCAGAGCGCCTCCGCGGCGGCGAGCAGGATCTCGCAGGAGCCGTTGCCGACCGCGACGCGGCCCGGCTCGCTCTCGAAGCGATCGGCGATCCGGCGCCGCAGCAGCGTGGCGTCGGGGTCCGGGTAGCGGTTCATCGCGCGGGCCGCGGACTCGATTGCCTCCACGACCTTCGGGTGCGGCGGGAACGGGGACTCGTTGGAGGCGAGCTGGGCGACGTCGCCGGCGGCGATCGCCTCCGGGGCCTGCCCGGTGGGCACGCCGGCCCGGTAGCCGGGGATGCGGGCGAGCTTCTCGGCGAAGGTCACGGTCATCGCGCTCATTGTGGCCCACGGCGACGCTACTGGGCAGAGTGGAGGTCGGAGCGGAGCGCCCTGCGTCGCGCCGAGGTAGACGTGCGCCGGCGCGCCGTCCGCCGGGCCGTAGAAATGGACCATGACCCGGATCACCCGCGGCATCGACCCCGGCACCGCGATCTCCCGACAGCAGAGCAGCGGCACGGAGGAGAGGCCCGCCCTGCGGGCGGCGACGGCGGGGAACTCGGCGTCGAGGTCCTCGGTGGTGGTGAACAGGCAGCTGACCAGGTCGGCGGCCTCGAGCTCATTGCGTGCCATCAGCTCGCTCATCAGCTCCTCGGTCGCGCCGAGGATCGCGCTCGCCTCGTTGGCCTCGGCCTGGACCGCCCCCCGGACCGCGTAGAGCCGCTTCTCACCGCCTGCCCTCTCCCCGCTCATGATCCAGGGATCTTCCCAGAGCGGCGCCCGCGCGGCGGTAGGGTCCGTCCATGGGCATCCACACGGATGAGCTGCGGCTGCGGACGCGGGGCGATTCCGACATCGTCGACATCACCGGCGAGGTGCAGCGGGTGATCGCGAGCGCCGGCATCGAGGAGGGGCAGGCGCTGGCCTTCGTGCGCGGCTCGACGGCGGCCGTGGCGACGATGGAGTTCGAGCCGGGAGGAGTCCACGACCTGCGCGAGGCGCTCGAGCGCCTGGTCCCGACCCAGGGCGAGTACGAGCACAACCGCCTCAATCACGACACCAACTCGCACGCCCACCAACGGGCGACGCTGGTCGGTCCCTCCGAGGCGATCCCCGTGCTCGGCGGCAGCCTTGCGACCGGGACCTGGCAGCAGATCGTGCTGATCGACTTCGACGACCGACCACGGGAGCGCACAGTCGTCGTCCAGGTCACCGGCGCCTGAGCCCGAGCCTCGCGCCGACCGCTATCCGGCCCCCGCGGCGTCGCGCAGCACGGCGATCTCCTCCGCGGAGAGTCGGCGCGCCTCGCCGGTGCCCAGGTCGCCGAGGTCGATGGGACCGAAGCGAACGCGGCGCAGGGAGACCACCCGGTTGTCCACCGCCTCCGCCATCCGCCTCAGCTGGCGATTGCGCCCCTCCCTGAGGACGACCTCGAGCTCGCGCTCGCCGATCCTCCGCACCTCGGCCGGAGCGGTGGGGCCGTCCTCGAGCTCCACACCCTCGGCCAGGTGTCGGACCTCGGCCTCGGACGGCGGCCGGCGGAGCACGACCCGATAGGCCTTCGCCACCTCGTAGCGGGGATGGGTGAGCCGGTTCGCCAGCCCGCCGTCGTTGGTCAGCAGCAGCAGGCCGGTCGAGTCGGCGTCGAGACGCCCCACCGGGTACAGCCGCGCCTCGCTGCTCACCAGCTCCACCACCGCCGCGCGCGAGCCGGGCTCCCGCGCCGTGGAGACGACGCCCACCGGCTTGTTCACCGCCCACACCTCCCGCTCCTCGGTCGCCACCGGCCTGCCGTCGACCCGGACGTCGTCGGCGTCGCCGACGTCGCGCGCGGGGTCGGTCACGACCTCGCCGGCGACGGTCACCCGGCCGGCGGAAACGATCCGCTCCGAGGCGCGCCGCGAGGCTATGCCGCCGTGCGCCAGGTACTTGGCGAGCCTCAAGGCTCGACGCGTTGCTCGCCCGCCTTGAGCAGCCGCTCGCGCAGGTCCCGGGCGTCATCGGGCGTCGGGTCGAAGCGGGACGGGTCGGGGAGCTCCTCGATCCCCGCCAGGCCGAACAGCCGCTCGAACAGCTCGGTGGTCTTGAACAGCGCGGCGCCGAAGCGGGAGCGGCCCGACTCCTCGATCAGGCCACGCTCCGACAGCGTCTGCACCGCCGACTCGGACGAGACGCCGCGGATCCGCGCCACCTCCGGGCGGGAGACCGGCTGCAGGTAGGCGACGATGGCCAGCGTCTCGGCCTGGGCCTGGGTCAGCGGCGGGGTGCGTGGCTTCGCCAGCAACCGCCTCGCCGCCTCCTCGCTGGCCGGGTCGCTGGCCAGCGCGAAGCCGCCGGCGACCTCGCGCAGCACGACCCCGCGACGGCCCTCGGCGAGGTCTTCGCGGAGGATCCCGAGCGCCTCCTCGACCTGGCCCTCGGTCGCCTCCGTTGCCTCTGCCAGGTCGGCGGTCGAGACCGGCTGGGGCGAGAGGAAGAGCAGCGCCTCGACGGTCCGTGCGAGGTCGCTCATCGCCGTTCTCCGCGCGCCCGCCTCATGAGCCGCTCCCGACGATCTCGATCGGGCCGAGCGGCCTGCTCTGCCTCCAGGTCGCCTCTCCCCTCCGGTAGAGCTCGAGCAGCGCGAACAGGGTCACCGCCTGGGTGAGGCGGTCCTCGCCGCCGAACTGCTCGTCGAAATCGACGCTCGAGCGCCTCGAGAGCGCGGCGCGCAGAGCGTCGAGGCGCTTCTCCAGCGAGACGGTCGGGCGGATGTGGCCGACCTCGACCTCCGGCGGTGGGGTCAGCAGGTCTCCGAGTGCGGCTCCGAGCTGCTCGGGGTCGTAGACGGCGCTGGCCGCGTCGACGGCCAGCCGCCGCAGCTCGGGCGGCAGCGGCGCCGAGCGGTAGAGGAACCCGCGCTCGGCCTCGAAGCGCTCGACCAGCTCCGCCGCGGCCGACGCATAGCGGCGGTACTCGAGCAGACGGGCGAGCAGCTCCTCGATCGCCTCCTCCTGGCCGGCCTCCTCCAGCCCCTCGTCGGACCCCGGCAGCAGCAGCCGCGACTTCAGCTCGAGCAGCGCGGCAATCAGGACGAGGAACTCGGTGGCGACGTCGAGCTCCAGCTCGCCCTCGCGCTCCAGGTGCTCGACGTAGGCGACGACCACCTCGCCGAGCTCGACCTCGAGCAGGTCGACCTCTTCGCGGAGGACGATCGCCAGCAGCAGGTCGAACGGCCCGGCGAAGACGTCGAGCTCGAGATCGAGGGCGACCGTCATCGGCCCAAGTTAGCGCCGCGGCCCGATGCCCATGGCGTCCCGCACGTCGGCGAGCGTGACCGCCGCGAGCGCGCGCGCCTTCTCGGCGCCGAGGGCGAGCACACGCTCGAGCTCGCCCTCGTCGGGGCGCAGCTCCGCGTAGCGCTCGCGCACCGGGGCCAGAAGCTCGACCACGCCCTCGGCGACCGCTCGCTTGAAGTCGCCATAGCCGGTGCCGTCGAACTCGGCCTCGATCGCGGACGGGTCGGCTTCGCGAGCCACCGCGAGCACTTCGATCAGGTTGCTGATGCCGGCCTTGTCGGGGGCACGGACGACCTCGCGACCGGAGTCGGTGACGGCGCTGCCAAGCTTCTTCCGGATCGCCTCCGGCTCGTCCAACACGTAGACAGTGCCGGCCTCGGTGCTACCGGTGGTCGACATCTTCCTCTGCGGCTCCTGCAGATCCATGATCCGCGCCCCGACCGCGGGGATGCGGTGCTCCGGGACGACCAGGGTCGGGCCGAAGCGCTCGTTGAAGCGGCGGGCGATCTCGCGCATCAGCTCAACGTGCTGGCGCTGGTCGTCGCCGACGGGGACGTCGGTGGCGCGGTAGGCGAGCACGTCGGACGCCATCAGCACCGGGTAGAAGAAGAGTGCCGCCGAGACCAGCTCGCGCTGGGCCGCTGACTTGTCCTTGAACTGGTGCATGCGGTTGAGGTCGCCGTGGGCGGTGACCGCCGAGAGCAGCCAGGTGAGCTCTGTGTGCTCGCGCACGTCGGACTGGCGGAAGAGGATGCACCGCTCCGGGTCGAGGCCGGCGGCGAGCAGGATCGCGGTCGTGTCGTAGAGGCGCTCGCGCAGCTCGCCGGGGTCGTAGGCGACCGAGACCGCGTGCAGGTCGACGATGCAATAGATCGCCGGGTCGCCGCGGTCCTGCCCCTCGACGTACTGGCGGATCGCGCCGATGTAGTTGCCGAGGTGCTTGCGGCCCGTCGGCTGGATGCCGCTGAAGATGATCGGTACGCCCATGGGGCCGGGAGCCTAGTGGCCCGGAGCGATCAGACGACCTCGGGCTCGCGGCCCTCGATCGGGGCGGGCTCGCCCACGACGCAATCGGCATCGGCCCCGTGTCCGCACTCTCCGGCCGCCGCCGTGCCCCGGCTCGGGAACGCCTCGATCCTCAGCCGCGGGTTTTCGATGCCGAGTCCGGCGACCACGCCCCCGGCAATCATCAGCAGGCCGGCGATCCCGATCCCGAGGTGGAAGGAGGAGGTCGAGGCGTCGGCCGCGGCGCCCTGCACGAGCTCCGCTTCCGCCGGTGACATCCGACCCCTGCCCGGCACCGCCAGCGGCTTTTCCTTGGCGTTCGAGACCGCCTTCCGGCCGGGCTCGGAGAGTGGCGCCGTGCCCAGGGCCCGGTCCAGGGACGCGTCGAACTGTGCGGATATGACGGCGCCGAGGATCGCGATCGCGAGCAGCCCGGCGACCCGGGAGACGCCGTTGTTGACCCCGGAGGCGATCCCGACGCGATGCTCGTCCACCGAGTCGAGGACGGTGGCGGTGAGCGGGGCGACCGTCGCCGAGAGCCCGAGGCCGAAGACGAACAGTCCCGGCAGCACGTCTCCGACGTAGCTCGGATCAGAGCCGACGCGCAGCAGGAGCAGCAGCCCGGCGCCGGCGACGATCGGCCCGGCGGTCATCGGCAGCCGCGGCCCCGTTCCCGAGGCGATCCTGCCGAAGCGGGGCGAGAGGAAGAACATGAGGATCGAGACGGGCGTCGTCGCCAGACCCGCCTCCAGCGGCGAATAGCCGGCCACCTGCTGGAGGAAGAGGCCGACGAAGAAGAGACCGCCGATCAACCCTGCGTAGGCGGCGAAGGTGGTCAGGTTGGCGATCGCGAAGTTGCGAATCCGGAACAGGGAGAGGGGCAGCATCGGGTGGCGGGCGACGGCCTCGCGGGCCACGAACAGCACGAGGCAGGCGACGCCGGCGACCAGGGTCATCCAGACCGCGGGGTCCGCCCAGCCCCTGGTCGGTTGCTCGATGAGGGCAAAGACGGGCCCCCCGAGGCCGACCGCCGAGAGCACGATCCCCGGCGGGTCGAGCCCACGGAAGGCGTCCTCGTCGCGGCTCTCCTCGACGGCGCGCAGGGTGAGCACCGCCGTCGCCAGCACGAGGGGGACGTTGATCCAGAAGATCGAGCGCCAGGAGGTGAGGCCGATCAGAGCACCGCCTCCGGCTGGGCCGACCACGATCGCGATTCCCGTCCAGGCGGTCCAGGTGCCGACCGCGCGTCCGCGTGCCGCCCCCTCGAAGGTCGCGGCGACGATCGCCAGGGACCCGGGCACCAGCAGCGCCCCGGCCACCCCCTGCAGGGCCCGCGCGACGATCAGAAAGGCGCCGCTCGGCGCGACGGCGCAGAGCGCCGAGGTGGCGCCGAAGCCGAGCAGCCCGATGACGAAGACCCGTCGCCGGCCGAACTGGTCGCCGAGGCCGCCGCCCACGAGCAGCAGTGCGACCAGGGCCAGGGTGTAGGCCTCCACCACCCACTGCTGGCCGGCGAGGCCGACGTCGAGCCCGTCGCTGATCGCCGGCAGCGCCACGTTGACCACTGTCGAGTCGAGGAAGACGATCGACGAGCCGAGGATGGTCGCGATCAGCGTCAGGCGCTGCTGCCTGGTCACGGCGTGAGTCTATGCCCGTGGCGGAAGCGGCTCGCGGAGCTGATGCGCCGGGGTGAAGAATCCCCGGTAGGCGAGCGACGTCGCGATCATGGCGGCGATCGCGACGCTGCCGAGCAGCGTGTAGAGGAGGATCAGCTGCAGGCGGACGGCGTCCGTCGGGTCGGCGCCTGCGAGCAGCATGCCGACCATCGTCCCCGGGAAGAAGATCAGGCCGGTGGTCTTGGTCGAGTCGACCAGCGTGATCATCCCCGACCGCAATGCCCGCCGGACGATCGGCAGCGCGGCCTCGTGAGAGGTCGCGCCGAGCGCCAGCGTCGCCTCGATCCTCGCCCGCGAGTCGGCGATCTCGTCGCCGAGCCGATTCAGCGCGACCGCCGAGGCGGTCATCGAGTTGCCGATCACCATTCCGCCGACCGGGACGAGATATCGGGGCGTCGGGTCGAAGATCCCCAGGGCGACCACCAGCCCCAGGGTCCCGGCCGCGGCGACCGACAGGGCGAGCAGCAGCGGGGCCAGGGCGCCGGGAACGTGCCTGGCGCGGCCGCGGGCCGTGAACGCCCCGAAGACGACCATCACGGCGAGCAGGGCGAGCACGAGCCAGAACGTGTCCGCTTCGAAGATCAGCTTGATCGCGTAGCCGACGAGGGTCAGCTGCACGATCGAGCGGACCGTCGCCACCCCGATGTCGCGCTCGAGGTCGGCGCGGCGCCAGCGGGAGACGGCGAGGGCGACGGCGACGAGCGCGAGGGACGCCGCCACCTGCCAGAGCTCGACGTGGATCGAGTTGGTCACGCCAGCACCCGCTCGACGGGGCCGGACTCGACCGAGGTGCCGCGCTCGATGCGCACGATCCAGTCCCCCAGCCGCCGCGCCTGCTCGTGGTCGTGGCTGACGAGGATCAGGGAGAGGGAGAGCTCGCGGCGCAGCTCGGCGAGAGTCGCCTCGACCGCGTCGCGGCTGTCGCGGTCGAGGGCCGACGTCGGCTCGTCGAGGAGCAGGACGTCGGGGCCCTGGGCGAGCGCGCGGGCGAGCATCGCCCGTTGCTGCTCGCCCACCGAGAGCGCCCCGACGTCGCGGGCCGCGAAGCCGGAGCCGAGCCCCGCGAGCCGCAGGCATCGCTCGACGTCCGGCTCGGTGGACGCTAGGTCGGCAGCGAAGCGCAGGTTGTCCTCGACGCTGCCGTCGAGCAGGGCCGGCAGCTGCGGCACGAGCGACACCCTGCGCCGCAGCTCGAGCGGGTCCCACTCGGCGATCGGCCTGTCGCGGTAGGAAACCGTCCCGGCGTCGGGGTCGGCGAGCCGGTTGAGCAGCCGAAGCAGCGTCGACTTGCCCGCGCCGGAGGACCCGATCACGGCCGTGGCCCCCGTCGGGATCGCGACGTTCAGCGAGTCGAGCACCGTCCGCCCGTCGCGGGAGAGGCAGACGTCGCGCAGCTCGAAGAGCACCCGGGCATCATCCCACCGGCCGGCGCGACGCAAGAAGCCTCCCGCGCCGGGCGCGGCCGTGCCGGCCCCGGTGCTTGCTGGGACAATTCGGGTAGGTGAACTGCTGATGGCAAGAGCTATCTGGAGCGGCTCGATCAGCTTCGGGCTCCTCAACGTGCCCGTCAGGCTGTACAGCGCGGTTGCCCGCCGCGGCATCTCGCTGCGGGAGATCCGTGCCTCCGACGGCACCCGGATCCGTCACCGCCGCGTCGCCGAAGGAACCGACCAAGAGGTCCCGTATGAGGAGATCGTCAAGGCCTTCGAGATCACCTCCGGCAACTACGTGCCGATCACCAGGGACGAGATGGCCGCCCTTGCCCCGAAGAAGTCGCGCGCGATCGAGGTCCAGGACTTCGTCGATCTTGCCGAGATCGATCCGATCTACTTCGACAGCCCCTACTACCTCGGCCCGGCCGAGGGCGCCGAGAAAGCCTATTCGCTGCTGGCGAGCGCGATGGAGGAGTCGGGAAAGGTCGCGATAGCTCGCTTCGTCTTCCGCAACAAGGAGCACCTCGCCGCCCTGCGTACCGATGGCGGGGTGATCACCCTGACCACGATGCGCTTCGCCGACGAGGTCGTGCCGCCCCAGGAGGCGCTCGAGGACGTGCTCGGCGGCGAGCGGCCCGAGGTGGCGTCCAAAGAGGTCGAGATGGCCGAGAAGCTGATCGACTCGCTGACCAGCGAGTTCGACCCCGCCGCCTACCGGGACGAGTACCGGGAGGAACTGATGGCCCTGATCGAACGCAAGGCGGAAGGCAAGGAGGTCGTCACCCCCGCGGCGCAGGAGCCGGAGACGACCGGCGCGCCGGACCTGATGGCGGCCCTCGAGGAAAGCATCGCTGCGGTGAAATCGGGCGAGCGGGGCGGCGCGGCCGCCAGGAGCGGCTCGAAGGCGAAGGCGAAGAAATCGCCGAAGAAACCCGCGTCGAGGAAACGCTCCAAATCGAAGTCGTCCAAATAGCCTCCGGTGGGCGCTGACCGGACGGTCGAGGTCGAGGGGCGGGAGCTCAGGCTCACCAACCTCGACAAGGTCCTCTACCCCGGAGCCGGATTCACCAAGGGCCAGGTGGTCGACTACTACGCGAGGGTCGGCGCGACGATGATCCCCCACCTCGCCGGTCGCGCCGTCACCCTGCGCCGCTTCCCGGAAGGCGTCGACGACGCCGACGCCGCGTTCTTCGAGAAGCGCTGCCCCAAGCATCGGCCGAGCTGGGTGAAGACCGCCTCGGTGCGGGCCGGGCCCCGTGCGGGAAAGATCGACTTCTGCGTCTGCGACGGGCTGCCGACGCTGATCTGGATGGCGCAGCTCGCCGCGATCGAGCTTCACCCCTCCCTGTCTCTGGCGCGGGCTCCGACCCGGCCGACGGTGCTCGCCTTCGACCTGGACCCGGGTCCGCCTGCCGACATCGTCGCCTGCTGCCGCGTGGCACTGCGCCTGCGCGAGCTGTTCGCGCACTTCGACGTGGAGTGCTTCCCGAAGACCTCCGGGTCGAAGGGGATGCAGGTCTACATCCCGCTCAACTCAGGCCGGGCCCACTACGACCGGACCAAACCGTTCGCGAAGGCGATCGCCCAGCTGCTCGAGAAGCAGACGCCTGACGAGGTCGTGTCGAAGATGAAGAAGGTCGAACGACGCGGCAAGGTGATGGTCGACTGGTCCCAGAACCACCGCAGCAAAACGACGATCGCCGTCTACAGCCTGCGCGCGCGGGAGCGGCCGACCGCCTCGACCCCGGTCACCTGGGAGGAGGTGGAGGGGTGCGCGGACAGCGGCGACGCCTCCTCGCTGGCCTTCGAGGCCGGCGACGTGCTGGACCGGATCGACGAGCACGGCGATCTCTTCGCTCCCGTCCTCGATCTCGAGCAGCCCCTGCCGAAGCTGTAGAGGCCCGGGAGTAGAGGAGGCGCCGCCGGTCCAGGCGCCCCCGGACGCGGGAGGGCGGGCGCGAGATCTCCGGTTGTGATGAGCGCGGCCGCCCGGGAGCAGAGGAGGCGCCGCCGGTCAGAGAACCTGGCGGACGACCGGGTGGCGGGCCGCCCCGACCTCGTCCAGGCGGCGCACGGGAGTCGTGTAGGGGGCCTGCCTCGCGGTCTCAGGATCGTCCTCGACCTCGGTGAGGATCGTCTCGATCGCCGCCGCGAAGGCGTCGAGGCTCTCCTTGGTCTCGGTCTCCGTCGGCTCGACCATCAGCGCCTCGTCGACCAGCAGCGGGAAGTAGACGGTCGGCGGATGGACGCCGAAGTCGAGCAGGCGCTTGGCCAGGTCGAGGGTGGCGATGCCCAGCTCCCGCTTCATCGGCTTCCCCGAGAGGACGAACTCGTGCATGCAGTGGCGGTCGAAGGCGACGGGCAGACGCTCGCCGCTGCGGCCCTCTGCCAGCAGCGCCTTCAGGTAGTTGGCGTTGAGGACCGCCGTCTCCGACGCCTCGGCGAGGCCGTCGGCGCCGAGGCTGAGGATGTAGGCATAGGAGCGCACGAAGACCCCGAAGTTGCCCTGGAAACCACGCAGGCGGCCGATCGACCGCGGTCGATCGAAGTCGAGGTCGAAGGTCGGCCCCTCGCCATCTTCCGCCTCCCGCCGGACGACCTGGGGCCGAGGAAGGAAGGGCTCTATGCGCTCGGAGACGGCGATCGGCCCCGCCCCCGGCCCGCCGCCGCCATGGGGCTGGCTGAATGACTTGTGCAGGTTGACGTGGACGATGTCGAAGCCCATGTCGCCCGGCCGCGAGTGTCCCATGACCGCGTTCAGGTTCGCCCCGTCGTAGTAGAGGGTCCCGCCCGCCTCGTGGATGAGAGTGGCGATCTCGGCGATGTTCTCGTCGAAGAGCCCGAGCGTGTTCGGGTTGGTCAGCATCAGGCAGGCCACCTCCTCGGAGACCTTGGCGCGCAGATCGTCCATCTCCACCCCGCCGCGCTCGTCGGTGGCCACCTTGACCACCTCGTAACCGGCCATCGTCACCGAGGCCGGGTTGGTGCCGTGGGAGGTGTCGGGGGCGAGGACCTTGGAGCGGGATTCGCCGCGGTCGGCGTGGAAGGCGCGGGTGAGCAGCAGCCCGGCGAGCTCTCCGTGCGAGCCGGCCGAGGGCTGAAGGCTGACGTGGGGCAGTCCGCAGATCTCGGCGAGGCTCTCCTGCAGCAGCCACATCAACTCCAGCGCCCCCTGCGCCTGGCGCGGGTCCTGTGCCGGGTGCAGCCGGGCGTGGCCCGGCAGGGCGGCGACCCGCTCGTTCAACCTCGGGTTGTGCTTCATCGTGCAGGAGCCGAGCGGGTAGAAGCCGGTGTCGAGGTCGAAGTTCCGCCGCGAGAGCCGGTTGTAGTGGCGGACGATCTCCGGCTCGGAGACCTCCGGCAGGCGCGGCGCCTCGTCGCGCAGCAGCCGGGATGGAATCAGCTCCTCCAGCGGCGGCTCGGGGACTTCGGCCCCGGGCAGCACCGCCGCCCGCCGCCCCGGCTTCGACCGCTCGTAGATCGTGCGCACCTCTTCCGACTGCATGGTCTGCTCCCGCTCCCCGGCGCTCACGACTTCCGCCCGCGTGCTCTGCTCTCGCTCGCTCGCACTCCTGGTCCCCGAATTCCCTGCTCGCTCGCTCCCGCGTCCGCCGCGGGCAGGTCAACCTTCCTTGCCGTCGGCAGACGGGCGGTCATACGGTCACCGCCTCGGCGGCGACGGCGGCGGCGAGCGCGTCGGCCAGGTCGTCGATCTGCGCGCGGGTACGGCGCTCGGTGATCGCGACGAGCAGCCCGTCGGCGTGCTCGGGATAGTCGCGGCCGAGCGGGTAGCCGGCCGCGATTCCCCGCTCGGCGCAGCGCTCGAGCACCCGCTCGACCGGGGCGCCGCCGAGGCTGACCGCGAACTCGCGGACGACGGGCGCGCGGTGGAGGAGCTCCACCCCCTCGACCGCCGCCAGGCGCTCGCGCGCGTAGGCCGTGCGGCGGGCGAGCAGCTCGCCCAGCTCGCGATACCCCTCTCGGCCGAGCCAGGCAAGGTGGATCATCGCCCCCAGGGCATTCAGCGCCTGCGCCGTGCAGATGTTGCTGGTGGCCTTCTCACGGCGTATGTGCTGCTCGCGGGTCTGCAGGGCGAGGACGAAGCCGCGGCGCCCGTCGACGTCCTCGGTCTCGCCGGCGATGCGACCGGGCATGCGCCGAATCAGATCCTCCGTGCCGCAGAAGAAGCCGAATGACGGTCCGCCGAAGTCGAGCCGGTTGCCCAGCGGCTGGCCCTCGCCGAGGGCGATGTCGGCCCCGCACTCTCCCGGCGGCCGAAGGACTCCGAGGGTCATCGGGTCGACGGCGACCACGAGAAGGGCGCCATGCTCCCTCGCGGCGCTGCCGAGCGCCGCGACGTCCTCGACCGAGCCGAGGAAGTTCGGACTCTGCAGGAATACGGCCGCGGTCTCCTCGTCGACCGCCTGGGCAAGCGCACCCGGCGCGGTGACCCCGTCCTCGAGGCCCACCTCCCCGAGCTCGGCGCCGTAGCCGGCGGAGTAGGTGGAGAGGGTCTCGCGGCTGTGGGGGTGAACGCCTCGCGAGACCACGAAGCGGCGGCGGCCGGTGGCCCCCATCGCCAGGTAGCCGGCGGAGGCGACGGAGGACGGCCCCTCGTAGAGGCCGGCGTTGGAGACGGGCAGGGCGGTCAGCTCGGACATCGCCGTCTGGAACTCGAACATCGCCTGCAGCCCGCCCTGGGAGATCTCCGGCTGGTAGGGGGTGTAGGGGGTCAGGAACTCGGAGCGCTGTGTGATCGCGTCGACGATCGCCGGCACGTGGTGGTCGTACATCCCCGCCCCGAGGAAGCAGACCTGCTCCTCGGCATTGGCGTTGCACGCGGCCAGCGCCGCCAGGCGGTCCTGCACCTCCGCCTCGCTGAGGCCCGTCGGCAGCTCGAGCGGCCGCCCGAGCCGCAGCGGCTCGGGAATCTGCTCGAACAGCTCGGCGGTCGAGTCGACGCCGATCGCCGCGAGCATCTCGGCCCTGTCGGCCTCGGTGGCTGACGTGTAGCGGGTCACGGCTACACCCTACGCAAGCCTGAGCCGGTCCTCGGTCACGCGCTCAGGCGAGCAGCTTGCGGTACTGGGCGGCGTCGAGCAGCGACTCGACCTCGCCCGGCTCGCTCAACTCGACCTTCACCATCCACCCGTCGCCGTAGGGGTCCTCGTTGATCTTCTCGGGCTCCTCGGCGAGCGCCCCGTTGACCTCGACGATCTCGCCGGAGAGCGGCGCGATCACGTCGGAGACCGCCTTCACCGACTCGACCTCGGCGTAGCTGGAGTCCTTGGCCACCACGGTGCCGACCTCCGGCGGGTCGAAGAAGACGACCTCGCCGAGGCTGTCCTGCGCGTACCAGGTGATGCCGAAGGTGGCGGTGCCGCCCTCGACCCGGGCCCAGTCGTGCTCGGAGTGGTAGATCAGGTCATCCGGATAGCTCGCCTCTGCCAAGGGGATCTCGCTTTCCTCGAAGTGGTCATCGTTCGTAGAGCGGCTTGGACGCTATCCGGGCGACGCGTCGCTTGCCGCGCACGTCGATCTCGAGCTCGGTGCCGGGCTCGGCGAGGTCGGGGCGCAGGTAGGCCATCCCGATGCCGATCTCGAGCGAGGGCGAGAAGGTCCCCGAGGTGACCTCTCCGACCCGCTCGCCGTCGAGCAGCACGGGATTTCCCTGGCGTGGGATTCCGGCGCCCTCGATCCGGAACGGGGCGAGCCTCTCGTCCGGGCCATGCTCGCGGGCGCGGGCGACCTCGGCCGACCCGATGAACCCGGTCGCCTCCGCGCAGCACCATCCGAGCCCTGCTTCGATCGGGTTGCGCTCGGGCGTCAGGTCGTTGCCGTGCAGGTGGAAGCAGACCTCGAGCCGAAGCGTGTCGCGGGCGCCGAGCCCGCATGGCACGACGCCGGCATCGAGCAGCTCCGCCCAGATCGCCGGCGCAACCTCCGGATCGACCAGCAGCTCGACCCCGTCCTCGCCCGTGTAGCCGGTGCCGCAGGCAAGCGCCGGCCTGTCGCCGATCCGCTCGACGGCGACCCTCATCCGCCTAGGCAGGTCGAGGTTGAGCGTCGCGGCGACGATCGCGCGGGCATGGGGGCCCTGCACGGCGATCATCGCGTAGCGGTCGGCCACGTCGCGGACTGCGACGTCGATGCCGCGGCTCCAGCGCCCCAGCCAGGCGAGGTCCGAGTCGTGGTTGGCCGAGTTCGTCACCAGCAGATAGCGGTCCGAGCCGAGCCGGTAGGCGAAGAGGTCGTCGAGCACCCCGCCCTCCTGGTTGCACAGGCAGGAGTACTGGGCGCCCCAGCGGTCGACGGCGGCGACGTCGTTGGAGAGGGTCAGCTGAAGGAACTCGAGCGCCCCGGGGCCCTCGACCTCCACCTGGCCCATGTGGGAGACGTCGAACATGCCGGCATGGGTGCGCACGGCGGCGTGCTCCTCGAGGATCCCCTCGTAGGCGACCGGCATCTCCCAGCCCGCGAAGGGCACCAGCTTGGCGCCCAGCTCGGCGTGTCTCTCGTAGAGGGGTGTCCGCCTGAGGACGGCCGGGGTGCTCACCAGCCCAATCTATTGAACCTCGGCAGGATCTAGGCGGAGAACCCTGTGATCGCGTCACCGATCAGCTTGGCCCCGATCAGGAGGCAGAGCACGGCCATGATCGCCGCGTCGTTGCGCGCCATCCAGAGCTTGATCTCGTCGAGCGTCGCCCGGGACCGCTCGCCGCCGAGCAGGAAGATGGCGACGGGAACCCCGACCCCGAGCGTGCCGATCAGCACGTAGACGAGCAGGGCGAGGGCCTGCGCCCCGGCGGAGGCGCCGGTCTGCGAGATCGCCGCGCCGGCCGCCACGGTCAGCGCCAGGTTCTTCGGATTGGCCGCCGCCAGGGCCGCGCCCAGGGCCGCCGCCCTGCCCGCCGTGAGACGGTCGACGGAGCGCATCCACCCGGGCATGCCGGCGGTCTCTCCTTCCCGCGGGCGCGAGCGCCAGCGCCTCGCCGCGAGCACCAGCAGGGCGACGCCGAGCGCCAGCTCGAGGACGTCGACCCAGCCCGCCGGCGCACCGCCTTCGCGAGCACCGGCCCCTCCCGCGGCGAGCAGGACGACCGCGCCGACTACGCCCAGGCCGGCGACCCAGCCGGCGAGGAAGGAGAGGGCGTCGGCGCGCGCCCTGCGCGTGCCGAGCACGAGGACGATGCCGACGATCGGCACCGGGCTGAGCGCCGCCGCGACTCCCACCGCAACGACCTGTCCGCTTGCCTCTCCCATTGCTGCCGACCCTAACCGGCGCCCGGGGGACGCCGCCAGGCGATTCAGCCCTTGAGGAAGGGCGGGACGTCGATGTCGTCGTCCGACACCCGCAGTTTGCGGATGTCGGTGTCGTCGGCGGAGACCCGGGGACGGCTCTCGTAGCGACGACGCACGCGCTGGGGGGACCTGGCGAGCAGCTCGAAGCCTTCGAACCCGGTCGCGATCACGGTGACCCGGATCTCGTCGCGCATCGACTGGTCGACGACCGACCCGAAGATGATGTTGGCGTTGTCGTCCGCCTCCGCCTGGACCAGCTGGGCGGCCTCGTTGACCTCGAACAGGCCGAGGTCCTCGGGACCCGTGATGTTGAGCAGCATCCCCGTCGCCCCCTTGATCGACTCCTCGATCAGGGGCGAGGTGATCGCCGCCTTTGCGGCGTCGAGCGCCCGCGACTCGCCGGATGCGGTGCCGACGCCCATCAGGGCCGAGCCGGCGTCGCGCATGATCGTCCGCACGTCGGCGAAGTCGAGGTTGATCAGGCCGGGGATCGTGATCAGATCGGTGATTCCCTGGACGCCCTGGCGCAGGATGTCGTCGGCCTGGCGGAACGCCTCGAGCACGCTGGTGCGCCGCTCGACCGCCTGCAGGAGCTTCTCGTTGGGGACGATGATCAGGGTGTCGACGTTGTTGCGCAGTTTCTCGATCCCCTCGAGCGCCTGCTGCATCCGCCGTTTGCCCTCGAACTCGAACGGCTTGGTGACCGCGCCGACCGTGAGCGCCCCGATCTCCTCCTTGGCGATCTCGGCGATGATCGGGGCCGAGCCCGTCCCCGTGCCGCCGCCCTCGCCGGCGGTCACGAAGACCATGTCGGCGCCCTTCAGGGCCTCCTTGATCTCGTCGCGGCTCTCGGCCGCGGCGCCCGCGCCGACCTCCGGGTTGCCCCCGGCGCCGAGGCCGCGGGTCAGCTCCTGGCCGATCGAGAGCTTGATGTCCGCATCGCACGCCTGGAGCGCCTGTGCGTCGGTGTTGACCGCGACGAACTCGACGCCGCGGATTCCGGCGTCGATCATCCGGCTCACGGCATTGGTGCCCCCGCCGCCCGCTCCGACGACCTTGATCACCGCA
Organism: uncultured Solirubrobacterales bacterium; assembly: GCA_963712325.1. GTDB lineage: Bacteria > Actinomycetota > Thermoleophilia > Solirubrobacterales > 70-9 > VRUE01. Next base: position 94,833 of record CAVQHG010000009.1, read on the forward strand.
AGGTAAGTGGATTCCATCTCCCGAATTCTTTCCTAGTGCCGGCCGGGCCGGCTTTCGCCCAGCCCCCGCGGGGCTGAAATGTGAGTTGAGCCTTCTTTCCGTCCGACTATGCAGCGATGCTTAAGGGTTCAAGCCTGCTCCATAACTTCGGAAATTGCGCTCAACGTAGGGCATTGCATCGCGACTGTCAAACCGCCGAATGCCATCCTGCACGGCAGAAATCTCAACCATGACTTGAGGCTTTCGCCACCCTAACTCTGAGGTCGAGGGTTCGCCGGTATCGCTTCGGCCGGTTCGGTCGGGCAGGGCGATCGGCTTTGGACCGCGGGATCCCCGCCACGGTGCTCAGGGGCCGCAGCCCCCCGCCGTCGCCGCTTCGGGCGGCGGCAGCGTATGGCCGGATCCGCCGACCGACGGCCGGCGCGGCGAGTGCAGGTCTACATAATCGAGCGCGGTGATCGACGGATCGGCGAGCATCGCGACCGCCGATTGCCACTTCTCGGCGACCTGCGAGTCATCGCCGAAGAAGAGCTCGATTCCGGAGCGCAGTTCGACGTCGATCCCGGTTTCCCCATAGCGGCTGCCGGCGATGCAGGCGCGAAGGGGCGCCGGCGCAGAGCCGAGGACGAGAGCCTGGGCCAGCACCGGGCCGCCGAGGCGACCATCGGGGGGCGGCTCGGAGAGGGGCAGCGAGGGCAGCGATTCCGGCTCGGGTGGAGGCTCGGACGTCAGCAGGTCACCTCTCGCGGACACGCCGACGGCATCCGCCCCGGTCCCGATCACGGCGGTCGCGCGGGCCGGGCGCACCCGGGGCTCGACCTCGGAGGGGCCCCTGAAGAAGGCCAGATAGACGCCGATCGCGAACAGCGCCGCGAGCATGGCGACGAGCAGCCTGCTGCGCATCACCGATCCGACCAATCCGCCGGCCAGTGGAGCTCGCCGAGCGCCTGCACCTCCGGCTCGAGGAGCACCCCGAACCGCTCCCTCACCCGGCGCCGGCCCTCGGTCATCAGAGCGAGAACGTCGGCGGTCGTGGCCGCTCCGCGATTCTCGACGAAGTTCGCGTGCTTGGGAGAGAAGCGGGCCCCGCCGGCCTCCAGCCCGCGACAACCGGCCGCCTCGAGCAATTGTCCCGCCGTCATGCCCCGGGCCTCGGAAGCCTCGGGGTTCTTGAACGTCGAGCCGAAGGTCTTGATGCCCGAGGGCTGCGCGTCTCGCCGCCGCTCGCGCATCTCCGAGAGGGTCCGTCGGACCGCCTCCGGATCCGCGGCCCGGAGGAGGAAGGAGGCCCGGCAGACGACCTCTCGAGCGCCGAGGTTCGAGCTCCTGTATGCGAACCCGAGCGACGCGGGCGGTCGACGCTCGGTGCCCAGCTCCGTGCTCACCTCGACCCACTCGAGGACCTCCGCCAACTGACCGCCGTAGGCGTTGGCGTTCATCTTCACCGCCCCGCCGGCGGTGCCGGGGATGTTGATGCCGAACTCGAGGCCCGACAGGCCCCAGCCCGCGGCCTTCGCCGCCGCGGAGGGCAGGCGGGCGCCGCCGCCGCACAGCAGCCGCTCGCCGTCACGATCGATGGCGGCCAGTTCGCCGTCGAGCTTGATCGCGAGGCCGCGAAAGCCCTCGTCGGCGACGAGCAGGTTCGAGCCGGAGCCGACCACGCCGACGTCGATCCCCTCGGCGGCTGCCCAGGCAAGCAGCTCAACGAGGCCCGGCTCGGTCTTCGGCCGCGCGAACCAGTCGGCAGGGCCGCCGGTGCGCACCGTGGTCAGGCGCGCCAATGGAAATTCGGGCTCAACGCCCGGCGGCGGCCCGCTCACCGGCCGTTTCCTCCCGCGAGCAGCCTCTCACCAACCTCATGGACGTCTCCCGCCCCGATCGTGACCAGCACCCGGCCCGGGGCCAGGCTTCGCTCCATCGCCTCCACCGCGCGCTCCAGCGTCGGCGCCCAGACGACGGTCCGGCCACCCATCCGGTCGGCCGTGGCGCGGGCGACCAGCAGCCCGTCGATCCCGGCCAGCTCGCCGGCGGGCTCCTCCCGTGCAGCGTAGACGTCGAGGACGATCGCCTCGTCGGCGAGCGCCAGCGCCGCGCCGAACTCCGCCGCGAAGGCCCGCGTCCGCGAGTAGAGATGCGGTTGGAAGGCTGCGATCAGGCGCCGGCCGCCGAGCTCGCGGAGCGCGGTCAGGGCGGCGCGGACCTCGGTCGGATGGTGCGCGTAGTCGTCGTAGACAGCCGCGCCCTCCCGTTCTCCCTTCAGCTCCAGCCGCCGCCGGACGCCGGGGAAGCTGCGGAGGGCCGCCGCCGCCGCGCCGACGTCGAGCCCTGCCTCCCGGACCGCGGCCAGGGCGGCGCGGGCGTTGAGCGCGTTGTGACGACCGGGCACCGAGAGGCGCAGCTCCCGCGGCCCTGGCGAGCCGGAGTCGAAGGCGGCCAGGCGAGCCCCCGCGCCGAAGCGGTCGAAGGCCGTGCGCAGCTCGGCCACCGAGCCCCATCGAGCGTGGTGGTCCATCTCGACGTTGGTGACGACCGCGACCTCGGGATCCAACTCGAGAAAGCTCGCATCGCTCTCGTCAGCCTCGGCGACGACCCACTCCCCCGCCCCCCAGCCGGCGTTCGCCGCCTCCCCGCCGATTCCCAGTCCCGGCACCTCGCCGCCGACGAAGAAGGCCGGGTCGGCGCCCAGTGCCCGCAGTGCCCAGACGAGCATCGCGGCGGTCGTCGTCTTGCCGTGCGTCCCGGCGACGGCGATCAGGCGCTTCGCGGCGCAGAGCGTGGCGAGCAGCGCGCCGCGGTGAACGATCGCCAGGCCGCGCCCGCGCGCGGCGACGACCTCGGGGTTGCCCTCGCCGATCGCGGTCGACACGACCACCTCGACGTCGGCTGCCCTGCGGCAGGTTCGCCGCCTCGTGGCCCACGGCCGGATCGAGTCCTGCGGACCGCAGCCGGGCCATGTAGGAGGAGTCGCTGCGATCGCTGCCGGTCACCTCCGCCCCAAGGTGGGCGCAGACCAGGGCGAGGCCGCTCATCCCCGCTCCACCGATGCCGACGAAATGGAGCCTGCGACCCGAGAGGTCGGCCTCTCCTCTCTTGCCGCGGCCGGCGGTCACCGGAGCCCCCGCCCGGCGTTCCCCGCGCACCCCAGCACCTGATCGGCGATCCGCCGCGCCGCGTCGGGCCTGGCGATCGAGGCGGATGCGGCGGCCATCGCCTCGAGCCTCTCGGGGTCGTCGAGCAGAGCCCCGACCTCGGTTGCGAGGCGATCGGGCGTGAGGGACTCGTCGGCGACCACCGCCGCCGCGCCCGCCTCCGCCATCCATGCGGCGTTGGACCGCTGGTGATCGCCGGTCGCGTGCGGATAGGGGACGAGCAGGGCCGGCCGTCCGGCGGCAGCGACCTCGAATATCGAGCCGCCCGATCGGCCGAGCACCAGATCGCACGCCGCCAGGCAGTCGCCGAGGTTCGGCTCGTATGCGAGGAGCGTGTAGCGCTCGGAGTGGACAGCAGCGTCGAGCCGCGCCCTGAGGGCGTCGTGGTCGCGATGGCCGGCCAGGTGGATGACGTGGAAGTCCCGACCGGCTCGCTCGGCGAAGGCCGCGATCGCGCATTCGTTGATCGACCGGGCGCCCTGGCTTCCGCCCACGACCAGCAGGCAGCGGTCGTCCGGGTCGACGCCGAAACGGGCACGCGCCGCGCCCCGGTCGGCCTCGAGGACGGCGGCCGGCACCGGCCTGCCCGTAACCAGGTAGCGGTCGCCGTCCCGGCCCGGGATCGGGAAGGCGAGGCAGACGCGCCCGGCGCGTCCCGCCAGCAGACGGTTGGCGAGCCCGAGATGGCTGTCGGCCTCGGTCAGCACGAGCGGCGTGCCGGTGCTGAGCGCGGCGAGGCCCGCCGGTCCGGCGACGAAGCCGCCGCCGCCGAGGACGACGTCGGCGCCGCGGCGGCGGAGGGCCCGCACGGGCGGTGGGGACGGACGCCAGCGCCTCGAGGGCGGCCGCAGCGGCCGCGCGCAGCGGGTTGCGGCGGTCGATCCCGCGCACCCTGAGGAAGTCGATCTCGAAGCCGGCCGCGGGCACGAGATCGGCCTCGACGCGCTCGCGGGTGCCGAGGAAGCTCACCTCGGCGCCGCTAGCCCGAAGCTCGGCGGCGACCGCCATGGCGGGCACCACGTGACCTGCGGTTCCCCCCGCGGCCACCACCACTCTGACGGCGTTTGGCACTGCTCTTTCGGCTCCTTCTGCGAGTTGCGGGGGCGCGACCGCCCTCGACGACCCGCAGTTTGCCAGCGCCGGCGGTCCCCCCGCGGGCGACGTTGAGGATCAGCCCGACCGCGAAGAGGGTCGACATCAGGCTGCTGTTCCCATAGGACACAAGGGGCAGCGGCACGCCGGTGAGCGGCGCCATGCCCATCACCGCGAAGAGGTTGATCGTCGCCTGCACCACGATCAGCGAGGTGAGCCCGGCGACGAGGATCTTCCCGTAGACGTCCCGCGCGCGCTTCGCGACCTGGAGCCCCGCGTAGCCGAGCAGGCCGAAGAGGCCGACGACGCCGACGATTCCGATCAGCCCGAGCTCCTCGCCGATCACCGCGGAGATCATGTCGGTGTGGGCCTCGGGCAGGTAGAAGGCCTTCTGCACGCCGTTGCCGATCCCGACCCCGAAGATCCCGCCCGAGCCGAGCGCGATCTTCGCCTGGGCGGCCTGGAAGCCGGCGCCGGAGGCGTCGGCGCCGGGATGCAGGAAGCCGGTCAGCCGCGCCATCCGGTAGGGCTCGACCACGGTCAGCAGCAGGGCCAGCCCGCCGAGGACCAGCGCGATCATGGCGAGGTCCGCAGGCCGGGCGCCGGCCGCGATCAGCTGGCGCCGCACGGCGAAGGCGATCACCAGGGCGGTGCCCGAGGTCGGGCTCGAGCGACGATCAGCAGCGAGGCGGTGCCGACGACGAGCAGGAAGGGCATCAGGCCCTCGAGCGATGCGACCCGCTTCGGCCTGCGGCGAGCAGGTCGGCCGCGTAGAGGATCAGGGCGACCTTGGCGATCTCCGAGGGCTGGACCTGGAGGAAGCCGGAGCCGAGCCAGCGGCTCGAGCCGTTGACGCTGCGTCCCCGCCCCCGAGCACCGCGACGACGAGCAGGAAGGAGACGGCCGAGGATCGCGGGGGTCGAGGCGCCGCACCGCTCGAGCCCTGCAGCGGGCGACGACGTGCATGAGCAGCAGGCCGAGCGGCCCCGAACATCAGTGTGCGCTTCAGGTAGAGGGCGCCGTCGGAGAGGCCGCCGTCGCTGAGCACGCGGGTGGTCGAGCTGGCGGAGAAGACCATCACCGCGCCCAGCGCCAGCAGGCAGAGGGTCGCGGTGAGCAGCATGTTGTACTCGGCCGGCGGCTCGGCGGCGCGCTTTCCGCGCGCCCTTCGCCGCCGCCCGGCGGCCGCCCTCGCCACGGCAGCGCGAGCGCGCTCACGGAGGGCCTCGACGATCTCGCGGAAGCGGTCGCCGCGCTGTTCGAAGTCCTCGAAGGCGTCGAAGCTCGCGCAGGCCGGCGAGAGCAGGACGACCTCGCCCGGGCGTGCCTGCCGCGGCGGCGCGCCGGACCGCGTCCTCGAGGTCCGCGCAGCGGTGCAGCGCGACGCCCGCCTCGAGGCCGCGCGAGCTCCGTCGGCCGATGCCGGTCGGCGGTGGCGCCGATCAGGTAGCGCGGCGGCGCAGCGCTCGCGCACCGGGGCGACCAGGGCGCCGAACGTCCTCGCCCTTTCGCTGCCGCCGAGGATCGCGTGCACGCCGGCCGTCGAAGGAAGCGCAGCGCCGACGGTGGCGGAGGCGACGTTGGTCGCCTTCGAGTCGTTGACGAAGCTGACGCCGCGACGCTCGGCGACCGGCTCCAGGCGGTGCGGGACGCCGGCGAAGCTGCGCAGTCCCGTCGCGACCGCCTCGCGGTCGAGCCCCATCGCCAGCGCCGCGGCGGCCGCGGCCATCGCGTTGGCGACGTTGTGCTCGCCGAAGAGGCCGAGCTCGCCGACCGCGATCAGCGGCTCGCCGCCATGGAAGATCGTCCCGTCCGCGACGGAGCACCGCGCAGTCGGGCGCGGCGCCGACGCAGAAGGTCGACCCGGCGCGCGCAGCCGCCCAGGTCGGCTCCGGCCAGCGCGGGGTCGTCGGCGTTGTAGACGGCGACGTCGTCGTTGCCCTGGTTGGCGAAGATCCGCAGCTTCGCCGCCAGGTAGGCGTCGAGGTCCGGCGTGGCGGTCGAGGTGGTCGGGGGCGAGGTTGAGGAAGACGGCGCACTCGGGGGCGAAGCGCGTCGTGTCCTCGAGCTGGAAGCTGGAGGCCTCGCAGACGACGGTCGCGCCGGGGTCGAGCTCGCCGGCCAGCGAGGCGAGCGGCGTGCCGACGTTCCCGGCGACCGCGACCGGCTCCGCCGGCGGTCCGGTAGAGTGCCCGAGCAGCTCGGTGGTGGTCGTCTTGCCGTTCGTGCCGGTGACGGCGACGAAGCGGTTCGGGATCGCCCGCCAGGCCAGCTCGAGCTCGCCGACGACGTCGATCCCGCGCTCGAGGGCGGCGCGCGATCACCGGCCGCCTCCTGGGGCACCCCCGGGCTCTTGACGACCGTTCGCGTCGCCGTCGAGCTGCGCAAGTCCATCCGTATCCAGGACGACTTCGACGCCGGCACCCGCAAGCCCTGCCGCGCCCTCCGGCTGCCCGGCGTCGACCCCGACCACCTCCTCGCCGCGCTCGGCCAGCAGCCGTGCCGCCGCCTGCCCCGAGCGCGCCAGGCCGGCGACCAGGAACGGGCCCGCGGGCAGCTCGGGCCGCGGCTTCTTCGGCGGAGGCGGAGCTCATCGGAGATGGAATTTCGCCCTCGGGCGCCCGGTACCTGTACGAGCCGCCGCCGCCGGCAGGCCGGGTGGCGACCGTCGCCCGTTCCGGCCGGCGGCAGGCTCAGGCCAGGCCACGCCGAACCGGCGCCGGCGGGCAGAGCGTGAGCCGGAACCGTGCCACCCTCACGACGAACGGCAGCGGGACGCCGCTCGGGTCGCTCTGTCAGGCTCGCCCCCGATCGCCGGTCCGTCACCGCCCGATCGACTGCTGGTAGAGCGTGAACCCGATCCCCGAGCAGACGGCGGCGATGATCCAGAAGCGGAGCATGATCTTCGTCTCCGACCAGGCCATCATCTCGAAGTGGTGGTGCAGCGGCGCCATCAGCAGGACGCGGCGGCGGAAGGCCTTGAAGGAGAGGACCTGGATCGCCACCGAGAGCGCCTCGATCACGAAGATCCCGCCGATGATGATCAGCAGCACCTCGGTCTGGGTCATCACGGCGAGGGCGCCGATCGCCCCGCCGAGGCCGAGCGACCCGGTGTCCCCCATGAAGATCGAGGCCGGGAAGGCGTTGAACCAGAGGAAGCCGATGCAGGCCCCGACGAGGCAGGCGGAGAGCAGCGCCAGGTTCTGCTGCTCGTTGGTGACGAAGGTGATCGCCGTGTAGGCGAGCAGGACGATCGCGCAGGAGCCGGCCGCCAGGCCGTCGAGGCCGTCGGTGAGGTTGACGCCGTTGGAGGTGCCGGCGATGACCAGGAAGACGAGGACGAAGTAGAGGACCGGGCCGAGCTCGAGGCTGGCGTCGCCGATCCGGAATCGAGCATCGGGTCGAGCCCGACCTCGTGCCGGGCGACCCACCAGAGGCCGAGCGCGAGGAAGACCTGGAGGAGGAGCTTCCAGCGCGCCGCCAGGCCGAGCGAGCGGCGCTTGACGATCTTGATGAAGTCGTCGGCGAAGCCGAGCGCCGCACAGGCGATCGCGACCCCGAAGACGGCGAGGCTCTGCGCGTCGCGGTCGGAGAGGACCAGGTAGGGGACGCAGATCGAGGCGAAGATGATCAGCCCGCCCATCGTCGGCGTGCCCGCCTTCGCGTGGTGCTCCTGCGGGCCCTCCTCGCGGATGTGCTGCCCGAACTCCTTGCACCCGCAGGTACTCGATGAACTTCGGGCCGAGGAAGATGCAGATCAGCATCGCCGCCATCCCGGCGATCAGGACCTCGCCCATCGAGCAGATCCCTCCAGCTCGCTCGGCGACGCGCCTCGAGCCCGGCCGAGCGCGAGCCCTTGACGAGGACGACGTCGCCGCGCTCGAGCTGGGCGGCGAGGAGCTCCGCCGCCTCGCCGGGATCGCCCACCAGCTCGTCGGGGCCGTAGTCGCGGGCCGGCCCGCCGACTCCGATGACCAGGTCGATCCCCAGCCGGCGAGCGTGCTCGCCGACCTCGCGGTGGTACCCGGCCGCGTCGGGGCCGAGCTCGGCCATCTCGCCGAGGACGGCGACCCGGCGCCCGCCCTCGAAGCGTGCCCAGATGGTCCAGGGCGGCCCGCATCGAGACCGGGTTTGCGTTGTAGCAGTCGTTCACGAGGACGATCCCGTCGGCCAGCTCGAGGCGCTCGCCCCGGAAGCGCGAGAAGCCTATGTTCGCAGCGCGGTCGGCCATCTCGGCGAGCGGGGCGCCGAGCGCCACGCCGGCGCCGATCGCGGCCATCGCGTTGGTCAGGTTGTGGGCCTCGACGAACGGGAAGTGGAACGTCTCGCGACCCGTCAGGGGTCGAGATCATCGCCTCCGTGACGCCCTCCACGACCCGGCTCCGCAGCGCCTCGACGTCGCCGCCCGGGCCGAACGCAGCAGCGCCGGAGCAGCGGCAAGGTGCGGCTCGAGCTCGCCGGCCTCGACCGGCACGACCGCCGTCGCCTGCGCGGGGCAGGTCGTGGAGGAGCTCGGCCTTGGCGGCGGCGATCGCCTCGACCGAGCCGAGCAGCTCGACGTGGACCGGGCCGACGTTGGTGATCACGGCCACCTCGGGCTCGGCGATCGCCGCCAGCTCGGCGATCTGGCCGGCGCCGCGCATCGCCATCTCGAGCACCAGGACGTCGGCGTCGGGCCGCGCCTCGAGCACCGTCAGCGGCAGCCCGATCTCGGTGTTGAGGTTCTCCCGGTTGGCGTGGACCCGGCCCGGGAAGCAGGGCCCTGGCGATGTCCTTCACCGAGGTCTTGCCCACCGACCCGGTGATGCCGACGACCCGCGCGCCGAGCGCGCGCCGCCACTCGCGGGCCAGCGTCCCGAGCGCCGCCAGCGGATCCTCCACCGCGAACACCCAGGCCCCCCTTCCGTCGACGTCGTCGTTCGCTCCGCCACCGAGGCAAAGCGCGGCACAGCCGCGGGGCCGACGACCACGCCCCAGGCGCCCGCCGCGATCGCGGCGGGCGCGAACTCGCCGCCGTCGAAGCGCTCGCCGCGCAGGCCGAAGAAGAGGTCGCCGTCCTCGCCGGCGCCGGAGTCGATCGTCGCCCGCGCGGGCGAGCCGGGCCGGCCCTGCGGCGAGCACCTCGGCGCCGAGCGCCGCCGCGATCCGGTCGGCGTCGAGGTTCATCGGGCCGCCGCCGCCGAGCCGCAGTAGCTCCTCGCGGGCGACCTCGCGATCGTCGAAGGGGACCTTGCGGCCTTCCTCGAACTCCTGGCCCTGCTCATGGCCCTTGCCGGCGATGACGACCGTGTCGCCAGGCCCCGCGCGGCTCAGGGCAAGCGCGATCGCCGCGCGGCGGTCGGGCTCGACCTCCACCGCCTGCCCGCGTCCCCGGCCCCCGCGAGCACCTCGGCGACGATCGCCTCCGGCTCCTCCGAGCGTGGGTTGTCGGAGGTGACGATCGCGAGGTCCGATCCCGTCGCGCCGGCCCGGCCCATCTTCGGGCGCTTGTCGCGGTCGCGGTCGCCGCCGGCGCCGAAAACCGAGATCACCCTGCCCTCGGTGAATCGCCGGGCGGCGGCGAGCACGTTGTCGAGCGAGTCGGGCGTGTGCGCGTAGTCGACGAGCACGGCGAAGTCCTGGCCCTCGTCGATCGGCTCGAAGCCGCCCCGGGACCCGCCGCGCCGACGCGAGCGCCGGCGGCCGCCCGGAGCGGCTCGACGTCCATCGCGACGGCGGCCGCGAGGGCGCCGAGCGCGTTGGCGACGTTGAAGTCCCCCGGCAGCGCGGTCCACCCGAGGCCGTCGCGAAGCTCGCGATCCGCCACCTGCTCTCGCCGGCGCCCCGGTGCGACCACGGAAGCGCGGCGCCGGCCGCGTCGAAGGTGACCTCGCGCGGCCGAGAAGTCGGCCTCGGCGCCGGCCGCGGAGAAGGTCAGGCACTCGAGCTCCTCCGCGAGGCGGCGGCCGTAGGGGTCGTCGACGTTCGACCGATCGCGACCCCCGGCGCCAGCTCGGCGAACAGCCGCCGCTTGGAGAGGAAGTAGTCCTCCATGTCGCCGTGGAAGTCGAGGTGGTCCTGGGTCAGGTTGGTGAACAGCGCCACCTCGAAGCGGACCGAGTCGACCCGGTGCAGGGCCAGCGCGTGGGAGGAGACCTCCATCGCGCAGGCGCGGTCGCCGCCCTCGAGCATGCGCCGGAAGGTGCGCCTGGAGGTCGATCGCCTCGGGCGTCGTGCGCTCGACCTCCTCCTCGACCGCGCCGACGACCTGCTTGACGGTGCCGAGCAGGCCCGCACTGGCACCGCCGCCGCCTCGAGGACCTCGCGCAGCAGGAAGGCGGTCGTCGTCTTGCCGTTGGTGCCGGTGATCCCCGCGACCCGCAGCTCGGCCGTCGGGTCGCCCCAGAAGCGGGCGGCGACCGGCGCCATCGCCGCCCGGGCGTCGGCGACGACGACCTGCGGCACGGCGAGCTCAGCTCGCGCTCGACGACCAGCGCGGCCGCGCCGCGCTCCACCGCCGCCGCGGCGAACTCGTGGCCGTCGGCCCGCTCGCCCGCACGCAGAAGAAGAGCGTCCCCGGCGACGCCCTGCGGCTGTCGTAGGCGAGGCCCGAGATCTCGACCGTCGGGTCCCCGGAGGTCTCGCGCGGCCTCGCGCCGCGGCGGCGAGCTCTTCAAGTCTCACGCGCGCGATTCTAGGTCGGCAGCCGGGTCCGGCCCTCGCGCGCCTATTCGGCGGGCACGCCGAGGTACGGGCAGCGCGAAGCTCGGCGATCTTGCCGAAGGCCGGCGCGGCGACCGACGCCGCCGTAGATGTCGCCCTGCGGCTGGTCGACGATCACCGCGACCAGCAGGCGCGGGTTCTGGGCCGGGGCGAAGCCGATGAAGGAGGCGACGTACTTGGTCTTCGAGTAGTGGCCGTTTTCGGCGACCTCGGCGGTCCCGGTCTTGCCCGCCAGCGTGTAGCCGGGGACGCTGACCTCGGACGCGGTCCCGCCCGGTGGCGAGCACGCCCTCCAGCATCGTCCGCACCTGGCTGGCGACTGCGGCGGCCGATCACCCGGCGGCCCTTCGGCTCGCGCGACCGGCTCGCCGTCCGACGTCTCGATCAGCTGCGGGCGTTTGAGGATGCCGCCGTTGGCGATCGCCGTGTAGCCGGCGACCATCTGCATCGGGGTCACCGAGAGGCCCTGGCCGATCGGCAGGTTGCCCATCGTCGAGCCCGAGTATTCGTCGAGGGCGGGGACGATGCCCGCGCTCCTCGCCCGGGATACTGGACGCCGGTCGGCCGGCCGAACCCGAAGCGGTCGATCCAGCGGCTGAACTTCTCGCTCGCCCATCTCAGGCCGATCGTCGCGGCGCCCGACGTTCGAGGAGTGGGCGAGGATTTCGGCGACGTTGAGGGTGACCGTCGGCCGCGGCTCGGCGTCTTCGATCGTGCGGTCGGCGACATGCAGCTGCGGCGGCAGGGTGAAGGTGCGTCTCCGGGGTCACCTGCCCTTCCTCGAGCGCCGCCGCGACGGTGAACGCCTTGAAGGTCGACCCGGGCTCGTAGGTGAAGCCGGTGGCCCGGTTGAGCAGGTCTTCGGGGCTCGCTGCGCGAGGTCGGCGGGGTCGACCGGCGGCCAGTTGGCCATCGCCAGGATCTGCGAGCTGCGCGGGTCGACGACGATCGCGGTGGCGCCCTTGGGCGCGTAGGTTTCCCCGACTTCGGCCAGCACCTGCTCGGTCTTCGCCTCGATCGCCGGGTCGATGGTCAGCTGGATGTCGCCCCCGTCGCTGGCGTCCTCGACGGTGTCGATGCGGATCGGTTCGCCGAGCGCGTCCTTGACGATCCGCCGCTCCCCGTCGAGCCGGCCAGGACCGAGTTCTCGCCGGCCTCGAGGCCGGTCAGGCCCTCGTTTTCGGAGCCGACGGCGCCGATCACCTGGCCGGCGAGGTCGCCCTGCGGATAGGTGCGGCGGCTGTCGGGCAGCTCGCCGATCCCCGGCAGCTCGAGCCTTTCGATCCGCGCCGCGGTCGGCACGTCGACCTTCTTGGCGACGTAGGAGAACCCCGATTTCTCGGTCAGGCTTTCGAGCACTTCGGCGGGGTCCGCTCGAGGATCCGGCGCCAGCTTCGCGCGCCGTCCGCGGCGGCTTCTTGACCTGGTACGGGGTCGCGAAGATCGTCGCCGCGTCCTCGGAGGCGGCCAGCGCCTCGCCGTGGCGGTCGAGCATCGTCCCGCGCAGGCCGGGCACCGTGACGACCTCGGTCTGCTGGTAGCTGGCTTCCGAGGCGAGCTGGGCGCCCTGCACGCCCTGCAGCCAGAAGGCCCGTCCGACGATCAGCAGGAAGCAGAGCAGGAAGGCGGCGAAGAGCAGCCCGATCCGCCGCTCGATCGTCCGCATCGGCCCCTAGTAGCCCGACCCGGCGGCGGCGAGGCGCTGGGCGGCGACGGCGCCGTCGCCGCGGCTCGGCGCTCGATCGAGGAGACCTGGTCGACGGCCGCCATCTCAAGGCCGAGCGGCGCCGCGTCATGGCGGATCGCGGGCCGCGCCCGAGCGCTGCGCGTCGCGGCTGCGCGAGGATCGAGTTCTCCTTTTCGAGGGCGACGATGTTCTGGTCGATGTGGCCGGCCTCGGCGGCGAGGCTGAGGGTGATCACGTTGAGGGCGACGATCCCGGCCAGCAGCACGCCGAGCACGCCGATCCAGAGCCGGCCGCGGGTCATCCGCACGATCAGGCGGCGAGTCGGGGAACTGGCGGACGGCGGCGGCGGTGCCGACCGCGATCGGGATCAGGTGCGAGCCGGTGCGGCGGGCGGGCCGGACGCTGCGCGGGCGGCGGGCCGGCGCGCTCGGCCGGGCGCGGGCGGCGCGCGGCGCGGCGGCCTGGCGCGGCTTGCGCGCCGGCGCGCGGCCGGCGCCGGGCGCGGCCGGGCGGCGGCGGTCGCGCGGGCGCTGCGCCGGTCGCGCGCCTCCGTCGGCGGCGCCGCTCGGCCGATCTTGACGGCGGCCCGCAGGTGGGCGGATCGGGCGCGGGTGTTGTCGGCGACCTCATCCGGGCCCGGCGAGACGGCGCGCCGGGTGAGCAGGTCGGCTTCGGGCTCCCGCCCGCAGGCGCAGACCGGCAGCTCCGGGGGGCAGACGCAACCCCGTGCGCGCTCGGCGAGGAACCGCTTGACGGGCCGGTCCTCGAGCGAATGGAAGGAGATCGCGGCGAGCCGGCCGCCGACGGGCAGCATGCTCCAGGCGGTCGGCAGCGCGTCCTCGAGCGAGTCGAGCTCGCCGTTGACGGCGATGCGGATCGCCTGGAAGCTGCGCTTGGCCGGATGACCGCCGCCGAAGCGGGCCGATGCCGGCATCCCGGCCTTGACGGCGTCGACCAGCTCCGCGGTCGTCTGCAGCGGCCGCCGTTTGACGATCTCGCGGGCGATCCCGCCGCGCGTAGCGCTCCTCGCCGAAGCGCTCGAGGACAGCGGCGATCCGCGACTCCGGCCACTCGTTGACCAGGTCGGCGGCACTGAACTCCTGGCGCGAGTCCATCCGCATGTCGAGCGGCGCGTCGTAGGAATAGGAGAAGCCGCGCTCCCAGGCATCGACCTGCATCGAGGACATTCCGAGGTCCATGTAGATCATGTCTGGGTGGACGCCTTCGCCGTGCAGGGTGCGAAGCCCTTCCGCGAAATCGGCGCCGATGAAGCGAGTCCGGCAGGTGACCTCGTCGGCGAAGCGCCGGTGGCGCTCCTCCGCGGCGGGGTCTCGATCGATGCAGATCAGGGTGCCGTCGAGGCCGAGCACCGAGGCGACGCGGCGGGCGTGGCCGCCGGCGCCGAAGGTGCAGTCGACCGCGATCTGGCCCGGCTGCGGGAGCGAGCAGCTCGACCAGCTCCGCCGCGAGGACCGGCTTGTGCTCGATCGGCATCACAGAGAGAACAATGGCAGCAGATTCACGGGGCGCCCTCGCCGGCGGCTCGCGACGTGGGGCACGCTCGGCGGTCGGCCGCGACGCGGCCGCATCTCAGTCCGCCCCTCCGTCGCCGGCGAGGCCCTCGGCGATCTCGGGGGCGGTGGCGTCGAGCTCCTCCTCCTGCTTGGCCCAGGCCTCGGCGTTCCAGATCTCCAGGTACTCGCCGGCGCCGATCACGACGCAGGGGCCGGAGAGGCCGGCGTGCTCGATCAGCGGCTTGGGAAGGCGGATGCGGCCGGCCGAGTCGAGCTTCTCGTCGAAGGAGCCGCCGTGGAAGCGGCGGCGCAGGCTGCGGGCATCCCTGCCGAAGGGGCTGTGGGGGGCGAGGAAGCGGTCGGAGAGCTGCTCGAACTCCTCGGTCGTATGCACCCATACGCAGGGGTCGAAGCCCTTGGAGAGAACGACACCGTCGGAGAGCGCCGCGCGGAAGCGCGACGGAACCGTGAGGCGATCCTTGGAGTCGAGGCTGTGCTCGTAGAGACCCCGAAAAGCCATTCCCGTGGGTTCCTTTCTGCGGTCCGCTGGAGAGCCTTGGAAAAGAGTTGGGACCGGAGTGATGAGGTGGGAGGAGCCTCACCACCCCGGTCCTTGGGCTTCAACTCGCGGGCCACAGTAACCCACTTCTCCCCACTTTGCAACACAGCTCGGACGGAACGCCCCAAACGCAAGATCGCTTGCATGGCGCTCCGATCGGATAGGTTCGGGCGCGTGAGCGAGCGAGTCGCCCGCTCCGAGGGGCGTCGCCCCGCCTCCCGTGGAGGGTCGGCCCGCTCCCCGCCCCGCCCGACGACGCCGACGACCTGCGCGGCTACCACTTCCGGAGGCTGCTCGGCGAAGCAGCTCACCTGGGTCCGATCGTCCTGTCCCGTCCTCGTCGCCGGCGTCGCGGCCGGGGTCTACTTCAAGAGCCCGCCGATCGCCGGCGCCGCCGCCGGGGCGCTTCGTCCTCTCGATCGTCGGGTCTTCGTGATCGCCGACTCGCGGGCCGAGGAGGCGTTCTTCGACATCTACGCGCAGCAGAACGGCCTCGACGCTCGGCGGCCGCGGCAGCCTGCCGGCGGCGACGCCGCTGCTGCGCAAGGGCGACGACCGCTATGCGGAGCGCACGCTCGCCGGCGCGATGGCCGACGGAGTCGACGGCGTCCTCGCCCTCTACACCTACGAGGAGGAGACACCGACAGCGACGGCAACCGCCAGACCAACTACTACCACTACACGGTCGGCCTGATCGAGGTCCCCGAGTGCGCCTCGCTCATGCCCGAGCTCTACGTCCAGCGCAAGTTCGGGCTACGCGCGCTGGAGAAGCTCGAGGACGTCTTCCGCGCGCTCCAAAGAGCGGGTCAAGCTCGAGAGCGAGGCCCTCGACAAGCGCTACGAGATCTTCGTCGACAAGGGCCAGGACGCGAACTGGGTGCGCCAGCTCTTCTCCCGACCTTCATCGTCTGGCTGCCGACGGGCGCCCGACAAGTTCGCCTTCGAGCTCGTCAACGGCACCCTCTGCTGCTACGTCAGCGGCCACAAGAAGAGGGCGGCCGACCTCGACCGCATGCGCGCCGCCACCGCCGGGGTCGCGACCCGCCTGCGCGAGGAGTCGCTGGAGTAGGCGCCGGTCCCCCAGAGCCACTGATCGCAGTGCCCGGGCGAGGCGCCGCCGGCCTGGAGTTCAGAATCCCTGGAGCAGGACGCCGGCGTTGGCGATCAGGCCGGCGGCGATCATCAGCAGGACCGAGGGGACGAGGACCAGGGCGACGACGAGCTGGATCTTCGGTGCCGCGCGGGCGGCCCGCTCCTCGACCGCCCGGCGCTGCTCGCGGCGCAACGCCGTCGCCTGGCGGCGGAGCTGGTCGGCGAGCGGCGAGCCGAAGCGGCGCGAGCGCTCGATCGCGGCGCAGAGGGCGGCCACCTCTCCGCCCGGCGTCCGCGCCCGGAGCCCGGTCAGAGCGGCGGAGAGCGGCCGGCCACACTCGAGCTCGGCGACCGCGATCGCCAGCTCCTCGGCGAGCGGCCCGCCGCCCCCGTGGGCGATCTCGGCAAAGCCGGCCGCGGGGCCGCGGCCGGCCGCGGCCCCGACGGCGAGCAGGTCCATGCGCATCGGGGAGAGCGGCGACCAGGAGCCGGCGGCGGCGGCGCTCCCGCCTCGCGCGGATCGCGTCCGGGACGAGGAAGCCGGCAGCCGGGAAGGCGATCAGGACCAGCCAGGAGAGCCGCCCGGGGGCGGCCGGCGCCGCGACCAGCGCCAGCCCCGCGGCGCCCGTGGCGGAGGCGAGCCGCGGCGCCAGGGCGCCCTTCACTCGACCACCCTCGAGAGCCGCCTGATCGGAGACGAAGCCGGCGACCTGCAGGCCCCCCGCCATCGCGAGCAGGGCCGCCGAGACCGGGGAGCGCAGGACACCGAGAGGAAGCCCGGGCTGCAGCAGCTCGGCGAAGACCGCCCCGCCGCTCGGCATCGCGACGACGAGCAGCCCGGTGAAGCGCGCCTGGGCGGTGGCGGCGCGGGCGTCCTCGGCGACCCTGTCGCGCTCGGCGGCGCCGGCCGCGAAGCGACGCAGCAGGCCGGCGAGGTCGCCGCCGGAGATCCGCTGGCTGAGGACAGCTGCCGCGAAGGCGTCGACTCGTGCCGAGCGCAGCCGCCGCCGCCAGGCCTCGATCGCGGCGGCGGTCGGAGCGCCGAGGTCGAGCTCGGCGCCGAGCCGGGCCAGCTCGACGGCCGCCGGGCCCTCGAGCGAGTCGGCCGCGGCCGGAACGAGCCGCGCAGCGTGCGCCCCGCCGTCAGCGAGTCGGCGAGCGCCGTGGCGACCGACGGGAAGCGCGCGCTCGACCGCCGAGCGGTAGCGGGCCCGACGGCTGGCGATCGCCCAGGCGGCAATGCCCGGCCCGGCGACGGCAAGCGGCAGGGCCACCCGGGCGCCGCCCAGGAACCAGCCGGCGGTGACGGTCGGCGCGGCCCCGAGGGCGGCGAGGCGGCGACGCTCGGGGGTCGAGGGCGAGTAGCCCTCGCGCCCGGCGCGCAGCAGCGGCTCGAGCGCCCCTCGCACCCACTCGACCGCGGCCGGGCTGGCGATCACGGCCTCACGTGCGCCGAGGGCGAGCAGGCCGCCGGCGCCGGCGCCGAGCAGGATCGGCAACGCCGCCGAGCCCGGGGCCATCAGCCCGGCTCGGCGATCTCGACGACGCGGCGCGCGCCGTCCGCCCGGCGCTCGATCTGGACGACGAGGTCGACCCCGCGCCGCGCCTGCTCGGCGATCGCCGCATGCGGGAGGCCGACGTCGGCCATCAGCGCCAGGGTCTCGAGCCGCGCGATCGCGTCCTCGGGCGAGTTGGCGTGCACGGTGGAGAGGGCTCCCTCGTGGCCGGTGTTCAGGGCAGTGAGGAGGTCGAGGGCCTCGGCTCCGCGGACCTCGCCGATCACGATCCGGTCCGGGCGCATCCGCAGCGCGTTGCGGAGCAGGTCGCGGATCGTCACCTCCCCCCTGCCCTCGACGCTCGCCGGGCGGCTCTCCAGTCGCACCACGTGGGGCTGCTGGAGGCGCAGCTCGGCGGCGTCCTCGATCGTCACCACCCGTTCGGCCGGGGCGAGGTAGCTCGAGATCGCGTTGAGGAGGGTCGTCTTGCCGGAGCCCGTCCCACCGCTGATCAGGATGCTGCGCCGCTCGCCGACGGCCGACTCGAGCAGTCGCTGCTGAGCCCGGTCGACGGTCCCGAGCTGGACCAGCTCCTCGGGCCCCGGCCGCCGCGCCCCGAAACGGCGGATCGAGACGCCGGCCCGTCGATCGAGAGCGGCGGGATCACGACGTTGACGCGTGAGCCGTCGGCGAGCCTGGCGTCGACCATCGGGCTGAGCTCGTCGATCCGGCGGCCGAGGGGAGAGAGGATCCGCTCGATCGCGTTGCGCAGCTCGTCCTCGTCGGCGAAGGCGAGCCGGTGCCGGCTCGATCCTGCCCGCGGCGCTCGACGTAGACGCGCAGCGGGCCGTTGACCATCACCTCCTCGACCCCGGGTCGGCGAGCAGGTCCTCGAGCGGCCCGAGGCCGACGGTGTCCCGGACGATCCGCGCCGCCAGCGCCTCCCGGTCGGGCTCGCCGAGCACCGCGGCCGCTCGGCGACGAGGTCGGCCACCGCCTGCTCGTCGTCGCCGCTCGCCGGCGCCGGCGCCGGGCGAGCCCGGCGGCGCTCGATCAGCCGCGCTCGCAGCTGGCCGCGAGCTCCTCGATGTCGCGTGCGCGCTGGCCCCACCGCCCACCCGCGAGGCGGACAGCGTGAGCCTGCGTGCGTAGCTCTCGGCCGCGATCAGGCGCAGCGCCTGCCGCCGCGTCAGCCCCAGCGTCGCCGCCGAAGAGCCCGGCCCGGGCCGGGGCCTTCTGCGCCGGGCGCGAGCGCCAGCAGCGGCACCGAGGGCGCGGCGACGTAGGTCGTCCGGGCCCGGGCCCCGCGGGTTCGGTGGTGACGACGACGTCGACCCTGCCGCCCTGCGCCGGCCCAGCGCCAAGCAGGGCGTCGGCGCCACTGACGGTGATCTCGACCGGGCGGCGCCCTCCGTCCAGCCGGCGGCGAGGCGGCGCTGCGGTTTGCGCAGCTGCGAGCCGAGCAGGTAGGAGCCGGCCGGGGCCGGGCCGCTCGGCACCAGGCCGAGGGCGTCGCCGGGAAGCCGGAGGGCCCCGGCGGGGACGAACCGGGCCGGGACCCGGCGCACCTCCAGCTTCGCGGAGACCTGCTGCGGCCCGACGGCCGACTCCGGCGGGGAGGCCGACGTCGACCACGACGCGGCGAAGGGGGCCGTATCCGCGGGCGACGCTCGAGCCGTAGCCGACGACGATGCGCCGCCGGCGGCAGCGGCGGCGAGCGCCGCGCGAAGAAGGCGATGGCCCGGGCCGGCGGCTCATCGTCCCGCGGGGGCGCGCCGGGCCGCCGATCGCCAGGGGGAGCTCGAGCACCGCAGGGGTGCCGGTCCCGTGCGGCGCAGGAGGAAGCGCCCCCGTGGGCGGCCGCCGATGCGCCTCACCACCGCCAGGCCGTGCCCGCGGTTCGGCCGGCCGTAGATGCGACCCGGTCCGCCGGCCGGCGTGCGGCGAGCGCCGCTGACCGTCGTCGCCGGCGGTGCGACCGAATCCCGACCGAGACCAGCAGGCTCGATCCGCAGCGCCTGCCCTCGACGACGATCGAGCGGCCGCCGTGCTCGATCGCGTTGACGATCAGGTTGTCGACGGCCTGCTCGAGCGCGACCCGGTCAGCCGCCAGGACCCGCGCACCGCCCTGCCAGCGCAGCTCGAGCGAAGCGCCCGGCGAGGGCCGCCCGGCGCACGCCAGCGGGCGATCGCGGAGCTCAGGACCTCCCCAGCGCACGGCCTCGGCGACGCGGCTGTCGGTTCCGGATCGCGCCTCCACCCCGCCGTTGACCTCGCGCTCCAAGTCGTTCGAGGGCCGCCGCCGCGAGCCGGGTGGAGCTCTCGATGATCGCGCTCCTCTGCGGGTTGCCCGGCGGACAGCGCCAGCGCCTGCAGGGGGCGGCGCAGCTCGTGGATCGCCTCGTTGAGCGCCGCCCGCCGCCGCCCCGAGTCGATCGCCAGGCCGGCGCTCACCGCCACCATCGCAGCGGCCACCATCCAGCCGGCGACGGCCTCCGCCACCTCCTCAGCCCTCCACGAGGCGGTAGCCGACTCCCCAGCAGTTGACGACGAAGCGGCTCGTGCTCGGGGTCCAGTTTTCGGCGCAGGCGGCTGGCGTGGGAGTCGAGCGTGCGCGTCCGTGCCGTGGTGCGGAACCCCCAGACGTCTTCCAGCAGCTCCTGCTTGGAGAAGACTCGCACCGGGTCCGAGGCGAGCACCCGCAGCAGCGAGAACTCCTTGTTGGAGAGCGCCACCTCTCGGCCGGCGACCGTGGCCCTGCGGCGTGCCGGGTCGACCACCAGGTCGCCGATCCGGCGAGGCCCGTCGTGTCGCCCGGCGCGCCGCCGCAGGACCGCGCTGACCCGCGCGCGCAGCTCCGGATAGTGAAATGGCTTGACCAGATAGTCGTCGGCCCCGCACTCGAGACCCCTGAACCCGCTCGGCGTCGGCGCCGCTGCCGGTCAGCACGATCACCGGCAGGCCGCGGTCGAAGCGGGCGTCGACCCCGTCCTCCTCGCGGATCTCGCGGAGCACGTCGAGCCCCGAGGCGTCGGGCAGGGCCAGATCGAGGAGCAGGAGGTCGGGCTGCTTGTAGCGGCAGAGGCGCAGGGCGTCGGACGCGCTCGGCGCCGGCAGCGTGCCGAAGCGGTCGGCCGCAGGTGGTCACAGAGCATCTCCAGCGTCGCCGGGTCGTCCTCGCAGACGACGATCTGGGCGGCCTCTCGCCTCTCGGGAAGCATCGACCGACTACCCAGGCCCGAGAGGGCCGAACTCTCCCCCTCCCCGGCCGAGCCCTCCGCAGGCTCCGCCCGCCGGGAGCTCGAGCACCGCGGCGGCGCCTCGGCGGCTCACCACCCTGCGCGGTGGGACGGAGCGGCGAACCAGGAGCAGCTGCCCGCGATCGTCGAGGAAGAGCAGGTCGAGGTCGAAGCGCATGCCGAAGGTGTGGACGCTGGAGCAGCGCGGGATCAGCAGCCCCGGCCCGGCCTCGCCGACGTCGATGCCGGCGAGGCCGAGCAACCTCGCCCGCAGGCCGACGGCGATCGGCGACCTCGCGTCCGGCGACCCGGACCCTCGGCAGCGACGCGAGCCGCGCGGCTCGACTCGATCCCCCGCATGACCCTCCCCAGGCCGCGCCGCCCGGACTCTCCCCGCCCGCGCGAAGAACCGGTGGAGCCACGCAACCGGATGTGGTCGGCACACGGATGCTCGTCCCCAACCTCGCCATAGCTTGCGCGCGGATGACCTCGCTGGAACTAGCGCGCTGGCAGTTCGGGATCACGACCCTCTACCACTTCATCTTCGTCCCGGTGACGATCGGGCTCGCAGTCTGCGTCGCCTACTTCCAGACCCGCTGGTACCGCAGCGGCGAGGAGCACTGGCTGCGCTCGACCCGCTTCTGGGGCAAGCTGCTGCTCGATCTCCTTCGCGCTCGGGGTCGCCACCGGGATCGTCCAGGAGTTCCAGTTCGGAATGGCGTGGTCGAACTACTCGCGCTTCGTCGGCGACATCTTCGGCGCGCCGCTGGCGATGGAGGGGCTGGCCGCCTTCTTCGTCGAGTCGACCTTCCTCGGCCTCTGGATCTTTGGCTGGGGTCGGCTCTCGAAGCGGGTCCACCTCGCCTGCGCCTGGCTCGTCGCCGGCTCGACCGCGCTCTCGGCCTACTTCATCCTCGCCGCCAACTCCTGGATGCAGCACCCGGTCGGCTACAGGATCGCCGACGGCAAAGCGGAACTGACCAACATCGCCTCGGTGCTGTTCAACAGCACGGCGATCTACGCCTTCCTCCACACGATCCTCGCCGCCCTGCTCACGGCCGGGATGATCCTGATCGCGGTCTCGGCCTGGCACCTGCGCCGCGGCAACGAGACCGAGGTCTTCAGCGGCGCGATGCGGCTCGGCCTCCCGCTCGTCACGCTCGCCGCGATCGCGACAATTTTCGTCGGCCACTTCAACGGCATCCTGATGAGCCATCAGCAGCCGATGAAGATGGCCGCCGCCGATGCCGTCTTCGAGACCAAGGACGGCGCCGGGCTGTCCGTCTTCGCCACCGGGGACTTCAAGTCCAACCCGGAAGGGCTCAACCGCAACGTCGAGATCCCCAACCTGCTCTCCTGGATCTCGACCGGGTATCCGCGCGGCGAGATCCAGCGGCATCAACGACATCAACCGCGAATACCAGCGCAAGTACGGGCCGGGCAAGTACTCGCCGATCGTCGCCATCGCCTACTGGACATGGCGGGCGATGATCGGCTGCGCGATGGCGATGCTGCTGCTCGCGGCTATGGCTGGTGGCTGATGCGCAGGGGCAGGCTGCAGCCTCGCGACGGTTCCTCGGCCCTCGCCGATCCCCGCCGCGGCACTGCCCTTCATCGCCAGCGCAACCGGCTGGCTCTTCACCGAGATGGGCCGCCAGCCCTGGGCCGTCTTCGGGTTGCTGAAGACCGACGTCGCCAACTCGCCCTGCGTTAGCGCGGCGGAGATCTGGATCACCCTGATCGGCTTCACCCTGCTCTACGGGGTGCTGGCGGCGATCGCCGGCATCGTCTTCGTCAAGGCGGTGAAGAAGGGCCCGATCGAGGCCGGGAAAGCCGAGGACCCGGGCCAGGAGCTGGCCCTCGCCTACTGACGATGGACGAGTACACGATCCTGGAGGTCGTCTGGTTCGTCCTCATCTCGATCCTCTGGCTCGGCTACTTCGTTCTCGAGGGGTTCGACTTCGGCGTCGGCATGCTGCTGCGCACGGTCGGTAAGACGAAGGAGGAGCGACGCGCGGTGATGCACACGATCGGGCCGGTCTGGGACGGCAACGAGGTCTGGCTGCTGGTCGCGGGCGGCGCCACGTTCGCCGCCTTCCCGCAGTGGTACGCGACGCTCTTCTCGGGCTTCTACCTCGCTCTCTTCCTGATCCTGCGTCGGGCTGATCGTCCGCAACGTCTCCTTCGAGTTCTGGGGCAAGGCGGCGACCGAGAGGGGACGCGAACGCTGGGAGTGGGCGATGATCCTCGGCAGCGCCCTGCCGGCGCTCCTCTGGGGGGTCGGCTGGGCGAACATCGTCCACGGCGTGCCGATCGACGCCGCGCACGAGTACACGGGGACCCTCTTCGACCTCCTCAAGCCCTACGCGCTTCTCGGCGGGCTGGCCAGCCTGACCCTGTTCCTCGCCCACGGCGCGATCTTCCTCGAGATGCGGACCGACGGGGCGAGGTTCGTTCGCGGGCACGGCGGGTTGCGACCGTGTCGGCGATTCCGGCTGCGGTGACGGGGATCGCCTTCCTCGCCTGGACCGTAGCCGCCCATGGCGGCGGCGTCGACGTCGCCTCGGCGATCCTCGCCGCCCTCGCCGCGCTGGCGCTGGTGGTCGCCGCCGGCCTTGTCAGGTCGAGCCCGGCGCGAGCATTCGCGGCCACCACCGGCGCGATCCTCTTCCTCTTCCTCGCCCTCTTCGTCGACCTCTTCCCGCACACGATGGTCTCCAGCACCAGCGCGGCCTTCGACATGACGCTGAGCCAGTCGGCGTCCTCGAGCTACACGCTGACGGTGATGACCGTGGTCGCGGTCCTGCTCGTACCGGTCGTGCTCGCCTACCAGGCGTGGACCTACTGGGTGTTCCGCCACCGGGTCTCGGCCGAGGACTTCGGCGAGGTCCGGTCGCCCCTCGACCTCCTCGACCGCGACCGGGATGGCTCGGGCGAAGAAGGGAGTGGAGACGTCGGTGGCGGCCCAGAGGCAGCCGGACCCAGGGGCTAGGTCCCGCGCCCGCGAGACCGAGCGCCGCCTGAGCCGCTCGAGCCGGGCCGCGCGATCCCACCTCCTCGCCACCGTCGGCATGGGGCTGCTGGCGACGGGCCTGATCGTCGCCCAGGCGACCCTGCTGGCGAACGTCGTCGTCGACGCCTTCCTGGGCGGCCTGACCCTCGCCCAGCTGACCGCGCCGCTGCTCGCCCTGCTCGGCGTCTCCGTCGCCCGCGGGCTCGTCGACGCCGGCTTCGAGTCGGCGGGTCGGATCGGCGCCGCCCGGGTGATGGCGGAGCTGCGGGCGAAGCTCGTCCGGCACCTGCTCCTCGAGCGCCCGGGCTCCCTGCACGGAGAGCGCTCGGGGGAGCTGGCGACCGCCGCGGTACAGGGTGTCGACGCGCTGGAGGCCTACTTCTCCCGCTACCTGCCGCAGGTGGCGCTCGCAGCCATCGCCCCGCTCCTTATCCTCGCCTGGACCATTCCCCGAGACTGGGAGGCGGCCGCCGTGCTCGCGGTAACCGCGCCGCTGATCCCCGTGTTCATGGTCCTCATCGGGCGCCTCGCCGAGCGCTCGACCCGCCGGCGCTGGCGGCGCCTCTCCCGCCTCGGCGCCCGCTTCTTCGACCTGGTCGGCGGGCTGCAGACGCTGCGCGCAAACAACCTCGCGGAGGCGCAGGCGGACTCGATCGCCGCCGCCGGGGAGAGCTACCGCCGGGAGACGATGAAGACGCTGAGGATCGGGTTCCTCTCGGCGCTGGTCCTGGAGCTGTTCGCGATGATCGGAGTCGCGATCGTCGCCGCCACCGTCGGCATCCAGCTCGCCGAGGGCTCGCTCGGGCTGACCGCCGGCCTCACCGTGCTGATCCTCGCCCCCGAGCTCTACATGCCGCTGCGCCGCCTCGGCGCCCAATTCCACGCCAGCGCCGACGGCATGGCGAGCGCAGAGCGGATCTTCGCCGTCATCGACCAGCCACGGGCCGTCGAGACGGCCGCGCCCAGCGTCCCCGCGCCGCGACCGCGCGCCGGCCCGATCCGCTTCGAGGGGGTCCGCTTCGGCTACTCCGGACGGCCCGACGTCCTGCGGGGCGTCGATCTGAGGATCGAGCCCGGAGAGACGCTGGCGCTCACGGGCTCCAGCGGAGGGGGCAAGTCGACCCTGCTCTCGCTTCTGCTCAGGCTCGCCGACCCAAGCGCCGGCCAGATCGCCTGCGGCGGAGTCGACCTGCGCCGCGTCGACCCGCCCGAGTGGCGCCGTCTCCTTGCCTGGGTTCCCCAGCGGCCGACGATCTTCGGGGGCACGATCGAGGACAACGTGCGCCTCGCCGCCCCGGCGGCCCCCGGCGGCGCCCTGCGCCGAGCGGTGCGGGAAGCCGGCCTCGGGGAGCTGCTCGCGGCGCTGCCCGACGGCCTCGCGACCAGGGTCGGCGACGGCGGGCGTCCCCTCTCCGCCGGACAGGCGCAGCGGGTCGCCCTCGCCCGGGCCTTTCTCTGCGACGCCGATCTCGTGCTCCTCGACGAGCCCACCGCCCACCTCGACGCGGAGGTCGAGCGCGCGGTCGCCGCGGCCACCGCGCGTCTCGTCGAGGGACGCACCGCGCTCTTCGTCGCCCACCGGCCCGAGCTCGCCCGCCACGCCGACCGGGTCGTCGAGCTCGTCGACGGCCGGATCGCGCCCGCGGGGCCCTCGACGGCAGCCCGACCCGAGGCGGTCGCCGCATGACGCAAAGCGGGTTCCGCTCCGACCCTGCGCGAAGGGCGGCCGGCGGCGCCCTGTGGCGGGCCCTCGCCGAGACCAGGCAGAGGCGCGGCCTGCTGGCGCTCTCGGTGATGCTCGGCGGCGCGACGATCCTCGCCTCGGTGGGCCTGCTCACCACCTCCGGCTACCTGATCAGCCGTGCCGCCCAGCACCCGGAGGTCCTCGCCCTCTCGGTGGCGATCGTCGGGGTGCGCTTCTTCGGCATCTCCCGGGCCCTGCTCCGCTACGGCGAAAGGCTCGTCAGCCACGACCTCGCATTCCGCACCCTCACCGACCTCCGCGACCGCTTCTTCCGTCGCCTCGTCCCGCTCGTGCCCGGCGGAGCCGCACGACCTCGGCCGCGGCGAGCTGCTGGGTCGGTTCGTCGGCGACGTCGACGCGCTCCAGGACCTCTACCTGCGCGGCGCTCGGGCCGGTGCTCGTCTCCGCCCTCGCCGGCTGCGGCGCGGTCGTCGTCGCGATCCTGATCCTGCCCTCCGCCGGGGCCGTGCTCGCCGGCTGCCTGCTTGCCGCCGGCATCCTCGGCCCCATACCTCACCCGGCGCGCCGCGCGCTGGGCCGGCCGCCGGCAGGCGGCGGCCAGGGCGCGAGCTCGGCGCCGAGCTGGTCGAGATCGCCTCAGGGTCCGCCGAGATCGCGGTCGCCGGGCGCAGCGAGCGACTGGATCGCGAGAGCCGACGGCGCCGGCGAGGGCCTCGCCGGCCTGCAGAGAAGCGACGCGCTCAGCGGCGGCCTGGCCGCCGGCTTCGGCACCTTCCTCGCTGCCGCGGCGGTCGATCGCCGTCCTCGCGGTCGTCGATTCCGGCACTGCATTCCGGCGCGCCTCGCCGGCGTCCTGCTCGCCGCGCTGGTGCTGCTCACGATGGCCTCCTTCGAGGCGGTGGCGCCGCTCCCGGCGGCCGCCGCGAGGCATCGACGCCTGCGCGACAGCCGCGGCCGGGCGGGTCGAGGCGGTGCTCGAGGCCGGGCGCCGATCGCCGAGCCGCGGCTCCCCTGGCAGCTCCGCATGGGCCGCTCGAGCTCTGCGGCGTGCGCTTCCGCTACGCGCCCGATCAGCCCTGGGTGCTCGACGGCGTCGATCTCGACCCTCGACCCGGGCCGAGCCGTTGCCCTGCTCGGGCCCAGCGGCGCAGGCAAGAGCACCCTGGCCGAGCTCGTCGACCCGGTTCCGCGAGCCGAGTCGGGTCAGATCCGCTCGGCGGCGCGCCCGATCGCCGAGATCGGGGGTGCGGACGTGCGCGAGGCCGTCCGCCTCGCTCCCCAGGACGCCTACCTGTTCACGACACTCGCTGCGCGACAACCTCGCCCTCGGCCGGCCCGGGGCCTCGGACGCGGAGCTGGCCGCCGCCCTCGAGGCGGTCGGGCTCGGCGGCTGGCTCGCCTCGCTCCCCGAGCGACTGGACGCCGAGGTGGGCGAGGCCGGGTCGCTGGTCTCCGGTGGACAGCGCCAGCGCATCGCCGTCGCGCGCCTGTTCCTCGCCAAAGCACGCTTCCTCGATCTTCGACGAGCCGACGGCCCACCTCGACCCGCGCGGCGCGGCCGGTCTCCAGCGCCGGATCGGGGCCCTCGCCGGGGCGGGCCGGGCGTGCTCGTCGATCACCCACGAGCAGCGCGGGGCTCGGCTGCCTTCGACGAGGTGCTGGAGCTGCGCGGCGGCAGGGTCGGCTCCGCCACCCACGGCGTCTGCGGGCTAGCTGGCGGGATGAGCCACCACACCCAGGGTCGCGGTCTTCGGCCCCCACCCGATGCTCTCGATCACGGTCGAGGCGCGGAGCCGACGAGGGCGGCGACGAGATCCACCTGCACGCCGCGGGCCAGGGCGTCTGGGTCGCGCGCATGGCCGCGGAGATCGGGCGCGACCCGGTTCTCTGCGGCTTCATCGGCGGCGAGACCGGCGCGCGTGCTGCGTCCCCTGCTGGAGGAGATGGACGCCGAGCTGAGGCTCGATCGAGACCGCCGTCCGAGAGCGGCTGCTACGTGCACGACGGCGCGACGGGGAGCGCAGGCCGATCGCCCAGGCCGCCGCGGCGCCACCCACCCGCCACGAGGTGGACGAGCTCTTCTCGAGCAGTGTCGCGGCGGCGATCGACTGCAGCGTGCTGGCCCTCTGCGGACCGTACCCCAGCGAGGCGCTGCCGCTCGACCTCTTCGGCAGCCTGGTCGCCGACGTCAGGGAGAACGGGACGCGGACGGTCGTCGACCTCTCCTCTCCGCGCCTCGACAGCGCCCTCAGGGCAGGCCCGGACCTGATCAAGATCAACGACTGGGAGCTGGCCGGCTACGTCAGCGGGCCGGTCGACACGCCGGAGCGGATGCGGGCCGCGGCCAGCCGGCTGCTCGAAGCCGGAGCGGGGGCGGCGATCGTCACCCGCGCCGGCGAGCCGGCGCTCGCCGTGCGCGGCGACGATGCCTGGGAGCTGGTGCCGCCGAGCTTCGAGCGCGGGTCGCGCGAGGGCTGCGGCGACTCGATGATGGGAGCGCTGGCCGCACTGCATGGCCGCCGGGATCGGCTGGGAGGAGACGCTGCGCATCGGCGCCGCGGCCGGCGCCGCCAACTTCCTGCGCCGCGGCCTCGGCAGCGGCTCCCGCACGACCGTCGAAGACCTCGCCCGCCAGGTCCGCGTCGAGCAGATCTGAACCGCGGTAGGTCCAGCCGTCCCCGGACGCGGGAGGGCGGCCGCGAGATCGCCGGTTGTGATGAGCGCGGCCGCCCGAGAGCCGAGGAGACGGCGTCTAGACGTCACCGGGCCGAAGGGCAGCTGCGCGGGCTCGGCCCCTCCGACGATCGCGCGCGGCGCCAACGTCGCGCATCCAGCCGAGATGGGCGGCCGAAGGCTCCATCTCCGCGAGGCGCCCGAAGGCGGCGCTCATCTTCACCGGGCGGCCGCCGTGCGACGAGTGGGCATCGCTGCTGAGCACGTGGACGAGGCCGGCTGCGGCGAGCGCCTCCATCCCGTCGGCGGTCCGCTCGCGCAGGAAGAAGTCGGCCGTCGCCTGGACCAGCGCGCCGGCCGACGATCAGCGCCGCGATGCGCTCGTACATGTCGGCCGAGAGGTGGCGCTCCGGGATGCGCGATCAGGGCCCCGAAGCCGTGCTCGGCCAGCGCCGGACACGCTCCAGGAGGCGCTCCCCGAGCGGCCCGGCGCAGGGCTCGAGCAGGATCCAGCGGCCGCCGCCCAGCGCGACGCGCGCGAGCTCGTCGTCCGATCGAGCCCTGCGACCACGGTCTCGGCGACCTCGTCCGCCGCGCAGCACGGTCACCGGGATTCCGCGTCCGCGGCAGCGCCGATTCACCTCCGCGACCCGGTCGGCGAGCTCCTCGATGCGGACGTCGTGGTCGTGGCGGATGTGCGGGGTAGCGCAGATCGACCCGATCCCGTCGGCGGCGGCCTGGCGCGCCATCCCGACGCTGTCGCGGAGGTCGAGGGCGCCGTCGTCGACGCCGGGAAGGATGTGGCAGTGGAGGTCGATCACGCCGGTTCCGGCAGGCTAGCCGCGGGCTTCGACTCTCCGGATGCTGCAAACGCTCGTTCAGGCACGGCCCCGGGCACGCACACGGCTACGATGATCGGCATGATCTCCGACGTCCTCGCCGGGCTTGCGGGGGCAGCAGCGGCTTCAACTCATGGATAAGAAAACGACCCGCCGAGGGAACTACGAGTCTGGCTCCGACTACGTGCTGGAGTACGGAGAGCTGCGCTTCGCCTTCAACGAGGAGGACTTCGCGCAGCGGGTCGAGCAGGCCGCCGTCAAACTCGGGTTCGTCTCCCAGGGCCTCAGCCGCGAGGAGCTGGACGACCTCCTCGACCTCGCCGTCAGCGGCGAGATCACCGAGCCCAGCTCGCGCGCTCGGAGAGCACATCAACGAGAACTGGGAGGAGCTCGTCGGCCCCGCCAACCGCAGCCTCGTGCACTGGCTGCGACGCCTCGTCTTCCGCGGAGCCTGGCTCGACCAGCGCGTCAAGGAGGGCGAGCTCGACATCGTCTTCGACGAGCGCACCCAGACCTTCGGCTACGTGCAGCCGGATCGCAGCCAGGAGCTGATCGAGCTCTCCAAGGAGCCCTCCTGGCGTCGCATCGCCTACCGCGGCTGAGCCGGCCTCAGGAGCCGCGCTCGAGCGCGGCGACGATCGTCAGCGTGCCCGTGCCGCCCGCATCGCGACCGTCGGCCAGCAGGTCCCTGGCGACGTTGGCGCCGAACGACTCCGCCAGCCGGGTGACCGAGTCGATCAGGAGGATCACGGCCTCTCCGCCCTCAGCTCGCCGCACCGCCTGGGCGAGCGCGTCCTCCGCGTGTCGGTCCTGGCCGGCCGAGACGATCTCGGCCTTCGGCGCCTCGCGCTTCCAGTCGGCGAGCTCCTCGGGACTCGGGTCGATCAGCAGCGCGATCGGGTCGGGGCCCTTGCCGCCCGAGAGCTCGGAGGCGAGCTCGCGGAGCAGCGCGGTGCAGCCGCTCGCGGCTGTCCGCGTAGACGATCGACTGGCCTCCGGGCGCCGCCAGGATCAGCTCGCGGGCGCGAACCGACTTCCCGCCCTTGCGGCGGAAGCGACGCCGACGGCGACGGCGGTGGCCGCTCCTCCGCCCCGGCCGCAGCGGGCTCGGGGCTGGTCCGGCTCCTCGCGCTCGCGGCTTCCTCTGCTCTCCCCGCGCGCCGGCCACCATCGCCGCCACCGGAGCCCTGCCGCTCGCGACCGCCGCGCGACCCGCGCGAGCGGCCGCCGCGCCGGCGGCCGCGGCCGGCCGGCGCCGCCCTCGCCCCCACCCCGTCGCCCGCCGCCGTCGGCGAGCCTGGCGATCAGGTCGCCGCGCGACAGCATGCGGTAGCGCTCGACACCCGCCTCGGCGGCGAGCGCGTGCAGCTCGGAAAGGTGCTTGGACTCGAGTTCGGACTTGTTCATGTGCGCCAGGTTATTGGCTCGGACGCCGCGGCGGCGGGATCGGTGCCCGCCTCGGCGACCGCGGCGGGCCACGCCTCGGCCTCGCGCCTTGACCTGCCGCCGCGACCAGCCCAACTCGCCGCTCCGAGCGCCTCGGCGACGGGCGCACCGCCTCCGCGTCGCGCAGCTGCGGCGCGGCGAGCAGGCCCAGGCGGGTACGGCGCAGCAGCACGTCGGCGACCGTGCGCGCCTGCTCGCGTCGGGCCGCGAGCACGACCTCGGCGATCAGGTCGGGGCGCCCCTCGACGATCGGGCGCGGCCAGCGACGGGTCCTGGCGCGCGAGCTCCAGCACCGCCCGCGCCGCGTGGCCATAGCGGAAGGCGAGCTGGTCGATCGCCTCCTTGCCGACGCCGTCCGGCGAATCGAGGTCCTCGGCCCGGGCCGGCATCCCCAGCGGGATCTCGGCCGTGTGGCAGGGCGCCTCGCGGCCCTCGCGCTCGACAAGGCGATCGACCGTCTGCTTCGCCATCCGGCGCCAGGTCGTCATCTTGCCGCCGGTGATCGTCAGCATCCCCGAGGAGGTCTCGTAGAGCTCCGCCCGCCGGGAGATGTCGACCGACTTCTTCGGGTCGCCGGTGGCGATCAGCGGCCGCACGCCGGCGTAGGCGCCGACCAGGTCGTCGACCCCGAGCTCGACGCCGAAGAAGGAGTTGACGGCGTCGAGGAGGTACTCGACGTCCTCCCGCCCGGGCCGCGGGTGCTCGATGTCCCCCTCGTAGTCGTTGTCGGTGGTCCCGACCAGCGTGCGCCCGTACCAGGGCAGGGCGAATATCGCCCTCTCCTCCCCGGCGGGGACGATGCACGCCGCCGAGCCGGTCGAGAGGTCATCGCGGTCGATCAGGACATGCGTCCCCCGGCTGGGCTTGATCCGCGGCACGTCCTCCTCTTCGACGACCTCCTCGGGCCGGATCCGCGTCGGCGAAGACCCCGGTCGCGTTGACGACGTTCTCGGCCCCGACCTCGAAGCGCTCGCCGGACTCGGCCTCGATGACCGCGACGCCGGCGGCGCGCCCGCCCTCGGAGAGCACCTCGGTCACCTCGGCCCCGTTCAGCATCACCGCGCCGTAGCGCTCCGCCTCGCCGAGGATGGTCAGCACCAGGCGGACGTCGTCGGTCTGGCAGTCGTAGAAGAGGTAGGCGTCGTTGGGGTCGCGCGGCTCGAGCGAGGGGACGAGCTCGAGCAGCTCCTCGCGGTCGATCGTCCGGTGGCGGTCGGGCGACCAGTAGAAGTCATCGTCCTCGTCCTTGGAGGAGCGCATCTCGCGACGGCTGCGACCGACCCGCGTCGTCGCCATCACGTCATACATGTTGAGGCCGATCCCGAGTTTGCGGTCGCGTCGCTCATCGGCGAAGGAGGGGACGACGAACGGGGTCGGGTAGACGAGGTGCGGAG
This sequence comes from uncultured Solirubrobacterales bacterium, assembly GCA_963712325.1. GTDB lineage: Bacteria > Actinomycetota > Thermoleophilia > Solirubrobacterales > 70-9 > VRUE01. Next base: position 126,433 of record CAVQHG010000009.1, read on the forward strand.
CGAGCTGCACCATCAGCTGGCGCTCGAGCAGCGCCTCGCGGACGAGGCCGAGGTCGAGGTTCTGCAGGTAGCGGAGGCCACCGTGGACCATCTTCGAGGAGCGGCTCGAGGTGCCGAGCGCGTAGTCGCCCCGCTCGAGCAGGGCGACCGAGTAGCCGCGGGAGGCGGCGTCGAGCGCGACGCCGGCGCCGGTGACGCCGCCGCCGATCACGACGACCTCGAAGTGCTCGACCGGCGATCTCCTCGATTGCCGCCGCGCGGGTGGAGCATCTGTCGAGGTAGGACGACGGTCCGCTCGCGGGCCGGGCCGCTCCGGCGCGATCTGCTCCTGGCGCGGCCGGCCGAGGTGGAGGAGGCCGACGAAGCTCTCCTCGTCCGGCAGGCCGACCGGCCACCCGCCGGCCGGCTCGCGCAGCAGGCCGGGGTGCGCCAGTAGCCCGCGTGGCCCGCGGGCGTGGGCGGCGAGCAGGACGATGTAGGAGGCGACGGCGGTCGCGTGCAGGTCCTCCTCGTCCTGTACCGGGTCGCCGGAGAGCGCCGCCGAGGCGACGATCAGGGTCGGCGCGCGGTCGAGCTTCGCCGACCCCTCGGGACCCGCGGCGCGCTTCAGCCTCGCCAGGGCGCGCGGGCCGACCACGCGGAAGCGCCACGGCGCCGTCAGATGATGGTTGGGCGCCCAGCGGGCCAGGTCGAGCAGCTCGTCGACCTCCTCGCGGGCAAGGGGCTCGGGGGCGAAGGCCTTGTGGGTGCGGCGTGTCCTGATCGCGGTCTCGACGTCCATCGCCCCAACATAGCCGCCCCCGGCGCGGGGCCCAGGTCGCTACCAGGCGTAGTGCCGGCCGAGCAGCAACGGGGCGGCCAGCGCCAGGAGACCGACACCGAGCCCGATCCCGATCGGTATCCAGGGCGACGCCGGCCCACCGGAGCCCGCTTCGACCTGGCTCGCGGGAGCCGCTTCCACCAGGCCTCCCTGGCCTTCCGAGGGGCTCGCCGGCGGGGTGATCGCCCCCGAGCCGCCGATCGGCGGCACCGTGCTCGTGCCCGGGATCAGGGGCCCGGCGTGACCGGAGCCGCCGCTGGACGAGCCGCCGCCGGACGGCGAGGAGGTGGCGGGGGGCGCCGTGACGCCCGGGATCGGCACCGGCGGCAGCGAGGTCGACGGAGCCGGGGTCGGGGCCGGGCTGGGAGCGGGCGTCGGAGCCGGCTGCGGAGCGCGTGGCACGGACGGGACGGGAAATGCATCCCCGGCGACGGCGGCGAGCGCCTGGCCGGTCACCCAGACCGGGGTCTGGTCGCTGGAGGAGGAATAGCGGAAGTGGCCGTCCGCCTGCTGCTGGGCACCGAGGTAGTCGAGCGCCGACCTGCCGCCCTTCGTCACCTTGGCCGGGTCGGCGCCGACGGCGATCATCCCCTGCACGGCCCATGCCGTCGACTGGGTGTTGACGCCGCCACTGCCGCCGGCGTTGAATCCGCCGCTGCCGTTCTGGTGCTTGCGCAGGTAGTCGAGCCCGCCCTTCGCCGCAGTCGAGCCCGGCATCGCCTGCATCGCCGCCCCGGTGATGTCCGGGACGCTCGGGCTCCGGGTTCGTTGCCCCATCCCCCGTCGCGGTTCCGGGCGCCACCCAGCCACGAGTAGGAGGCGTCGAGGCTGCCCGTCGCCCCCGCCGCGCGCAGGGCGAGGATCGCGAACGCGGTGCTGCCGGGCCAGCCGTGGTAGGAGCCGTCGGAGCGGCGGTGCTTGAGCAGTGCCGCGACGAGGTTGCGGCCCCCGAAGGAGCGTGGGTCCAGCCCGGCGCCCTTCAGGGCGAGGATCGTGCGCGCGAAGTCGCCGCTGCTGCTCAGCTCGGCGACGTGGGAGCGCATGTAGTCGACGGCGCTCTTGCCGTGGCTTTCGACGTCGAGCGGGTTGCGGCCGGAGGCCTCCAGGCCGAGCACGGCCCAGGCCGTGGTCGAGACGCTCGAGGCGTCGGTGGTCGAGTCGCCGAAGCCGCCGTCGGAGTTCTGCGCCGAGGCCAGCCATCCGGCCGCCTTCGAGGTGTCCGCCGCTCGCGCCGGCGCCGGCAGCGCCGAGGCGAGGGCGAGGGCGAGGAGCAGCGCGCCGACCAGGGCAGGGGCGCGCCACTCGAAGCGCATCCTGAAACGGCCGAGCATGCGGATCATCGCCGGCCCCGCGAGGAGGGCGAAGACGACGTTGCCGGCGACGTGGGCGGCGTCGAACGGGACCGCCCGCGACTCCAGCAGGAGGAAGTGCTCGAGGGAAAGATCACCACCATATGTTGCCATCAGCGAGAAGTTGAGCAGGAGGCCATAGGCGAGACCGGCAAATCCGCATGCAGCGGCCAGGGCGAGGCGGCCGGCGCCGCGCCCGCCGAGGGCGGCGAGCCCGGCGCCGAGCAGCCCGCACATCCCCCAGCCCGCCATCTGCCATGGCGTCCACGGCCCCTGGCCGAACCAGAGGTTGGAGACCAGCGCCGTCGAGCGCCCCGACCGCGAACCCGGGGGCGCCGCCGAGGGCGTAGCCGGAGAAGACGACGAGGTCGGTGGTCGGCTTGACGTTGGGGAAAGCCGCGAACGCGACGCGCCCGGCGATCGCCATCGCGGCGAGGGTGGCGACGAGGGCGACGACCTGGGCCGGGGGACGCGAGCGCTCGTACCAGGCGAAGCCCGCCAGGAGGGCGGCGGCGAGGATCAGGAAGGCGGCCAGCTGCCAGGAGATCAGTCGCTCCTGCTCGCGGACAGGCAGGCGGCGCCCGCCCCGGGGGCGATCACCCCCGGGGCGTCGAGGATCCGCGCGACTTCGGTGGCGAAGTACCAGCCGCCCGGAGAGCACCTCCTCGGGCGGCCCGTCGCGATCGCGACGCCATCGCCGAGCAGGGCGACGCGGTGGCGAAGGCGGCGGCGAACTCGACGTCGTGGGTGGCGACGACGACCGCCGCGCCGCGGCTGCGCCAGGCCGTCGATCAGCTCAATCAGCTCGCCCTTGCGCGCGCGGTCCATGCCCCGGGTCGGCTCGTCGAGGGCGACGAGCCCGGGCAGCTCCGCGCCCTCGGTCCGCCCGGCGAGGGCGATCGCAAGCGCCAGGCGCTGGCGCTCCCCGCCTGAGAGGTCGCGGGGGTCGGCGTCCGCCGCGCCGGCGAGCCCCACCGCGGCCAACGCCTTCTCGCCCGCCGCGCCCGGAAGCTCGTCGCCGGACGCGCTCGCGGACCAGGTAGTCGCCCGGGCTCTGGGTGAGCAGCGCGACGCCGCCCGGAGCCTCGATCCGGCCGCGCACCGGCTCGACCAGGGCCGCCGCGGCTCGCAGCAGCGTGCTCTTGCCCGCCCCGTTGCGGCCCATCAGCGCCACCCTCTCCCCCGGCTCGATCCGCAGGTCGATCCCCTTCAGCACCTCATGCCTCTCGTCGTCGCGCTCCAGCTCGATCCACAGATCTCGCGCCTCGAGGGCCGTTGCGCGTCCCTGCAGTTCGCGCCCTCGAGCGGGTGGCGGTGGCGCCGGGGAGGGCGGGACCTGGCGGCGGTGCCGGGGGGTGGTGCGGGCCGAGCTGTCCTCGACCCCCCCGGCACCGCCGCCACCCGCCCAAGCGGCAATTCCACGGAGGCAAGCAGTTTGCGGGCGTCGCGGACCCCGACCGGGAGGGGCGCGAGGCCGGCGAGGGAGAAGAGGCGGGAGCCCGGGGTCTCGAGGGCCGGGTCGTGCTCCTGGGCCCAGACCAGGAAGTCGCGAGGCGGGCCGTCGAAGGCAATCGAGCCCGCCTCGATCGCGACCGCGCGGTCGGCCGCGGCGAGGCAGCGCTCGAGCCGGTGTTCGGCGAGCAGCACGGCGACCCCCCACTCCTCATTGAGCCTGCCGCAGGAGCCAGATCAGCTCGTCTCCGGCGACCGGGTCGAGCTGCGAGGTCGGCTCGTCGAGCAGCACCAGCCGCGGCCGGGTGACCAGGGCGGCGGCGAGCGCGACGCGCTGCAGCTCGCCGCCGGAGAGGCTGTCGACGGTGCGCCGGAGCAGGTGCGGGATCGCGAGGGCGAGGGCGACCTCCTCAACCGCCCTCGCCCTCGCCGCGGGCGGGTCGCCGCGCATCTCGAGCGGCAACTCCAGCTCGGCGGCAACCGTGGTCGAGACGACCTGGGACTCCGGGTCCTGGGCCAGGTAGCCGACGACCTCGGCCAGCGCCCCGGGGCCGGCGGCCAGGGCGTCGCGGCCGGCGACCTCGATCGTCCCCGAGAACTCGCCCCCGTGGAAATGGGGGACAAGGCCGCAGGAGGCCCGCAGCAGGGTCGACTTGCCGCTCGCCGAGCGGCCGGCGAGGACGACGAACTCGCCGGCGCCGACGCCAGCGATACCTCGGCGAGCGCCGGCGCCGCCGCCCTCGGATAGGCGTATGAGAGACCCGCCGCCGCGAGAGCCGGCAGGGCGCGCGCCGTGGCCGTCGCCTCAGCCACGGCGGGGAACCAGCCCGAAGAGCACGATCGAGAGGGAGAGGGCGATCGTCGCCGGCCCGAGGCCGAGCCCGATCGTCGGGTAGGCGTCGAAGCCACCGGCGCCGAGCGCGGAGGCGGCGATCGAGATCCCCAGCAGGGCGACGGCGGCCACGTGGAAGCGCCGGTCGAAGCGGCTCCGCGGCGCCCGGCCCTCTGGCCGGGGACCGTCGATCCCGTAGCCGCGCAGCTCGACCGTCGCGGCGACGTCGACCGCGCGGTCGAGCGACCCCGCCAGCAGCCGCCGCGCGAGCGGCGCCCGACCGACCGGGGCCGCCCCCGGACCGCGCAGCCGTCCCGCCTCCGCGAGCCGGGCGGCGTCGGCGGCGGCGACCGGGACCAGGCGCGAGACCAGGGTCGCGGTCAGCGCCGAGCGGCGGGCGAGGGGCCGCAGCGCTCGCAGCACCCGGTCGGGGTCGACGCAGGCCGAGTAGACGGCGAAGACGACCATCACGGCTGCCGCTCGCAGGCCCAGCGACCGCCCCTTCGGCGATCGCCTCGGCGGTGATGTCGACCCTGCCGAGCAGCGGCCAATCGCCGAGCCTCGCGAGCACCGTCTCACCGCGGCTGACGACGATCGCGTTGACGCCGGCGATCAGCAGGGCCAGCGCCAGGCCCATCCGCAGCGCCGCCCGCACGGCGCGCCGGGCGCCGGCCAGGAGGCCGGCCAGCGCCGCCGCCGCCCCGACCGAGAGCAGCACCAGTGGGCTCGAGAAGACGAAGGCGACCGCCGCCAGCGAGCCCAGGTAGGCGACCGCAGCGCCGGGGTTGGCGCGCTGCAGCGGCAGCGGCCTCGGCGTGTAGGCGAGCGGCGACCTCACCGGCCGGCTCCCGGCGCGGGCCGCGGCAACGGGATCGAGGCGCCGCCTGGGCCGGCGGTGGCGACCGCGTAGCGGTCGCGCAGGTCGGCGGCGTCGAGCGTCCCTGCGGCGGCGGTGACGCCCGCATTCCCGCAGCCCGTCACCACCCAGACGGGCGGCGCGTCGTAGCGCCGGGTCGCGGCCAGCAGGCCGGCGCGGGGGCCGAGCGGCGCGGCCGCGCGGCCGTCTTCGTCGAGCGGGGTCAGCCGGCAGCGCGGGCCGCTGCGCCAGCCGCGCGAAGACGCCGCTCGCCTCCGGGCCGCGCTCGATCTGCGCCGCGGCGGGATCGGTCGCAAGCCGCCCCCAGGGCCCGACCAGGACCCGGATCGCGTCTTCGCCCGCGATCGGCGTCGTCTCCACGCCGGCGCCGCCGAGCCGCCGCCGCACGACTCGGCAGGCGGCGCCGCCGCCGCGGCACTCGACCGCGACCGGGCGGCGCGCTCCGTCGTAGCCGTCGCGCAGCGGCTGCGGCCAGGACCCGACCACCGCCGGCACCCGCATCGCGGCGCCCCAGTCGCGGTAGTCCCACCAGATCGACTCGCCGCCCCGCACCGCGTAGTCGGCGGCGCCGACGGTCGCCTCGACCCCGTTCACGTAGTAGAACCAGTCGCGGGGGCCGCGATCGCCGGCCCCCTGGGCGGCCTCGAGCCCCTCGATCGACTGCACGAAGCCGCCGCCGTAGCGGGTCGTGATGTCGGCGCCGCGTTCCAGGACCCGCATCACCGTGTCGGCCTCGGTCGCCCGCTCGGCCCGGGGGGCGATGACGTGGGTCGAGCCGAAGTCGCGCGTGACCGTGAGCTCGACCTCGCCGACGCCGCTTCCCGGCCCCAGCCCGCAGCCGGCGGCCGCGAGCGCCGCTCCGAGCAGCGCCAGCGCGACCGCCATGCCGGGGCCGGGGCTCACCGGGGCGGCCTCAGGGACAGGCCCCCGCGACGCACACGTCGACCCCGTTGGACGGGATGTCCCTGCCGTGCGTGGCCCGGATCGTGGTCGGCGCATCGACGGTGACCGTGGTCACGCCCCTGGAGTCGGTCGGCGTCTCCGCGCCGGTCACCCTGGCGCCGGCGACGGGGCTGCGCCGGCCGCGGTCGTCGAAGCCGAGGACGCGGACCGCGAACGGAGCCCCGGCTGCCGCCTCGCCCTGCGCCCGCAGGACCAGCTCGTCGGGGTAGGGAAAGCCGACCAACGCCCAGAGAACCTGGTCGCCGGGCCTAACCCGGACGACCTCGCCGCCGAGTTCGGGGTTGCGGTGGTTGACCTTCAGGTACCAGGAGAGCTTGCGGTTCGCATCGTGGCCGCCGACCCCGCAGATGCCCAGCCCGAAGCTGAAGGAGTCGGTGATCCGCAGCGGGCGCAGCGCCCGGCCGCGATGCGCGGCCTGGGCGAGCATCCCCAGGGCGCTGGGGAAGCCGACTCCCTTCGGCCTGCCGCTGCCGCCGGTGCCCCGGCCGAAGCAGGTCGCCCTGCGGCTGGTGGGGATCCGCGTCGGGCCGGTCCGCATCGTGCGCTCTTCGAGCACCCTTCCGCCGGCGACGACGCGCAGGCCGGCCTCGACCCGGCGGCTCTTCGCCGCCGAGGCCGCGGTGGTGGACAGGAGCAAAAGCAGGGCCAGCGCGCATGCAGCCGCCAGCCGGTGGGGAACGAGTATTGGCATTTAGGCCGCCCTTTCCTCGAGGGTTGTCATGGCTGGCCGGGGACAGGTCTCCTGGCTTCCGGGACGTGGATCGCCGCGCCTTCCCGGGGCGCAGCTGCGCCCCAGTGGCCGCGCCCGCTCGGCGGGCGCCCGCGGCCTCCTCAGCCCGGTCACAGTGGCGGGACCGCGCCGGATTCACACCGGACTTCCCTTGACCACCGACCGTTATCGGCGCCGATACTACCCCGCGGAGGCGCGGCGAGCGCGCAGACGCCTCCGCACACAAACCGGACAGCCGCCTCCTGACCGCTGGATCCCCGTCCACCGCCAGTCGGCCGCCGAGCATTCCCCGCCTAGGCTGGCCGCGCACGCAAACGACCTGGGGAGATGAACATGAGGCAGGGTTTTCGTCCGACGCCGGCGACGATCGTGGCGATCGTCGCGCTGCTTGCCGCGATGGCCGGCAGCGCCTACGCCGGGGGCAGGATCAACGGCAGGCTGGTGAAGCCGAAGTCGCTGCCGGGAAATCGCGTCAAGCCGCACTCGCTGCCGGCCAACCGCCTGCGCCGCGGAGTGCTCGACGGCACGCTGAGGGCGCCGGTCACCGGCGTCGCAGATCGACGAGCGCAGCCTCGGCCAGGTGCCCAGCGCCGGCTACGCCGACCTCGCCGGCACCGCGGCGACGGCGGGAGAGGCGCAGACGGCGCTCAATGCGGTCAACGCCGTCGACGCCAGCACCGTCAACGGCCACGGCGCCGGCTGCCGGGCGGGGACGACGCCCTTCGCCGGCGCCTGCTGGGACACCTCCGCCAACCCGGCGGCGGTCACCGCACCGGTCGCCGCCTCCGCCTGCGCGGCGCGCGGCGGCTCCCTGCCAGAGGCGCTGGAGCTCGCCGCCTTCGCCCAGCAGCCCGACGTGGCCCTGGCCAGTGAAGAGTGGACTGGCGACATGACGAATTCTCCGGAGAAAACGCATATGGCGTGGTGACTGTTGAAACTCGCCGGCGGGCTCAAAGCATCGTTTCTCAGCGAAAGCAATCGCTACCGCTGTGTGTTCCCGATAGTGACCTAGCCCGCGCAGGCCCCTCTCTATCCTCTGCCGGGATGGCCCGACGACCGCAGCTCGACCCGACGCGCGCGGCGGTCGGCGCCGCGGCGCTGCTGGTGGCGGCGCTCGCCGTGCCCGCTCCCGCCGCCCGCGCCGCGCCGCGCCTGCGCCCTCCGGCCCCCGCCGGCGCCACCGCCAGCGCCGCGTCCGAAGAAGCCAGGGTCCGCGCCTACTGGACGCCGCAGCGGATGCGCTCGACCCCGCCGCTCGGCGGCGACGGCCGCTCCGAGCCGCTGGCGAGCGCCAGCTTCGCCGCCTTCCCCGACCCGACGCTCCCCCCTACGCGGCGAACGGGCGCGTCTTCATCCGCCAGGGCCGGAACCGGGGCTACTGCTCGGGAACCGCGATCGACACCCCGAGTCGCCGCCTCGTGCTCACCGCGGGCCACTGCGTCAACAGCGGCCCGCGAGGGCGCCGCCGCACCTCCGCGTGGTCCCGCTTCGTGCAGTTCGTCCCCGCCTACACCGACGGCAACGCCCCCTTCGGCTCCTTCGTCGCCCGCCGCCGGGACGTCTTCGCGCCCCGCCCCTGGGTCAAGGGCGGCAACCCCAACTTCGACGTCGGAGCGTTCCGGGTGGGGCCGGGCCCGGCCGGCGCGCTGCTCGCCGACGCGGTCGGCGGCGGCGCCCTGCTCGCGCTCGACCGCAGCCGCCACGAGCTCTTCCAGACCTTCGGCTATCCGGGCGAATCGAGCCGCTTGCAGCACTGCAGCTCCCCCGCCACCGGGGAAGACCGGCTGACGCGCCGGCTGGCCGGGCCGCCCACCGCGCGGATCCGATGCCGCTGGGCGCCCGGCGCCAGCGGCGGCGCCTGGACGATCGACGGCGGAACGGCGATCGACGGCCTGACCAGCTACGGCCGCACCCGGGACCGCCTGCACACCTTCGGCCCGTACTTCTCCACGAAGAACGTCGGCGCCCTGGTCGCCGGGCTCTGAGCGCGCTCAGGCGAGCTGTTCGCGAAAGAAGCGGTAGTCGCGGCGGTCCGGGCGCAGGTTCGAGGCGAGCGCCAGATGGTGGCGGGCGCGCTCGGTGTCGCCGGTCTTGCTCAACGCCCGGCCGAGGCAGAAGTGGGCGTAGTCGTCGACCTGATGGGCCTCGACCACGGCCCGGAACTCGACCGCGGCAGCGGCAAAGCGGCCGCAGCTGAAGTAGGCGCGGCCCAGCGCCTCGCGCACCGAGGCCTTCTCCGGCGCGCGGCGGGCGGCGCGCTCGAGGTGCTCCGTGGCGTGCTCGAAGTCACGCTCCTCGAGCAGCTCGATGCCGCGCCGGTACTCGGTGAAGGTCGAGGCTCCCTCCGGCTCTCCCGCCATCGGACAAGTGTAGGAGGCCGGGACGCTCGGCCACTCAGAGGCGCCGCAGCACCGAGCGCGCCGCACCGTGCCCGCACATCCCGTGGGCGCCCGGCCCCGGCGGGGTCGCCGCGGAGCAGACGTAGAGGCCGGGGCCGGCCAGGTAGGGGTCGAGGGCGAGCCGCGGCCTGACCATCGTCTGCAGCGGCGTGTTGGCGCCGGTCAGGATGTCGCCGCCGACGTAGTTCGGGTTGCGGGCGCCGAGCTGCTCCGGCGAGCACGTCGCCCGCGCTCGGATCCGCCCGCGCAGGCCCGGGGCAAAGCGTTCGATCTGGTCGAGGATCGGCTCGGTGGCATCGCCCGGATATCCGTTGGGGACGTGCGCGTAGGCCCAGACAGGGTGCAGGTCGCCGCGCGAGCGGGAGGGATCGGCCAGGTACTGCTGGCCGACCAGCACGAAGGGCCGCTCCGGCATCCGCCCGCGTGCCACCTCGCGCTCGGAGCGGGCGAGCTCCTCGAAGGAGCCGATCGCGTGGACGGTGCCCGCCCTTGCCGACACCGGGTCGCTCCACGGCACGCCCCCCTCGACGGCGAGGTCTACCTTGAACGCTCCCGGGCCGTGGCGGTAGCGGCGGTAGGCGCGGGCCACACGGCCGGGGAGCCGCTCACCGGCGATCTCGGCGACGGCCCCGGGCGCGAGGTCGAAGACGACGGCGTCGGCGGGAGGCAGCTCCGCCAGCGAGCGCACCGGCCTGCCGGTCTCGATCCTGCCGCCGCTCTCGGCGATCGACGCCGCCAGGGCGTCCGCGATCCTCCCCGAGCCGCCCCGGGCCACCGGCCAGCCCCGGCTGTGGCAGGCGGCGATCAGGACCGTTCCCGGCGCGGCGCCGAGCGGGGAGCTGAACGGGCGGAAGGCGTGCGCTGCCGTGCCGGCGAAGAGGGCCCGCGCGGCCGGGGTGGGCAGGGCGCGGGCCAGGGCGGAGATCGGCAGCGTGGCCCGGAGCCCGAGGCGGCCCAGCCGCACGGGGTGCAGCGGCAGGCGGAGTTTGGGCAGGAAGATGTCCTCCGCCAACGCCTCGAAGGCCTCTGACGGAGGGCCGAAGAGCCGCCTCCAGGCGCCGCCGGCCTCGCCGAGCCCGGCCGCCGTCTCCTCGATCGAGCGCACCATCGCCGCGGCGCTGCCGTCGTCGAACGGATGGGCCAGGTCCACCTCGGGCCAGGCCCACTCGAGCCCGTGGCGGTCCAGCTCCAGCGGCCGCAGAGCGGCGGAGCCGACGGCGAAGGGATGCACAGCGGAGCACTCGTCGTGGACGAGCCCAGGCAGGGTCAGCTCGCCGCTCCGCACCCCGCCGCCGATCTCGTCGGCGGCCTCGATCACGGTCACCCCGACGCCCTCCCTGGCCAGGGTGGCGGCGCAGGCGAGCCCGTTCGGCCCGGAGCCGACGACGATCGCCTCGCTCATGCCACGTGCACGGGGAACGGCTCGTCGTCGAGCCAAGGCTGGCGGCGGATCATCTCCGCCACGTCGACCCAGCCCTCCTCGACCAGACCCTCGGCCGCGTCGTAGATGCGGTAGCGCTGGCGCTGCTCGTTGGCGGGCTGGGACTCGAGCGCGACCACCCGCAGCTCGCCGGGAGCGAAGTCGCAGCGCGCCTGCACCGCCTCCAGCAGCTGCAGGTTGTGGAAGTGGCCGTCGCCGAAGTTGTAGCCCAGCACTACGCCTGCGACGATCTCGCCGTCGCGCACGTCGTAGGCATCGACGTCGTCGACCGCCCGGGGCAGGAGCCCGTTCAGCGCCCGCCCGTGCGAATGCATCGAGCGGAACGCGAGCCCCTTGTAGATCAGCACCTCGACGAGGTCGGGGTCATAGCGTTCGAGCAGCTGCTCCACCACCACCGGGGCGACCTTCGGCACCCGGTCGTCGAGCTTCCGCTCCGCTCCGCTGTCCTTCCTGAACAGCCACTGGCTGGTCGCCCAGTTGCCGGCGTAGTAGCGCATCGAGGGCAGGAAGGAGACCAGGTCGGGCCGCAGGTTGCCGAGCACCGGGATCCCGACGCAGGTGACCGCGAGGATCAGGATCAGCAGCGGCGAGTCGAGCGTCGACCACGGGACCGCGCCGTAATGGCCAAAGAGGAAGAGGACCCCGAAGATCATGAACACGTTCCACTCGAGCGGCACGGCGAGCGGAAAGGTCGAGAGGATGTGGACGTGGAAGACGATCATCCCGGCGGCGGCGATCCAGCCGATCGTGCCGCCCTGGGAGACGAGCAGCACCAGCGGCAGGGTGAACTCCATCGCAGTGCCGAAGTGGGCGGCGAAGGCCCCCTCCCGGGAGGGCAGCAGGTTGCGCGGGTGGTCCCGGTAGAGCCTTCGCTTCATCGACCTGAAGCGGTTCCAGGGCGTGTTGCTGATCATCACCGTGACCACGAACGGGAAGTGGTGGTTGAGCTTCGAGGACGCCGCCCCCCACCAGATGCAGACGAAGATCAGCTGCGCGGCGATGATCATGTTGTTGAGGGGAAAGAGGAAGGGGATCATCAGGTTCCCGTACACCTCGGCCCGCGCCGCCAGGAAGGGGACCTTGTCGCGCAGCCCGAGCAGCACGAGCAGCACGAGCAGCGTGCCGACCGCCGCCGGGTCGAGGCGGCCGGCGAGGGCGTCGGGGGTGGAGACGCCGTCGGTGAGCAGCAGGTAGCCGAGCCAGAAGAGAACGGCGGCGTAGAGGGCGATGTCGATCGGCGTCCTCACGGTGCCGCGGGTCAGCGGGATCCTCTCCGGCCAGGGCGGCAGGCGAGTCGTCCCCGGGCGCAGCCAGTAGAGAACGCCGCCGATCATCGGCTTGAAGCGCAGGGTCAGCGGCAGCGAGCCGGCGCCCAGCCCGAGGATCTCCCAGAGCATCGTCCAGACCACCGCCTTCTCGAAGACGATCGGCTCGGTCCACCATTGGCCGAGGTCGCCGAGGCCGCCCAGGCCGGAGGTGGTCGCCGAGATCACCAAGAGCCCGCCCAGTGCGTAGGCGGCGACCTTGGCGACGTAGAGGAGGTAGACGAAGGAGGGAGTGCCGAAGCCGTTCAGCGCCCAGTCCTGGGCAAGCGGCCTGATCCGCTCGAGGTGCGACCCCCTGCGCCACTCGTCGACGTCGACGGGCGGCGGCGATGGCTCGATGAAACCCATTTACCCGCCTGAGCCTACTTCGCCGCGCAGCCGGAGACGAAGAGCGCCGGCGCGGCGGCTAGAGCCCACCGCGCCGGCGCGAACCCACACAACAACTGGGCCCTGCGGTTACTTCTTCTTCTTACCGCAGCTCGTCTGGATCCGGAACTTGTTGTTCTTGACCTTCTTCGCGTTCTGGCCCCTGATCACCAGCTTGCCCCGAGGCTTCGCCTTGCAGAGGTCCTTGGCGTTGACGATCAGGCCCTTCTTGCCGCCGTCCATCCTGAGGACGAACTTCTTCACCGGGGCGTCGGGGATGCCCTTGAAGGTCGTCTTCATCCCGCCCTTGACGGTGCTGATCACGCCGCGGAGGCGAATCGGCACCTGCCCGTGCAGATCGGCGAGCAGGTCGGGCAGCTTGTGGCTGGACGACGTCAGGTACACCGGGCCGGACAGCTTGCCGCCGACCAGCGGCGAGGTGGCCGTGGCGTGACCGTAGACCGAGGCCTTCGGGCACTGCTGGGCCGCGAGCTGCACGCGTGTGCAGATCGTCCCGATGTGGGCATTGTCGAGCAGCATCGTCGGCGGCAGCGTCAATGCCGTGTAATTGACGTTCGCTTCCTTGCTCTTCGACCGCAGCACGGCCTGCACCTTCGGATGCGACCTGCGCTTGGCGGCCTTGCGACCGCCGAGCAGCTTCACGCCGAACTTCGGCTTGAAGTCGAGCTTGTGGCAGTTGCTCGACGCGTACTGGTCGGAGAACGCGTAGGAGCTGAACGCGGCCGGGTTGGCCGGGTTCGCCCCGCCGCCGTGGATCGTGCCGGACGACATGTTCGACCGGCAGTTGGTCGGGTTGTGCATGAACCCGCCCCGGTCGACGTCGACCCAGATTTCCCTGATGTCCAGCTTGACGCCGCCGTACACATCGGGGAGCGGGTCCGAGTTGGCCGTGATCCGGGCCGTTTCGGGATCGACGTTGAGCGCGACCCTGACAACGACGGTGCCGATGTCGTAGGGGCCCGCCACCCCGGGCGTGACCACTGCCATCGAGAGCGGCGCGCCCTTGTAGGGCCCGGCGAGGTAGGCCTTGCCGGGGATCCTGATCGGGCCGCCGCCGCTGCCGGCCGCGGTCGTGGTGTTGCCGATCTCACTCGCCGACGAACAGCTCGGGGAGGCGATCTCGGCGGCCCCGCTCTTGTACGTGGCCGCGGCGAGCGCGGCGTCCGAGCAGTAGGGGACGTCGGCGACCTTGCCGGCCATCCCGTAGGGCAGCGAGGCGTCGACCACCTTCAGCTCCTGCTCGCCGTCACGGCGTGCGATCCGAACCCGGAAGGGGCTGTAGGCGTTTGCCTCGTTGCTGTCGGACTTGGCCCTGTAGGTGGGCGTGAACGGCCGCGCACCGAGGGTCGCGGGGCAGGCCCCGTCGCTCGGGTTCGAGGTCAGCACGAAGCTGTTGGACGGGGTCGCGTCGGCCTGCCCGGACCACGGGGTCAGCACCGTGTTGGTGGTGTGGGGCCCGCAGGTCGGCGCGCTCGTCAGGGTTCCCCTCGGACCGCCGAACATGCGCAGCTTGAAGGCGGTGAACGTGGCCTGCGGGTTTTCCGGGACCACCACCGTCAGCTGGCCGGTGACCGGGTTCGCGTAGACCTTCCCTTCGAGGCGCACGTTGACCGCATAGCGGGCCGAGGCGGCCTGGAAGAAGATCCGGAACTGGTTGCCGGACAACGGTTCGTTGCTGAGCGGCTGCGCGATGTAGACGTTCCCGGTCAGCGAGTCGGCCGGCACCCCCGGTGCCTGCACCTCGACTCGGCCGACTATCGAGGACGACGGACAGGCGATCGGGTTGTTCGTGCCCTTGCCGAACTGCGCGTCCGTGCAGGGCTCGAGCCCGTGGGCGGAGGCGGGGTTCAGCCCCATGCCTTCGGGCAGGACCACCTTCGCGACCTTCAGGTAGGAGTTGGCGATCGGCTCGGTCGGGTCGAACGGAACGCCGACGTCGAAGGTCGTCGCCTCCGGCGAGTCGACGGCACCCCCGGCCGGGGTCACGTCGATCGTCGGGTCGAACGGCACAAGCGCGCAGCCTGAGGCCCCGACCGCGGTGGTGAACGAGTCGGCCGCTTCGCTCGGCAGCGGTTCGAACGGCGAGCCGCCGTAGCCGAGCAGGTGGATCAGGGTCGTCTGGCCGCCGGCGCAGTTGCTCGGCATGGTCAGGTAGGTCCCGTTTCCGGAGGTCCCGTTGAAGACGAGCCGCGACTCGATGATCGGCGGGCTCGTCCCGGAGGGTGGATGGACCTCGATCGTGAAGCGGACGTGCTGGTCGACCGGGTCGAGCGAGCCGACGATGAAGGTCGGGCCGCTTTCGGTCATGAAGCCGACCATCGAAGGCACCCCGTTGAACGGGACGAGGTTGAACACGGGAACGGCGACGCGCGCCTGCAGGCATTCGCCGGCGGGCAGGCATTTGCCTTCTTCGTTCGGCTCCTGCGCCGCCACGGTCAGGTAGTTGACCCCGACGAAGGAGGTGACCGGACAGGTGAGCGTGGTCAGCTGCGCGATCGTGCACTTCGGCAGAGCTTCGGGGTTGACACTCAGCCCCTCCGGCGTGTCGACGACGATCTCTTTTATGAAACCGGCGGGGAAGCCGCCGAATTCAGTCGGCGGGTGCGGGAAGGTGGCGATCCTGAAGTCGGTGATCCCGTATTTCGGGTGGCCGGCGGCCTGGGTGAACCATTTGGCTTCTTCTTCCGGCGTGGCTTCGCCGGTGCACTGTTCTTCCGGATCGGGCAGCGTGGATTCGTACCCGACTTCCGGTTCGCCGAATTCCGACGGCGGGACTTCCGGCAGGTCTTTGTTCACTTTGCAGGTGATCGATTCCCACTTGGGGATTGCGAGGTCCGCCTGGGAAGCCGGTGCGAACACGGCAGCCCCGAGCGCCATCACCGCGAAAAGGATGACCGAGCGCCTAATCATTCAATTCTCTCCTCCGTTACGCATTGACGAACTTCGACTACCCCGCCCCTGCGTGGCGCCTGGTCACTCTCCCGCAAGTACCGTAACCAGCCCAGGGGACCGATTCAAGTCCCACATCTGTCCGAACACCGGGCGCGCGGGAAAGGTGCGGCGCACCCGGCACCTATTTCCGATCGTGGATTACACGTCATGGTGTAACGGTTCGCCTCGGGCTTCCTCTTCCTCGCCAAGGGCCCGCCGCAGTGCCTCGTGGAAGCTCGACGGCTCACACCTCAAAGGCGGCCGCGCGGCCCGGGTCGGTGACGACCGTCGCGGTGGTGAGGCCCTCGATCAGGGGCCGGGCGACCCCGGCGTCGACCGGGGTGACCAGGCCGATCCACAGCGCCGAGAGCCACGGGGTGATCAGCGGCACGGGCACCTTCGGGGGCGGCGCTTCCCCAGCGCTTCGCCATCCACCCACCATCTCCCCGTAGGAGAGCACGTCGGGACCTCCGATCTCACCTCCTTGCCCGCGCTCGAATCGATGCGAGGTGCCGCCACGAGGTAGGAGAGCACGTCGATCGATCCCGATCGGCTGCGTGGCGGTGCGCAGCCAGGCCGGCGCGATCATCACCGGCAGCCCGCCACCAGGTAGCGCAGCGTCCGGTAGGACTCGCTCCCGGCGCCGACCACCATCGCGGCGCGGAAGTAGGTCAGCGGCGGACCCTCGCGGCGAGGATCGAGGGCCGACTCGTGGCGGCTTCGCAGGTGCGGGAGCCGCCGGCCTCGCCGAGCCCGCCCAGGTAGACGACCCGGCCCACGCCTTCCTCGCGGCCCGCCGGGCGAAGTTGCGCGCCGCTTGCCTGTCGCGCTCCGCGAAGTCGCCGGAATCCCCCCCTCCCCATCGAGTGGATCAGGTAGTAGGCGACGTCGACACCCGCCCCGCCTCCCGGCATGCTCTCCGGCGTCGGTGACATCCGCCGACGTGCTGCTCGGCCCGAGCCGCGCAGGCCGGGCGCACGCTCGGCATCGCGGACCAGGCACCGCACTCGATGCCCTCCTCGGCGCGCAGGGCGGCCGCCAGGCGACCGCCGATGTAGCCGGTGGCTCCCGCGATCAGGGTGCTCGCAGCGATCCACCCAAGGTATCGGGGTCGGACGCACGGCTGCAAAGCTTCGCGCGGTGGCCGTGCACGTACTCGAACGCAGCCAGCGCCTGGACCTCACGATCGAGGAGGCCTTCGCGGTCTACGCCGATGACCGCAATCTCGAAGCGCTGACGCCTCCCTGGCTTCACTTCCAGATCACCTCGCGGCCGCCGCGGATGGAGGCCGGAGCGGTGCTCGAGTACCGGCTTCGGCTCCACGGCGTGCCGATCCGCTGGCGGACGCGGATCGCCGCCTGGGAGCCGCCGCTGCGCTTCAGCGACTTCCAGGAGCGCGGGCCCTACTCGCTATGGGACCACACCCACCTCTTCGAAGCAGACGGCGCCGCTGCGACCGTGGTCCGCGACATCGTCCGTTACTCGCTCCCCCTCGGCCCGATCGGCGCTCTCGCCCACCGTCTCTTCGTGCACCGGGACCTGGAGCGGATCTTCGACTACCGCCGGGACGCCCTCGAGCGTCTCGTGGCGGGCGGCGCGCCGCGCGCCTGAGCCGATCTCAGCCCAGCGCCGTCTGCTGGTGCAGCACCAGGCGCCAGCCGCCATCCTCGCCCTGGGCGTAGACGCTGCTCATCAGCGCCTCGTAGGCGAAGCCCCCGGCCCGCCTGCCGGAGAAGCGGTAGGTGATGACCGCCGCGCCCTCGCCGAGCTCGCGCACGGCCGGGTCCTGGATCGAGATCCGATCCCATCCCTCGCTCTCCTCCATCGCCCGCACCGTCCCGGCCTTGTCGAGCGCCATCTCGGGGACGATCACGATCGCCTCCTCGGCGAGGTGCTCGCGGTACTCCTCGGCTCCGCCGCGAGCGAGGCGGTGCTCGAGGTCGACCAGGGCGCGCTTCAGCTCCTCGCGGGCGCGATCATCGTGTTCCGCGGCGGCGTTCAATAGCGCCGCCCGCCTCCCCTGCAACCCGGCCTGTTCACCCGCAGGTGCCTCTTCTTCATCCTCCTGCTGTTCTGGGCCAGCAGATTGAGGTAACCGAACCGCTTGCGCCCGCAGAGGTCCTTCGAGTTGACGAGCAGGCCCCGGCCGCCGCCCTTCATCACGAGGATGAACTTGCGCACCGCGACGTCGGGGGTCGGATGGAAGACGGTCTTCATCCTCCCCCCCGTCGAGCTGATCGTGCCGCGCAGCCGGATGTCGATCTGTCCGTGCAGGTCGACCAGCAGGTCGGGGAGCCTGTGGCTCGAGGAGGTCAGGTAGACGCGGCCCTTCAGCGGTTCGTCGAGCAGCGGTGTCGTGATCTTCGCGTGTCCGTAGATCGACCCCCGGGGGCAGGCTTGCGCGGCGAGTTGGACGCGGGTGCAGATCGTCCGGATATGGCCCTGGTCGAGGATGATCGCCTTGGGCAGGACGAAGGCCGCGCGGGCCAGGTTCGCGTCGCCCTTCCGTGCCTTCAGGATCGCCCTGAATTTGGGGTTCGCGGTGCGCCGCATCTGGTGCCGCCCGCCGAAGACCCTCGCATAGAACTTCGGCTCGAACCGGAGCGACCCGCAGTCGTTCGCGCGAAACTGGGTCCACCTGGTCACGGCGGGCCAGGTGGCCGGGGTCGCCGGGTCGGCACCGCCTCCGAAGATCTGGGAGACGATCGGGAACGGCTGCCGGCAGGTCGTCGGATTGACCATGAACCGGGCTCGGTCGAGGGATACGTCGACGCGGCGGATGTCCAGCCTGACGCCACCGAAGACGTCGGGGAGAGGATCGGAGACGACGCTCACCTGAGCCGTTTCCGGATCGATCCTCAGCTGGGCTCGGACGACGACGGTCCCCAGGTCATACGGGCCTGCCACCGCCGGAATGACGAAGACGACGCTCACCGGCGCGTCCCCGTAGGGCCCGGCCAGGTAGACGCCGCCGTGCACGAGCAGCGGCTGCGAGCCCGACCCCGCCGCGATGTCGACGGTTCCCAGCCCGCTGTCGCGCGGGCAGGGAGAGTCGGCGAGCACGCTGCGGCCGCTGCGGAACCGCGTCGCCGCGATCGTCGAGTCCGGGCAGTAGGAGACGCCGCGCAGCCGCCCGATCATGCCGGGGGGAAGCGTCAGGTCGACGCGGCGGATCTCCTGCGCCCCGTCGGGCCTGGAGACATGGAAGGAGAACGGGCTGTAGGCGCCGGCGCGTCGCTGGTTGGGCTCGGCGTGGTAGGCGGGCTCGAAGGGCCTCGTGGCGAGGGTCTTCGGGCAGGGCCCGCCCCCCGGCGCTGCGCTCAGCTCGAGAGCGTCCTCGGGAGTCGCGGGCTCATTGCCCGACCAGGGTGTGAGCTCCGCGGTCGTGCGATGCGGCCCGCAGGTCGGCGGCGTCGTCAGCAGGCCGCCCGGCCCGCCGTCGATCTTCAGCTTGAAGGAGCTGAACGGCGCCTGCGGGTTGTCGGCGATCACCGCGGTCAGCCGCCCGGTGCGCGGATTGGGGAAGATCCTGCCCAGCAGCCGCAGGTCGACCCCGTAGCGCTCGGAGTGAGCGTGCACGAAGATCCGGAACTGCTCGCCGGTGCTTGCGTCGTCGCTCAGGGGCCGGCCTACGTAGACCTCGCCGCCGATCGAGTCGGGCGGCAGCGACGGCGTCTGCACCTCGACCGAGCCGATCCGCGAGGCGGGCGGGCAGCCGATCGGGGCATCGGTCCCCCTGCCGAACTCGGTGTCGGTGCAGGCGAGCAGCCCGGCGGCTCCGGACGGGTTCAGCCCCAGGCCCTCGGGCAGGGTCAGCTTGGCGATCCGCAGGTGGGAGTCGGCGATGGCGGTCGGATCGGGGTTGAACGGGATCCTCAGGTCGACCGCGACCGGTTCCGGCGAGTCGACCCGCTGGCCGGCATCGACCGCGATCGTCGGGTCGAACGGGACCTGGTCGCAACCGTCGGCGCCGGTCGGGGTGGTGAACGGCTCGCTGACGAAGTCGCCGGGGCTCTGGTGGGAGTCGACCCGGAGGACCGTCGTCAGGCCGCCGTCGCAGTAGCTCGGCATGGTCAGGTACCCGTCGCCGGCGCGGCCGTCGAAGACGAGCCGGGAGCCGATCAGCGGCGGCCCTTCCGGCGGCGCCCCGATGTCCCCGATCGTGAAGGAGATGTGCTGGTCCGAGGGATCGAGGTCGGCGACGAGCAGGGTCGGCGTCGCGCCCGGCAGCGGAAGCTGGAAGCCGGCCATCGCGGGGACGCCGAAGGGAGGCTCGACGTTGTAGACGGAGACCGGAATCGTCGACGCAACCGGAGGTGGGCCTTCGGAGACGATCGCCCGCAGGTAGTCGACGCCGATCAGCGCGCCTGGGCAGTCGGTGGCCGCGGTCGGCACCTCCGCGACCGTGCACTGTTCGGTCGCCTCCGGGTTCACCCCGAGACCCTCGGGGAGTTCGATCCGCACGTCCTTGACATTGCCTTCCGGCACTTCGAATTCCCCGGTGTTGAGCCTGAAGTCTGTGATCCCGAACGGCGGATGCCCGGCGGCCTGCGTGTAGAGGTCTTCGGTGTCGGCGGAGGTGCAGGGATCGGCGGGCGAGGCGTCGACGGAGCAGGTCAGCGCTTCCCACCTTTCGATGCCGAAGCCCGCGCTCGCCGCGGACGGCGCCAGGGCCGCCGCCGCGAGCAGGCCGATGAAGAGCAGCGTCGCGCGTGCCAGTCGAGTCCCCACCTGCATTTCGCTCCCTCCTCTTTTCGATGCGCCGCGCGGCGCATCAGGTCACGTCGCGAGGAGGGCTACCCGGGTTGGGGCGGCGCAAGTCGTCTGTGTCAGCGACCTGACCTCAGCCGACGGTGTCGGTCCACTCGCGCAACCGGCCGGCGAGGAACGGAGTCGCCGGGTCGACCTCGACGACGGCGTCCGCGGGGATGTCGGCCCGCTCGGCAGCGGTGCGGATCGCCTCCGGGGAGGGGGCCTCGTAGAGGCAGTAGGTTCGGCGGCGATCGGCGCTGAGGAAGGAGAACAGCCAGCGCACGCCCTCCTCGCCGTTGATCTCCTCGATCAACTCGATGTCGTCGTCGCCGAGGTCGAGCTGCTCGGCGAAGCTGCGCTCGATCACGTAAAGCGGCACCGGCCGATCGTAGCGCCGGTGAGCGGGTCACGCCGAGGCGAGGCCGTGGCGATGCGCATAGGAAGCGGCCTCGGTGCGATTCGCGCAGCCGGTCTTGCGCAGGATGCTGCGCACGTGGTTGGCGGCCGTGTGCTCGCTGATCGAGAGCTCCTCCCCCATCTCGCGGTTGCTGAGGCCGCGGGCGACGAGAGCGAGGATCTGGGCCTCGCGCGGGGAGAGCCCGTCGGGCAGGAACCCCTCGGAGGGACCGACCCCGAGCCCGCCGATCCTGGTCAGCAGCCCGCCCATCCCGATTCGCTCGGCCAGCGATCCGGCCTCTCCGAGCAGGGCCCGCGCGGGCTCGCGACGGCCCCTTCCGAGCAGGAAGCGGCCGTACTGATAGGCGCTGTGCGCGACCCAGAGGCGGGCGCCGGTCTCGCGATCCTGCTCGAGCGCCCGCTCGAAGTGCCGCTCGGCGCGGTCGGGCTCGCCCAGCGTCGCGGCCAGCATCCCGAGATAGCGGTCGGCGGCTCCCTGGCAGGCGACCAGCTGGCCGATCAGGAGACTCGTCCCCGCCAGGGGCTCCAGCTCCGGGTAGACGAGCGCCGCCAGCTCCTCGTCGCCCAGCTCGGCGCAGGCGTCGGTCAGGTAGACGAGCGCCGCCACCCAGAGCGACGACCTGTGGGCCTCGATGCCCACTGCGGCGAGCCGCGACAGCTCTCTCCGAGCCTCGCGCTCCATCCCCAGTTCGGCCAGGAGCGCTGCCATGCCCGGCCGCCAGGGCCCGTCGCGATCGGCATCGCCGGCCAGGATCCGCACCGCCGGCGCCAGCTCGGCCAGGCGCCCCTGCTCACGCCGGATTCCGAACATCTGGATCCCGTAGACGCCCGAGGCGTCGCGCCCGGTGAGCAGCCGCCCCCACTCGTGGGAGCGCTCGGCCATCCTCTCGGCGTCGGCGAGCCGCCCGTCGCAGAGCGCTATCGCGGAGCCGTACTGCTCGGCGACGTGATTCATGAACGGCTGCGCGGTGCGCTCGGCCATCTCGCGGACCGCGTCCGCCTCCGCCCGGGCCGAGTCGAGGTCGAGGAGGCCGACGAAGGTCGGCACCCGCCAGGCCATCGCCTCGGTCCGCAGCTCGACGTCCCCGAGCTCCGCGGCCAGGTCCCTGCCCTCGGTGAGCATCTCCAGGACGTCGTCGGGCGAGGTCTTGCCGCGTGCCCAGTAGGAGCGAACGAGGATGCGGGCGAGTCCACCGCGGTTCTCGCGGCGCCGGGCGAGCTCGATCGCGTTTTCCCGGACCACCGCGGCTCGCTCCTGCTCGCCGAGGGTGCTCAGCGACCTGGCGAGTCCGGAGAGCAGCTCGATCCGCAGGTCATCGTCGTCGCGGTCGAGCGCGGCGAGCGCGTCTTCGAGCAGCTCGACTGCCTGCCTGCGATCGAGCCCGGGGCGCCAACAGGCCTCCTCGTAGCCGATCGCGGCGCGCGCGAGCAGGCCGGGGCTCCCTCGCCGGCGCGCGATCTCGGATGCGGCACTCAGCGCCTCGAGCGCATCGGTCGCCTTGCCGGCCCGGTGGCGGACGGTCCCCAGCTCGAGCAGCGCCTCGGCCCTGTCGATCTCGTCCTCGATCCCGATCTGGATCGCCGTGCGCAGCCGCTGCGCAGCCTCGTCGAAGTCGAGCGACCCGGCGGCGGCGCGCGCGGCCCGCACGTTGTAGGAGACCGCCCGCTCGGTGTCGCCGAACGGCGCCGCCGCGCCGAAGTGGTGTGCCAGGTCCGCGAGGCGCCGGTCGGATCCGCCCCGCCTCCAGAGCTTCCCCGATGCGCAGATGGAGCTCGGCGCGACGAGCCCGGGAGAGCCGGTCGTACAGCGCTCGCCGAACCAGCTCGTGGGTGAACCTGTACGCAAGGGGCTGGGCCGAGAGCTCCTCGATCATGCCGCTGGCGAGGGCCTCCTCGAGCGCCGCCAGGAGGTCCGGCTCGTCGAGGCCCGCGGCCGTCCGCACCGGCTCCAGCTCGAACTCCGGCCCCGCGGTCGCCGCCAGGCCGAGCAGCTCCCTCGTTTCGGTGCCCAGCCGAGCCAGGCGCTGGCTGACGACCTCGCGCACGCTCTCCGGTGTGCCGAGCTCAGCGATCGGGCGCTCGACCGTCAGCTCGCCGCCGGACGCGCTGACCATTTCGGTCTCCAGCAGGGCCCGCCACAGCTCGCAGACGAGGAACGGGTTTCCCCCGGTCAGCTCGTGGATCGCCGAGGCCAGCTCCCCGCCGGCGTCCGTCCGCCCGCCCGCGGCTCGTTGGACGAGATCCCCGACCTCGGCATCGGTGAGGCTCTCGAGGCGCATCCTGACGACGTCATCCGAGCGATTCAGGTCGGCGAGCGCGTCGACCGCCTCGGGCGAGAGTTCGGACTCGCTGTCGCGGAAGGTCGCGATCACCAGGAGCCGGGCCCTGGACTCGGCCCGCGCCAGGTGGCGGAGGAGGAGGAGGGTCGGGGCGTCGGCCCAGTGGCAGTCCTCGAGGACCAGCAGCAGCGGCGCCCCCTCGCTCGCGCGGGAGAGCAGCCCGGCCACCGCCGTGTGGAGACGGTGACGTTCGGTGTCCGGGTCGGCGCCCCCCCGAGCGTGCAATCCCTCGACCCGGCCGGCGAGATCGGGCAACAGCCTGACCAGCTCTCCGGCTCCGGGCCCGAGCGCGGCCGCCAGCTCGTCGTCGTCCATCGCCGACACCAGGATGTCGAGCGCTTCGACGAACGGCCCGTAGGGAGTTCGCACGACAGCGTCGCAGCCGCCGCGAAGCTGTCCGACGCCGCTCTCCAGCCCGGCGGCGAACTCCCGCGCGAGTCGCGTCTTGCCGGCCCCCGGCGCGCCGCTCAGCAGGACGATCCGCTGGCCCTCCCCGGGCGCGCGCGGCATCAGCGTGCGGAGCAGTCCAAGCTCCTCCGCGCGTCCCGACGAACGGGAGGCTCGAAATCGGGCTGAGGGAGCCCGGGGAGACCTCGGCTCCGGCATCCACGGTGGAAACCATAGACCCGCCCGGCCGGTCAGCCGGCCGGAGGTCCGGCGACGGCGCGTGCCGGCGGCAGGGCTCCGTCTCCGCGCCCAAGCGCGTGGGCGACGTTGACGGCGACGGCGCGAGGCATCGCCCTCGCCAGCAGCCGGCCGGGCCTCTCCCGGCGGGTGGCGAAGCGGTCGAGGGCGACCGCAACCTCCGGATCGCGCGCGGACGCCGCGTACAGGGTCCGCTCGAAGCGGTTGAAGCGCCGGCCGGTCGAGTAGTCGTGGATCAGGAAGGCGTGGCCGCGAAGCTCGTGCCGGTGCCGTCGCCGGTACCGGGCGAGACCCCGCTCGAGGCGCTCCTCTCCCCGCAGGGCAGGCGCAACCGAGTCGGCGAGCCATTCGGCCGACTGGAAGGCCCAGCCGCATCCGATCCCGAACAGGGGATCGCTGGCCAGGGCGGCATCCCCGATCAGGGCGAGGCGCGTCCCGACCGGCCCTCGGATCCTGTTCGGGCATCTCCAGCTTGCCGATCATCCGGCCGACGAGGCGGGATTCGCGAATCGGGGGCGGATCGGGCAGCGCCGCGAAGAAGGCGACGAGAGCCGCCTCGGGATCGTTCCTGAACTCCGCCAGCCGGTCCTTGGTCGGCATCACCCCGTAGAGGGAGATCTCCTCGCCGAGCGGCGCCACGGTCGCGAACTGCGGGTCGAGCAGCCAGCGCGGAGGGATCGGGTGCCCCCTCGGGCGGCGGCCCCTCGAAGTAGCCCGAGTAGACGAACCGCCCGTGCGGCAGCCTCCGGCCGGAGAGCCCCGCGATCTCCGCGACCCGCGAATCCCGCCCGTCGGCGCCGACCACCAGCTGGCCGAGCAGCGCCTCCTCCTCTCCCTCCCGGTCGCGGACCGTGACCCCGCACGCGCCACCCTCCTCGCGCAGAACATCGATCGCGCTGCGACCGAGAAGGAGATCCACACCGGGCGTCGCGGCCGCCGCGTCGCGCACGATCGGGTCGAGCGCCTCTCGGGGAAGGTTGATCGAGTGCGCGACCCGGTCGCGCGGCGCCTGCACCCATCCCCAGCGTGTCCATATGCGGTTGACGTAGCGGACCGCTCCTGCCTCCATCATCGGCTCGAGCAGGTCGAGCCGTTCCAGCGTCGGGATCGCCGAGGCCTGGATGAAATGGGTGCAGACCCGCTTGAAGGCCCGGGGGTCGGGGCGCTTCTCCACCAGCGCAACCCGCGCCCCGGCGCGTCCGAGCAGGATCGCCGCCGAGCATCCCGCCAGGCTCGCGCCGACGACCACGGCGTCGTAGCTTCGCGAGGCCCCGCCTGCTTCTGCCCTCTGTTCGGCGCTGCTTTCCATGCCGTCTGGCCGAGGTTAGGCCCGGCCTCCGCATCCGTCATGACCGGATCTGGCCCAAACCGGCGGCCGCCCCGGTCCGGGGGAATGGTCAGATCTGACCATTTCCCCGCCCCGGGCCCACCGCACGCCACCTTCCGAAAGTGGGTCACATCGAGTCATGAAATCGAGGCACGGCGGACCTAGCCTCGATATCGACCGATCAGACGAGGAGGAAGCCGTGAGCACACCCACCAACCTGAAAGAGGACGCCCGGCGCGAGATGCCCGAGTTCGGAGGGACGCTGATCGGGCCCGGAGACCCCGGGTACGAGGAGGCGCGCAGCGTCTACAACGCGATGATCGACCGTCGCCCCGGGCTGATCGCCAGAGTCGCGGACGACGACGACGTCGCCGCCGTGGTCGACTTCGCCCGCGAGCGCGACCTGCTGCTCGCCGTCCGCGGCGGAGGACACAACGGAGCCGGCCTGGGCACCTGCGACGACGGCGTCGTCCTCGACCTATCGGAACTGAAGCGGATCGACGTCGACCCGGGCGCGCGGACCGCGCGTGTCGGCGGCGGTTGTGTCTGGAAGGAAGTCGACGCGGCGACCGGCGAGCACGGCCTTGCCACCCCGAGCGGCTTCGTCGGGACGACGGGCGTCGGCGGCCTCACCCTCGGAGGCGGCCTCGGTCACCTGACCCGCAGGTTCGGACTGACGATCGACAACCTGCTCGAGGCGGACGTGGTGCTGGCAAGTGGAGAGCGGGTGCGCGCCTCGGCCGACGAGAACCCGGACCTGTTCTGGGCGCTGCGCGGGGGCGGCGGCAACTTCGGCGTGGTCACCTCCTTCCTGTTCCGACTGCACGAGGTGGGAACGGTGTTCGCCGGCCCGACCCTGTGGCCGGTCGAGCAGGGGCCCGAGGTCCTCTCCGCCTACCGCGAGTTCGTTCCCGCCGCGCCTCGCGAGCTGAACGGATTCTTCGCCTACATGATCGTGCCGCCCGGCCCGCCCTTCCCCGAGGAGATCCACCTGCGCAAGGCCTGCGGAGTCTTCTGGTGTCACCTCGGCAGCCCCGAGGAGGCGGCACGCGACATGGCGCCGCTCCTCGACCAGCTGCCGGAGCCGATGCTGCACGGCCCGCAGCCGATGGCCCACGCCGAACTGCAGGGGGTGTTCGACGACCTCTACCCGAAGGGGGACCAGTGGTATTGGCGCGCGTCCTTCGTCGAGGAGCTCTCCGACGAGGCGATCGAGGCCCATGCCCGCTTCGGGCCGCAGGTGCCCACGGTGAAATCGTTCATGCACCTCTACCCCCTGGACGGTGCCGCGCACGACGTCGGGCCCGGGGACACCGGCTGGGGCTACCGGAACGCCGACCTGGCGGCGGTCTTCTGTGGCGTCGATCCCGATCCCGCCAACGCGGATGCCGTGAAGGGCTGGTCCGTCGAGTACTCGGACGCCCTCGATTCCCACTCGGCCGGTGGCGGCTACGTGAACATGATGATGGACGAGGGCCGGGAGAGGGCCCGGGCCGGCTATGGCGGCAACTACGAGCGGCTCGCCCGGATCAAGGCTGAGTACGACCCCGGCAACCTCTTCCGCGTCAACCAGAACATCGAGCCCGCCGCCTGAGGCTCAGCCGCGGATCAGGGCGCCGAGCTCGGAGAGCTGCGCCTCGATCCCGGCGCACACCCTGTCGCAGAGCTCCAGCACCGCCGGGTCTGAGATCCGGTAGATCGAGCTGGTCCCCTCCTTGCGGCGGGCGACGAAGCCGCCGGCATACAGGACGCCGAGGTGCTTGGAGACGTTCTGCTGGGAGGTCTCGAGTGCCTCGGTGAGGTCCCGGACGGAGGCCTCGCCGCCGGCGCGGAGCCGGTCGAGGATGCGCAGCCGGGTGGGATCGGCGAGAGCCTGGAAGCGATCGGCGATCAGGTCGGCGGCCCCCCGGTCGAGCGGGCTCTTCATCTTCGCTTTCTTCGTGCTATTCTTTTCCACAGCTGTTAAGTTGTTGAACTGTACTCTGGACAAAGGATAGCGCGATGACCGGATTGGGAGCAGGGGTGCAAGATGCAAAGCCGACGGGCACGCGGCGCTGGCCCCTCGAGCGCATTCTCTTCGCGATGGCGGGGACGATGACCGGGCTCAGCGCCGTCCTCGCGGCCCTCGTCAGCCCGTGGTTCCTTCTCCTGACCGGCTTCGTCGCCGTCAACCAGCTCGCCTTCGTCGCCCTCGGCGACTGCCCCGCCTCCCTGGTCCTGCGCCAGGTCGGCATCGAGCGCGGGTGCGCCCGATGAGCGGCCGCTTGGGGCCGATCGGCCGCCTCGGCCGCTACGCGGCCACCCACCGCGGCGCCGTCTTCCTCACCTGGGCGGTGGTCGCCGTCGCGCTCGGCTTCCTCGCCCCGAGGGTCGAGACCGCTCTCTCCGGCGCCGGCTGGCAGGCGAACGGCTCCGAGTCGGTCGAAGTCCGGGAACGGATCGACCGCAGCTTCGGCGGCGCCGGCTCCTACGCGCTCCAGGTCGTGGTCCACTCCGAATCGCTGGCCGCCGACTCGCCCGCCTTCCGGCGGACCGTCGCCCGCACCGAGCGGCTCCTCGCCGCCGACCCCGCCGTCGGCTCCGTGGTCCCGCCCCGGCCCGGCGCCTCCCTCGCCCGCGACCGACACACCGCGATCGTCGTCGGCACCGCCGCCGAGGAACCCAACAAGATGGTCGCGGCCGCGGACGACCTCAAGGGCCCGATCTCCGCTGCCGCGGCCCCGGGCGTCGAAGCGAACCTCACCGGCGCCGCCGGAATGTGGTCGGACTTCAACGAAGCCAACCGCGACGCGATGCTGCGCTCGGAGCTCTTCTCCTGGCCTGTGACGCTCGCGATCCTCGTCCTCGCCTTCGGCTCGCTGGTAGCCGCCGGCCTGCCGCTGATGCTCACCATAGTCGGGCTGATCGCCTCGGCCGGAGTCCTCTACCTGGGCACGCTGATCTCGCCGATCTCGATCTGGGCGATGAACTTCGCCCTGATGTTCGCCCTCGCGCTGGGGATCGATTACGCGCTGTTCACGGTGATGCGGTTCCGCAACGCCCACTTCGGCCAGGGCCTGGACCCCGTCGACGCAGTCGGTGAGACGATGGACACCGCCGGCAAGGCGGTCCTCTTCTCCGGCCTCACGGTGCTGATCTCGCTCTCGGCGGTGATGCTCGTGCCCAGCCCCGCCTTCCGCTCGATGTCGCTGGGGATCATGATCTCGGTGATCTTCGTCCTCGCGGCGACGCTCACCCTGCTGCCGGCGGTGCTGGCGAAGCTGGGGCCGCGCGTCGACAGGCTCGCCCTGCCGTGGGTGCACGGCGGCGAGCACCGCTCGCCGCGCTTTGCCCGCTGGGGCGAGCTGCTCTGGCGCCGCCCGATCGCTTTCGGCGGCCTCGCGCTGATCGTCCTGCTCGCCCTCTCGCTGCCGGTGCTCGGCCTGCGCACGGGCATGCCCTCGATCAAGGTCGTCCCAGAATCCGACGGCTCCCGCGTCGGCTACCGGCAGGTGAGCGCCGCCTTCGGCCCGGGCGCCCCGGGCACGCTTCAGGTGCTCGCCCCGGCCGCCGAGTCCGAATCGGTCGCCGGCCGGCTCGAATCGGACCGCGGCATCGCCGCCGTCGCCCCGCCGCGCACCGGCACCGGCGGCGAGGCGCTGATCGAAGCGGTCCCGAGCGCAGGGCCCTCGACCACGGCTCTCGGCGGCACCGTAGACAGGCTGCGCTCGACCCTGCCTCCCGCGGCGCTCATCGGCGGCCCGGCGGTGGAGAACCACGACCTCGAAGCGGCTCTCTCGGCGAAGACTCCGCTGGTGATCGGCGTCGTCCTCGGCCTCGGCTTCCTCCTCCTCCTGCTCGCCTTCCAGGCGCCCCTGGTCGCGGCGATCGGGGTGCTCGCCAACCTTCTCTCCACCGGAGCCGCCTTCGGGGTCGCCAAGCTGATCTTCCAGGACGGGCATCTCTCCGGCCTGCTCGGCTTCGAATCGCAGGGGTTCCTCGACGCCTGGGGCCCGGTCTTCTTCTTCGCGATGATCTTCGCGATCGCGATGGACTACACCGTCTTCCTGCTCTCCTCCGCGAGGGAGCACTGGGAGAACTCCCGAGACGCGAGGGACGCGATGGTCAACGGCCTCGCCCACTCCGGCCGGGTGATCCTCGCCGCCGGGGCGGTGATGGTCGCCGTCTTCTTCACCTTCGCGCTCTCCGGGCCGCTGCCGCCGAAGGAGATGGGCGCGATCCTCGGAATCGCGGTCCTGCTCGACACCTTCCTGGTACGGCTTCTGCTGCTGCCGGTGTTCCTGCGGCTCGGCGGCTCGGCGGCCTGGTATCTGCCCGCCTGGCTCGACCGGGTGCTTCCCGACGTCCACTTCGGCCACGGCGGCGGCGCCCCATCGGTAGAACCCCGCACGCCAGAGGAGAGTGAAGAGCGGATGCCGGCCGCGGCCGGCGCTGAGAGAGTCGAGCCATGAGCTCCCCCTCCCCCGCCGGGTCCCGCTCAAGGCGCGTGGTCGTCCTCGGCTCGAGCTTCGCGGGGATGACCGCGGCGCTGGAGATCCGCAGGCACCTCGACGACCGCGACGAGGTCGTGGT
Organism: uncultured Solirubrobacterales bacterium; assembly: GCA_963712325.1. GTDB lineage: Bacteria > Actinomycetota > Thermoleophilia > Solirubrobacterales > 70-9 > VRUE01. The sequence continues at coordinate 155,991 of CAVQHG010000009.1, forward strand.
CCTCGATCCGCGGGAGAGCTTCACCTTCATCCCCTCCCTGATCTGGATGCCCTTCGGCATCCGTGACGCCGGCGACGTCACCTTTCCGCTCGTTTCCCTGTACGAGCGCAAGGGCGTGCAGTTCTTCGCCGAGCCGGCGGCGTCGATCGACGCCGCCGGCCACGGCGTCACCTCGGCGTCGGGGCTCGAGCTCGAGTACGACCGCCTGCTCGTCGCCACCGGCCCCCGGCTCGCCTTCGAGAAGGTGCCCGGCCTGGGCCCGGAGGGTGGCCACACCCAGTCGGTCTGCAACCTCGAGCACGCCGAAGCCGCGCGCGAGGCCTGGGACCGGTTCCTGGAGAGCCCCGGGCCGGTCGTCGTCGGCACCGCCCAGGGCGGCTCCTGCTTCGGCGCCTCCTACGAGTTCCTCTTCAACGCCCACCACCGGATCCGCAAGGCGGGGCTCGAGGACGCCGCGCCGGTGACCTTCCTCAGCGCCGAGCCCTACCTCGGCCACTTCGGGCTCGGCGGCGTCGGCCGCTCCCGTGAGCTGATCACCAGGTTTTTCGACCGGAACGGGATCCAGGGAATCCCCAACGCCTCGATCGCCGAGGTCCGGGACGGCGAGATCGAGCTCGCCGACGGCCGCATCATCCCCTTCGCCTTCTCGATGATCGTTCCGCCCTTCACCGGGGTCGACGCCGTCCGCGAGAGCGAGGGCCTGGCGAACCCGATGGGCTTCGTGCCGATCGACGAGCGCTTCCGCCACCCCGAGCACGCCGAGGTCTACTCCGCCGGGGTCGCGACGGCGATCGCCCCACCGGAGGACACCGAGGTTCCCGCCGGGGTGCCGAAGACCGGCCAGATGAGCGAGGCGATGGCCAAGGTCGCCGCCCAGAACATCGTCGCCGACCTCGACGGCAGCCGCCACCGGGAGATGTCCGTCGCGGAGCTCTCGGCGATCTGCGTCCTGGATGCCGGCAAGGACGGGATCATCTTCAAGGCCGACAACGTGCTCAGCCACGGCGCCCACGCCGACGGCGAGCACGAGCCCAGCGCCCACGTCATGCACGGCCCCCAGGCCCACTGGGCAAAGCTCGCCTTCGAGCGCTACTTCATCGCCAGCCGCCGCCGCGGCCTGGTCGCGCTGTAGCGACCATTCAGTTGGGACCGTCGACCGGCGGACACCCGCCGGCGCATCGCCGAGTCAGCCGTGGCGCTGCATCTCAACCCGGTCCGGCGCAGACGTCGATAAACGCGATCGCCGAGCGCGCCGGAGTCAATCGCGTCACCGTCTACCGGCACTTCCCCGATACCCGCTCTCTCCTCGAGGCGTGCTCGGCGCATTCCCACCGCATCAATCCGCCCCCCGACCTCGACGCGTGGCGCAGGATCGACGATCCGCGGAAGCGCCTCGAGACCGCCCTTCCGCAGCTCTACGACTACTTTCGCTCGGCCTCGCCGTCGACTTCCGAACCTGGCAGACGCTTGTCAGGGGCGAGGAGCTCGGCGACAGGGCCGCCGCGACCCTGATGGCCCGCCTCGGCGGGGCGATCGGGGGACGTGAATGATCATCCACCGTTCCACACCGCCTGAGACCCTCAGGAGGCGCTGTGAAAGTCACCGTGGCATCGGGACCAGACCCCGCGCCGCGCGGCCCGTGCCGACCGTTCCGCGCGGCGGTACGCGCGCGCCCGTCGGAAGGGGCCGCCTCGATAGACCATCGCCCAACCGCGGTGCACCTGGATGCGGTCGAGGTCGTGCCCGCCGTGGATCGCATAGGCGAGCAGCCGGCCGTACTGGTCGAAGCGGCCCTGGATCGGGTCGCTGACGAGGGTGACCGACCGTCCGTCGGCCATCCGGTGCAACGATCGCGACGCCGCGGGCCCCCCGCACTCGATCGGCGTGTTCGGCCGATGCGTCTCGGGGGTGTCGATTCCGACCAGCCGCACGTCGAGCTCGGCGCCGGTGGCCCGGATGCGGACCTTGAGGGTGTCGCCATCGACGGCGCGTAGGACCTGAGCCCTGATTCGTCGAGCGCGGGGCACCGGTGGAGAACTGTCGCCAGGGCTGCCGGCGGACGGGCTGCCGGCAGATTCGTAAGAGCACGGACAGGGAAGGGACTCGCAGGCAACGCCGTCCCCATCTCCATCGAGGTGGTACGGGTCGCCGGGCAGCAGCATTTGCTGGGCTTCGGCCTGGTTTGCGAAGTCCGCGCAGTCGTAGTCCGTGGCCCTGGCGGTGTCCTGCCCACCGAGGAGGATCGCGGCGCTGGCGGCGCCGAGGACGGCGACGCCCACGATGCACAGCCGGCGCCGCTCCTGGCGATGGCGCGCCCAGGTCATCTGGAGCACGGTATTCGGTGTCGGGGACGCGTGGACAGGAATCCGGGGCTCATTAGGGTGCGCTTAGGGTCGCCGGCCATATTCCAGGCGCCCTTGTTACGTATCGAGCGCCATCGACTGGGCCCGCGCCTGTACGTGCTGGGGCGACGGGTTCACGAGTGCCACGCGGGGATCTTCCTGATCGTCTGCGCGCTTCTCGCCCTGGCCTTGGACCGGCCGCTCCCCGCCGCGCTCGTCCCCGCGCTGCTCGCAGTCGGCCTCTGGATGCTCTGGAAGGACTGGCGCGACCTCTTCCCGCCCCTCCGAGACCGCGTCGTCTGGAGCGCCGGCATGCACCGTCCGCCCGGCTCCGCTGCGCAACCGCCGCCCCGGACATTGGCTGGCGCCGCTGGCGGGCGCCTGCACGGTCGCGCTGGGCGTCGTCAACGTCGCCTCCGCCCTGACCCCGAACCTGCACGCCCGGATGCAGCTTCTGCTCGAACTGGTTCCGCGCGAGGTCCCGGTCGCCGCGCACGCGCTCGCGCTGTCCGCCGGAGTCGCGCTGATCGATCCTCGGCGTCTACCTGATGCGCCGCCGCCGCCGTGCCTGGGGCTTGGCGGTCGCGACGCTCCTCGTCGCCGGGGCGCTCAACCTGCTGAAGGGCCTCGACGTCGAGGAGGCGCTCGCCTGCTGGGGGCTGTCGGCGGTGCTGATCTGGGGTCGGGGCGCCTTCGTCGTCCGCCACGACGAGGCCGGCTGGCGCGGCCCACTGCTGCGCAGCGTCGGAGTCGGCGCCTCGGTGCTCGCGGATCAGCGTCGCCACCCTGATGGCCGCCTCCCACTGGGGCCATCCGGGACTCAACCCCAGCCGCGCGGCTGCCGAGCTGGGAGCGATCCTGACCCTCTCCCCGGCCCGATCGCCTACCGCGACCCGTTCGATTGGGTCCCGGCTTCCTTGGCCCTGCTCTGGAGCGGCGCCGCGATCGCCATCGCCTGGCAGCTGTTCCGGCCGCTGGCGCGGCCGCGCGGCCTCCCTCCGGGCGAACTGCGGCCGCTGGCGCGCGACCTGGTCGAGTCGCACGGCAGCGACACCCTGAGCTTCTTCAAGCTGCGCGCCGACAAGCACCACTTCTTCGACCGCTCCCGTCGCGCCTTCGTCGGCTACCGGATCGAGGCGGGGACGCTGCTCGTCTCCGGCGACCCGGTCGGACCTCCGGATGCGCTCCCGGGCCTGCTCCGGGAGCTCGGCGGCTTCGCCGAGGCACGGGGGCTGTCGATCGGCGTCGTCGGCGCCAGCGAGGAGTTCGCCGAACTGGCCGCCGGCGCCGGCCTCGGGCTCCTTCTACATCGGCGACGAGGCGATCGTCGACCTCGCCTCCTTTTCGCTGGAGGGGCGGGCGATCCGCAAGGTGCGCCAGGCGGTGACGCGGGCGCGCAGGGCCGGCTTCACGGTTTCCCTGCGGGCCGATGGGCGAGCTCTCGGAGGAGGAGTTGCGGAGCCTCGAGGAGGTATCGGAGCGCTGGCGCGGGGAGGAACCCGAGCGAGGCTTCTCGATGGCGATCGACAGCCTCCGTGGCGAGCACCTGCGGGAGAGCTTCGTCGTGGTCGCCGAGGACGGCGAGGGCATCCCCCGCGGCTTCCTCCATTTCGTTCCCTGCTACGGGCGGCCGGCCGTCTCCCTGGGCCTGATGAGGCGAGAGCGCGGCAGCGTCGAACGGGCTCACCGAGTTCCTCGTCGTCAGCTCGATCGAGCTGCTCCGCGCCCGGGGAGTCGAGGAGATGTCGCTGAACTTCGCCGCCTTTGCCCGCCTCCTGCGCGACCCGGGCAACCTCTTCGAGCGCACCCTCGGCCGGCTGGTGGCTCTCGCAAATCCCTACTTCCAGATCGAGAGCCTCTACCGCTTCAACGCCAAGTTCTCGCCGCGCTGGCAGCCCCGCTACCTGCTCTTCGAGCGCAGCCCGCTCGGCTTTGCCCGCACCGGGCTGGCTGCGATGTTCGCCGAGGGGCAGCTTCCCCTGCCGCGCCTGCCGGCGTGGCGCCCGGGCCTGCTCGGCGCGGCCCTGCCGCGATCGCCGGATGAGGCTGTCGGCGAGCCCTACCGGTAGCGGCCCCGCCGCGATCCTCCTCCACGGTCAGCCTGGGACGGGAGCGGACTGGCGGCCTGTGGCCGAGCGCCTGCGTGGCGGGATGCGGGTGATCGCGCCCGACCGGCCCGGTTACGGGCGGACCGGCGGTGAGGCGGTCGGCTTCCGCAAGAACGCGGCAGCGGCGATCGCGCTTCTCGACCGCTTCGAGATCGTCTCCGCGGTGATCGCCGCGCACAGCTGGGCGGCCGGAATCGCGCTCGCCGCGGCACTCGACTTCCCAGAGCGGATTCAAGGTCTTGTGCTCGCGGGGCCGATCGCGCCGGCCGCCGCGCCGAGCCGGATCGACCGCGTCTTCGCCAACCGGCTTGTGGGGCCGCCCGCGATCCGATTCGGCTTCTGGGCCGCCGGGCTGGGCCTCGCGGTTCCGGTGGTGCGGCGCCTGGCCGAAGCCGCGCTGCCCGCCATGGAGGCCGATCGGCTCGCGCGCATCGCATCCGAATGGCGGGGTGGCGAGGTCTGGAGGAGCTTCTACGCCGAGCAGCGGGCATTGGTGGAGGAGACGCCGGCCCTGGCCCGCAGCGTCCCGGCCCTCCGCACCCCGGTGACGATCGTCGCCGGAAGCCGTGATCGGATCGCCCCCCTCCGCCGCGCCCGCGTGCTCGCCCGCGACCTGCCGCAGGCGCGGCTGATCGAGGTCGATGGCGGGCACCTGCTTCCCCAGCAGCGCCCTGGACTGGTCGCAGCGGCGATCGAGGCGGCGGCGCGCTGATCGGGCAGGTGGGAGCCGACTCCCTCCCGCGCCCCGTCCACGCCATGCGCCGAAGCGGGTCACGTACGCTCAGGGGCATGGGGCGAGGGCCTCAGTCGTGGCTGGCCGGCGAGGCGCGGCCGACGCCGATCGCCGGGGCTGCATTCGCCGCTGCGGCGGTGGTGCTCTGCACGCTGATCATCTACCCGCTCAAGTCCGCCACCGACCCGCTCTCGCTGGACGTCCTCTATATCCCGGCCATCCTGCTCGTCGCCGCCGTCTGGGGAGCCCTGGCCGGGTTGCTCACGACCGTCGCCAGCCTGCTTGCCTTCGACTTCTTTCACGCCCCACCGACCATGGATTTCACCTTGGGGTCCGACGTCGGCCCGCTTCTGGTGTTCGCCGTCGCGGCACTCCTATCGGCGTTCGTGGCCGGCCTGACGGCGCGGGTTCGAGTGGCCGAGGAACGCGAGCGGGCCCGTGCCCGGGCCCGTGCCCGGCTCGTCGCGGCGACCGACGAGGAGCGGCGGCGGCTGGTACGGGACCTCCACGACGGCGCCCAGCAGCGCCTGGTGCACGCGGTGATCACGCTGAAGCTCGCCCGCCGTGCGCTGGAGGAGGGCTCAGACGACGCCCGAGGCCTCCTCGGCGAAGGGCTCGAGCGGGCCGAGGAGGCGATATCCGAGCTGCGCGAGCTGGCGCACGGGATCCTTCCGGCGGTGCTCACCCGCGGTGGCCTGCGAGCCGGGGTCGAGTCGCTCACCGCGCGCGTGTCGCTGCCGGTCCAGGTCGACGTGTGCGAGGAGCGGTTTCCGCCGGCGATCGAGGCAACCGCGTACTTCGTCGTCAGCGAGGCGCTGACGAACTCAGTCAAGCACTCGAACGCCGAGAGGGCCGAGGTCAGAGCCAGGATCGACCGCGGCGTGCTCCGGGTCGAGGTGCAGGATGACGGCATCGGCGGGGCACGGCTCGATGACGTCGGTGGCCTGCAGGGCCTCGAGGACCGCCTCGACGCGCTCGACGGAGAGCTGCTGGTCCAGAGTCCCCCCGGCGGTGGAACCTTGGTCCGCGCGATGCTGCCGCTGCCGGACTAGTCAGCTCTCGTCCCGTAGGATAGGTGAGGACGGCGAGCACCCTGCGGTGGTCGCCGGCCGCGGGCTCGAGCTCGAGCTTTTCGAAGATGCTCGTCACGTGCTTCTCGACCGCTGCCTGGGTGACGAACAGCGATTCGGCGATGCCCCGGTTCGACTTCCCCTCGGCCATCGCGATGAGCACATCGCGCTCGCGCGGGCTGAGCCGGTCAAGGGGGTGGTCCCCTCGGCGGCGACCGAGCATCCGCGCCACCACCTCGGGGTCCAGCGCCGTGCCGCCGCCGGCCACGCGATTGACGGCATCGATGAACGCGTCCACGTCGCCGACGCGCTCCTTCAGCAGATACCCGACTCCCTCCGCACGCTCGCCGATGAGCTCCCGCGCGTAGTGATCCTCATAGAACTGGGACAGCACCAGGACGCCGGTATCGGGGCGCTGGCGCCTCAGCTCGAGGGCGGCCCGCAGCCCGTCGTCCTCGTGCTCGGGCGGCATCTGGACGTCCACGACCGCGACGTCGGGCCGGTGGGCGAGGGCCCGGCGCAGGAAATCCGTCGCATCGCCCGTCTGGGCCACCACGTCGAACCCCGCCTCGACCAGCAGGCGAGCGATTCCCTCGCGCAGGAGCACGTCGTCCTCTCCGAGGACAACGCTCGTGGGCTCCGTCATCGGTCAAGCGTAGCCGCCGCAAGCGACCGGCCTGAGCCCTACCAGGGCGCCAGCAGGCGATGGAAGGAGACGTCGGGCAGCGCCGCCTTGTGCACGAACCCGGCGGCACCGCTGCGGCGCAGATCGTCGCGGCCGGCCGCATCGGCGTCGACCGAGGTCAGCAGCACCCGCGGCCGCCAGGGAAGGGCCGTGAGCTCGCGCGCCAGCGAGACCCCATCTCGGTCGGGCAATCCCACGTCCACCAGCGCGGCATCGGGCTCCAGGGACCGCGCGGCGAGCATCGCCGCGGCGGCGGTATCCGCGTGGCCGACCACCTCGAAGTCCGCGGCGCCCAGCAGGCGCGCTGCCAGCTCCCGGAAAGCGCGATCGTCATCCACTATCAGCACGGATGGGCCCATGGCACCAGAGTGCCACGCGACGCCTTCTGCATGAGTAGGGAAAACCCCAGACTTCGCACGCCATCAGCGCCCCGCGCGTTCCCCGCGGGACATCGGGCCAATGGGTCAGGACGGCGAACACGAACATCGAGAGCGAAGAGGGCATCTTCCCACTGTCGTCGAGCAGCTTCTCCTTGAAGATGTGGTGCCACGGAAGCCGTAGGCGATGCACACGGAGGCGAGCGCGGCCCGGTAGGTACCGGTATCCACGACGGACTATGCGCACGAGCCACGGCCCCGCCATGTCCGGAGAACCCGAAGCCCACAGGTGGGTTCACCCCATTAGAGAAAGGCCTCGGCGGACTTACCATTGGCTGGCAATGAGAATTCTGAACACCACTGTGAGGAGGTGACACTCAATGAGTAGAGGCATACGCTATTGGGCGCTGGCGCTTGGAGCGGGCGCGGCCGGGGCATTCTTGGCCGTGGCCACGACGGCTTTGCGCCTTCGACTGCGGTCGTGCTCGCATTTGCCGTCAGCATCGGGGCGATCGTCGTGGGAGGCCTGATGGCCTACACGGGTCTGGGACGGCAGACTCGGGTTCTCGATCGTCGGGGGACTCATCTCGGCGGTGGCGGCCTGGACCGTCGTCGCCACGCTGGTCTTCCCGATCTCGATCGCGCTGTGGCTGGGATTCGCCGGTGCGCTCGCCTATTGCGGGCTGTCGCTGGGCGCTCTCACCCTGCATGAGGTGACCACCGATCGAGTCGTGCACCACCTGCGAGTCGGCGACCGTATCGGTGCGGAGAGGCCCGCCGCGCACGTCCACGCGGGCGGCTGAGCACAACTGCCGAACGGCCGAAGGCCGTTCGGCATCGCACGAGGCGGATGGCGTCCTGCCATCCGCCGTCGCGATCGTTCCTCAACCTCTCTCGTCGCCCGCGCGCCGGTTGGCGACTGCCCAGCGCAGGCAGGCGTGGGTCGCGGTGACCGAGATCCCGAAGCGACACGAGAGCTCCCTGAGCCTCAGGCCTTCGCACAGCCGCGCCCTCAACGCCGAGTGGGCGGTGGACCTGCTCACGCCGGCCGGCAGCTCGGAGAGCCTGCAGAGGATCTCGACGACCGTCGCCGGCTCGACCCCCGCCGCCCCGGCGATTGCGGCGACGGTGGACTTACGGCTCACCCCGGAGACCAGAGCCCCGAAGGCCTCGTCCACGGCTTCGACCTCCCTGGCCGTGACCGGAAGGCCGTCGGCATCCCTGAGGCGTCGCCAGAGCTCCAACGCCAGGTACGCGAAGGCCAAGGGTCGCTCGTGTTCCCCGCAACGCTCGGGCCCAGGCATCGGGGTGAGGTCCGCGAGTTGTCTCGCGACCGTTCCCTCGCGAGATGGTCCCCCTCCGCGCTCGGCCGTCGATTCTCTTCTCGCCTGCACACAGTGAGGATCTTCCACGCCGACGATCCTGACAACACCCACACACCTGAGATCTGGCTACCGCTGTCCCGAGATCCTCGGTGGGGATATCCCTACCCTGATACCGCGCGGGCCGGCCGGCCCCCGATGCCACCATCCCGTCGGCACTGTGGCGAGAGCCCTGCCGGGGCGGGCCTTCCGGCCGACGATCTCCGGAAAACCCGAAGCCCGAACGCGGGTCTGCCGGACATTCGGGGGGGACGAGAGGGGTACTACCCAGACCAGCGGTCGGTCGAGTCGGGAACGCAGCCCGGCCCCGATGAACAACAGAGAGGACATGATGTCACCAACCGAAGTCACCTTCTCGGCCTCCGAATTCATCCCGCTCGCAGTGGGGTTCTTCGGCCTGGGAACCGGCTACCTGATCTTCGGCCCGGAGGAGCTCTTCGGCTACCCGACGCGGAGCCGGGGAGTCGACATCACCACCGGCATCTGGGGGATCTGGATGCCCGGCTTCATGCAGTTCCTGACCGGTGTCTACCTCTGGGTCGGACTCGCCTGGTTCCATTCCTTCCGCGACCCTGCCCTCTATATGGCTGCGCTGGCATTCACCGCGTATGGCGTGCACTGGTGGGCAATCGGGATGGGACGTGCGCTCGGCTCGGATGCACGCCCGAACGCCCTGATGTCAGTTCCCTTCCTGGTCATCTCGGTGCTCGGCGCCTTCGTCTTCTTCCACGTCGGCGACAATCCGGTCGGCTGGCTCTTCGTCGGCCTCTCCGCCGTCTACATTGCGGAGTTCTTCGCCAGCAGCACCAGCAGCCGGCTGGCCGAGAAGGCACTTGGCCTGTTCCACCTGGCCACCGGCGCCTGGCTGCTCTACCTGGTCTGGGCGGCAACGCTCAACTTCGCGGCCGGCTACCACTGGTGGCTGTGAGCGCGACCGCACGGGTGGTGAGAGACACCCGCCGAACCGGGTCGCTCATCGGGCGCGACGATCCCGGTTGTGCTCCGATATCGAGGATCGGTTGTCGAGCCGATAGGTGCCCCGCCCTGGGGTAGGCTCGTCCGGAATGGACCCCGACGGCTACTCGACGATCTCGGTTCGCGTCGAACGCGGAGTCGCCTTCGCCACCATCGACCATCCACCGATCAATCTCTTCGACGCTGCGCTGATCGCCGACATGGACCGTCTCGGACGTGAGGTGGAGGCGGACTCCGACGTGCGGGTCGTCGTCCTCGACAGCGCGAACCCCGAGTTCTTCATTGCGCACGCTGACGTGGGCCTGATCCTCCAGCTCCCACGAGAGCCGCAGCCGGCACCGACCGAGCTGCCGCCCTTCACGGCGATCGTCGACCGCTTCCGCACCATGTCGAAGGTGACCATCGCCGTCATCGAGGGGCGGGCGCGCGGCGGTGGGAGCGAGCTCGCGCTGGCAATGGACATGCGTTTCGCGGCGCTCGGCAGGGCGCGGCTCGCTCAGCCGGAGGTCGCGCTGGGGATCATCCCGGGCGGCGGTGGAACGCAGCGCCTCCCGAGACTCTTGGGCCGGGCACGAGCGCTCGAGGTAGTGCTCGGCTGTGAAGACGTCGATGCCGAGACCGCAGAGCGCTGGGGCTACGTCAACCGCGCGCTGCCCGAGGACGAGCTGAGGCCCTTCGTCGAGAGGCTCGCCCACCGGATCGCGTCGTGGCCCGCGGAGCCGTTGGCGCACGCCAAGGCGGCCGTCGCGGCGGCCGGGCCCGATCCCGTGCCCGGTCTGCTCGAGGAGGCGCACCGCTTCAACCAGACGCTGACGCTCGATGAAACGATCCGGCGCATGGAGCGCTTCCTCGAGGAGGGCGGTCAGACCCGAGATTTCGAGCTCGAGCCCGACTTCGACCTCAGCCCCGGCGATCCCGCCGGCGGGGCGACCGGGGCAAATCATGGGGCACAGGAGCCCTGAAACGACGGAACCCCGCTCCACCGGCGGGGCTCGGCGAGTAGGCGCGTTCAAGAATACGCTGGCCCAATCGGGGCCGCCAGATCAGCTCACCGCTGAACACTTTTGGTCCAGGTATTCAGTGGTGAGGTCTATGCGATCCGCTTCCAAGTTGAGCTGGGACCCGCACTGGACGGGTCGAGCTCGCCCTCGTCCCGCAGTTCCCGAAGGACAAGGCGGATCGTCGGGTCGCTGACTCCCGGGATCGCGCTCCTGACATCGCTGATTTTGAAACTGGTGGGCGCCTCATGGAGGACCCAATGCCGAATCCGTTCCTGCTTCGTGCCGGTCTCTGAGCCTCGGCCGGCCGCCACGCGCTCCTCGAAGTCGTCATAGGAGCCCGCCAGCACCTTCAGGAGATATTCCGTCCAGGGCCAGATGTCGTGCTCTCCCTCATGCCAGTCGCGTTGCGACGCTTGCAATGCGTCGTAGTAGGCGTTCTTTGACTCGTAGATCCGCTGCTCGACGCTGACGTAACGAGCGACGCCGTAATCCAGACGGAGCAGTTCATGCGTAGTCGCTAATCGCGACAAGCGGCCATTGCCATCGAGCACCGGATGGATCGCCAAGAGATCGAGGATGAAGGCCGAAAGCAGCACCAGCGGATGAGCCACCTGGTGCTCGAGCTGGAAGGCATAGCTGGAGCAAAGGCCAGTCAGAAGACTCTCTGTCTGAGTCCAGGGCGGCGGGCTAAAAATGATCTTGGTACTGCCACCGGGTTCGCGGTTCGCGATCTGGTTGTCCTCTTGCTTCAGGGAGCCGCCTCGGCCGTCGGTGTGAGCCAGCATCTTTCGATGAAAGGCGAGGAGGCGGGGCACCGTCAAGGGATCGAGGTTCTCCTCGCGCATCAGCTCGTCAAGCGCATCGGCGTAGCCAGCAAACTCTTTCTCATTGCGATTGCGGAACCGAGGCGGGTCTGGTTTGGCCAGGGCTTTCTCACGGCCAGGATCAACCTCCACGCCCTCGATCGCATTCGAGGCTCGAATCGATTCGATCCTGGTCTGTTGCGCCAGCCGGCTCAAGAGCTGGGGGAGCTGGTGCCTGTATTTGTCCTCATGCCCGCTCGCGACATCTACACGGCGCAGCAGTGCTCCCAGCCTGGGCGGCTGATTGCCGAAGGTCCGGTCGGGATCTTGAAAGCTCCTCATCTACATAATCATCCCGTAATCTAGATAATTACAGCCTTAGATTATCTAGATTATCGGACCTTTATCTAGATTTCGTGCCAGGGCTTACGGCGCTAGCCGACTTTCGCGGGCCTTCTCTCGCACCGACTCGAGATCAGAAGCGGGCAACTCCGTCGCGAGATCTAGCGCTGCCAAACGCGGCCCGTTCGGCGACTGCCCGGCGCAGATTCGATCTGCTCAATCGCGATGTCTGCCCCGGCGGCCGCCGGGGCGCATCCTAAGGGCCCCGGGCGGTCCTGCCGGAGTCCAACTGGCGCACCAGCCGGCGCACCGCCGCCCCTGAACGAGAGATCCCCGCTCCACAGGCAGGCCTGTCAAGTACCGCTACCGGGATTCGAACCCGGGTTTCCGGACTGAGAATCCGGCGTCCTAGTCCCCTAGACGATAGCGGCGAGGAGAGGGCATATTAGCCAGCGCGCGGACCCTGGGGGCCGCGGCGACCCGGTAGATTGCCTGCTTCCCGCGGCTGTGGCGGAACTGGTAGACGCGCACGGTTCAGGTCCGTGTGGGCGAGAGCCCGTGGAGGTTCGACTCCTCTCAGCCGCATCGCGACCGATCAGGGGACCGGGAGCAGTCTGGCGACAGCCTCGCGCGCGCGGGCGAGCGCAGCGGGGTCGCCCTGGAGCAGGAAGGCGGTGTTGGCGGCGACCAGCACCGCGTTGAGCTCGAAGGCGAGCTGGGCGGGATCCTCCTCTCCGTCGAGCTCGCCCAGCTCCCGGGCTTCGCGGGCCAAACGCTCGAGCAGGCCCAGCCACTCGCGTTGCTGGGAGGCGACCCGATCGCGGACGCGGCCGCGCCGGGTGCCGACCTCCGCCGCGGCGGCGGAGAAGAAGCAACCTCCGGGAAAGACCTCGCGCTCCACGTGGGAGAGAAACGCTTCGCAGGTGGAGATCAGGCGCCCCCGCCCGGCCGGCGCATCCAGGCCGGGGCGCACCACCTCCTCCATGAAGGTCGCCGTCGCGGCCTCGATCGTCGCCAGCTGCAGCTCCTCCTTCGAGCCGAAGTGCGCGTACAGGCCGCTCTTGCTGATTCCCAGGGCCGAGGCGAGGCGCGCGAGAGAGAGGCCCTCCAGCCCCTCCACCGTGGCCAGGCGTGCGGACTCCTCGACGATCGTCGCACGGGTCCTGAGGCCGGCCTCGGTGGGCATGTCCGAATCTTAAACGACCGGTCGTGCTAATTCGTGTTACGGTGACCGAGTGACAAACGACCGGTCGTGCTATTCGACAGAGAGAGGAGGCTGAGATGTCCGAGGTGCTGGACAGGCAGGCGCCCCTTCGGGCCGAGTACAAGGAGGACCCCTCACGGGCGCTGACCAGGAAGTGGGCACGGACCTCGACGACGGGCGCGCCTCCCGGCGACCCCTTCCATGGCGTGGTCGAAGTCGGACGGGGCTACGGGGTGACGATGCGCTACGGGCTCGACCGCTTCATCGGCGGGCTCCATGACCTCCCCAACCCCGGCGACCTGCTCTGCGCGGCGCTCGCCAGCTGCCTGGACGGCACGATCAGGATGGTCGCCGACATCTTCGAGGTCGAGCTCGAGGACCTCTCGGTGGAGGTGGAGGGAGAGCTCGACGTGCGCGGGACGCTCGCCGTCGACCCGGAGGTGAGGGTCGGCTTCGAGGCGCTGAGCTGCCGAGCGCGCCTCCACCCCGCCCCGGGGTCTGACTCGCGCCGGGTGCGCAGGCTGTTGGAGGCCGCCGAGCGCTCCTGCGTCAACGCCGACTCCCTGCTCGGCGGAGTCGAGCTCGACCTCGACTGCGAGATCGTGTCAACAGAGAAAGGAGAGAACGATGCCGTTCGTCGACATCAAGGTGATCGAGGGGGCGTTCACCCCTGAGGAGAAGCAGGAGATGGTGAAGCGGGTCTCCGAGGCGCTGATCGAGGTCGAGGGCGAGCCGCTGCGGGCGGCCACCCACACCGTGATCACAGAGACCCCCAGCGGCGAGTGGGCGATCGGCGGGACGCCGCTCACCGCCGAGGACGTCCGCTCCAAACGAGCCGAGGGAGCGCTGGCCGGCTAGGCCGCGTGGGCCAGGGGCCTGCCCCGCTCGGCCGTCGCCGCGATCTCCTCGACGATATCCGGCCACAGCGCGCGGGGCAGGTCGTGGCCCATCTCCTCGAAAACGCGCAGTCGGGCACCGGGGATCACGCGCGCCGTCGCCCGCCCGGCGGCGAGACGGGCGAGTGGATCCTTGGCTCCGTGCAGGACCGTGGTCGGAACGCGCAGGGCTTCGAGCGCCGCGGTCCGGTCTCCCGAGGCGCTGATCGCGTGCATCTGGCGGAGGATTCCGGCCGGGTTGTGCGAGCGGTCGTACATCGCGCCGGCGAGTCGTTCGATCTCCGCCTCGTCGCGGTAGCGAGGGGAGCCGATCACCCTCAGGGTGCGCACGGCGCGCCGCACGTAATGGTCGCGGTCGCGGGGGAACCTCGAGAGCAGCAGCCCCCACGAGCGCAGGCTCGGCGAGCCGACCCTGCGGTTGCCGGTCGTCGACATCATCGAGACCAGCGAGCGAACCCGCTCGGGCCTGCGAATCGCCATTTCCTGGGCAATCATGCCGCCCATCGAGGCACCGACTACGTGGGCCGAGTCGATGCCGAGCCGGTCCATCAGGCCGAAGGTGTCGGCGGCCATGTCGCGCAACAGGTACGGGGCCGTCGCGCGGCGCCCGGTGACCATCTCGATCCGCGATGGCATCCCCAGCTCGTCGAGCATCGTCGAGTGGCCGATGTCGCGGTTGTCGAAGCGGACGACCCGGAAGCCGCGCTCGGCGAGCAGCTCGCAGAGCTCCTCCTGCCAGGCGAGCATCTGGGTCGCCAGGCCCATGATCAGGATCAGCGGCTTGCCGCCCCGTTCGCCGACCTCCTGATAGGCGAGCTCGATCCCGTCGTTGGCGGGAGCCAACCGCTCTTCGGAGAGGGCAAAGCTCACCCGAGAGAGTCTAGCCACGGCACTGGCCGGCCAGCCAGGAGTAGTTTGGGCCGATGCGCACCGCGATCATCTCCGACCTTCACCTGGGAAGCGCCTACGGCGAGGACCTCCTCCGCGACGCCTCGATGCGGCGGGTGCTGCTCGGCGAGGTGGCCGGGGCCGACCGCCTGGTGCTGCTCGGCGACGCGCTCGAGCTGCGGGAGCTGCCGCTGCCCGACGTGCTCGCCGCCGCCCGCCCCTTCTTCGAGGAGCTGGGCGAGGCGATGTCCGGACGTGAGGTCCTGCTCGTCCCCGGCAACCACGACCATCGCCTGGCCGAGCCGTTGCTGGAAGCCCTCGCCGCCGACAACGGCGGTGGCCTGCGGCCGGAGCAGCGGGCGGCGCCCGTCCAGGAGCCGGCGCTCTCGATCGCGGCCTGGCTCGGAGACGCACGGCTGGAGATCGCCTACCCGGGGGCCTGGCTGCGCGAGGACGTCTACGTGACCCACGGCCACTACATGGACTGCCATATGAGCCTGCCGCGCATCGAGTGCGTGGCTGCGGCGACGGTGATGCGAACGTTCGGCGGCCTCCCGCCCCGCGCCTCCGCGGCCGACTACGAGCGCATCCTCCGACCCGTCTACGGGTTCGCCTTCGGCCTCGCCCAGTCGGGCATGGCGCGCCGCGCCACCCGTCCCTCCGAGGGGGCCTGGCGCCGGATCTCCGGCCGGGACCGGGCCACGAGCCCGGCGCGCCGCGCCGCGGTGCGCGCCCTGGTCTCGGGCGGCATCCCGGCCACGGTTTGGGCGATCAACCGGCTGCTGCGGGCGAACTTCGACCACGACCTCTCCGCGGCGGCGATCACCCGCAGCGGAATCGATGCCGCGACCGAGCTCGCCCGACGGCTCGAGCTGGGCGCCGCGCACGTGATCACCGGCCACACGCACCGTGCCGGCCCGCGACGGGGCGACCACGAGTGGCGGCTCGCCGACGGCGGCCGCCTCCACAACACGGGCTGCTGGGTCTTCGCCTCGGCATTCCACCACCCGGGCACCCCTCCGGGGCCCTATTGGCCGGGCACGGTGACCTGGGTCGAGGAGTCGGGGCCGCCGCGCCGCGTCCGCCTGCTCGAGGACAGGCCCCATGGGGAGATGGAGGCGGTGGTGCGGGGCCTCGGGGATCGGTGGGCGAAGGGCGACTAGTCAGGCGGGCCGAGCCACTCGGCGATCAGGACGCCGACCCGCTCGCCGGCGTCCTCCTGCCAGTAGTGGCCGGCGTTCTCGATCGTTTTCGGCGGTGGGAAGTTGAGCCGCTCCGAGACCCGTTCGCCGACCGAGAGGGGCAGCGCCTGGTCGGAGTCGGCCCAGAGCACCAGGGTGGGGCGATCGTCCTCGCGAAGAGCCTCGGCGACCATCCGCCCCTCGGCGGCGCCCGGCGCGTCGGGCTCGGTCGGGACCAGCAGCGGGAAGGCCCGCGCCCCGGCCTTCGACTCGGGGCTCGGGTAGGGGGCCTCGTAGGCGGCCTGGACCTCATCGCTCAGCTCGCCGTTGCAGCCCGCCTTGACCAGGAAGCCGACCGGCAGGTCCTCGTGGCTGCTGACGAAATCGCGGAACCGCAGCCAGACCTCGCTCATCCGCTGGTGGCCGGTGAACGGGCCGGTGTCGGTGATCACGATCCGCTCGAAGCGGTCCGGATGCTCGACCGCGAGCCGCAGGCCGATCGGCCCGCCCCAGTCGTGGACGACGGCGGTCGCACCTCGGACGTCGAGCTCCTCGAGCAGCCCCGAGATCAGCTCGACGTGGCGGTCGTAGCTGTACCAGGCGATGTCGGTCGGCTTGTCCGAGCGGCCGAAGCCGGCGTAGTCGGGAGCGATGCAGCGGTAGCCGGCGTCACGGACCGGCGGGATCACCTTGCGCCACAGGTACGACCAGGTGGGCTCGCCGTGGAAGAAGACGACGGGCTTTCCGTCGCCCTCGTCGAGATGGGCGAGCCTGATCCCGTCCACCTCCACGTAGGAGGACTCGAAGGGGAAGCCCGGCAGACCGCTGGTCGCCTCCTCCGGTGTGCGCACGACCCCCTCGCCCATTGCCGGGAGCCTATTGGCTACGGCAGCTTGGCGAGGAAGTTGCCGATCTTTTCGCCGAAGTAGGGCGAGTAGATCCTGTTGCCGCGGCCCGCGTACCCGTAGCTCGTGACGCCGTCGATGTAGGCACCGCCCACGATCCAGGCTCCCCCGCTCGAGCCTCCGGCCATGTCGCAGGCGCTGGGAATCGTCGGCGGGCCGGAGAAGCGGTAGGTGAGAACGTCGCTGCCGAGGCCCTTCGCGTAGCAGCTGCGCAGCTCCTCCCCGTTCAGGGCGGCGGCAGGGTAGCCGTAGATCAGGAACCTGAGATGGCGCGAGCGGTGGATCACGTAGCCGCGCCCACCGACCACCTCCGTGAGGCGGCCGAATTCGTTCGGAGCGACCCGCAGCGCGGCGATGTCGTAGTCCGGGTTTTCCCGGCGCCGCCACTGGGGCATCACGTAGGCCGCGGTCACGTCGAAGGTGCCGAAGGGCCGCTCGCCGTGGTCGTAGGCGGGGATGAAGGTCAGCCGGCGGCCGATGCTGTGGTTCTCCTGCACACAGTGCCCGGCGGTGAGCACTATCGAGTGGCTCGGAGTGTCGAGTGCCGTTCCCGAGCAGGAGTAGGCGCCGTCCCGGGGATCGAAGCCGAGGATGCGCCCGTTGGTCCGCGTGCCGTCGCCGAGGAAGTCGCCGACTCGTATGCTGCTCGCCGCCGCCGTCGGCGCGCCCGAGAGCTCGTGGACGGGGAAGCGCGCCCGGGCAGCGCCCGGCAGGAGCAGGGCGAGGAGGAAGCCGACCGTCATCGCCGTGCCTATCCGGCGTCCCATCGAAGCCACCGACATCCCCCTCATTCCGCATCAATGGTGCCATATCGGAGGAAGCCGCAGATCGGGGTCGAACGATTCCCGGCATACCGCTTTCCCATGGTCAACCGCTCCTATCGAAAGGGTCGTTCATGAATCAAGAGAGCCAGGTCAGCGGCTGGTGGGTCTTCACCGGCGTGCTGCTGCTGATCGCCGGAGTCCTGAACATCGTCTACGGGATCGCCGCGATCGGCGACTCGAAGTTCTTCACCGAACACGGCGCCTACATCGTCAGCGGCCTGCACACCTGGGGCTGGATCCTGCTGATCATCGGCGTGCTCGAGTTCGTCGCCGCCTTCTCGCTGTTCGCAGGCGGGGAGTTCGGCCGCTGGTTCGGGATCTTCATCGCCTCGCTGAACGCAATCGGCGCGCTGCTCACCATCCCCGGCAGCCCGTTCTGGTCGCTCGCGGTGTTCGCCCTCGCGATCATCGTCATCTACAAGCTGGCCGAGGGCTCGGAGGGCGTGGCGGCGCGATAGCCGAGCTCAGCCGCCGAGAGGCGGCCCGCCGGCCTGCTGCGGACGAAGGCCCCGGCCCCCCGGGGCCTTCGTCGTTCCCGGGGCCTGGGCGTCCGCGGGGTCGAGCGTCGACCAGGGCGCGGCCCTGCGCTGGTTGCTCTCGTAGAGGACGTCGACGCCGGAGAGGCGGTCCTGCCAGCCGCGCCTGCGCTCGTCGAAGACGATCCCGAGCAGGCCGATGCCGAGCGGGATCGTCGCCAGGAAGAAGCCGGCCAGCCGCCTCAGCGAGCGCCGGAACGGCAGCCTCTCGCCCTCCTCTCCAAGCCTGACCCCGAAGAAGCGCATGCCCGGCGTCTGCCCGGCCAGCGTCCAGAAGGTGAGCGCGTAGAGGCAGCCGAGGGAGACCCAGGCGACAGTGCCGAGCGCCAGGGCGAAACCCGAGAGGCCGCCTCCGTTGCCGGTGAAGGCGGAGGCGATCAGCGCCGCGATCGCCGCCAGGCCCGAGAAGCCGAGGTTGACGATCAGCCCGTCGAGCCCGAATGCGAGGCCTCGCGTCACGAGGCCGGCGCGGTCGGTCGGCTCGGCTCGGCGGGGACTGAAGAAGACACGGCGCACGATCCGCTCGACGATCGCGTCGAGGCGGCGCGTCGTACTGCCGATCGTGTGGCCGATGTCCTCAATCAGCCCGGCGCTCTGAGCGCTGATCGCCGCTCGTATCTCGGGGGCCTCGGCGATCCGCTCGACCAGCCTCTGGGCCTCGTCGCTGGCCAGCAGACGGCGCCAGACCTCGTCGACCATCTCGCTGTCCAGCGCGTCGACCAGCGCCCGCTTCACCGTCTCGCTGTCAAGCGCCCCGTGCACCGCGTTCTCGACCGCCGGCCCCTGGAGCACGCGGACCAGCGCCCGTTCGACGGCCTCGCTCTGGACCGCCGCGACCATCGCCTCCTCGGCGGCCGCCTCCACGGCACGGTCGATGCCTGTCGCCCGGGTCACGGATCGGGCGGCGTCGACGCCGGCGCCGAGCATCCGCACCGAGAGCGGCAGCGGCCGCCCGTTGGGGGACTCCCTGGGATCGCCGGCGGCCATCGCCTAGGGCAGCCCCTCGCCGGGGTCCATCGGGTGCAGCTCGCCCAGCTCGAGCGCTTCCGTGCGGAGGTGGCCGATCGCCCTGTACTCGGGGGAGGCGATCATGTCGAGGAACGCCTGCCGGCTGGGGTATTCGACGAGCAGGACCAGGTTCCAGCGGTCCTCCCCGAGCAACGGCTCCGCGGAGGACCCGCCCCAGACGATCCTCCCCCCCACTTGCTCGAGCAGGGGAGCGACGGCATCGCCGTATTCCGCATAGCGCTCGGCGCCGCCGTCGGGCTTGAACCGCAGCAGGTTCAGCATCACCACCGGGGCGCCCTCACCGGCGCGGCCGCTGAAGGCGGCGAAACCGTCCTGGTTGAGGCGCTCGGGCTCTGCCCCGGAGGTGGCCACCCGGCGAGCATAGCTCGCCCAACCCGCTCAGGTGGCCGGCCCGACCCGCTCCAGCAGCCGGTCGATCAGCGCCCGCTGAGCGGGGAGGATCTTGCGCCGCGCGGCGTCCGGATCGAGCCACTCGGCCCGGTCGACCTCGGGGAACTCCCGCTCGCGCCCGGAGCGCGGCGGCCACTCCATCGAGAAGGTGGCGCTGCGCAGCACTGCCGGGTCGAAGTCGGCCTCAGCCGCCCACGCCTCGACCACCTTCGCCCGCTGGCGCACGGAGCCCAGCTCGACGAGCTCGGCGGGATCGAGCGCAGGCGGCGACCCGAGCTCCTCGCAGAGCTCGCGCAGGGCGCAGTCGCGCGCCTCCTCCCCCTCGTCGATCTCGCCCTTCGGGATCGACCAGGCGCCGAGGTCCCTCTTCGCCCAGAAGGGCCCGCCGGGATGGACCAGCAGCACCTCGATCCCATCGCCGGCCGGCCGGTAGAGGAGGATTCCCGCGCTTCGCTTCATCTCGCCGTTCAGCCTAGAATGGTCCCTCCACGGGGCGTGGCGCAGTCTGGTAGCGCACTCGGCTGGGGGCCGAGCGGTCGCTGGTTCAAATCCAGTCGCCCCGATTCCTACGGATTCCCCGTCAGATCGCGTCAAACCGCGACAAAGGCGCGTATCTGAGCCAATCGGCCGACGCTACTCGTGCGTGTCGGCCACGCGCGGGCCGTCCCGGCGCTGAGCCAATCGGCAGCCGATCGGTAGCAACGGGGCTGGTAGCTCGGGGGCGAATCGGTAGCAGGCTGGGGATGCGGCCTTCCTTGCCGCGATTCGCCCTTGCCGCCACCCTGAGTCAAGTCCCGGCAGGTGGTGTCGGAGTTCGGGGCCTATGAACCTCGTGAGGCGGGCGTCAGCTTCATACGGAAGCAGCAGCTTGCTCAGCGCGAAACCACCTTGTCGCCGAGCGTCCGCCCTCCGTAGAAACCACCAACGTTTCTGCGACGGGCCGCGGATGTAGCGCCTCTAGACCCCTGGCACGATCGTCGCATGCGCATCGTCTCGTTTCCGCTCTTCGCCGCCTTGCTTGCTGCCAGCATCCTGCTCGTCGCCCTGACTGCCTCTCCGACGATCGGCGCTGGTGATCAGGCCGCCGCGGCTAAGACCAAGAAGGAGAAGAAGAAGTACGCGCCGATCAGCGGCAAGCTCAGCAAGCGCGGCTACACGCTGATCGCACTCGATGAAAGCGGCGCCGCCACGACGCACCGCATCAAGGGCCACAAGTTCAAGCTGCGCCCGCCGAGCGCTGAGGTCACCCTGCACCTGCGCGCCCCGAACGGCATCTACGCGGGCCCGATCGTGGTCGAGGAGAAGGGCAATCAGGTCAAGAAGGCCAAGAAAGCGCTGAAGCGCGCGAAGAGCGCGAAGGCCAGAATGAGGGCCCGGAAGGAGCTGCAGCGAGCCAGGCAGCTGGCGAAGGGCAAGGTGGCGATCGTCGGCTTCGAGGCGGGCGCGAAGCTCGGCAAGGTCGCCGTCAAGCGCGGCAAGGGCTACGCGAAGGTCAAGCACAGGCTCGCGGCGCGGTGGATCGACTCAACGCGCTGGGCGCGGGCGACGAAGGGTGTCCCGATCGGAGCTGGCAACTTCGGTCGAGTGCGCTCAAAGAAGACGCACGGCGGAAGCCGGGGCGACCTCGACCTCGATGGCGTCCCAGATCCGCTTGACGTCGACGACGATGGCGATTTGATCCTCGACGATATCGATACCACCCCTCGCGGTTCCGCTACCGGTTCCGCAATCGCAAGCCAGGCCCAGCTGGGGTTCAACAAGTGGACCGACTTGCGTCTTTCTGGCACCCTCAGGGAGGGGTTTGAACCGCATCCGACCCCGGTCGTGAACGCCAATGCCGCCAACCTCAGCTTTGCGCAGATCGAGTCGGGTTTGCGGACTGCCGGGACACTGAGTATCACGACCCCGGGGTATGCGTCGGGCGAGCTCAACTGCAGAGGGCTCATCTACTGCTCGGCAGGGGGAACGGGGAGACGTGACCGACAGACATACCTCCCCGCCCTAGATCCCAATCCCGAACCGTTCCCCGAGTGCTGCGACCCGGATGGAGACGGCTTCGGTTCGCTTGACCCGAATCCGGGGCACATCCTGCTCCAGACCAACGCCGGTGCCGATGAGATTCGCGGCGGGGACGTGCTGATCGTAGAGGGCACGAAGCCGGGCGGTGAAAAGGACGAACTCGTCAGCACCCTGGAAACCGTCTTCGACACCCCGCCCGCCCCCACCTCCTACACCGACGAGTTGGGCGTCACCCACGACATCCCCTACCCCTACACCAATGCTCCGCTTTTTGTGATGGACGGCCCGGACCCGGGCTCAGACGTGTCGGCGACCTTTCACGTCTGGCGACCGCAGCGTCGGCCCATCCCCGAGGAGCTGTCACCCGGCGGGGGCGACTGGATCGACATCGGTGGGCTCCAGTATCGAGTGGGAGGGGTATCGGGAAGGGGCTGCCCGCAGGGCAGCTACTCGGAGTCGGATCCGAACCTGACGCTCGGGCTCGGCACCGAAGCCAGCACCCACGGCCCCGTGCAGATCCCCATGCTCACCGACTCGGCACCGGACCATCCCGCAGATCCGGCCAACACCTTCAGCTTCACGCTCAACCTCACCCAGTGCCTTGCCGCAGAAGGAATCTCGTTCAATCCGGGACATAGCTTTCCCGTCAGCTTCGTGGCATCGTTTCCACCGCAGGACTCCCACCCGTTCAACCACGTCTCATCGACTTTCGGGTTCGTCAATCAGCCATGACGAGTATTTGCCAAGGTCACTGTCGACTTGGAAGGCGGGTCGGCCACGCGCGGGCCGTCCCGCGGCTCGTGACCGGCGACTAGCTCTGAACCGGGCCACCCGACCCGAAATCGGTAGCACGGCTACCACCCGGGGTCCTCGCTGATGGCTCTCCAATGCGGGATGGCGCGGTTTCTTGACGGTTCGCCCCGATAGCCCGGAAGCCCGCTTGGGAAGCCGGCTTCCGCATCAAGGGCGCCCGGCGACGGCGCGAGAGTGCCAGCCGCGGCGGCCTGCGCCACCGTCAACGCCATTCGCGATACACGTGCCGAAGCTTGCCGCTGTGAGGCTGCTGCTCGGGCGGCCTGGGATCGTGGACGAGTTGGATATCAACAGCCCCCTGCTCCGACAGGAACTGCTGCACGCGATTGTCGATGGCGGCGCGGACCACGGGCTGCTCAGCACCCGGCTCCGATTCGAGCCGTACGGTGAGTGCCGTGGGACCGGTCTGGATCAGCTGGAACCGGCGGACCCCCGGGATCTCCTCTACCAGGGTTCCGATCGCCAAGGGCAGCACTGTCACTGGCGCCCCGGTATTGGATTTGAAGGTGAGTACATCGTCGGTGCGTCCCTGCACCGTCACAGTCGGCAGCGGGCTGCCGCAGGGGCACGCTTCCGTGCCGATCCGGATCCGATCGCCAAGGTCGTACCGGATCACCGGCTGCACTCGGTTGGCCAGGTTGGTCACCAGTGCCGAGTGGGACATCGTGCCTGGTGGCACGGGTCGGTCAAGCTCATCGATCGGTTCGATGACGTACCAGTCGGCATTGACGTGCAGGGTTCCCATTTTGCAAGGGAAGGCGAGCCCAGGCACCTCCGAAGCTGCGTAGCTGGGGATGACACGACACGGCCAAACCTCCTCGATCAGGCGGTGCATCGCCGGCGTGAGATGTTCACCGGCCACTTGCGCGATGACCGGGCTGATGCGAAGCCGCCCTTCGGCCTGCTCCGCTGCGAGCAGGGCGGTTGCGCTCGGGTAGCCGTTCAACATCGTGGGTTGGAAGTCGTTGAGCTCGGCGACGAGGTCCGCCAGAGATCGCTGTACCGAGAACAGTCGGATGCGGCGAGCGAGGGCTGGAGCGGTGCGACGGGCGCTTTCCACGAGCACGTTGGCGCCGAGGTGCCCTCCCCCGGCGAACAACGCGGCGACTCGGAAGCCTCGAAGCGCCAAAGCGGCCAGGAGCTTCCGAGAGCGCAACGCCCACCGGATGCGCAACCGCAACATGACCATCATGACATTCCAGGAGTCTTGATCGTGCAGCAGGACCGCCGGCTCACCGGTCGTCCCGGACGTCGTCATCGCGTGGTACCGACCGAGGTAGCGCTCTCCGACCCGGCCCGAATCCGCAAGGAAGTCACGCCGCAGCACATCCAGAGTCACGGCGGGATCGGTCACCCACTCGTCGAAGTTCGCCATGAGGTCGGACTTGGTGACAGGCGGCAACCGGTTGGGCTCAGCAACGCCGGTCGGCAATCCCGCGTACCGCCGCCGGAAGTAGGGGGACGCGGTTCTCGCGAAAGCCACGAGATCCCGCAGTCGGCGCTCCTGGCGGTCCTCGATGCCAGTGATGCCACCACGCTCAGCGCGCAGCGAATCGAGGACGAAATGGGGAGTATGGAGTGCGGAACTCATGGGCACCACCTCGTCTCTTTCCACGACGCCGAGGGGATCGAGCTCGCCGACGGTGAGCGGGTCGAGCCCGACGCGATGATATGTGCGACTGGATTCCGCCGCGCACTCGAACCGCTCGTCGGCCACCTCGACGTTCTCGACGAAAACGGCGTTCCACGCGTTTGCGGCGGGGAGCCGACCGTCAAGGGCCTCTTCTTCATCGGCTACGTGCCCCGCGGCCCGGCGGCATCGGCTTCATGGCCAAGGAGGCGAAGCGGGCGGCAAAGTCGATCGCCCGCGAGCTTCGATGTCGATCGACGGCGAGCTGAGGCGAGGGAATCTGTCGTTTCGTGTCTCACATAGGCACAGAGGCCTATGAGCGCCAGGTCCACGTCGAACTTGCTGGGCTGGCGCGCCAGGGTTGCAGCGAGGTGACTTGGCGCGAAGAGCTGCGTGAGGCACACCGCCTGTCTATCGAGATCGGCGCCAGCGGGCACCTTGAGCGAGTGGCGGGGGGAGCTGGCAGTGGAGGTGAGCTAATCAGCCAGGATCTCGCAGGTGTCTCGTACCGCTTGGTACCGGACGCATCGTCCGATACGTCCTATGCGTCCCGAGCCGGGGACGCGGGGGACGCGTACGGACGCATATGACAGTCGTGTCCTCCGGCTGGGGGCCGAGCGGTCGCTGGTTCGAATCCAGTCGCCCCGACTAGGGACTCTTGCGGAAGACCTCGATGGCTGCGGCGATCTCGTCGTCGCCGTGACCGCCACGGGCCGCCTTCCCGAAAACGTCGAGCAGCGCCTCGGGTATGACCGTGCTGATTCCACTCGTCATGGCCGCGGCCACGATGTGCTCGATCGCGGCGACATGAACATCGAGGGTGGCGAGATCGCCCCGGTACTCGCCGCTGCCGATCATCTCCCGGCACCTGTCGGCGGCGGTGCTCAACTCGCCGGCCAAGGCCTTCACGGCCTCGAAGAAGTGTCCCGGGTCCACGTTCTCGGCCTCGCAGAAGGCGGCGCCCTGCAAGAGGCCGGCGTTCGCTCCGTACTCGAAGCTGAGCCACGCCAGGTCCGCCGCCGCGGCGCCACCAATGGCCTCGCCGACGAAGGTCGGACGCCCACCCAGAGCCGACAGTGCCTGGCGATGGCGAAGGAACGCCTCGGCGAGCCCGAGTAGAAGATCACCGTGTCAGGGTGGTCCGGCCCGATCCCATCCGGGTAGGTCAAGATCGCGCCATCGAGATAGTCGACGTCGCTCCGGTCGCCCAGGCGCTCAGGGCACGGGCATCCTCAGGGCTCCCGCTCGAGAGCTGCACCAGAGTGCGGCCACCGAGCGCTTCCGCGGTGCGGGCCTCGGTCAGGATCGAACGCGCTGCCGGGTAGTCGGCCACGCAGACCACGACCAGGTCGGAGGCCGAGACAGCCTCGGCGGCGGTGGGCCTGATCGCGGCCCGACCGTCGAACGCCGCGCATTTGGCGGAGTCGCGATTCCAGACGCTCAGCTCCTGCCCGGTTGCCAGGAAGGCCTCGGCAAGCCTGGACCCCATCCGTCCGAGTCCCAGGACAGCCACCTTGGTGGGTCCAGCCATCGCCTCTCCTCCGGTGCGCGCGTGTGACTCGCGGACCGAGCGTAGCGCGCGCCTGGCGGCGCAGGTCGCTCGTTTACGGGAGTCGGCTCGGAGCGGGGCTAACAGCCGTCCCGTGTACGGACGCGATGGTGGGTCAGAAGCGGTGGGCGAAAGCGCCGCTTCGCACGCCTAGACGTCGTGCCGTCCGAGGATCGCGGATCGGACGCCGCGAGTCGCCTCACCTCCGACATTGCCTCGCTCCCGTAGAGGCTCTCGACGATCCTCATCGCCTCCTCGGCCGTGCGCTCGAGCGTTTCGTCGAGGGCCCTGGCCGGTCCAATGATCAAGCCCGTCGCTCGGTTGACCGACTCACAGAGTCCGTATGCAGTTGCCGGCCACTCGCCTCGCAGGAGGAGAACCGCCTCCTCGATCCGGCGGACGCGCTCGTCGCCGCGATCGACCTTGGCGGTGATCGGTGTAATGCGTGTCGTCTCCTGTTGCATGACGGATCTCATGTGGCCCGACCGAGCATAGGTGGCCCGGTCCAAGGCGGAGAAAAGCCCGCGCAAAGCTTGTCTAAAGATCGTGGACCCAGTATGCGATCGGCCGATTCAGGCGGTCGCGGCGAGCAGGCGCCAGGTACCCGGGATCCCCTTGAGCGAAGTCTCACCCCGGTCGGTGAACTCGAGGCCGGAGCCGGCCACCAGGTCCCTTACCGTGCTGGACACGAGCACCTCGCTGTTGCTGGCCTTGGCGGCGATCCGGGCGGCGATGTGGACGGCGATTCCGCCGATGTCGTCTCCCAGCTCCTCGACCTCGCCGGTGTGGACACCCGCCCGAATCTCGAGGCCGATGCCGCGAAGGTCCTCGATCGCCGCCCGGGCGAAGCCGATTGCCCGACCGGGCCCGTCGAATGACGCGAAGAAACCGTCGCCTGTCGTGTTCAACTCCGTGCCGCGGAACTCCGCCAGGCGGCGCCTGACCAGAGCCTGGTGGTGCTCAAGGAGGAGCTTCCAATCCTGGTCGCCGAGCGCCGCAGCGCGCTCCGTCGACCCGACGATATCCGTGAAGACGATCGTTGCCAGCATTCGCTCCGGCTCCGGCCGCTCACCCAGCCTGCGGATGAAGGACTCGGTCTCGGCCAGCATGAAGTCGTTGGACTCCGTGGTCGCCCAGGAATATCCGTCGACGAGCCCGGGGATCGCCTTCAGCGTCGCGTCCGGCATCCGTTCGGCGACGAAGCCGGCGCAGCCCGCCGATTTCGCCCGGTGAAGGATCAGGACAGGGACCCGGACCGCCGGGAGGACGTCGCTCACGTCTCCCTCCATCTGCATCCGCTGGAAGGCGACGGCCGCGCCCGGGCTGGCGCTCTGGCGCATGTGGTGGACGAACCAGTCCCTGACGTCCTCGCGCTCTGCCAGCGTCGGACTGTAGTCGCGCAGATAGCTTTCGAAGAACTCGGTCTTCCCCCAGCCGTCGGCAACCTCACGCAGCCACTGGCGCCATTCCTCGTCGCTGCGCGCCCAGGGGTAGTCGGGTCCCCGCCGGCCCTTCGCCTGGGGGTCGTACATCGTCAGGCCCAGAGTCCGCTCGGGATAGGTCGCCGCGAACAGGGCCGAGAGGCGCGTTCCCTCGTGGGCGGCCCAGAGCAGGGCCCGCTCCGATCCGGCGGCGTCCATGACGGCACGCACGTCGTCCATTCGCGCCTCGAGCGTCGGCACCTCACGAACCCGGTCCGAGAGGCCGGTGCCCCGCTTGTCGAAGGCCATCACGCGGGCAAGCCCGCCCAGGCCCTCGAGGAAGTCGACGAGCAGCGGCTGCTCCCAAACCGAGGAGAGGTCAGAGAGGGTGCCGCGCACCAGAACGAGGTCGACCGGGCCGCTGCCGAACACCTGGTAGGCGACACTGACGTCGCCACTCCTCGCGTATTGGGTGTCGGGCATGTCCACTTCGGCTGCCGGGTCCGTCGACTCGCGGGGGCGCTTGATCGAGTCAACCCAGCTCTGGGCGGCATGATTGCCGAGCCCGGGGACCAATGCAAACCCGGCGCTGCCGCGGCGCCGCAACGGTTCACGCCGGACTCGCGTGCCTGATGCCCTGGGGTACGACCTGCAATCCGCGAGCCCCCGTCCGCCAGCGCGCCGTCCGACACGTCAGGCGAACCTCAGCAGGACGTCGGCGGTGGCGCCGATCGAAAGGTTGTTCACGTGCGCTTCCACGCGGCGCTTTCGCTGGATTCCACCGGCGTCCCGATGCTCTGCAGCAGGACCAGCCCGTCCCTCTCGCACCGACGCCTGAAGGTCAGATCAAGCAGCTGCGTGAGCCGGGCCCTGCGCCGGCGGACTGACTTCCCGTGGCGCAGCCACCGCCGCCGCGGGGTACCGCCTTGGTACGAACACATCGTCCACGGCGTCCCAGTTCTTGCGGACGTCGGTGCCTCGAGCCGATGGCAGCCCTCTATCCTTGGCCTGCAATCGCGTCGTGGAGCGGAGCCATGAGGCTGAAGACAGGGAGTTGGAAAGTTGGCCGTGCATCGTTGGCGTCGGCCGCTGTGCTGGTCATGGGCCTCGCCGCGCTGGCAATCGGAGCTTTGCCGGCAGCCGCCGTGGCTCGCGGCCGCTACGTCGCGACCGATGGCTCCGATGCCGGCAACGACTGCCTGGACCAGTACGCGCGCTGCGCGACGATCCAACATGCAATAGACGAAGCCGCCAACGGCGACAGCGTGAACGTCGCAGCCGGGGCCTATTCCGAGAACCTGACGATCGACAAGCCGCTGAGCCTGTACGGTGCCAACGGCTCCACCGGGCCGGTCTTCAACAAACGCGGTCCCGAGACGATCGTCGACGGCGGTCCGGACCGGCGATCACGGCGACGGCGGCCAGCAGAATCGCGATCATCGGCCTCACCGTCTCGACCGGCGGCTCCGCAGCCGCGATCCTCACCACGGGCGCAGACACCGACTTCCTCTCGATCGCGCACGACATCATCAGCGGTTCCTCGGCGGTCAGGCTGGAGACCGGAGGAGACGGGATCTCGGTCCGATACAACCGCATCGAAGGCGACGGCTACGGAGTCTGGTTCAGCGGGCCGAACTACTCCGATCTCGCCATCAGCTCGAACCTGTTCACCGCCCCGACCGACCATTACGGGGTATTCGGAGACCCCAGCTCAACGATCGAAGGCTTTCAGCTCAACGGCAACAAGATGGAGGTCCCGAGTCGCATCGAAGCCCCGGTGATGGGCGGCCAGGTCTCCCAGAATTCCTTCGAAGCTTCCTCGGGCCCGCAGCTCGCGATCGATGCCCACGAAACGCAGCTCACCCAAAACAGCTTCGAAGGGCATGGAGCCGCGGCGTGCCTGCAGATCCTCGGCAGCCAGGGTGGGCTGGACCCGTCCTTCGACGCCCAGGTGCGGGACAACCGGTTCCACGCCTGCAATCCCTACGGGGTCGAGGTCGGCCGCGACGTCAACGCGATCAGGGTCAACTACAACGAATTCCCGGGCTCCTACGACGGCGTCACGACCGACGATGCCGTCCCTTGGGACGTCACGGGCCGCGTCACCGTGGACCACAACCGCATCGTCGGAACGACCCACCTCGGTGTCCGCAACTCGGTCGCCGGAACACTCGACGCCAACTGGAACTGGTGGGGGTGCAACGCAGGCGCAGGCGCCCAGGGCTGCGACGGCGCAAGCGCTGGCGTCGACGCCGGCTATACAGCCACCATAGGAGCCCTCATCGGTCCCCTCGAACCCGAAACGGGCATCATCAAACTGCCAACCGGGTATTGGATCGCCCTCAACCCAGGGGAAAAAGCGGAACTCTTCGCGGTGCAGGTCGCCGACGGGACGGTAGGCACGGCGGTTCCCGACGAGGGGGTCGAGATCGGCTTCTCCTCGCCTTGGGGGACGCTCTCGCGGGCGACGGGCGAATTCTCGAACGGGAGGTTGAGAACCGTGTTCACGGCGGGGCCAACGCCCGGCCACGGCTGGATTGCGGTGACGATGGACAATGAGCGGCTCCTCGTCCCGGTGACGATCCTCGGTGACGCCTCCGGCGCCTCCCCACCCCCGCCCGCCGCAACCCCCGCAGTCGCGCCGCCGCCGCCAGCACCCCGCATCTTCGTCCCGGACGGACGCGTTCTCCCCGGCGGACGGCGAGTGACGGTTGGACGGGTCACCTGCCCCACCGCCTGCCGAGTGAGGGCGAGGAGAGCGTCGGTTCGGATCGGGCGCCGAAGGTATCGAGCCAGGGTGAGGTTCACTCGCAGGCTCAGTGGCGAATCGACGGCTCCCATCCAAGTGCTCCTGCGGGGCAGAGCATTCCGGGCGCTGAAGAAGCACCGGACCGTCCGAATCCGGGCAACGGTGTTCGTCACCGACGAAGTCGGGCAGACGACGAGGAGGACGATCCGAGTTCGAGCTCGACGGTGAGCGTCTCGACGGCCTAGGATCGCGCGAAGCGGCCGATCGTCTCCTCCGGCCGCAGGCCCGGCAGCGCCTCGCGCAGGATGCGGTAGTAGGCGAGCTCCTCCTTGGTGCGCAGCGGCGGGTCGAGCTGGCCTCGCGCTCGGCCTCGAACTCCTCGTCGGTGATCGTCCGCCTCGACCGCCTCGCTGAGAACCTCCCGCGGCGCCGGAGCCCGTGCCGAACTGCTCCTTCTTGCGCCAGAGGAGGTCGTCGGGCAGCCAGCCCGTCGAACGCCTCGCGCAGCAGCCGCTTCTCGGGCTGGTCCGGCGCCGGCGACCTTCCAGCCCGCGGGCAGGTGCAGGCCGAAGGCGATCACCTCGCGGTCGAGGAACGGGACGCGCGCCTCGAGGCCGTGCGCCATGCGTCACCCGGTCGGCGCGCTGCAGGTTGAGGTTGTGCAGGCCCTCGATCGTGCGCACCAGCTCCTCCTGGAGGTCGTCCTCGTCGGGGAACTCGCGGTGGTAGTAGCCGTAGCCGGCGAAGATCTCGTCGGCTCCCTCGCCGGTGAGCACCACCTTGACGTGCTCGGCGGTGAACTCGGCGAGCAGGTAGTTGGGCACCGCGCTGCGGACCAGCGAAGGGTCGAAGGACTCGATCGCCCGCACGGCGTCCGGCAGGACCTCGAGCGCGTCCTCGGCCGTGTAGATGCGCTCGCGGTGGTCGGTGCCGAGGTGCTCGGCGACCGCGCCGGGCGGCGAGCAGGTCGCTGCTGTCCTCGGTGCCGACGGCGAAGGTCTGCAGCCGCCTGCCGCGGGCGTCGCAGGTAGTCGGCGGCGATCGCGGCGACGAGGCTCGAGTCGAGCCCGCCCGAGAGGAAGACCCCGACGGGGACGTCGCCCATCATCTGGCGGTCGACCGACGTCGACGATCACCTCGCGGGTCTCGCGCGAGCAGGTCCTCGGGGATCGGGGCGGCCGGGCTCCGGGGGCCCGGAAGGGCTTCAGGTGGTCGCTCTCGGGCACCGCCGTGCTCGAAGCGGACCAGGCCCCGTCCGCGGGCGTCCAGTAGTGGCCCGGGGGGAAGACCTCGACCAGCGGCAGCCAGGACGGGTCGAAGGCCCGCATCTCGGAGGCGAAGCGGACCTCGCCCTCGCGCCGGCCCAGTACAGCGGCTTGATCCCGACCGGGTCGCGGGCCGCGATGAAGCGGCCGTCGGCGTCGGCGCCGAGAAGCGCGTACATGCCGCTGAGCTGGTCGATCGCGGCGGGCCCGCGGTCGTCGATCAGGTGCAGCGCGACCTCGTTGTCCGAGCGGGTCGAGAACAGCCGGCCGTCGAGCGTCTGGCGGACGTCCTCGTGGTTGTAGATCTCGCCGTTGCCGACCAGCCACATCTCGCCCTCCTCGGCGCCAGCGGCTGCGCGCCGCCCTCGACGTCGACGATCGACAGGCGCGTGTGGCCCGAGCCAGGCGCGTCGCCGAGCGTCGATCGAGCCGCATGTCGTCGGGACCGCGGTGGACGAGCCGCTCCAGCATCCGCTCGCCCCGCCTGCGGGGTCGATCGGTCCGTACTTGCCGGCGATTCCGCACATCGCGCTCCCCTCCAGGCTACGCTGCGCCGCGATGGCGACCGAGAAGCCGCAGCTGCCGGAGGACTTCGGGGCCGAGCTCCCCGGCGAGAGCTTCGACGAGTTCCTGGTCGTCGAGCGCAGCTACAGCTCCGACCCGGAGCTGACCACGGTCGGGCTCGCCAACATCCACGCCGTCGTCCCCGGGATCGAGGAGAACAAGGACAAGATCCTGAGGGCCGCGACCCTGTTCAAGGACAGCGGCGTCAACATCGCGATCTTCCCCGAGTTCGCGATCTCCGGCTACTTCTGGGAAGACGAGGAGACCTGCCGCCCCTACATGGAGCAGGCGCTGCCTGGAGAACCACATCGACTGGATCGAGGGGGAGCTGCGGCCGCTGCTCGACGAGCAGCTTCCGGGCGATCGTCCTCAACGGCCTGGTCCGCGCCCCCGGCACGGCAGCCGCTTCCCAACATCACCTTCGTGCTCAGCCGCGACAGCGACTACCTGGAACCACGGCAACTCTACCGGAAGGTGTTCCTGCCGGGGATCGAGAAGACCTACACCGACGAGCGGCCGCGACGACCGGCTGGTCGTGGAGGGCTCGGGGCGGCCGATCGGATTCACGACCTGCTACGACTACCTCTTCGGGGAGCTGCTGCGCGAGTACGCGGTGCTCGACAGGGTCGACGCGATCGTCGAGGTGGCCTCCTGGCGCGCCGCCGCGACTCGCGACTACCCGGCGATGAACGTGCGCACCGACCTCTACTACGGCGAGCTCTGGAACATGGTGATGGCCGCCTCCTCGGCGATGAACCAGGTCTGGACGATCGGCTGCAACGCGGTCGGCCGCCACGGGGTGAGCAACGTCGCCTTCTGGGGCGGCTCGGGGATCTGGGCCCCCTCGGGGCTGCCCCTGGTCCAGGCCTCGAACATCAACGAGGAGCTGCTGATCGTCCACAACCTCGACATCGAGGAGACCCGCGCGGCCGAGCTCGACGACTTCGACTACGCCTTCGACTTCAACCTCGTCTACCGCCCGACGAAGACCGCCCGCTCGTTCACGCGGACGGTGGAATGAGCGTCAGCGCCTGCCGCTGAGGAAGCGGGCAAAGGCGAGCCCGTATTCGGTCGGGGGGCGGTGCAGCCGGAGCGATTCGACCGTGCCGCCGAGGACGATCCGCCCGCGGCTGTCCAGGTGGACCTGCGTCGCCCTCGCCGCCGCTCCGCTTGCCGAACCAGGCCTTCGCGACGCCGTCGTGGCCGAACCAGGTCTGCGCCTGCCGGCGGCGTTGAGGCGCTCCACCGCGAACCCGCGGGTCGGGACCTGGGACGCCATTCGCCCTTCGGCCCCAGCGAGGAGCCGGCGAGGATCACGCGGTTGCGCCGGTCGGTCGTGATTGCCAGCGCCGGCTGTTCGGGGCCCCAGCCCGTGATATCGCGGATCCAGGCGTGCCACCGGGGGTCGGGCCTGCCGTCGGGAAGCAGGCGGAGCACCTCCTGGAGGATCTCATCGCCGCCCTCCGGAGGGGTATGCCGTCATCAGCAGCACGATCCGGTTCTGGCGATCGACGGCGAGCGACGTCACCTCGAGCAACCCCTCCAGCCAGAGCCATATGGCTCGCCGGGGCGCACCGGGAAGCGGCGCGCGAGGCTGCCGCTCGGCGAGAGGACGGAGGCCACCGGGGCGCCTCCGGCCTGGTAGTGTTCGACGGACCACGCACAGCGCTGTTCGGGGGCGCTGACGTAGACGATGCCCTTCCGGTTTGCGGTCAGCGCCGGCAGTCGGGGGTCTTCGAGCGGGTCGGTGAAGGTGCCGCTGCCGCCTGCGAAGGTGGGATCGGGGGCGCCGCTGGTGGTCAGCCGCGCGACCACGGTCGTGTTGAGGTAGACGGGCGTCGTGTCGCAGGCGGACGGGGTCAGCGCCGAGAGCCCGGTCAGCACCGGCCGGTTGCGCGAGTCGACGGCGAGGCCGGTCGCCTCCACCGGGCCGAGCTGCCTGCCGGCGAGGCCGCGCCTCCCGAAGCTGGCGTCCAGCTTGCCGTTGGGCATGAACCGGTAGACGGTGACCCGCGAGTACCGCGAGCCGTCGGTCGCTCCGATCGGCTCGGTCGTGCCGGCGACCAGCACGCGACCGCGCGAGTCGACCTCCACCCCGGCGAGCTGGAAGCTCATCCCCGCCGGAGTCGGGATCACGGCGCGCCCGTTGCCGCCGAAGTAGCGGCGGGGGCGGCCGTCGGCGCGATAGCGGAGGACCCGCCGGTCGTTGGCGGCGACGAGTTCGCTGTCCGGCGCCGCCGCGCTCGCCATCGCGTCCGCACGCGGACTGGCGGAGCCTTGATCACCAGCCGGCCGTTGTCGTCGAAGCTGTGGTCCAGCGAGCCGGCGGCGGCGAGGCTCGTCGCGGGTAGAGACAACGCCACCAGCGCCGCCGCGATGGCCGCGGCCGGACCCGCAATGTGGAGCCGGAGGACAACGAGAAGGCGCATACCCACATTGTGGTCCTCGGACCCCGGTTCGCCATCCGCAGATCGCCGCCGTCGCGCTGCGGAAAACCACTTCACTTCCAGGACAGGAACGCCTGGAAGCAGGGCGCGAGCGCCAATTCAGCCGGCGAGGAGCGGCGAACCCACAACGGGACTGCGGGAGGACGCGGATGTCGCGACGCGGCCCAGCGGCGAAGCTCGCCGGACAGGCCGTGCTCCGGACGTGTCCCCGCGGCGACATGGCCAATCAAGGAAAAGGAGGACAAGGTGAAGGCACTCGTCTACCACGGGCCCGGGCAGCGCAGCTGGGAAGGCGTCGAGGATCCGGGCATCGTGGATCCCACCGACGCGGTCGTCCGCATCGACACGACGACGATCTGCGGCACCGACCTCCACATCCTCAAGGGCGACGTGCCCGAGACCACGCCCGGGACGATCCTCGGCCACGAGGCCGTGGGCACCGTGGAGGAGGTGGGCGCCGGCGTCACGAGCGTCGCGCCGGGGGACCGGGTCCTGCTCTCCTGCATCAGTGCCTGCGGGCGCTGCCGCTACTGCAAGGAGGGCCGTTACGGGCAGTGCCTCGGCGGGGGCGGTTGGATCTTCGGGCACACCATCAACGGCGTCCAGGCGGAATACGCGCGCGTGCCGTTCGCCGACAACTCCGTCTACAGGGTGCCCGAGGAGCTCAGCGACGAGCAGGTCCTCTTCCTCGCCGACATCCTCCCCACCTCCTACGAGGTCGGGGTGCTGAGCGGGACGGTCTCCCCGGGGACACGGTCGCCATCGTCGGCGCCGGGCCGATCGGCCTCGCCGCGATCCTCACCGCCCGCCTCTACACGCCGGGCAGGATCATCGCGATCGACCTCGCCGAGAGCCGGCTGGAGAGCGCGCGTCGCTTCGGCGCCGACACGACGATCGACAATGGCAGGGAGGACGCCGTCGCCCGGGTGATGGAGCTCACCGACGGGCTGGGCGCCGACGTCGCGATGGAGGCCGTCGGCGTCCCCGAGACCTTCGAGCTGGCAACCGATCTGATCCGGCCCGGCGGGCGCGTCGCCAACATCGGCGTCCACGGCAAGGCCGCCAGCCTGCACCTCGAGCGGCTCTGGATCCGCGACGTGACCGTCACGACCGGCCTGGTCGACACCTTCAGCATCCCGCAGCTGATGCGCCTTATCGCCAGCGGCCGGCTGGACCCGACCCTGTTCGCGACGCACCGTTTCGCGCTCGGCGACACGATGGACGCCTACGACACCTTCGCCGACGCCGCCACGACCAACGCCCTCAAGGTCGTGCTCAGCGCCAACGGAGGGGACGGCGGGCAGGCGGAGGCCCGGCAGTCCGTGGGGGCAACCGCCTAGCCGGCGTCCTTGTCCACCTCGACCTCGACCCCGTCGAACTCGACCTCTGCGGCCTCGGCGAAGCGACGGCCGTTGACCTCGTCGTGGCGCATGAAGGTCGGCGGCTCGACCCTTATCCGCAACCCGTAGCGCCCGCTTCCGGGAAGGCGGAGGTTGCCGCCGTAGTGGTAGATCATCGGGTGCCAGAGGAGCCCGAGCTCGTGCTCCCCATGCTCCTCCCCGTCCGCGCCGACGAGCGTCGCGTGGACGATCGCGCCGGGGACGAATCGCCCGTCCGACGCGTCCCGCACCGACACCTCGAGGTGCACGTTCTCCTCCTCGGGCCCACGCCAGATCAGCCGCCCGTCGACGAGCTCGTACAGGCCCTCGTCCTCCTCGAGCGCGATGCTCAGGCCGTCTGCGGCGACCACCGGAAGGCGCGCGCGGCGAAGGCCAGCCCGGCGACCCCCCAGGCCGCGACGATCGCCAGGTCGCCCGCCGCGATGCCCGCGCCCTGCGTGATCGACGAACGGGGTCAGCATCGCCACCGCCAGATGGCGGATCGGGAAGACATCGGCGATCGCGCGAAGAAGCGCGGGGATCTGGTCCTCGGGCACGAAGACGCCGGAGATGAAGTAGAGCGGCAGCACGGTGAGGTTGGTGACCGGGGCGGCGGCATCGGCGGCGCCGATGCGGGTCGAGATCGCGAAGCCCAGGCAGCAGAACGAGGCGGCGCCGACGATCACCGCGAGGACCAGCCCGGGCATCGTCGAGCCGGGAACGTGGACGCCGTAGGCGACTCGCCCGATCAGCAGCAGCAGCGCCCGACATGACCAGCGCGACGATGACCCCGACCGCCGGCCCGACTGGCGATCACGACGGCGGCGGGCACCGGCGTGGCGCGGGTCCGCTTCAGCACCCCGGCCTCGCGCTGGGCGACTATCGCCTGGGTCAGGTTGACGAAGCTGGCGGAGATGATCCCCAGGGTCATGATCCCCGGCACGTAGTAGGTGGTGATGTCGATCGGCTTCCCGTCGACGATCGTGGCGCCGTCGAAGATCGCCGCGAAGATCACCAGGAAGACGATCGGCAGCAGCAGCGTGAAATAGCGCGACTGCGGGTTGCGCCAGAAGATCCTGAGGTCGGCCCGGAACTGGCTCGCGAGCAGCTCACGTTCGGTCACGGTCGGCCCCCGCCTCGGTGAGCTGCAGGTAGACCTCCTCGAGGGTCGGCCTTCCGACGGTGAGGTCGTCGAGGTCGAAGCCGCGCTCGAGCGCCCAGCTCGAGAGCGCCTGCAGCGTGCGGGCGGGGTGCCGGCTCTGCAGGTGCAGTCGGCCGTCGCGCAGCTCGGCGTCCGCGGCGAGCTGCGGCGGGCAGCTGCGGAGGGCTCGACTCCCGGCGGCGGGTCGGAAGGAGATGTCGCTCGGCGCCCGGTCGCGACCGCCGAGGGTCTCGGGCGTTCCCTCGGAGACGATGCGCCCGGCCGCGATCACGGCGACCCGGTCGGCGAGCGCCTGGGCCTCCTCCATGTAGTGGGTGGTCAGGAAGACCGTCTTGCCGAGGTCGCGCAGGTTGGCGATCACCTCCCAGGCGTGATGCCGGGCAGAGGGATCGAAGCCCGTCGTCGGCTCGTCGAGGAAGAGCAGCTCCGGATCGCCGATCAGGGCGAGCCCGACGTCGAGGCGGCGCTGCTGGCCGCCCGAGAGCCGCTGGGCGCGAACCTGCCGCTGCTCGACCAGGCCGACGAGCTCGAGGACTTCGTCGACCGAGCCGGGATGTGGGTAGTAGCTCGCGTAGAGCCTCGAGCAGCTCCTCCACCGTGAGCTCGCCGGGCATCGTGCAGGTCTGCAGCACGACCCCGATTCGCGAGCGCCACTCGCGGTCGGCTCGGGCCGGGTCCTCGCCGAGGACCGTCACCTCGCCGGCGTCCCGGGACCGGTAGCCCTCGAGGATCTCCACCGTCGTCGTCTTCCCGGCGCCGTTCGGCCCGAGGAAGGCGAAGATCTCGCCGGCCTGCGGATCTCGAGGTCGATCCCGCGCGACGACCTCGCGCTCGCCATAGGACTTGCGGAGCGCCTTCGCGCGGACGACGGCCTCGGTCATCTCGGCCATGGCCATGAGTCGAGCCTCGCCCGCCGGGGAATCCAACCGCTACGCTGCATCGCGTTCGATCTTCAACCCGACCCCTCCCCACCCTATCCGTGGAGGGCCGCAGAGTCGTTTGTGACAAAGCCGCGAGGCG
Organism: uncultured Solirubrobacterales bacterium; assembly: GCA_963712325.1. Lineage (GTDB taxonomy): Bacteria > Actinomycetota > Thermoleophilia > Solirubrobacterales > 70-9 > VRUE01. The sequence goes on from CAVQHG010000009.1 coordinate 193,680, forward strand.
AACCGATGGCGACACCTCTGCTCGAGTTCCCGGCCGACGACCCCGAGCGCGCCCTGCGCTTCTGGCGCGGGCTTCTCGGGATCGAGCTGGAGTCGCGGGACGCCGGCGCCGGAGCAGGTTGGGAAGCCGACGAGAACGGCCTGCGGCTCGGCGTGCACGAACGCGGCGCCGGGCCGGGCGACACCGGCGCGCTCCCCTACTTCACCGTCGAGGACATGGCCCCTGCCCTCGAGCGCGTGCGCGAGCTCGGCGGATCGGTCATCCACCCGGGCGAGCGCTGGTCGGTCTGCCGCGACTCGGAGGGAAGCCCGTTCGCGCTGGCGGAGGGGTCCGAGGATCGGCACTGAGGTCCGCCTGCGGTGATTGCGATGGCAACCGAGAGGAGAGCCCAGGCGATCCTTCTGCCCGGCGGCGTCCTGCCGGCGGAGCCGGCCTACGAAGGCCTGATCGGGGAGCTCGGCCCCGACGCGGTGACGATCGCCAAGGACCTGGAGGTCTATGCCGCTGCGGAGCCGCCGCCCGGATATTCGCTCGATCTCGAGGTGGAGGCCATCCTGCGGGTGGCCGAACGTGCCGGATTCGATCGCTTTCATCTCGTCGGGTACTCGGCCGGCGGAGCCGCGAGCCTCGCCTTCGCCGCGAAGCACGGGCGCCGGCTCCACAGCCTCGCGCTCCTCGAGCCGGCCTGGTCGGGACACAAGGGCCTGAATGCCTCCGAGCGCGCGGTATGGACGGAGATCCGGCGCCTCCGCGCACTGCCGCCGGAGGAGATGATGCCGGCGTTCGTACGCATTCAGCTCGCCCCTGGAGTCGATCCACCCCCGCCGCCACCGGGGCCGCCACCGCCCTGGATGGCGACCAGGCCGGCGGGGCTGAAGGCGATCACCAGCGCCTTCGAATCGAGTGAGCTGGACCTCGGTGCCCTCGGCCGCCTCGGCCAACCCGTCTATTTCGCCCTCGGGAAGCTGAGCAACCCCGACTACTACGGGAGAACGGCCGAGCGCCTCGCGAAGGTGTTCAAGGACTTCACCCTCGAGGTCTTCGAGGATCGGCACCACTTCGACCCTCCCCATCGGACCGAGCCGGATCGCCTCGCCGCCTCGCTCCGCTCGCTCTGGGCACGCGCCTGAGCGAGCCGGGAGCCGGACCAGGACCGCCCCAGCGCCCTGAGGCAAGCTTTAGGATTCCTGCAAAGGAAATGTGAAAGCTTCGATCGATGGACTGGTCCGTACTACACGCCTTCAACGACTTCCTCACCCACCACGATGCCGTCGAGGATCCGCTCGTCTTCTACGTGAAGGCGTCGGAGGCACTGTTCGCCGCGACGCTCGTGGTCGTCTTCCTCGCCGCCCAGGGCCTGCGCTGGCGCGACTGGCGCCGGGCCGCGGTCGCCGCCGCAGCGAGCGCCGGACTGGCGGTCCTTGTCGGCGCGGTCGTCTCCGACCTGGTCGATCGCGCCAGGCCGTTCGTCGCCGAGCCCGGGCAGCTGCATCTCTTCATAGCCCACAGCGCAGACGCAAGCTTTCCCAGCGACCATGCCACGGCCTCCTTCGCGATCGCCGTGGCGATCGTCCTGCGCAAGCGGGCCTTGGGGATCGCGGCCCTCGTCCTGGCGGCGATCCTCTCGGTCGGCAGGGTAGCCGTCGGCGTGCACTACCCGAGCGACGTGCTGGCGGGTGCCGTGCTGGGAACGGCCGCAGCGCTGGTGCTCTGGACGCCACCGGCGCGACGCCGAATCGACGCCCTCTCGGATTTCGCCGGCGAGCGCTGGGACCGGGTCCTCACGGGAGGGATCAGAACGGCTTCGAAGCTGCTCGCTCGCTAGAGCAGAGCAGGGCGAGGCGAGGCAGTGCCTCCGCCGCGGACGCGCGGCCTCAATTGCTCGCCGCGATCGCCCAGGTCAGGGCCGCGGCGAACATGACCCAGAGCGCGTATGGCACGAGTGCCCATGACGCCTGGCGAGACACCGGGCGCATCAGGACGATGAGGGCGATGATCGTGGCGAGGAGCAGCAGGATCTCGACTCCCGCGACCACCGGACGATGGGCGCGGAAGAAGATGATCGTCCAGGCGAGGTTGAGCGCGCCGTTGAGGAAATAGAGGCCAAGGATGGGGGTGCGCAGCGGCCCCGAGACCTCTCGCCACGCGAGATACGCCGAGCGGGCGAGCAGCGCATACAGAATCGTCCACACCGGCCCGAAGACCGCCCCCGGTGGCTGCCACGAGGGAAGCTCCAGATCGCGGTACCAGGCGGACTCCGTATCGGTTGCGAGACCACCGATGCCAGAGATCGCGACGACAGCGCCGGTGATCGCAATCGCGGCGCGAACGCGATGCGGGCGGGAACTCGCCGTCGCCGCCAGCGACGGGACGGCCATGGGCTCGAGAGCTCCGGTTCCACCCTGAGCGTCGGGCGGAGACATCGGATCGGAGCCGCGACCAGGCTCGACGGTGGGAGACGGGGCTCGGCGGCCCCGTCTCCCGATCCGTGAGGGGGCTATTCGGCGCAGGTTGCCGCCCGCCCGCCGCTTGCATGGCAGCCGAGCGCTCCACCGGGGGCGATGCCGCTCACCGCTGCGCCCCATTCCTTGCCGCTTTCGATGCCGTGAGCGCGCCAGGCTCCGCCCTGGGCCACTGCGCTGGAGGGAATCGCGAGCGCGACGACGAGTGCCGCCGCCAGAAACACCTTTCTCATCCTGATCATTCTCCTTTGGTCGTCTTGGTGACTTGCGCGCCGTTTGCCGATCGGCCGCTGGACAGGGTCTGGACAGACCCTGGACGGAAGGTAGCCATTGTGTGGGTTGCTGTCAAGGGTGAGTTGAATCTCTGTCTAGGGTTGGCGTATCATCCGGATCGATGGAACGACGACTCCGCATCGGCGAGCTCGCAACCAGAACCGAGGTCAGCCCCGACGTCCTGCGCGCATGGGAGCGTCGCTACGGGCTGCTCGAGCCCACTCGCTCAAGCGGTGGCTACCGCCTGTACTCCCCCGTGGACGAGCAGCGAGTGCGGTCGATGCGCAGGCACCTCGAGGCGGGGACACCTGCTGGCGAGGCGGCGCGCCTCGTCCTCGAGGGAGGTGGGCTCCCCGACGCGGGGGCCGACTGGCTGCCCAACCTCTCCGCGGACCTGCGGCGAGCACTCGACCGGTTTGACGAGACGACCGCTCAGGCTGCCCTCGACACGATGATCGCTCGGTTGAGCGTCGAGACGGTGGCGCGCGAGGTGATCCTTCCGTATCTGCGCGATCTCGGAGAGCGCTGGGAGAACGGCGACGCCTCCGTCGCCCAGGAGCATTTCGCCACCGGCCTCGTTCGAGGGCGCCTTCTGGCCCTCGCCCGCGGCTGGGACCGAGGCGTCGGGCCCCGGGCGCTCCTCGCCTGTGCGCCCGGCGAGCTGCACGAGCTCGGGCTGCTCGTCTTCGGGCTCGCGCTGCGCCAGTACGGGTGGCGAATCACCTTCCTCGGCGCCGACACGCCGCTGGACACGGTGGCCTCCGCCGCGCATGCGCTCGATCCGGCGGCGGTGGTCCTGGTCGCAATGACGCCACAGAGGCTCGAGCCGCTGCGAGGTCCGTTGAAGCAGCTGGCGCGGGACACCCGGCTGTTGCTGGGTGGAGCGGGGGCGCAGGCGGCCTTCTCGGCCGCCGTCGGGGCCGAGGTGGCCCCGGGCGGCCCGCTCGAGACCGCAACCGACCTCGCGGTCGGATCGGATGAACCGACGGTGGCCTAGTTGCGAGGGGAATCCCCCGGCCCGCCGCCGAAGGGGCGCGCAGCGCGATGTCGAGGCTAGTATCTCCGCCGTGGAGGGACACGAGACTGCCTTCCCCACAGTCAGGGTCGCGGCCGTGCAGGCCACGCCCGTGATCCTCGACGCGCAAGCGTCAATCGAGAAGGTCGCCACCCTCCTCGGGCGCTGCGCGGAGCAAGGAGTCGACCTGGCGGTGCTGCCGGAGGCGTTCGTTCCGATCTACCCGTCCAACGCATGGGCCAGCCGTGCGGCCGCCTTCCCCGGCTGGGACGAGCTCTGGGAGCGCCTCTGGGACAACTCGGTGGATGTGCCGGGGCCGCTCGCCGAGCGCCTCGCCGAAGCCTGCCGCGAGACCGGCCTCCACTGCGCGATCGGTGTCAACGAGCGCGAGTCCGCAGCGGCCGGATCGCTCTACAACTCGCTGCTCGCTGCTTGGGCCCGCGGGGTCTCTTGCACAAGCACCGCAAGCTGATGCCGACGATGCACGAGCGGCTCTTCCACGGGATCGGCGAACGGCGAGGACCTCGAGGTCATCGCGACGCCGGCGGGCGGATCGGCGGCCTGATCTGCTGGGAGAACCGGATGCCGCTCGCCCGCTACGCGGTCTACCGGGGCGGGCCCCAGATCTGGGTGGCGCCGACCGCCGACGACAGCGACGTCTGGCTCGCGTCGATGCGCCACATCGCGATCGAGTCGGGCGCGTTCGTGGTCTCCGTGCCCCAGTACATCCCGGCCTCCGCGTTCCCGGACGACTTCCCGGTGCCCCTGCCGGAGGGCAAGGAGGTGTTCGGCGGCGGCGGCGCCGCGATCGTCGAGCCCCGACGAAGGCGAGGTGATCGCCGGCCCGCTGTACGGCGAGGAGGGCATCGTCGTCGCCGACTGCGACCTGCGAGCCGGCCTGCACGCCAAGCGCTGGTTCGACGTCGTCGGGCACTACGGGAGGCGGGAAGTGCTCGAACCACGGCTCGAGCCGACGCCGGCCTCCATCTCTGCGGAGCCCGAAGAATGAGCTAGGCCAGGGCGCCCAGCCGCTCCTCGATCTGGGCCTTCGGCACTGCGCCGACGATGCGGTCGACCTCGCGGCCGTCCCGCATCACCACCAGCAGGGGGATGCTCATCGCCCGGAAGCGCGCGGCGAGCTGCGGGCTCTCGTCGACGTTGACCTTGACGACCTTGAGCCCCGGGGACCGCTCGGCGGCGAGCTGCGCCAGCACCGGCTCCACCATCCGGCAGGGGCCGCACCAGGGGGCCCAGAAGTCGACCAGGACCGGCACGCTCGATCGGGTCTCCGCGTCAAAGGTGGATTCGTCGGCGGGCACGACCCAGGGCAACGGCTCCTTGCAGCTCGCGCAGCGGGGAGCCCCGCTCGCGATCGCGCCGACTCGGTTCTTGGTCCCACAGGAAGGGCAGGCGAGGATCGTCGACACCAATCCAGGGTACCCGCGAGACGTCGGATCGACTACGGTCGCACCATGCAGATGGACGTCGTCGCAACTACGAAGCGATCGGTGGCGATCGCGCTGGGAATCATCGTCGTCGTCGGCCTGCTGCTGATGGCCTGGATCGGCAGCGAGCTGCACTACAACAACTGCCTGACCAAGGAACAGCTCGCCGGCAGGGACGGCTCCGCCTGCTCGCACTTCCCGTGAGCCGTGCGGACGGCCGAGCCGAGCGCGCAGTACCGTTAGGCCGGCCCGCGGCGGTAGCTCAACGGTAGAGCCTCAGCCTTCCAAGCTGATGACGCGGGTTCGATTCCCGTCCGCCGCTTAGCGCCGCTTCCGCTTCTTGCGCTTGACGACGAAGGTGGTCGTCTTGCGCGTCTCGTTGCCGGCCGCGTCGCGCGCGGTCAGGGTCAGCCGGTACGCGCCGAGCCTCAGCCGCCTGCCATTGGGCAGGACGACCCGGTTGGCGCCCGCTCCGCCAGAGCCGGCGAAGACCGCCGAAGCCGTCGCAATCGGCGTCCGGCTCGATCGTCGCCGCGACGAGCACCTCTACGCCCTCGATGCACGGCGGGGCACGGTTCGCTGGCGACACGACGTTGGGGGTGCCGTGCCGGGAACAGCGACCGCGATCGGCCACACGGTCTACACCTCGAGCTTCAAGACCCGAGCCACGATCGGCATCGACGTCCGCACGAACCGCAGGGACTTCAAGATCCGCCAGGCGGGCTACACCCCCGTCGTCTCCGACGGGCGCCGGATCTACCTGCTCGGCTACTACGAGCTGATCGGCCTCCAGCCCCACGGCCGCTGACACTTCCGGCAGGACCGGAAAACCCACAAGCGGAGGGCGGAGAAACCCCGATGGCGAGGGGCCCGCCACCGCACAGAATCGGGGTCGTGATCTCAACTCGCTCAGGAGGTGCAGCCTTGACGGCGATCACGACAGAGATGGACGAGGCTCCCTTCGCCGATCGGCGCGACGCCGGCAGGGAGCTGGCGCGCGAGCTGGGCACGATCGCCGGCGAACGACCGGTCGTCGTGGCGCTGCCCCGTGGAGGAGTCCCGGTGGGCAGGGCGATCGCCGACCGACTCGGCGCGCCGCTGGAGATCCTCGCCGTCCGCAAGCTCAGCACGCACCACAATCCCGAGTTCGGGATCGGGGCGATCGCCGAGGACGGGACATGCGTGGTCGACCCCGAGGCGATCGCCGTCATGCGGGTCCTCAACGGCGAGCTCGAAGGGATCGTCCAGCACGCGACCGCCGAGCTGCTGCGCAGGGTGAACGTCTACCGCGGACCCCAGGAGCCGCTCGATCTCCGCGGGCGCAACGTGATCGTCGTCGACGACGGAGTCGCGACCGGCATCACCGATACGGCGGCGCTCCGGGCCGTACAGCACCAGGAACCCAGGCGGGTGGTGCTCGCGGTTCCCGTCTGCGCCCCCGAGGCGGTCGAGCGCCTGCGCTCGGAGGCCGACGAGATCGTGTGCCTTCGGGTGCCCCGGGTACTGCGAGGAGTGAGCCATTGGTACCGCGACTTCTCCCAGGTCTCCGACGAGGAGGTGTTCAATGACCTCGAGCCCCGACCCGACGCTGTGCCATGAGGCCCTGCCGCTGAGCGGCTCCGACGACGACTACGACGACCTGCTGGACCTGGTCGGCAACGCGGGGATCGTCATGCTCGGGGAGGCCTCCCACGGCACTCACGAGTTCTACCGGGAGCGGGCGCGGATCACCCGCCGCCTGATCGAGGAGCTCGGCTTCATGGGGGTCGCCGTCGAGGCCGACTGGCCCGATGCCTACCGCGTCAACCGCTACGTCCAGGGGGCACCCGACGACGCCGACGCGGAGGAGGCGCTGCGGGGATTCCGCCGCTTCCCGACCTGGATGTGGCGCAATGCCGAGGTTCTCGACTTCGTCGGGTGGCTGCGCGACCGCAACGAAAGGGCGGGCCTGGAGCGAAGCGCCGGCTTCTACGGCCTCGACCTCTACAGCCTCACGTCCTCGGTTGCCGAGGTGATCGCCTACCTCGAGCGAGTCGATCCGGCAGCGGCCGAGCGGGCGCGGGAGCGCTACGCGTGCTTCGAGGAGTTCGCCGGCGAGCAGTCCTACGGGCGGGCGGCCAGCCTGGGCATCGGCGAGTCGTGCCGACGCGAGGTGGTCACGCAGCTCACCGAGCTACAACGCCTCGGGGTCGCCTACCTGCGTCGCGACGGGATCGCCGCCGAGGACGAGCAGTTCTACGCCGAGCAGAACGCCCGCCTCGTCGCCAGCGCCGAGGAGTACTACCGGGCGATGTTCGCCGACCGCGCCGATTCGTGGAACCTGCGCGACGGTCACATGGCGGAGACGCTGAGCCGACTGATGGGGCACCTCGGCCGGCGGGGGACCCCTCCCCGGCTCGTGGTCTGGGAGCACAACTCACACGTCGGCGATGCCCGGATGACCGAGATGAGCCGACGCGGGGAGCTGAACCTCGGCCAGCTGGCTCGCCAGCGCTGGCCGGACCAGGTCGTCCTGGTTGGCTTCACGACCCACTCGGGCACGGTGACGGCGGCCTCCAACTGGGACGCGGCCGCGGAGCGCAAGCGGGTCCGCCCTGCGCTCCCGGGCAGCGTGGAGTCGGTCTTCCATGCGCTGGGCGAGCCCCGCTTCTACCTCGACCTCGTGTCGGGAAGGGCGGCTGAGGTGCTGTCGAGCCCCCTCCTGGAGCGCGCGATCGGGGTGATCTACCGACCGGAGACCGAGCGCCACAGCCACTACTTCAACGCCAACGTAGCCGGGCAGTTCGACGCCGTGATCCACATCGACGAGACGCGCGCGGTCGAGCCGCTCGAGCGCACCGAGGGCTGGGAGGTCGGCGAGCCCCCCGAGACCTACCCGACCGCGCTCTGAGGTGATGGCGTGGGAATGAAGAGCATCCGCATCGGCCGGATCGCAGGGATCCCGATCGGGATCCAACCGCTGTGGCTGGCGATCGTCGTGCTGATCGCATGGTCGCTGGGCGCCAGCTACTACCCGGACCAGGTCGAGGGCATCTCCGCCTTCGCCGCGTACGCGCTCGGGTTGCTCAGTGCCCTGCTCCTCTTCGCCAGCATCCTCCTGCACGAGCTCGGCCACTCGCTCGTCGCCCGGCGCAACGGCGTCGAGATCGAGGAGATCGACCTCTGGCTCCTGGGGGGCGTGGCGCGGATGGCCGGACAGCCGGCAACGGCGGGCGCCGAGCTGCGCTTCGCGATTGCCGGCCCCCTGGTGACGCTTGCGATCGCGGCGCTCTTCGGCGTGGTCGCGAGCCTGCTGCCCGATTCGAGCCCTGCCGCGCTCCGAGCGGTTATCGAGTACCAGGCCCTGGTGAACACGGCGATCCTCATCTTCAACCTGATCCCGGCCTTCCCGCTCGACGGTGGGCGCGTCACCCGGGCGTTGATCTGGGGCCGCATCGGCGACATCTCCCGGGCGACCGGGATCGCGGCTTCGATAGGGCGCGGGTTCGGCGCCGCGATGATTGGGCTCGGAGTGCTGGGGGCGATCGTGGGTGCCGTGGGCGGCATCTGGCTGGCGCTGGTCGGCATCTTCGTGATCGCGGCGGCCCGGGCCGAGCAGAACGGCCTCCGCGTCCGGGTCGCCTTCAGCGGGAGAGAGGCCGGGCGGCTGATGTCCTTCCCCGCGATCACGATCCCCTCCGCGGCCTCGGTCACCGAGGCGATCCGCGACTACTTCGTGGCCGAGCGGCACGCCGCCTTCCCGGTCACCGAGGGGGGCCGCGCCGTAGGGCTCGTGAACAGGGGCGCGATCGGCCGCGTCCCGGCCGGGCGCAGGGACACGACGAGCGTCGGCGAGATTGCCATCCGGGACCCGTCGATCGTCGTCGACGAGCACACCGATACGGCGGAGCTTCTCGAACGGCCGGCGTTCCAGGAGGCGGGAGGAGCCGTCGTCCTCACCTCGGGGAACCGGGTCGGAATCCTCTCGATGACCGACGTCGAACGCGTCCTGCGCGCGCTGGAGCTCGCCTCGGGCGAGACGCAGGCCGCGGAGCGGCAGTGAGCTCGCACAACCGACAAGGAGGCACCATGCCCCAACCCACGATCACCCTGGAGCTCTCCCGAGCGGACGCCGAGGTGCTGCTCGGCGTGCTCTCCGCCGAGCGCTACAACGCCGAGGTCGAGGCGGTCTGCGACGCGGTGCGCCGGCAGCTCGACGAGAAGCTCGCCGGCGCGTCCTGAACATCGGGGAAAAGCCCGCGCAGATCCCAGACGACCAACAAAGACAGAAGGAGGCAGCATGGCTGTGGCAAAGATCATCGAGATCACCGCGACGTCCGACAGCAGCTTCGAGGACGCGATTGCCCAGGGAATCGCGAAAGCGTCGGAGACCGTCCACAACATCAAGGGCGCCTGGGTCAAGGAGCAGAAGGTCCTGGTGGAGAACGGCGGAGTGAGCGGCTACCGGGTCGACCTCAAGCTCAGCTTCGTGCTCGACTGAGCTGGGTCTGCGAGCGTCCCACATGGCCGATTCCCTCGCCCTGTTCGCCGACCGCCGAGAGGCCGGGCGCCTCCTCGGCGCGGAGCTGGGCGGCTACGCCGGAGAGAGGCCGGTCGTGGTCGCCCTGCCCCGCGGCGGCGTCCCGGTCGCCTACGAGGTGGCGAGGGCACTGGACGCACCACTCGACGTGCTGCTCGTGCGCAAGCTCGGTGCCCCCGCCAATCCCGAGTACGGAATCGGGGCGATCGCCGAGGGTGGCCTCCGTTTCGTCCGGCGCGGCGACGCCGCGATCCTCGGGGTCTCCGACCGGGACCTGGAGGAGATCGTCGCCCGCGAGACCGACGAGCTCGAACGGCGCCGCCGGCTATACAGGGGAAACGCGGAGCGCCAGCCAGTGGAGGGTCGCACGGTGATCCTCGTCGACGACGGGATCGCCACCGGCGGCACCGCATTGGTCGCCCGCCGGGCCTTGCGAGCCGAGGGCGCAGCGCGGGTGGTCCTCGCCGTGCCCGTGGGCCCGCCGGGGACCGAGGAGCGGCTCGGCGGCGAGTTCGACGCGGTCGTCTGCCCCGAGCAGCCCCACGGCTTCTTCGGCATCGGGCAGTTCTACGTCGACTTCGGCCAGGTCTCCGACGAGGAGGTGATCAAGCTCGAGGGCGCGCGCGAGGGCGCGGCAGCGGGCCCGGTAGACCCGCCCCTGGGCGACCCCCTCGTCGACCCGCCCGACTTCGCCGAGCGGCCGGTGGAGATCGAGCTCCCCGCCGGCCCGCAGCTGAACGGCGACCTACGATCGCCGGAGAGACCGGCGGGGATCGTGATCTTCGCCCACGGCAGCGGGTCGAGCCGGCACAGCCCGCGCAACCGGGAGGTGGCCGAGGCGCTCGTGGGCGCCGGCTTCGCAACTCTGCTCTTCGACCTCCTCACCAGCGGGGAGGAACTCGACCGCGCCAACGTCTTCGACATCTCCCTGCTCACCGAGCGACTGCTCGGGGCGACCGAATGGGCTCGCCGAGAGCCCGATCTCAGCGATCTGCCGATCGCCTACTTCGGAGCCTCCACCGGGGCCGCCGCCGCCCTGCGCGCGGCCGCCGGCCTCGGCGACGCGGTCGGCGCGGTGGTATCGCGCGGCGGACGACCCGACCTCGCCGACGAGGCGCTCGAGCGAGTCGTCTCCCCCACCCTGCTGATCGTCGGCGGCGCCGACTGGCAGGTGCTTGACCTGAACGAGCAGGCGGCCGGCAGGATGCGGTGCGAGCACGCGATTGCGATCGTCCCCGGAGCGACCCACCTCTTCGAAGAGCCGGGTGCCCTGGAGCGGGTCTCGGGGCTCGCGGCCGACTGGCTGGCGCGGCACCTCGCGAGATCGACGGCCTAGCCGGCCGGCACAGCCAGCACCGAGCACGGAGCACGGCGGACCAGCTGTTCGCTGACGCGACCCAGCGCGCCCGGCCCGCCGCCCCGCCCGACCACGATCAGCGAGGACTGGCCGGCGCGGGCGGCCGCGCCGACCCGCTCCGCCACTCGACCGGGGTTGCCGACAACCGTGGGGGAGCCACCGGTCGCCTTTTCGATAACCGCGAGCTGTTTGAGGATCTCATTGCGGCGCTCGGCGGGCGTTCCGTCGGGAACGTGAACCAGCCGAAGCTCGGACCCGCGCGACTGGCCGAGGCGGGTTGCGGTCCGAGCCGCGGCCCAGGACCCGGCGGACCCGTCGGTCGCCAGCAGGATGCTGCGCGGAAAGCTCCTTCCGTCGGCGCTGCGCCTGGCGATCAACAGCGGGCGCTCCACCGTGCCGGCGACCTCGCGCGCGGTGCTTCCCAGCGGGATCCCACCGAGGCGCGAGCCGCCGTGACCGCCGAGGACGATCAGGTCGTGGCCTTCCGCCTCCGCGAGAAGCGCGTCGCCGGCCGAGCCGTTGCGCAACAGCTCGATGGACGCTTCCAGGCCCGCCCGGTGCGCAGCAGACTCCGCCCGCTCGAGGACAGTGCGCGACGCGATCTCGCTGGGCTCTCTGCGCGTTGACCGGTCTCCGGCGGGCGGCTGGCGGATCGTCATGAAGAGGATGCTGCCACCGGGCAAGGCAAGCGCTATCGCCTGCTCGACGGCTTCGCGGCTCCCGCGGCTGCCATCCACCGCGCAGAGGACCCTGGAGAACGGCGAAGCGACCCTCCTGCGGGCGGGTGGACGAGTGCCGACACCGACGCGAGCGCGCAGCAGATCGGGCGGCACCGGCGGCCGCTCTCGCTGCGCAAGCATCGCTCCCTCAACCGAGAACCGGCCGCAGGTCCTCGGGTAGCTGCGCGCGGACGTCGTCGATCTCGCCCGCCGAGACATGGCGCCGCAGCACTTCCGAGACCGCGCCGACCGCGTAGGAGGCAGCGGTCTCGCCGGGCAGCTCGGCTTCCTCGGCGACCCGGTCGAGGAACTCCGAGAGCCCCCGGTACCGGACCGGCGTCGCGCTCGGGTCCCACCCCTCGTAATAGATGCCGCGGACCAGGTCCGGGAGCTGGGCCGCCAGCTGGGCAGCCTCATCGACCGTCAACCGGTCCCGGAGCGCGTGCAGGTATGCGCGCAGCGCCCTGTAGGCCTGGCGATGGTCGTCGGTCCCCAGCTGCCTGGAGATTTCCTCCAGCCAGATGTGGGTCTTCTCGACGCTGCGATCGATGATGCTCGGGTCTGGCATGGGTAGACCGTAGGAGCGCCCGCGACGCCCTGCATCGGTGCAAACCCGAAGCTTGGTGGGAATTTGACCCGGAGTCGGGACCATGGAGGTCAACCCGTACGCGAAACAGCCGCCGGAAGCCCAAGGCAATCCGGATCACCGTCGGCGCTCTCGCCCCGCCAGGGAAGCTGATCGTCACAGACGGGTTCAGTGCCGTTCGCAGATCGAGCAGCTCCGCGAGCGCTCGACCCTGCACCTGGCGCAGGTGCTGCGCATGGGGCCGCCGGGCGACCGCGCCCAGCCAGTCGCCCAGGGGCTTCCATTGAGGCTTCCACCGGCGGGCGAGCAATCCCGAGTCCCCTCAGAAGCGATGCCGTGCGAGGCGCAACCCGCCCCTCCGCTCCGCTCCCGACATGGCGGTCATGGCCGGCACCATCTCGCTGGTTACCAGGGCCGTCTCCGCCGTCAGCTCGTCGACGATCTCGAAGGAGGCGGCGATGCGCTCGGGGGTGTCGACGAGGATCGAGACGATCGGGACGTGGCGGCGCAGCTGGAGCATCCGGTCGCCGTGGGGACGGTGATCGCCGTGAAAGCCCCAGATGCCTCGCAACGAGGTGGCGCCGCTCGCACCTGACCCCCGTAGGCGACGGATCAGCTCGGAGTGGATCGGGCGCTTGCCGCGCTTGGCCGCCTCCGACGTGTAGACCATCAGCTTCTGCCACATCGCCATCCCATGAGCATCGTTGGCGGGCAAGGCGTGGGGGCGCTCGAGCAGCTCGCCGTCTCGCTTGCAGACCCGGACCCGCTCCAGGGTGAGGAGCGGCCGCCCCAGCAGGCTGCCGAGTTCGGGCAGGACCCGTCCGATCTGCTCACCCGAGCCGATCGCGATCACCATCATCGGCACCTCGGCGTTCCGCGAGAAGAAGCGCCCGCGCTCGCGCTTGCCGCGGGCCGTCCCGTCGACGCCGAGCAGGGCGGTCGCCCCCGCAATCCCTCGGCGGTGCAGCAGGTCGCAGATCGCCATGAAGGCCGGCTCGCCGTGGACCTGCTCCCGTCGCCCGACGTAGCAGGTCAGCTTGGTCGCCTCGTGCAGCTCCTCCGGCAGCGAGACTTCGCCGATCTCGCCGCTCAACAGGCGGGCGCGCTCCAGGGTGAGCAGGCCGCGGTGCTTGATCGCGACCACCTCCTTCAGCGCGGCCTCGATCCGCTCACGGGTGTCGACGGCGACCGAGACCGCCGGCAGATCTTCGGAGAGGCTCAGGAGGCGGTCGGTGCTGAGCTGGTGCTTGAGGCCGAAGCCCTCAACGCCGCGCAGGAGGATGCTGGTCTCGATCCCGGCCCCGCCGTAGACGTCTAGGAGCGCGTCGGCCAGCAGCCGGCCCTCGCTGCGGTCGCGCTCGCTGAAGTAGGTGGTGAGCTTGAGGCAGTCCTCGTTCACGGCAGATGCTCCCGCTTCGCTGGCTGCGCGAAGAGCCAGATCGTGACGCTTGCTGGCTCCGCAGTCACAGCACCCCCCCGATCGCACGACCGAGCGCCGCGGCTGCGAGGCCCACCGTTGCGCTGACGAGGATGTTCGCAAGAAGCAGGGTGGGCTCCCCCTCCTCGCCGAGTCGGTGCGTCTCCAGCATCCAGGTGGAGAAGGTCGAGTAGGCGCCGACCGCCCCGGCGCCGGCGAGCAGGAGGGCGTCGCCTTCGAGGGCGATGCCGACCAGCAGTCCGAGGACGAAGGCGCCGCTGGCGTTGACGGTCAGCGTGCCGAGGGGAAAGTCGCCGCCGGCGCGCGAGGCAACCGCCGAGTCGACAAGGAAGCGGACCAGCGCCCCGAGTGCGCCGAGGGCTGCGACGCCACACCACAGCAGGACGGCGCTCATGCCATCCTCCTGCGCCTTCGCCGGACGAACCCGGTGGCGAGGTAGACAGCCGCGAAGCCCCCGCCCACGCTCGCCAGGACGTAGCCGCTCGCGAGGCCGTAGCTGTGGGCATCGACCATCTTCAGCAGCTCGACCTGCATCGTCGAGAAGGTCGTGAGCCCGCCGCAGAGGCCCGTGCCCAGCATCGGCCGGCGGTAGGTCGAGAGCGGCAGGCGCTCCTGCAGCCGGGTGGCGAAGTAGCCCAGGGCGAAGGCGCCGGCCAGGTTGACCGAGAAGGTCACCCAGGGCCAACTCGGAGCGCCGCCCTCGACGACCTGTCCCAGGCCCGCTCGCAGCAGCGCCCCGAGCGCGCCTCCGAGCGCGATCGCCAACAGCTCTCGCCGGTCCCGGCCTGACATCGGCTCTCCTATTTCACGTCCGAGGCCCGAGTCCCCTGCACGGAGATGGCTCCTACCCAGTGGTTTCGCGGGCGGAGAGGTCATACCCAGTGGTTTCGCGGGCGGAGAGGTCAATCCGCCTCCCTGACGACAAGCACCGGCACGCCGGCGTGCGAGCCCCGCCGCAGGAAGGCCGGCTCAGGACCAGAGTGCTCCACCACCGGCCCCCCTCGATCATCCCGAACTCCAGGAAGAGTCGGCACTGCGCAGGGAACTCCTTTCGCCTGTTGCGGTTTCAGCGAAAGAAGCCATCAGCCGTCCGTGCGGCGGTTCGAGGGGCCGTTTGGGGCCCCTGCGCCAGAGCTTCATCTGGCTCGGCGGCACCATACCCGATGCTCGCCTCGGCTGGGAGACCGTGAGCGAACGCTCTCAAGCAGACCGGCCGGAGCCGTCGGTCCCATCGACATCGGGCCGCGAGGCGTCGGCGCTGAGGAACTGCACGATAGGAACGGGCTCTGCGACTCGAACAGCTCCTCTCGCGAAGCGGCGCGCCCCGGGTCGCCGGCGCAGCTTCCACCCGTTGTGCTCCTGCGGGCTACCGGCCGAGCTGAGGGAAGCGGGGCAGCCAGGACTCGAACCTGGAATCGCCGGTTTTGGAGACCGGTGCCTTAGCCAGTTGGGCCACTGCCCCGAGGCAGGCCCATGCTAGTTCATCGATTCCCGGGCTTAGCGGGTGCAGGAGGCGAATTCAGGGGGCCACGAGCCCCCTTTGCGGAGCCCACGAGGCGAGCAGCCCGGAGCGGCTCGCGCCGGGGTTCCCAGCGCAGCCAGCCCAGGGCGACGTTCAGGCCCAGTTGGTACCGGTTCATCGAATTGCTCTCCCAGCGCCGGGGGCCGCCGCGGGCCGGGAAGGGATCGCCCCCGGATCCCTTCCGTGCCCGCGGACGGTGCCCTAGGAGTGGTTTTTGCCCTTCCCAGTTCCCGGGTTGTGGGTCTTGTCGATCAGCTTCCGCGCCTCGAAGGGCTGTTCGCCGGCATCCTGCCGCGGTAGGCGCGCCTTGACCAGGACCCAGTCGCCGACCTCCACATCGTCGAGGTTCTTCGAGCCGTCGGAATTCGTGTCGCCGACGACGATCCTCGCGTCGGAGAGGTCGAAGGCGACGGTCTGGCCGACGAACCCGCCCTTGCGGACGTGCGCGTTGCCGCGCTTGACTTCGATCGATCCTTCGCCCTCGTAGACGCCCTTGAACACATAGGCGACGCCGTGCTGCCCATGGCCTTTCGCGTGCCCTTTGCCGTGGTCGCCTTTCTTCGCCGCGGCCCCGGCGGGGATCGCCAGCGCGACCGCTCCCAGCGCGACGATCATGCCCATCTGGAACCGATTCATGGAAAACACCCTCTTTCGTGCGTATTCGTGCCCGTGTCTCGACGCCGGGCGACCTTTCGTTTGCATCGGCCTGAACGGCCTCGATGGACGATCGTCAGCCCCGAACCCGACACCCGCGGCAGGAATCGGACGTTTGACCTAATCAACCAAGGCGGGCCCGGAGGGGGCCCCGCCGGGACCCCCTCGGACACCGCGTGCGGGTACTCAGGAACCGGCGCGGAAGCTGATCCCTTCGAGACTCGTGGTGCTGCCCGGCGTACCTGGGCCCGTCACCCCGCCGTCAATGCCGGGTACCGCGAATCCCGTTCCGAAGATGAACATCCCCCCGGTCGCTTCGGCGCAGGCCCCTCCTCCGCAGAGGGTCAGCCTGGTGAGCGCCTTTCCGTTCGCCGGCCGGTAGCCGGGAGGCAGGTAGAAGATGATGCTGCTGGTCCCGTTTTTCACCAAGCCCTTGAGGTGGACGACGCCCTCGTGGTCCTTGTAGAAGCCGGCCGTCTCGAAGCTGATCGGCCCCGACGGCGGGACGTTTTCCCACGAGTTCACGAACGGGGGCTGGCCCGGCGCGCCAACCTCGTGCCAGGGCTCCGGCGGCGACAGGGAGTTGGCGACGTTCGCGCTGTTCGCAACGTTGGCGCTGTTCGCCGTGTTCGCGCTATTCGCCGTCCCGGCCGTGGTCGCGCTCTTCGCCGACGGCACGGCTCCCAGCTTGCTCAGCTTGATGTCGGCCCCGGTCAGCGAGTTGTTCTTCACCTTCGCCCCGTTGACGGCGTTCTTCTTGATTTTCGGCCCGGTGACCGCGTTCTTCTTGATCTGCTTGCTGCCGATGCTGTTCTTCGGCAGCTGCCTGGCAGCGTAGGCACCGCCGCCAAGCACTATGAACGCGAGAATCGTGACCATTACGTTCGCGTAGGTCAGCCTGTCTCGCAGCCGCGCGCGCTTCCTCATCTTGGCCTCCAGGGTCGTGGGCTAAGGCCCCGAAGCCCGACGGGCCGGAGGCCCACGTCCGACCCTAACCCGCAAGGGTCGAGCGGTCAAACAGGCTCGACCTATGGGCACCATCGGATGGGGCGCGGAGCGATTTGAGCCCCAAAGCTGGGGGCCACGAGGAGCTGACGCCCCGAGCTACTTGGCGTGATAGGTGACGTGGCCGCTGTCGTTCGTCTGTTCGACGACGAACGGCGTCTTCGTCTTGCCCACCGTGGCGATGCAGACGAAGTCATGCCCCTGTTCTTGGGGAACCACGCTCGGACAGGTGACGGAAGCATGCACCTGGCGCTGGGCGAGCACGCTTTCTTCGATTGCCTTCTGCACGGTCTTCGTGTCGAGGATCGAGCTTGGGAGGGAGGCCGAGGGGCTGCTGGACTGCGACGAGGATCCGCAGGCTGCGAGGGAGGCCACAGCGAGGACCGCCGCGGCGAGCACGGCCGCGAGCGGGGCGCCCGAGCGGCGCCTGCCGCTTCCCCCGCTCTGCTTCGGCTGTGTTGCACGGTACGAAATGCGCATGGTGCTCCTCTGTCGGCGATTCCGAGCCGCGACCTTAACGGGCGCGTCCCACGGCGATCGGCGACGGCGGCACCATCCTCCCGCCGTCGCCTTCTTGGCCAAAAAGCGGAGGAAGGAACTGGACGCATGTCGCAATTGGCGGCGATTTGGTCTGGTCTGCCGACTCAAGTGCCGTTATGACTCGATGCAGCGTCAAACCCGACCTCAAGAAAAGGACTTCTCGCACGTGCGATCCACAGGCAGGCGCCAGGCATACGGTCCACCGACGTCCAGGGATGCGGAGAGGAGAGCGCTGGCCCGACTCCTGTCCGGCCCGTTGATTATCGCCGTGCTGTCGGCGCTGGCCCTCGTCGCTCTCGCCCCGGCGGCCTCCGCGAGGACGAAGAAGGTTCATGCCTGCTACGACAAGAAGACCGGCGCGTTGCGTCGGGTCAAGGGCAGGAAGTGCCATCGCGGCGAAGCGCCGATCAGTTGGAACGTCAGCGGTCCGGCCGGTAGGCGGGGAGCGAGGGGGCCCCAGGGGCAACAGGGGCAACCGGGGCAACATGGGCTCAACGGCGTCAGGGGCGCGACCGGCGCCGCCGGCCCGATAGGGGCCACCGGACCCGTCGGGCCGGCGGGCTCCGACGGAGCCACGGGTGCCGCCGGAGCGAAGGGCGCGACCGGGGCCGCCGGGGCCAAGGGCGCAACCGGTGCCGCCGGAGCCAAGGGCGCGACGGGTGCCGCGGGAGCCAAGGGCGCGACCGGTGCCGCCGGCGCGACAGGTGCCGATGGAGCCACGGGTGCCAAGGGCGCGACCGGTGCCGCCGGCGCGACAGGTGCCGATGGAGCCACGGGTGCCAAGGGCGCCACGGGAGTGACCGGCGCCACCGGCGCCGACGGCCCACCGGTGCACTTCCTCGGGGCCTGGTCGGGCATCGTCAACTACAACAAGGGCGACGCGGTCTCCGAAGGCGGCAGCTCCTACATCTCCTCGGTCAGCGGAAACGTCGGCAACCAGCCCTCCAGCAGCCCGGGAGTCTGGCTCCTGCTCGCCGAACGCGGCGACACCGGCGCGACCGGGGCGACCGGCGAAACCGGAGCGACGGGCGCGGGCGAAACGGGCGCCACCGGCGCGACGGGCGAAACGGGAGCGACGGGAGCGACCGGAGCCACCGGTGAAACGGGGGCGACCGGGGCCGGCGCCACGGGTGCCACCGGCGAAACCGGAGCGACCGGAGAAACCGGCGAAACCGGAGCGACCGGAGCGACGGGACTGACCGGCGCCACCGGCGCCGAAGGCCCCCCGGTGCACTTCCTCGGGCCCTGGTCGAGCATCGTCAGCTACAACAAGGGCGACGCGGTCTCCGAAGGCGGCAGCTCCTACATCTCCTCGATCGACGGCAATCTCAACCACCAGCCTTCGACCAGTCCCGGCAGTTGGCTCCTGCTCGCCGAACGCGGTGACACGGGAGCGACCGGAGCGACCGGAGCGACCGGCGAAACGGGCGCCACCGGGGCAGGTGCCACCGGAGCGACCGGCGCAACGGGCGCCACCGGGGCGAACGGGCGCCACCGGCGAAACCGGAGCGACGGGCGCCGGCGAAACGGGCGCCACCGGGGCGAAGGGTGCGACCGGCGAAACCGGAGCGACGGGTGCCATGGGCGCAACCGGGGCGACCGGAGCCGAAGGGCCGCCGATCCACTTCCTCGGGGCCTGGGCGAGCGGCACCAGCTACCAAAGGGGCGACGCCGTCGGCGAAGGCGGCACCTCCTACATCTCCGCCGTCGACGGCAACCTCGGCAACCAGCCTTCGACCAGCCCGGCGGACTGGCTGGTGCTGGCGGAAAAGGGCGACACCGGCGCCACCGGGGCGACGGGCGACACCGGCGCCACCGGGGCGACGGGCGACACCGGCGCCACCGGCTTCGGCGCCACCGGGGCGACGGGCGCCAGCGGTCCGATCGGCGCCACCGGGGCGACGGGAGCAACGGGGGCCACCGGCTTCGGCGCGACGGGCGACACCGGCGCCACCGGCGCGACGGGCGACACCGGCGCCACCGGCGCGACGGGCGTCACCGGAGCGACGGGAGCCGAAGGGCCGCCGATCCACTTCCTCGGGGCCTGGGCGAGCGGCACCAGTTACCACAAGGGCGACGCGGTGTCGGAAGGCGGCAGCTCCTACATCTCCTCGGTCGACGGCAACCTCAACCATCAGCCATCCTCGAGCCCGGGGCAATGGCTGGTGCTCGCCTCGAAGGGCGATACCGGCGCAACCGGCGCCACCGGGCCGACCGGCCCGGCGAGCACCAAGGTGGTCACCGGGACCCCGGCGGTCGGCAGCTCCTCGGCCGAATGCGGTGCCGGCGAAGTGGCGACCGGAGGCGGCGGCGACGACCGCAGCGGGGGGACCGCTGACATCGAGCGTCCCCGTGGCCGCAACCCCACCGGTCAAATGGATGGCAACCACCGAAGCGGGCGAAGAAGTCACCGCCTACGTGGTCTGCGCTCCCGGTCCCTAGATGAATCAATCATCTAGCCGCCGGCCGCCTCGATCCAATCCCAGGCGCTCCCCGCAGAGGCGGCGGGCGCGCGAAGGCGGAACGGAGACGATCGACCCGGACTCCCCTCCGGCCGATGTGAAGAGGAGCGGCCCGGTCGGCGGGCGGGGGAAACCGCCCGACCCGGGATGCAGGTCGGCGCCGCCGAAGTCGAGGCGGGCGCGATGGGCTCCGGGACCCAGCCGGACCTCTCCCAGGCGGATGAAGCCGCCTTCGTTGTTGAGCTCGTGGCGCACGCTGCCGACCTCGCGACCGTCGACGAGGAGCCGGTCGGCTCCACGGACCGAGCCCAGCAGCCAGGCGCCGTAGACGCCGGCGCGCGGCACTGCGAAGGTCCCGTCGGTCGCGTCGAAGACCGGAGCGTGCCGAGCGGCGAGGAGGCGTCCGCCGGAGCCCTCCGTGGCTCGGGTCCGCCGGGCGATCGCGAGAACCGTCGCGCAGCCCGGGACCGCGGCCGGTCTCAGGGCCTCCCCCAGCGGCAGGAAGTCCGGGACGGTGCCTTCGGTCGCTCCATCCGGACGTTGCCAGACCTCGTAGTAGTCGCCCGAGAAGACCAGGCGGAAGGGCCAGGGCGGGCGGCTGCGGACGGGCGAGCGGCGCAGGACGAGCGTCCGGTATTCGAACAGGGCTTTCGTCTGGATCTGGTCGGTGTCGACGGCTTCGCCCTTGGCGGCAGTGCGGCCGGAGCGCAGCGGCACCTGGCGCACGCGCAGCTCCGAGGCGCCTTCCCCGTCGAGCCGGCGCAGGAAATGGCGCGCCCCATACGGGTTGTATTCGGTCATCAGGGCCGGCCCCTCGCCGGCGAACCGCGCGCCGATGCCCTCGAGCTCGACGAGCTGGCCGTAGGGGGCGAGGCTGACCCCTCCGTAGGCGAGGACGTTCGACCACAGCACCCCACCGGCAAGCACCGCGAGGAGGACGCCGCCGCTGAGGCGGTCCAGCCGCAGGGCGGCGAGCGCCCCGATCAGCGCCAGGGAGACCGCCACCGGAGACGCCGTCGCCAGGGCCTTGCCCGCGGCCCAGGGCGAGCCGAGCAGGACGATCAGGGCGCAGGAGAGGAGAGCGCTCGCGTACAGCAGCGGGGCAGGCCGGCGCTGCCGCCACATGCTCCAGAGGCCGAGCAGGACGGCCAGGGCAGCGAGCGCAATGAGAACCGCCGTGAGGACCCCGGCGCCCGGGTGGAAGCGGAAGTCGCCCGAGGGCCAGATCCCGAGCGCCTGGAACGGGCTGAGGGGCCCTCGCAGGTTGCCTTCGCCGCTGGAGCCGACCAGGGGCTTGGAGGTGGGCGGGACGATGCCTGACGCAAGCGCCGGGACGCTGAGCAGCGCCACAGCGGCCGCGAAACCGGCCGCTCGGGTCAGCGCCCGGCGCAATCCGTGGCGGAGGAGGGCGACGATCGCCAGCGCCAGCAGCATCGGGCCGAGCCAGACCAGCCCGCCCGGGCTCAGCACGGCGACCATCGCCGCGGCTGCCAGGGCGAGAGGCAGGGCGTCGACAAGAGTGGAGCCGCTGCGCACGGCCCTCGGTGCGAGAGCGGCGGCAAGGGCCAGCAGGGCAGCGGCGGCGAGCTCCTTGACCCCGCCCCACATCGCGTAGCCGAAAAGCAGCGCCGGCTGCGCGGCGAGGAAGGTTGCCAGCGGCCCGGAACAAGGGTCGGCGAAGCGGCCCTGAGAGGACCTGCCACAGGCTGAGGGAGAGCATCGCGGCGATGAAGGAGACGTAGGGCTGGAAGACCCAGGCCAGATCGCCGCCGGCCAGCTTCTGGCCGGTGCCGAGAGGGATGAAGGCCCCGATCGGGTACCCGCCGGCGAGGTTGAACTTCAGTGTCGCGTAATAGCTCGAGGGGCCGAGCCCGCTCGAGGCTGCGCCCGTGCTCCATGATCCGGTCCGTCATCGCCAGCCAGGTGGCCGTGTCGTCGAGCTTGATGAAGCCGGCGAAGGTCGGCGAGCCGGAGAGGAGCACCGGGGCGCCGAAGACGGCGAGGACGGCCACCGCGACGCCTGCCGCCCAGGGGTCGGGTCGCCCGAACCGCCACGGCAGCGAGAGGCCGGCACCGAGCACCGCGAGCACGACTATGACCGGGACGGTGAGCGGCGCAAGGCCGGAGCTCCAGGTGGTGAACTCGCCGATCACGATCATCGCGGCGAATCCCGCGGGCGGCACGAGGGCACCGGAAAGGCGCCGGCCGACCAGGACGTCGACGAGCAGTCCCAGTCCGGAGCACAGGGCCGCGAGGACCAGTGGGAAGACGACCCAGGCGACGAGCAGGCTCACCGTACGGGCTGGATCCGGCCGGACAGGGCGAGGCGCATCGCCAGCGCCGGAGAGGGGTCGTAGACCTCCACCTGCACCGAGTTGTCGGGGCTGGCGAAATAGACGCTGGTCGGGGACCGCTCGGTGGTGACCACGCGGCGCCCGCCGGCGCCGCGACGGACGATCGAGCCGGGGCGCCTGGCGACGGTCGCCAGGGCGCCGGCCGGGTCGGGCAATGGATAGCTCCCGATCGTGAGGGACCTCGCGGCGGCGGCATCCCCGCCCGGGGGCAGGTAGAGGACCTGGATGCCGGCTTCGCGGCTCAGTTCCCTGACCGCCATCGCACGGCCGGCGACCCGGCCCGCCCAGTACACGGGCCGCCCCGCCGTCGCGGCGATCTCCCGCAGCTCCCCGACGCCGACGACCCGCGGCCCGAAGGCGGACTCGGTTTCCGCCGCCCCTCCCCCGCTTTCGCGCGACGTCAGCCAGGAGACCAGAGCGGCGGCGATCGCTACGGCAAGGACGGTCGCTCGGAGGAGCCGCCGGCGGCCCGCCGGCGCCGGCGAGCGCAGGGATGCCGCGCGTCCGCCATTCCCCGGTTGTCGCGGCTCCATCGCGCGACCTACTTCGCCCTCGCGGCCGAGATTCCTCGGCGGTCTCGATCCAGGGACGAGATGTCGATCGAGGTGTCGAGGGCGACCGTCGAGCTGGTCGAGTCGTCGCAGCCGAGAGCCGTGCTTCCCGCTTCAGGGGTGGAGATGCGGGCGGAGGGACTTGAACCCCCAAGGGCCGAAGCCCACCAGGACCTAAACCTGGCGCGTATGCCAATTCCGCCACGCCCGCGGGGCCGGAACCGGGCTCGGCGCCCGAATCCCGGCTTAACGCGCGGAAAAACCGCGTCGTCGCTCTCAGATTCTATGATCGGCGGCGTGAGCGTGGGAGAGGTAAGGCCGGGGTATGAGCTCTGGCGCCCGAATCGGGAGAAAGCGGAGTCGATCACGACGAAATTCGTCCTCGTCCTGCTGCTCGCCGCCACCTCGGCGATCGCGGTGATCATCGCGATCTCCGGCTTCTCGCTGATCACGGGCGGCACGGTGATGGCGGTCGTCACCCTGTTCTACGGTCTCCTCTACGCGTTCTTCGCGATTCTCGTCGCCCGCTGGAACCGGGGCATCCTCCCGGTCGCGGCGGCGCTGTCGATGATCCTCGCGATCTTCTGCGCGGTCGGGGCGAACAGCTGGTTCACCCGCGACAAGGCCGGGTTCGAGGAAGGACTGCTCCCGGTGCCCCTGATCGGATTGCTCGTCATCGTCCTCGCCCTGCTCCAGATCGTCGTCGTCGCCGTCGCGCTCTACGGCTTCAACCAGGACTGGCACGTCGAGGAGGAGCGCCCGATCGGCGCCGGCGAAGACTACGGCCGGGGCGCGCCGCCGGAGAACGGCGCCCCGCAGCCGGCCTGACGCCGCCGCCACGCGCCCTCCGCCACGTCTCGAGGCGAACGGGCGCCGCGATGCCGGAGGTGGGACTCGAACCCACAAGCCCGTCAGGGCAATCGATTTTGAGTCGATCGCGTATGCCAGTTCCGCCACTCCGGCGCGGCGACAACGATAGACCGAGCCCCGCCGTCCCGCATTAGACTGCGGAACGGATGAGGGTCCACCACCTCAACTGCGGCTCGCTCTGCCCGCACGGGCGGCGCCTGATCAACGGCGACGGGGGGCTGTTCGAGCGGGCGCTGTCCATCTGCCACTGCCTGCTGCTCGAGAGCGACGACGGCCTGGTCCTCGTCGAGACCGGCTTCGGGCTCGAGGACGCGCGCAATCCCGCCCAGCTCGGCGCCGCCTTCCGGGCGCTGATGGCTCCGCGGCCGAAGCAGGGAACGACCGCGGTGCGCCAGATCGAGGCGCTCGGCTTCTCGGCCTCCGACGTGCGCCACATCGCCGTCACCCATCTCGACCTCGATCATGCCGGCGGGCTGCCCGACTTCCCCGATGCCGAGGTCCACGTGCTGGAGCCGGAGCTCGACGCCGGCCTCAACCCGCGCTGGAACGAGGGCCTGCGCTACATCGGCGGTGCCCACTGGCGCCACAATCCGCGCTGGGTCTCGCACCCGGCCGGTGGCGGCGACGAGTGGAACGGCTTCGAGAGCGTGCGCATCCTCCCCGGCCTCGACCTCGAGGTGCTGCTGATACCGCTGTTCGGCCACTCGCGCGGGCACACCGGGGTCGCCATCAACACGCGGGAGGGCTGGCTGCTGCACTGCGGGGACGCCTACTTCCACCACTGCCAGGTCGAGACCCCGCCCTCCTGCCCGCCGATGCTGCGCGCGTTCCAGAGGCTGATGGCCAGCGACAACGAGGCCAGGCTCACGAACCTGGAGCGGCTGCGGGAGCTCGCCTCCCGTCACGGCGACGAGGTGACGCTGATCTGCGCGCACGACCCGCATGACCTGGAGCTGGCCCAGGCGCACGCGCACGGCGGCGCCGCCGCGGCGCCCTAGATGCAGCCGGAGGCGCCGGAGAAGCTCTGGGAGCCCTCTTCCGAGCTGGTCGAGGCGTCGCGCCTGACCGAGTACATGCGCTGGCTCGAGCGCGAGCGCGGGCTCCGCTTCCACTCCTACGAGGAGCTCTGGCGCTGGTCGGTCGAGGACCTGGACGGCTTCTGGTCGTCGATCTGGGAGCACCTCGGGGTACTGGCCGACGGCGATCCCGAGCCGGTGCTCGCCAGGCGGGAGATGCCCGGGGCGGAATGGTTCCCCGGCACGCGCCTCAACTATGCCGAGCACGTCTTCGCCGGCAAGGACGACGCGGAGCCGGCGATCCTGCATGCCTCGGAGCTGCGCGAGCTCGATCGGCTCAGCTGGGGGGAGCTGCGCGCCGCCGTGGCGGCGGCGGCCGGCGGCCTGCGGGCGCTCGGCGTCGGCCCGGGCGACCGCGTCGCCGCCTATCTGCCCAACATCCCCGAGGCGATCGTCGGCTTCCTCGCCACGGCGAGCATCGGCGCCGTCTGGTCGAGCTGCTCGCCGGACTTCGGCCCCGCCAGCGTCATCGACCGCTTCGCGCAGATCGAGCCCAGGGTGCTGCTCGCCGTGGACGGATACTCCTACGGCGGCAGGCGCTACGACCGCCTGCGGGAGCTGGAGGAGCTGCAGGCGGCGATGCCGGGGCTCGAGCACACGGTCGTCCTCCCCTACCTCCACGCCGACCCCGATCTCTCCGCCCTGCGCGGGGCGCTGAGCTGGGAGCAGCTGCTCGAGGCCGGCGCGGGCGCCGAGCTGGCCTTCGAGCGGGTCCCCTTCGACCACCCGCTCTGGGTCCTCTACTCCTCGGGTACCACGGGCCTGCCGAAGGCGATAGTCCAGGGCCAGGGCGGCATCCTCGTCGAGCACCTGAAGAAGCTCCACCTGCACGTCGACGCCCACCCCGGGGACCGCCTCTTCTGGTTCACGACGACCGGCTGGATGATGTGGAACTTCCTCGTCTCCGGCCTGCTGACCCGGGCGGCGATAGTCCTCTACGACGGCAGCCCCGGCCATCCCGACCTGGGCGTCCTCTGGGACCTCGCCGAGCGGGCCGGGGTGACGATGTTCGGAACCAGCGCCTCCTACGTCGCCGCCTGCATGAAGGCCGGCCTCGAGCCCGGCCGCGGGCGGGACCTGAGCCGCCTCGGGGCGGTCGGCTCGACCGGCAGCCCTCTCGCGCCGGAGGGGTTCGACTGGATATACGAGCAGCTCGGGGCCGACACCTGGCTGTTCTCGACCAGCGGCGGCACCGACCTCTGCACCGCCTTCGTCGGCGGCGTCGTGCTGCTCCCCGTGTACCGGGGAGAGCTCCAGGCGCGGGCGCTGGGCGCGGCGGTCGAGTCCTGGGACGAGGACGGCAGGGCGCTGATCGGCGAGGTCGGCGAGCTGGTGGTGACCGAGCCGATGCCCTCGATGCCGATCCGCTTCTGGGGGGACGAGGACGGCAGCCGCTACCGGGCCAGCTACTTCGAGCACTACCCGGGGGTCTGGCGCCACGGGGACTGGATCGAGATCACCGAGCGCGGCACCGCGATCATCTACGGGCGCTCGGACTCGACCATCAACCGATCCGGGGTTCGCATGGGCACCAGCGAGATCTACCGGGCCGTGCTCGGCGTCGAGGAGGTCCTCGACGCCCTCGTCGTCGACATACCCAGGCCGGGCACCGAGGGATGGATGCCGCTCTTCGTCGTGCTGCGCGAGGGAGCGGAGCTGGACGAGGAGCTGCGCGGGGAGATCGCGCGCCGCGTGCGCGAGCGCTGCTCGCCGCGCCACGTGCCCGACGAGGTCTTCCAGATCGACGAGGTTCCCCGCACGCTGAGCGGCAAGGCGCTCGAGGTGCCGGTGAAGCGGATCCTGATGGGCACCCCGCCGGAGAGAGCGGCGAGCCGCGACTCGCTCGCCAACCCGGCGGCGCTCGACTACTTCGTCGAGATGGCGGCCCGGCTGCCCGCCGCCTGAGCCGCCACCCGCTCCGTGCGAGACCCGCGCCAGGCGCCGCTCAGGGCGTCCGGCGCCGAAGGGTCGCCGCGCCCAGCGCCAGCGAGGCGAGCGTCGCCGCCACGGTGACGCCGACGTCGAGCGCCCCGGTCGTGCCGAGGCTGCCGTCGACGGTAACCCGTTGCAGGGCCTCGAAGGCGTAGGTGAGCGGCAGCGCGTAGGAGACCCATTCGAGCAGCGGCGCCATCTCGTCGCGGGGGACGAAGAGTCCGCAGAGGAGCAGCTGGGGGAAGACGAAGGCGGGCATGAACTGCACGGCCTGGAACTCGGTCTGGGCGAAGGCGCTGACCAGCAGCCCGAGCGCCATTCCGAGCAGCGCGTTGGCGATCGCCAGAGCGCCGACGACGACCGGGGAGCCGACGGTGTCCAGGCCGAGCGGGCCGAAGGCGATCGCCGCCGCGATCGCCGCCTGGACCGCGGCGACGATCGCGAAGGCGATCGCGTAGCCGAGCAGCAGGTCGAGCTTGGCGAGCGGCATCGCCATCAGCCGCTCCAGCGTTCCCGTGGTGCGCTCACGCAGCATCGTGATCGAGGTGACCAGGAACATCGTGATGAACGGGAAGAGCCCGACCAGCGGGCCGCCGATCTGCTGGAAGGCCTGCGGATTGGAGTCGAAGGCGTACTTGAGAATCGTGAGCAGCACAGGCGGGACGACCAGCAGCAGGGCGAGCGTGCGCGGGTCACGGCGCAGCTGGCGCAGCACCCTGACCGCGACGGCGCCGGTGACGCGCGGGCTCAACCGCCCTCCCCCCCGCCGCCCGAGCCGGCCTCGGGTACCGCGGCCTCGACCAGGGCGAGGAAGGCGTCGTCCATCGACCGCCTGCCGGTGCGGGCACGCAGCCCCTCCGGGGTCTCGGTGGCGAGCAATCTCCCCTCCCGCATCAGCAGCAGCGCGTCACAGCGCTCGGCCTCGTCCATCACGTGGCTGGAGACGAGCAGCGTCGTCCCCGCCTCGGCCAGCGAGGAGAACCTCGCCCAGAGCTCACGGCGCAGGAGGGGATCGAGGCCGACCGTCGGCTCGTCGAGGATCAGCAGCTCGGGCTCGCCCAGCAGGGCGCTGGCGAGGGAGACCCGCGACCGCTGTCCGCCGGAGAGGTTGCGCGCCTCGCTGTCGGCGCTCTCCTCGAGGGAGACCATCGCGATCACCTCGTCGACCCGGCCTGCCGGCAGGCCGAGGACCCGGGCGAAGAAGTCGAGGTTCTCGCGGACGCTGAGGTCGCCGTAGACGGAGGGGGCCTGGGTCACGTACCCGACCCGGGAGCGCAGTCCCGCCGAGCCCGCCTGCTCGCCAAGCACCTCCACCCTCCCGGACTCGACGATCTGCACGCCGACGATCGACCTCATCAGGGTCGACTTGCCGCAGCCACTCGGGCCGAGCAGGCCGGTCACCCGGCCGGCGGGGACCTCGCAGGAGAAGCCCGGCAGCACCGTCTGCCCGCCGCGGACCACCGTCAGGCCCTCGACGCGGATCGCCGCCGGCGCGCTCACCTCAGGCGGGCGTCACCGGGTTGCGCCGCTCAGCGAAGGAGCGACTCCGGCCGGCAGCATGCCGGAAGCGGCTGATCAGGTCGCGGCGCAGGTCGTCGGGCGACACAACCGCGTCGACGACGAGCTCGGAGGCGAGGCGGAGGATGTCGATGTCCGCGGCGTACTCCTCGCGCTTGGCGGCCACGAATGCCTCGCGTTCGGCCTCGTCCTCGATCGCCTGGATCTGGTTGTAGAAGACCGCGTTGACAGCAGCCTGCGGGCCCATCACGGCGATCGAAGCGCTGGGCAGGGCGATGCAGCAGTCGGGCTCGAACGCGGGGCCCGCCATCGCGTACAGCCCGGCGCCGTAGGCCTTGCGGACGATCACCGAGATCTTCGGCACCGTGGCTTCGGAGACCGCGCTGATCATCTTCGCCCCGTGGCGGATGATCCCCTGGCGCTCGACGGCGGTGCCGATCATGAACCCCGGGACGTCGGCGAGAAAGAGCAGCGGCAGGTTGAACGCGTTGCAGGTCTGGATGAATCGCGCCGCCTTGTCGGCCGAGTCGACGAAGAGCACGCCGCCCGTGTGCTTGGGCTGGTTGGCGACGATGCCGATCGCCCGCCCGTCGAGGCGCGCGTAGCCCACGATCAGCTCCTTCGCCCAGCGGCGATGGACGGGCAGGAAGCTGTCGGCGTCGAGCAGCGAGTCGAGCAGCTCCTCCATGTCGAAGGGCCGGTTCTCGTCGTCGGGGACGATCTCCCCGATCGCCGCCTCGGAGGCCGGGTCGGCGGGCTCGGCGGACGGCGGCGCCTCACGCCAGCTGCCGGGCATGTAGGCGAGGTAGCGCCTGGCGAGGTCGATCGCCTCCTCGTCGCTCTTGACGAGGAAGTGCCCACACCCGGAGGTGCCGGTGTGCATGCGGGCCCCGCCCATCTGCTCGAGCGTCACCTGCTCGCCGATCACCATCTCCGCCATGCGCGGGGACCCCAGGTACATCGAGGCGTTCCCGTCGCGCATGATCACCACGTCGCAGAAGGCGGGGATGTAGGCGCCGCCGGCCGCGCTCGGGCCGAACAGGAGGCAGACCTGCGGCACCTGCCCGGAGAGGCGCACCTCGTTGTGGAAGATGCGCCCGGCACCCCGCCGGCCGGGGAACATCTGCACCTGGTCGGTTATCCGCGCGCCTGCCGAGTCGACGAGGTAGACCATCGGCACCTGGTTGCTGAGCGCCCGCTCCTGCACGCGGAGGATCTTCTCCACGGTCTTCGGGCCCCAGGACCCGGCCTTGACGGTGGGGTCGTTGGCCATCAGCGCCACCGGCCTGCCGTCGATTCGCGCCAGCCCGGTGACGACGCCGTCGGCGCCGAGGCCGTCCGCGTCCCAATTGGCCAGCAGCCCCTCCTCGGAGAAGGAGCCCTCGTCGACGAGCCGCGCGACCCGCTCCCGCACGGGAAGCTTGCCCTGCTCGGCGGTCTTCTCGTGGTGGCGCTCCGGGCCGCCCGCCAGGGCGGCCTCGAGGGCCTCGGAGAAATCGCTCATGACATACCTCTCGCGCGAACCCTATTCCGTGCGGTGCCAGTCGACCGGCCCGGCGCGCAAGAGGTGAGCGCCCAGGGACCTGCCGAGCACCTCCTGCGCGGCGCGCGAGGCCTCGACCAGCGCCGGCAGGTCGATTCCGGTCCGGACACCCATCTCGTGCAGCATCGACACCAGGTCCTCGCTGGAGACATTGCCGGTCGCCCCCGGCGGGACGGGGCAGCCGCCGAGCTCGCCGAAGCTCGCCTCGAAGGAGGTCACCCCGGCCTCGAGCGCGGCGAGCGCGTTGGCCAGCCCCTGTCCGCGGGTGTTGTGGAAGTGGGCGGTGAGCTCGACCCCCGCGAGGCGCTCGGCGGCCTGGGCGAAGAACTCGCCCACCTGCCGGGGGTTGGCCATCCCGGTGGTGTCGCCGAAGCCGATCTCGGCGCACCCCGCCGCAGCGAGGCGCTCGGCGGTCGAGAAGACGCGGTCGGGCGGCACCTCGCCCTCATAGGGACAGCCGAAGGCGACCGATATCACGCCCTCGCAGCGGAGGCCGGCGCCGGTGGCCGCCGCCAGCGTGCGCTCCAGCCCAGCCAGCGATTCCTCGATCGAGCGATTGACGTTCCTGCGGTTATGGGTCTCGGAGGCGGAGAGGAAGACGTTGATCTCGTCGAATCGATCGCGCATCGCCAGCGCCCGGTCGAGCCCGCGCTCGTTGGGGATCAGGACCGAGAAGGCGACGCCCTCCCGGCGCCTCACCGAGGCCAGCACCTGCTCCGCGTCGGCGAGCTGGGGGATCACGTCGGGTCGCACGAACGAGGTCACCTCGAGCCTCTCCAGCCCGGTCGCCGAGAGCATGTCGATCAGCCGCACCTTCTCGGCCGTGGGGATCGTCTCCGGCTCGTTCTGGAAGCCGTCCCGCGGGCCGACCTCGCGGATGCGTACGGAGTCGGGCAGGGCGCTCATCGAGAGGAGCTTAGGCGGGCGCTCATCGGGGGACGCTTGGGGACGTGCGTCGGGGGGCTTAGCCGGGTGATCATCGAGGGGAGCTTAGGCGGGCGCTCAGCCTGAGGTCAGGCCATCCGTCTCGCGGTGGCCGCGGCCTGGAGGCGCCGGCCGACCGCACGCAGGATCCTGACCACATGTGGCCCGTCGTACACGATCTGCGCTTCCGTGAAGCGGAGCTGCGTCAGGCCCGCCGCGGTGTGGGCCTGGTCGCGCCGTCGGTCGCGAGTCTGCTTGGCGGGCATGCGGTGGTACCGCGCACCGTCGGTCTCGACGATGAGGCCCAGGTCGGGCCAGTAGAAGTCGACTTCGAATCCGTTCACCCACTGGCCGGTGAGCGGAACCGGCAGGCCGGCCCCCTCGGCCAACCGCAGGAAGCGCCGCTCGAGCCCGGACCTCGTGGTGCGAAAGGTGCGATGGCCGAGCACCGCCCGCAGCCGCCCCACGCCTCTCTGGCCGCGGAAGCGGCCGAGCTCGGCGCGCAGGGTCTCGGGATCGACCAGGTCGAGACGATCGGCCTCGCCGACCATCCGCTCGATCGAGTCCGGCCCGGCCTTGGCCGCCATATCGATCAGCGTCCGCACCGGCGCCGTGAGGGGGATCCAGTGGCGCACCGTCAGGTCCGCGTCGAGCAGCTTCGCGCGCCGGTGCACCCGAACTCCGGTCACCCGGGTCGGAGCCTTCGAGCGGACCGAAACCTCGATCGCACCATCGGGATCGACGCCGAAGCCCCATAGGGCCGCGGCGCTCCCGTCGCTCAGCACCGAATTCGGCCCGCAGGCGAGCACCGCCGCCATCCACCGGCCATGCCGCGACAACCGGGGTCGGCCGACCGCGTAGACGCCACGAAGGACCCGATGCAGGCGGCCCCTCTCGATCCGGTGCTTCACCGCCCGGGCGCTCATCCCGAGCTCCGTCAACTGCCAGAGCGCCACCACTCCATGCTGGTGGCGCGCCAGGCTCCATATCGACCGCGAATCGATCGACCGCAATACCGCCGAAGCCGCCGTCGGCG
The DNA here is from genome assembly GCA_963712325.1 of uncultured Solirubrobacterales bacterium. Classification (GTDB taxonomy): domain Bacteria; phylum Actinomycetota; class Thermoleophilia; order Solirubrobacterales; family 70-9; genus VRUE01. The sequence goes on from CAVQHG010000009.1 coordinate 225,481, forward strand.
GGTCTGCCCCCTTCGCCGAATTCGCCGGCGAGCGTTCAGTTAAGGGGTCCATAGACCCCCTAAGCGATCACTCGGCGGGGTTCGCCCCTGAAAACCGGCAGGGATTTCGTCCCCCGTGGGCACCTGCGGGGTTCGCCCCTCCCTTGCCGGCGCTCGCTCTCCGAGGCGCCGGAGGCTCAGCCGAGCTGGCCGGTGTCGATCCGCCGGCGCTCGTGCGTGCCGACGCCCACCGTGCGGGCCGCATCGCCCTCGCCCTCGGTCACCTCGACCTCGAAGCGCAGCTTGCGGCCCTCTACCACCTCACGCAGGGTCGACCGGACGCGGCAGGTCGACCCCTCGAGCGCCGCGCCCACGTGCTTGACGCAGACTTCGAAACCGACCGTGGCGCTTCCCTCGGGCAGGTTCTCGTAGGCGAGGACCGCCGAGCAGCGCTCCATCATCGCGATCATCCCCGGCGTGGAGAGGACGCTGGAGCCGATCGTCCCGCCGACGTCAGTGAGCAACATTCCCTCGACGACGAACTCCTCGCTGCGCTCGATGCCGGGCTCGAGCGTCGACTCGGCCGGGCGGTCGCGATCCTCGATCGGGCCCAGGCCCGCCATCAGACCATGCCGAGGCCTCCGCTGACCCCAAGCGTCTCGCCGGTCACGTAGGTGGCATCCTCGGAGGCGAGGAAGGCGACGGCGGCAGCGACCTCCTCGGGTTGGCCGAGGCGGCCGAGCTGGGTCGCGTCACGCATCGTCTGGATCACCTTCTCGCCGATCTCGCCGAACTCCCTGGCCCCCATCAGCAACGGGGTCTCGATCGGCCCGGGCGCGATCGAGTTGGCGGTCACGCCATAGCGGGCGTTCTCGCGGGCGATCGCCTTCATGAAGGCGATGATCCCTCCCTTGGCGGCCGAGTAGACCGCCGACCCCTTCGAGCCTACCCGGCCCGCCTCCGAGGAGATGCTGACGATTCGCCCGTATCCGGCCCGCTGCATCGCGGGCAGCGCGGCGAAGGTGCAGTTGAGGGTCCCGAGCAGGTTCACCCCGAGGACCTTCTGCCACTGCTCCGGGCTCGTGTAGGTGAAGAACCCGAACTCGTCCGTGCCCGCGTTGTTGACGAGGATGTCCGGCGTGCCGATCGCATCGACGGCGGCCCGGGCCGAGTCGAGCTCGGTGACGTCCAGGGCGGCTGCGTGACCGGAGATCTCGCCCGCGATCCGCTCCGCCCCCTCGGCGTCGACGTCGCCGACCCAGACCTCGGCGCCCTCGGCGGCCAACCGTGCGCAAGTCGCCGCCCCGATGCCGCTGGCCCCGCCGGTGACCAGTGCCCTTCTCCCCTCGAGCCTCATGCCTGCGTGAGCATAGACTGCGCGCCAATGAGCGCGGAGCGAGCAAGCGTGCATTCCTGGCTCTTCGCGCCGCGAGCGAAGCGCGAAAGTAGTTCCTGCGCGGAGCGAGCAAGCGTGCATTCCTGGCTCTTCGCGCCGCGAGCGAAGCGCGAAGTTGGTTCCTGCGCGGAGCGAGCAAGCGTGCATTCCTGGCTCTTCGCGCCGCGAGCGAAGCGCGAAATTGGTTCCTGCGCGGAGCGAGGCACACGCCGTTGAGCTCTGCGGAGCCGATCCCGATCATCGGAGGCACCGGCGCGCTCGGCGCCGGCCTGGCCCGGCGTTGGGCGAAGGCAGGCATGCCGATCGCGCTGGGGTCGCGCTCGGCGGAGCGAGCCGGGGAGGCCGCCGAGCGCGTCCGCGAGGCGGTTCCGGAGGCAGAGGTCGAGGGCCTGCTGAACGAGGAGGCCGCGGGGCGCGCTGAGATCGTCTTCCTCACCGTCCCCTTCCGGGCCCAGTCGGAGAACCTCAACAACCTCAGGGAGGCGCTCAGCCCGGGACAGATCCTCGTCGACTGCACGGTCCCGCTCGCAGCCGCGGTGAGCGGCAAGGCGACGCGCTCGCTCGGCGTCTGGCAGGGCTCGGCTGCCCAGCAGGCCCAGGAGATGGTTCCCGACGGTGTGACCGTCGTCGCCGCCCTGCACACGGTCGGCGCCCCGACCTTGTCGGATCTCGATGCCGAGCTCGGCGAGGACGTCCTCGTCTGCGGTGACCGCAAGGCGGACAAGGCGCGGGTGGCGCGCCTGATCGAGCTGATCCCCGGCCTCCGCGCGATCAACGCCGGGCCGCTGGAGATCGCTCGGATCGTCGAGCAGCTGACACCGCTGCTGATCTCCGTCAACGTCCGCTACAAGGCTCACGCGGGCATCCGGCTCACCGGGCTGCCGGACGGCGGCCACTGGGACTGACATGGAGTCGTGGCCGGCCGACGCGACGCACGCGATTGCCCGGCGGCGAGCCGGGCGCGGAGCGCCATGAGGGTCGCGCTGCTCGCCGGCGGCACCGGGGGCGCCAAACTCGCGGCGGGCATGCAGGAGGAGCTCGGTGGCGGGCTGACGGTGATCGCCAACACCGGCGATGACGTCGAGACCCTCGGCGTCCACGTCTCCCCCGACCCGGACCTGATCACCTACTGGCTGAGCGGGGAAATCGACGCGGAGCGCGGCTGGGGCATCCGCGACGACAGCTTCACCGTGTTCGAGCGGCTGACCAGGCTCGGGGCCCCGAGCTGGTTCGGCCTCTCCGACCGCGACCTGGCGAGCTGCCTATATCGCCGGGAGTTCCTCGCGGAGGGAGGGAGGCTGACCGACGCCCAGGCGCAGATCGCCCGCGCGCTCGGCGTCAGGGCGAGGGTCCTGCCGATGTGCGACGAGCCGGTCCGCACCTGGGTGCGGACCGCCGCCGGGCGGCGGGGCCTCCAGGAGTACCTGATCGTCGACGCCGGCGAGCCCGAGGTGCTCGGGGTCGAGCTCGAGGGTATCGCCGAGACATCCGCCACCCCGGAGGTGGTCGAGGCCCTGAGCCGCGCGGAGGCGATCGTGATCGGGCCCTCCAACCCGGTGATCAGCATCGGCCCGATCCTCGCCGTGCCCGGAGTACGTGAGGCGATCTCCGCATCGGCGGCGCCGGTCGTCGCGGTAAGCCCATACGTGGAGGGCCGGGTGGTCAAGGGGCCGACCGACCGCTTCATGGCAGCCCTCGGGCGCCCGACGACCGCGGCCGGCGTCGCATCCCTCTACGAGGGCCTCCTCGACGCGATGGTCGTCGACGAGGGCGACCCCGACCCTCCTCCGGAGGGGATCTCCACCCACACTGCCCCCACCCTGATGGACGGGGCCCCCGGCCGCGCGCGGCTGGCCCGAATCGTGCTCGATCACCTCGGCGAGCTGGCGACGAGGTGAAGGCGACCGCGATCGTCCCGGTAAAGCGCTTCGGAGAGGCGAAGCGGCGCCTCGCTGCCGGCCTCGACGACGAGCGGCGCCTCGCCCTGGCGGCAGCGATGCTGGGCGACGTGCTCGAGGCGATCGCCGCCGCCCGCGCGATCGAGCGGACGATCGTCGTCAGCGACGACGAGCTCGCCACCGAGATCGCCACCGCGGCCGGAGCCGAGGTGATTGCCGACAGTGCTTCAGGGGGCCACGTCGAGGCAGCCCTTGCCGGCATCGCGCGCGCCGAGGAGCAGGGCGCGCAGTGCGTGGTGCTGCTTCCCGGCGACTGCCCCCTGCTGGAGCCGCGCGAGCTCGAGCGCCTGCTGACGGGCATCCCCGAGGCCTACGTCGCGATCGTCCCCGATCGCCACGGCGAGGGGACCAACGCCCTCGTCCTCAGGCCGCCCCGCGCGATCCGCCCCGCCTTCGGCGAGGGCAGCCGCGATCGCCACGTCGCCGCGGCGCGCGCGGCCGGCATCCCCTTCGCGGTCGAAGAGATCGCCTCGCTCGGCCTCGACCTCGACACGCCGGCGGACCTGATCGCGCTGACCAGGGAGATCGAGTCGCGCCGGGGGGCGGCGCGCCGAACCGCAAGGGCGCTCGGCATATGAGCCATTCGATCTCGATCCTCCCGGTCGAGGGCCTGCCCGAGGTCCGGGAGGGCGCGGCGCTCGGAGAGCTGATCGCCGCCAACGCGGAGCTCGAGCAGGGGGACGTGGTCGTCGTCTCCCAGAAGGTCGTATCCAAGGCCGAGGGGCGGGTGCTGCCGCTCTCCGGCGCGATCCCGGGCGCCGAGGCCCGGCGTCTCGCGGCGCACCTCGGCAAGGACCCGGCGCTGGTCGAGCTGATCCTCTCCGAGAGCCGCGAGGTGTTGCGCGCCGAGGGCGGCGTGCTGATCGTGGAGACACACCACGGGCACGTCTGCGCCAACGCCGGCATCGACACCTCCAACCTGCCCGAGCCGCACACGGTCTGCCTGCTGCCGGAGGACCCCGACCGCTCGGCGCGACATCTTCGGAGCGAAATCGCGACGGCGATGGAGGGGGCCGGATCCCTTCAATTGCGGTCGTGATCGCCGATAGCTTCGGGCGCGCCTGGCGGCTGGGACAGGCGGAGGTGGCGATCGGGTGCGCGGGGATGAAGCCGCTCGACGACTGGCGCGGCCGTGCCGATGCCGGCGGACGCGAGCTCGATGCCACCCTGATCGCGGTCGCCGACGAGGCCGCGGCGGCGGCCGACCTGGCCCGCGACAAGGCAAGCGGCGTCCCGGCGGCGATCGTCCGCGGCCTCGGTCGCCACCTGACGGCGGAGGATGGGCCCGGGGCGTCCGCCATCCCCCGGCCCCGCGGCGAGGACCTCTTCCGCTAGGCGGGGGCGCCGGGGCCGGCGCTCAGACGGGCGCCGGCTCGTAGGTCTCGACTATCTCGTAGAGCGTCGTCCGCTGGGCCGGCACCCGGCCGGCGGCGCGCGCGGCCTCGATCAGCTGCTCGGGCTCGAGCCGCACCCCGTGCTGGGAGCCGGCCATGCGCGAGATGTTCTCCTCCATCAGGGTTCCGCCGAGGTCGTTGACTCCCCAGCGAAGGGCCTCCGTGGCGGCCTCGAGCCCCATCTTCACCCAGCTCGCCTGCAGGTTCGGGATCGACCTGCCCAGCGCCAGCCGGAAGGCGGCGGTGTGCTTGAGGTTCTCGGCGGCACCGATCTCCTCGATCCCGTGGGTGCGGCCCAGCATCGTGTTGAAGGGGATGAAGCTGAGCGGCACGAACTCGGTGATCCCACCGGTCCGCTCCTGGAGCGCGCGCACCACCCGCATGTGGCGCGCCAGCTCGCGCGGTTCCTCGATGTGCCCGAACATCACGGTCGACGTCGAGCGCAGCCCGGCCCGGTGCGATGCTTCGATGATCTCGACCCAGCGCTCCACCGGCAGCTTGTTCGGTGAGATCCGCTGCCTGACGCCGTCGTCGAGTACCTCGGCCGCGGTGCCCGGGGTCGATCCGAGCCCGCAGTCGACCAGGTACTCGAAGACCCGATCGGGCGCTCGACCCGAGCGCTCGCACATGTAGTGGACCTCCATCGGCGAGTAGGCATGAAGGTGCAGCTGCGGCGCGACCTCCTTCGCCAGCCGCAGCCAGCGCGCCGTACTCCTCCAGGGTGAGGTCGGGGTGGATCCCTCCCTGCATGCAGATCTCGGTCGCCCCGAACTCGACCGCCTCGCGCACCCGCTCGGCGAAGTCCTCCTCGCTCACCTCGTAGGCATCGGGCGATCGCCTGCCCTGGCCGAAACCGCAGAAGGCGCAGCCGACCACGCAGATGTTGGTGAAGTTGATGTTGCGGTTGACGACGAAGGTGGCCCGGTCGCCGGCGAGCTCAGCGCGCAGCTCGTCGGCGGCGACGCCGCATCTCCTCGACCACCTCCGGCCGCGTCTCGGCGAACAGCGCGGTCAGCTCGTCCTCGCTCAGCTCCGCTCCCTCGCGCCCGCTGGCGATCGCCCGCTCGGCGAGGGCCGCGTCGAGGCGCTCCTCGACCCGCCGCCCCGAGCCGCGCCGCGGGATGAAGCTCCAATACTTGAGCTTGACGACGTCGAGCACCCCCTGCTCCATCCACTCAGGGTCCATGTACTGCGGGTAGACGCAGAGCCGCTCGGTCAGCGCGTACCCCTCGGCGCCAGCTCCTTGCGAACCTGGTGCGGGCTCGGGAAGGCGATGCTCGGGGGAGATGTGGTCGCCGTTGGCGGAGAGGCCGCCGAGGTCGGTGGCCCCGGCCTCGACCAGCTCCCCCCACCAGTCGGAGAGGTTGGGCGGCACCTGGATGCCGACGTCGGGCATCAACCGCCGGCACTCCCGTATGAGGCGCTTCATATCCTCGATCCCGATCGGGGTCGCCCAGCTCGGGTGCTCGAGCAGCTCGCCTCCGGCTCCGCTCGCGGAGCCATCGCCGGGCTCGGCCGATCGCGAGCTGCGGAATCCGCGGTTCTTCCGGCTGGCGACGGGGGGATTCGGTGCCCGAGGCGGAGCGTCCAAGGCCGTTGCTCCCGCGGAGGGTGCCGAATCCCCCCACCTCCTCGGGCGGCGGCATCCGCGATCTCGGCAACCTCGCGGCCGTAGTAGCGCGGATGGGGAACGAAGTTCTGGAGGATCACCTCCTGGAGGTGGCCGTGCGCGCCGTGGAGCGGCGGCCAGCGCCTCGAGCGACTCGACCCGCTCCTCCTCGGTCTCGCCGATCCCGACCAGGATCCCGCTGGTGAAGGGGATCCGCAGCTCGCCGGCGGCCTCGATCGTCGCCAGGCGCCGCGCCGGATGCTTGGTCGGCGAGCCGGCGTGGACCGTGTCCATGAGCCGCTCGGCGCTCGACTCGAGCATCAGGCCCTGGGAGGCGGTCACCTCCCGCAGGCGCGCGAGGTCCTCGCGCGTCGAGGACGCCGATGTTGGTGTGCGGGAGGATGCCGCGCTCGAGCGCCCGTTCGCAGGCCCAGGCGACGTAGGAGGTGAAGTCGTCGTGGCCCCAGGCCGGAGAGCCGGGCGGCGACCTCCGGGTTGACCTCTGGCCGCTCGCCGGTGAGGACCAGCAGCTCCTTGGCGTTGCGGCGCCCCGCGTCGTCGAGCCGGCGCTCGACCTCCTCCGGAGCGTGGATGTGGGCGCGGTGCGTCGCGAACGCGCAGTACTTGCAGTAGCACTGGCAGGTGCGCGAGAGGGAGAGCGTGTAGTTGCGCGAGAAGGTGACCCGACGCACGCCCTGAAGCTACAGGGCCGGCCCCGGGAGGGGCCGGCCTGGGCGCCGGACGGATCCGGCCCGGCGCCCGCTCGGTGCCCTAGGAGGCCGGCTCCGCTTTCGGTTTGCCGGGCTCGGGCTTCTTCGGGGTGGTCTTGACCGGCTCGGCGGGCTCGGTCGGGGCCGGGCCGCTCAGCCTCGAGCACGAACTTGAACACCGCGGCCGCAAGCAGCGAGCCGACGATCGGGCCGACAAGGTAGGGCCAGACGCCGCCCCAGTCGTTGCCGACCAGGGCCGGGCCGAACCAGCGGGCCGGGTTGAAGGAGCCGCCGGTCAGCGGACCGCCGACCATGACGATGAAGCCGAGCGTCGTGCCGATCGCCAGCGGCGCCCACTCCTTGAAGCTCTTCTTGGAGTAGACGGCGGCGAGGATCACCAGCACCAGGCAGAAGGTGCCGATCGCCTCGACGATCGAGCCCGGAAGTTGCTGCCGAGCAGACTGGTGACTTCGACGGCGCCGTAGTGGGTGGCGCGACCCTCGTCGAGCAGCAGGCCCTTGCCGAGCAGTGCGCCGAGCACGCCGCCCGAGAGCTGGGCGAGCATGTAGATCGCCGCGTCGATCGGGGCGATCCGCCTGATCGCGGCGGCCGCCAGCGTCACCGCTGGGTTGAAGTGCCCACCGCTGACCACGCCGAACATGACGATCAGGCCGAACAGCAGGAATGCGTGGACGAGACCGACGACTGCGAAATCCGAGCCGAACTGCGCCTGGTCTCCCGTGGCCACGAACAGCACGACGACGCTGGTGATGAAGAACACCAGCAGGAAGGTGCCGATCAACTCGGCGAGGTATGCCGAAAGTCCTCGTTCCTGCACGTCTCCTCCTCCTAGATCCCTGTTAGGGGACTCTGTAGCGGCGGCAGTCTAACCGGATTGGCCGAACGACTAGGGTTGCCGCCGAATGGGACGAGTTGCCGCGCTGCTGGCGGCCGCTCTGCTCGCTGGCCGGCGGCGCCGGCTGCGGCGGGAGCGGCGCTGAACCGGGCGCGCCGGTCGGCGCGACCCTGGTGCTCGACTTCACGCCGAACGCCGTCCACTCCGGGATCTACGCGGCGCAGCGCCAGGGCCTACTACCGCGAAGAGGGCGTCGACCTCGCGATCCGCGAGCCCGGCGACTCGACCGACGCGCCGAAGCTGCTCGCGGCCGGCCGCGCCGACTTCGCGATCCTCGACATCCACGACCTCGGCATCGCCCGCGAGCGGGGCCTCGACGTGGTCGGCGCTGGCGCCGATCGTGCAGCGCCCGCTCGCCGCGGTGATCGCCCGCGGCGACGGCCCGGTGCGCCGCCCGCGCGACCTGGAGGACGCTCGGTCGGGCGTCACCGGGCTTCCCTCCGACGAAGCGGTGGTCGACTCGGAGGTCGCCGCCGACGGCGGCGACCCGGCCGCGGTGGACCGGGTGACGATCGGGTTCAATGCGGTCGCCTCGCTCGCCGCCGGCAAGATCGACGCGGCGACCGGCTTCTGGAACGCGGAGGCGGTCGCGCTCCGTCGTCGGGGAGTGCCGATACGCGTATTCAAGGTCGACGAATACGGCGCGCCGCGGTATCCCGAGCTGGTGCTGGCGGCCGCGCGCTCGACGATCGAGCGGCGGCCCGGGCTGGTCGAGGCGATGGTCGCGCGCGACCGGGCGCGGCTACCGCTTCGCCGTGAGCCGACCCCGGCAGGCGCTCGACGGACCTGATCGAGTCGTCCCCCGGGCTCGACCGAAGGGAACAGGCGGCACAGCTGCGGGCGCTGCTGCCCGACCTGCGCCCCGCGCCCTTCGACCGAGCGGCCCTCCGCGCCTGGGCTCGCTGGGACCTGCGCCACGGCCTGCTCGCACGACCGCTCGCGGTCGGCGAAGCGTTCCGCGAGGGCTGAGACGGGACGTCACTGGCCGGACACTCAGCCCCGAAGGGGTCCCCGCCGAGGGCGGCCGCCTCAGTCCTCGAGCAATCCGTCGACCAGCTTCGGCAGCTCTCGCGCCATCCGCGAGCGGGGCACGACGACGTCGACACCGGCCGCCTCGGCGGCCCGGCGCGTCTCGACGTCGACGTGGGAGTAGAAGCCCAGTGACGGCAGCCCCGCTTCGGCGGCCGCCTCCGGGTCGACCGCGTCGAGGTCGCAGACCAGCACCTCGGCGTCGGTCGACTCCGGCAGCGAGGCAACCACGTCGACCCGGTGGCCGGCAGCCGACAGCGACTCGACGACTCGACTCGAGAGCATCAGGTCGGGGATCGCGGCCAGGACGCGGGCCACGGGCTAGATCGCGCGGCGGCGGCGGAACTCCTCCCGCACGCTCTCCGGCCGCCCCCACATCTGGACGACCTCGGAGCGGCCCTCGCGCACCTCGCGGACCTGGAGCTCTCCGGACACGCCCTCGGCGTCGAGCTTGGCGAGGACCCCGCTGACGCTCTCCGCGGCGGCGGCGTGGCCAAACGAGTGGGCCACCAGCAGGCGCCAGTCCCAGTCCGCCCCCGAGTAGGGCTGTGCATTCACCTGGCTGAGCCAGACCGCGCTGTCGACATAGCGGCTCTCGTCGTCGATGCGCAGGTCCACCTCGAGGTCCGTCCAGTCCGGAGGCAGTGCCTCGAGCACCTGCTGGAAGTCGTCGGCCAAGCCCACCACCCGAAGCCTAGATGATTGATTCCCAATTCCCGCACGCGCGGATGACGTGGTCACACCCGAATTAGGAATCAGTCACCTGGATGATCGTCCTGCGCCCCTCCGCCGGGCTCACCCGAGGAAGAGCTGCTCGAGGAGGAACGCGTTGAGGGCGATGATCATCGCCGCCAGCGTGCCGGCGATCGCGCTCAGCCAGCGCGGATTGGCCATCTCCCCCATCACCTCGCGCTTGGCGGCGAGCACCAGCAGCGGCACCAGCGCGAAGGGGATGCCGAAGGAGAGCACGACCTGGCTGCCCACCAGCGAGTCGGTCGGGTCGAGCCCGAGCCCGAGGACGAGCAGGGCGGGCGCGAGCGTCACGGCGCGGCGGGCGAAGATCGGGATGCGGCGGCGGATGAACCCCTGCATCACCACCTGCCCGGACATCGTCCCGACCGAGGATGAGGCGAAGCCGGAAGCGAGCAGGGCGATGCCGAAGATCGTCGCCGCATTGACCGAGACCAGCGACTTGAGGCCCTCGTAGGCGCCCTCGATCGAGTCGATGCCGACCAGCCCGCCTTCGTGGAAGAGCGCGGCGGCGATGATCATCATCGAGAGGTTGACCATCCCCGCCAACGACATCGCGATCACCACGTCGACCTTCTCGAAGCGAAGGATGCGCCGGCGCTCGGCGTGGTCGCGCCCGACGATCCGCCGCTGGGTCAGCGCCGAGTGCAGGTAGACGACGTGGGGCATGACCGTCGCGCCGATGATCCCGGTCGCGAGGAGGACGCTCTCGGTGCCGGAGAAGCCGGGCACGACGAGGTGCTTGGCGACCTTTCCCCCGTCGGGGTCGGCTGCGATCAGCTCGAAGGCGAAGGCGCCGACGACGACCCCGACCAGGACCGTGATCCCCGCCTCCAGCCGGCGGAAGCCCTTCTGCTGGAGGCCGAGGATCGCGAAGGCGCCGATGCCGGCGATCACGCCGGCCGGGAAGAGGGGGATGCCGAACAGCAGGTTGAGGCCGAGGGCGGCGCCGACGACCTCCGCGATGTCGGTCGCCATCGCCACCACCTCGGCCTGGATCCAGAGCCCGATCGAGGTGCGCCTCGAGAAGCGCTCGCGGCAGAGCTCGGCGAGGTTCTTCCCGGTCGCGATCCCGAGCTTCGCCGACTGCGTCTGCACCACCATCGCGATCAGGTTGGCGGCGAGGATCACCCAGAGCAGCAGGTATCCGAACTTGGCGCCGCCGGCGATGTTCGTCGCGAAGTTGCCGGGGTCGATGTAGGCCACCGCGGCGACGAAGGCGGGGCCCAGGAAGGGCCAGATGCGCGCGAACCCGCGGGCTTCCCCCTCCAGCGAGCGCCGGGCGGCGACGGCGACGGCCGCCTCCCCGGGAAGGACGTCCTCGACCGTGGGCTCGGCCTCCGAGGGCGGCTCGCGAACGGCTCCCTCGACGCCGGGGGGGCGGGTCACCGGTCCCCCTCCGCCGCGGGGGGCGCGAGGTCCGGGCCCGGGATCGGCGTCCCGTGCGGGTCGTGGCTCGGCTCGCCGAGCTTCGCGGCGATCAGCTCCTCGAGCTCCTCGGAGATGTAGTGCTCGAGCACCTCCGCCTCCTCGTGGACGCGGTCGCTGGGCATCCCGAGCGCCTCCGAGAGGTAGGCCTCGATCAGCCGGTGGTGGCGGATCACCTCCAGGGCGACCCTCTCGCCGGCCGGCGTCAGCGTCACCCCCTTGTAGGGCCGGTAGTCGACCAGGCCGAGATCCGCGAGCCGCTTCAGCATCGAGGTCGCCGTCGCCGGGGCGACTCCGAGGCGGTCGGCCAGCTCGCCGTTGGTGACAGGCCCCCTGTGACTGCGGGCGAGAGCGCGTAGATCGCCTTCGCGTAGTCCTCGATCGCCTCGGTGCCGCCGAGCTGGCGCCCGGCGGGACCCGCCGTATCATCACCCGCCATCGGTCGATTTTGACAGATCTAAATCGCGGATTTAGCCTCATCTAAATCCGCCTCCCCAACCGCGCCGCAGGGCCGCCCCGCGTCCTTCGTAGAATCGGTTCGCATGCCCTCGCAGGACCGATGTCGAGTTAGACGCCCAGTACCGGCAGCTGCGCGAGGGGTGCGGGCTGCTCGACCGCTCCGGGCGCGGCAAGCTGCTGGTCGAGGGCGCGGAGGCGGCCGAGTACCTTCAGGGCCAGCTCACCAACGACGTCGAGGCGCTCTCCCCCGGCGAGGGCTGCTACGCGGCCCTGCTCGACCGCAAGGGGCACCTGCAGTCCGACATGCGGGTGCTGCGGACCGCGCCGGACCGCTTCCGGATCGACACCGAGCCGGAGGCGCTGGAGGCCGTCAGGCGGCACCTCGAGACCTACAAGATCGGACGCGACGTAGAGGTCTCCGACGTTGGTGCGGAGCAGGCGATCCTCTCGCTGATCGGCCCGGCGGCGCCGAGGTCGCCTGCCCCCGCCCCGCCCCTGCACCGCACCCGCGAGGCGGTCGTCGCGCGGAGTCGAGTGCCTGCGCCGTCGGCACCCACGGGGGATCGACCTGATCGCCGCCGCGGCGGCGGCCGGGCGCCTGCGCGAGGAGCTGATCGCGCGCCGGCGCCGCGGAGGTCGATCCGGCGGCGGCGGAGATCCTGCGGGTCGAGGCGGGCAGGCCGCGCTTCGGCGCCGAGATGAGCGCCGAGACGATGCCGGCGGAGGCCGGCATCGTCGAGGCCGCGGTGAGCTTCACCAAGGGCTGCTACATCGGCCAGGAGCCGGTCGCCCGCCTCCATTACCGCGGCCGGCCCAACCGGAGGCTGTGCGGGCTGCGCCTGACGGCGAGGCCTCCCCCGGAGAGCCCCTGCGGCTCGGTGAGAAGGAGGTCGGCCGTCTCGGCAGCTTCTGCGTCTCTCCGGCCCAGGGCCCGATCGGCCTGGCGATCGTCCGCCGCGAGGCGGAGCCAGGCGCCGAGCTCGCCGTAGGTGAAGATGGCGTTACGGCTCGGGTCGTCGACCTGCCGTTCGGCTAGATTCCGGCCCGATGGCACTCGGGAGAGGCATCGCCGCAGGGGCGTGCGTGTGCGCGCTCGCGCTGGCGTCGCTCGGCTGCGGCGCCGAGGAGCACACAAACGACCCGCGCCCCTACGCCCCGGTCAGGGTCAGCGTCGCCATCCACGACGACTCGATCACCGTGACGCCGTCCCGTGTCGCGCTGGGCCCCGAAAGGTCGCAGCTGATCGAACAGAACGAAGAACAGCCGCAGCCGCCGATCCGCACCAAGGCGCCGCTCACCGTGGTCTTCGTCAGCGCCAACCTGACCGACACCGACTCGAAGCTCGAGATCCGCGGCCCCAGGGACGCGAGCTCGGGCCCGCTCGTCGCCAACGGCAACGCCAGCTATCAGGTCGGCCTGCCCACCGGCCGCTACACGGTCGGCGCCGCCGACCTTCCCGGGGCGAAGCCGGCCCGTCTCCTCGTCGGGCCCTTCCGGCCCTCGTCGCAGAACGACGTCCTGCTGCCCTGATCCCTGCCGTCCGGGGGCGCGAGCAGGCAGCGGTCGCCGAGATTGACGTCTGCCGGGCCCGTCACGATGGGCGGCCGTGACCATCGCCCTCGCCATTGCCGTCCTCCTGCTCGCCGCGGGCCTCGTCTACTCGCTGGCGCGGCACCGCGAGCAGCCCGAGGCCCCCGACCTCGCGCCCGCGATCCAGGAGGCAACGGCGAGGGCCGTCGCGGATGCGATCCCCGGATTCCTGAAGGCGAACGACGAGGCCCGCAAGGTCGACGCGCAGGCCACCCAGGCTGCCCTGGAGAAGCGCGAAGCCGAGTTCCGCCGCCTGACCGAGCCGATCGGGAAGAACCTGGAGCGGATCGAAAAGGAGGTCTCCAGCCTCAGCCGCGACCGGGGCAAGGCCGACGAGGCGGTGCGCACGCTGCTCGATGAGATGAAGGCCGGGCTGGGCGACCTGGGAAACCAGACCGGCACGCTGGTCAAGGCCCTCCGGCAGCCGCAGACCCGCGGCAAGTGGGGCGAGGTGCAGCTGAAGCGTTGCGTCGAGATCGCCGGGATGACCGAGCACGTCGACTTCGAGCTCCAGCACACGCTCAGCGACGGGGAGTCCGTGCTGCGCCCGGACGCGGTGGTGATCCTGCCTGGCGACCGACGGGTGGTGATCGACTCCAAGGTGCCGCTGGACGCCTACCTGGAGGTGCTGGAGACCGAGGATGAGTCGACCCGCAGGGGTGAGTCGATCCGCCATGCGCGCCAGGTGCGCGACCACATCACGAAGCTCGCGTCGAAGCGCTACCAGGACCAGTTCGACAGCGGCCAGACGCCGGACTTCGTCGTCTGCTTCATGCCCTCGGAGGCCGCCCTGCACGCAGCCTTCGAGACAGAGGCGTCGCTCTATGACTACGCGCTCGAGCAGAAGATCCTGATCGCCACGCCGACGACCCTGGTCGGCCTGCTGCGCACGGTGGAGCTCGGCTGGCGCCAGGAGCAGATCGCCGAGCAGGCGCAGGAGATCGCATCGGCGGCACGCGAGCTGCACAGCAGGATGGGCTCCTTCCTCGAGCACTTCGCGAAGGCGGGCCGCCAGCTCAGCTCGGCGACCAACGCCTTCGACGACGCGGTCGGCTCCCTGGAGAGCAGGGTGATGCCGCAGCTGCGCCGGATCGAGGAGATGGGCGCAGCGTCCGGGAAGCAGATCGATGAGCCGGCGCGGATCGACCGCGCGGTCCGCCCGGTCCTCTCGGAGGAGCGGCGCGAGATCGAGCCGCCGCGGCGCGACGCCGCCTGAGCCGCGTCGCCCGCCGGGTCTCAACTAGGATTGGCCGCCCGCTCCCGAACCAACCCCGGAGGAACATTGGCAGTCGATACGAGCGCAGTCGCGAAGCTGGACGTCGAGCCCGGCACCCTGCCGGAGACGATGGCCGCCTGGGTGATCCGTCAGGAGCGCGAGGGCGAGCCGACCGACGCCTTCCAGCTGGAGGAGATAGAGGTCCCCGAGCCCGGCCCGTTCGAGGTCGTCGTCCGGGTGATGGCGGCGGGCGTCAACTTCAACAACGTCTGGGCGGCGCTCGGCAAGCCGGTCTCGGTCTTCGGCTACGGCGACCACCCCGAGTACGGACACCACATCGGCGGCTCCGACGCCTCGGGGATCGTCTGGAAGGTCGGCGAGGGCGTGACCCGCTGGAAGCCGGGCGACGAGGTCGTGGTCCACTGCAACCAGGCCTCCTACGAGGACGTCGAGGTGCACGGGCTGGACCCGATGGCGGCGCCGAGCCAGCGCATCTGGGGCTACGAGACGACCTGGGGCTCCTTCGCCCAGTTCACCAGGGTCCAGGCCCAGCAGCTGCTGCCGCGCCCGCAGAACCTCTCCTGGGTCGACTCCTCCGCCTACGGCCTCACCTACTTCACCGCCTACCGGATGCTGATCGACCAGTGCAAGCTCCAGCCCGGGCACAACGTGCTGATCTGGGGCGCCGCGGGCGGCCTCGGCGTCTTCGCCGTCCAGCTCTGCAAGGCGGCGGGGGCGAACGCGGTCGGCGTCGTCTCATCCGACGAGAAGGGCGAGCTGGTCGAGCAGCTCGGCGCGGTTGGCTACATCAACCGCCGCGAGTTCGGGGAGATGATGCGGACCGACGAGAACCTCGCCGACCCAGCCGCCGACAAGGAGCGCTTCAAGGCCTCGCGCGCCTTTGCCAAGCGCGCCAAGGAGATCCTCGGCGACGCTCCCGACATCGTCTTCGAGCACGTCGGCCGGGCGACCTTCCCGACCTCGGTGTTCACCGTCAAGCCCTTCGGCAAGGTGGTGATCTGCGGCGCCACCTCGGGCTATCCAGCTCGACTTCGACGTCCGCTACCTGTGGATGAAACAGAAGCAGATCATCGGCTCGCACTTCGCCAACGCCTACGAGTGCATGCGCGCCAACCAGCTGATGGCGGAGGGCAAGGTGCGGCCCGTGATCTCGCAGACGATGCCCTTCGACGGCGTCGCCGAGGCGCACCAGCTCATGCACGAAAACAAGCACCTCGGCAAGATCGCGATCCTGGTCGGGGCGGAGTCCGAGGACGAGGGCCAGAACGAGGACGGGCCCGGCGCGATCCGGGCCGAGGTCGGTGCCTGATGGCACGGCCTCGGGGGAGGATGCTGATGGCTGGAGGTCTGCACGCTCGACTGGCACATCGCCCCGTTCCGGGCCGACCGCTGGCTCGACATCTGGGAGCCGGTCGCGGCGCGGATGCCCGCCTACGGCGCTTCGAGCTGGTCGCTGACCCGCGCGGTCGACGACCCGCTCACCTTCCAGCAGACCTCGACCTGGAAGAGCCGCGCCGACTTCGAACGCTGGTGGTTCTCCGAGGAGGTCGAGCAGGCCCGGGCGGCGATCGTCGACCTGCACGACCTGCCGATCCTGCCCGCCTGGCACACGCTGCTGGTCAGCGAGTAGCGGAGCGCTCGCGCCTCAGCGTCGGTGGTGGCGGCGCGCATGGTGCCGCTTGCCTGCCCCGAATCTTCCAGCGGAACCTCGCCGGGCTTCGGTCGACGAGGCCGTCGGGCGAGACGGCCACGACCAGGAACCTGTGCCTGCCCGGCTTCAGGCGCCGGTAGACGATCGGCGAGCGGCATGACCGGTAGCGGTGCCGGTCCAGCCTGCAGCGAAAGCGGGAGCCCCGCAGGCTGGACCTGAAGGCGAAGCGGGCCCTCCTGCTGCGGGTCGACTTGGCCGGGTGGCGAAGCAGGATCGTGCGCGGCTCCGCCGGCCTCGGGGCCGGCGCCGGGACGGGCGCCGGGGCGAGCGGCGGCGGAGCCGTCCCCTCCGTTTCCTCCGGCCCCTCGGCCACGTACGTCGCCCTGTATTCGGCGGAATCGCCCGCGAGGATGGTGTGGACGCGGGCGCCGCCGTCCGACCAGCTCGCCCAGGTGTAGGTCCTCCCTCCGAGCTCGTAGGTCAGCGGAGCGTTGATGACGAGCTGCGCGCCTTCGACGGAGGGCACTTCGAACGGGGTCGCGCGTTCCGCGACGAGGCCGGCGGTGAGCGGAATGCCGGGGGGATCGGAGGTGAAGCTGGACCGTGAAGACCCGCGCCGCCAGTTTGATCGTTCGGCTCGCCGTGAGCCCGCGTTTGTCCGAAGCGGTGAGGGTGATTTCGATGTAGGAGGGATAGTCGTGTTCCGGCGCGACGAGGTTGGCGCTGGTGACTCCGGGGAAGTCCTGGAGCGGGTGCGAGTGGCATTGCGAGGGTTCGCTCAGATTCGGGCAGTGCAGGATCCGGGTGCTCCAGGCGAGAAACAGGGGTTCGACGCTGTGCCCTTCCGAGTCTTCCGCCGACCCGGCAAGGTGGATGGAGTCGCCCACCGCCCATTTGACGCCTTCCGACGGCGAGCTGATCGTCGGCACCGGCGGGACGTCGCCGGGATAGAGCGTCAGCTTCGCGGTGTTGGTCAGCCCTCCTTCGTCTTCGACCCGGACGGCGACGACGACGTTCTTGGCTTCACTGAATTTGACGCCCTGGGTTTCCCCCCTTCCGTCTCGAAGCTGCCGTTGCCGTCCAGGTCCCATTCGAAGGCGAGAACTTCCCCGTTCGGATCGCTGGAGGCGCCCGCGTCGAGCTGAAATTCGTGTTCGACGTCCTGCGAGTACTGGGTGTCGGCCGCGAGCTTTGCCTGCGGAGCATTCGGGGCGTAGGTGATCCGGTGCACCGCGCCGTTGCTGAACCCTTCACCGAACAGGCTGGCGTAGTAGAGGGAGCCATCGGGCCCTTCCTCGATGTCGACCCCCGGGTAGAGGCTGCCGCCGACCATGAACGGCTCGATCAGATGGGGATCCGGCCTCCCGTCCTCTCCGGCCGGCATCACGTAGATGCAGCCACGCACCGAATCGGCGAAGAAGAGCGCTCCCGGTATTTCGACGGGAATTCGGCTCCCTCGTAGAAGGCAGGGCCGGAGATCGCAGACCCGGACGCGTAGGAGCATTCGTCGCCCGGCGCAATCGGCTGGCGGTGGCTGTAGTAGAAGAGCGGTGGAGAGACCAGGTCGGGTTCTTCGTAGAGGCCTTCGCAGATCGGGAGTTCGAAGGTCTTGAACTGGTATTGCTTGTCGCCGCCCTCGTAGCATGGCCAACCCGAGTTGAAGAGCGTCCCGGATGTCGGGTCGAAGCGGTCGATCTCCTCGAACTCCGAGGAGCCGACGTTGCCGACGTACATCTCTCCGGTCACCGGGTCGAGCGCGAAGCGGAACGGGTTGCGGAAGCCGAGGGCGACGATCCGCCGTTCGTTCTGCGAGTTCGAGACGCCGGCAAGCGGGTTGCCGGCCCAGCCTTCGCCGCTGCTCGGATCGATGCGGATGATGGTGCCGCCCAGCCCGGTCGGGTCTTCGGAGGTCGCCGGCGTGCGGAGGTCCTGGGAGCGAAGCGAGCCGCCCTCGTCTTCAGGGTCGCCGCAGGGGTTGGGGGGCACGCCGAGCTGGCCGTAGTCGGCGGAGGTGAAGCTTGCCCCGTCGCCTCCGCCCGCGTACAGCGCCCCTTCGGGGCCGAAGCGGAGGTCGCCGATCGAGTGGGAGGAGAACTGCTGGCACCAGTCTTCGGCGATCAGGACCTTTTCGCCGCTGGCGACGGCGTGCCGATGCCCTTCTCCGTCGGTGGTGACGTTCGCCGTGTAGCGAACGAGGCGGCCGCTGACCACGCAATCATCGGCTCCGTTGGCCGGCACCAGGGGGCAGGAGTCGCCGCTCTGTTCGGGTTCCCCCCATTCCGGCACGGGTTCCCCCGAGCCGATCACGTGGTCGTAGGTGAAGAGCGCGTAGACGTAGGGCTGGGCCGGGAACTGGGGATCGATGGCGAGACCCAGCAGGCCGCGGTCGCCGTGGTCGTAGGTTTCGGTCCGCAGATCCTTGAAGAGCTCAGGTGTTTCGTCTTCGAGGTCTTCGAAAACCTCGATCTGCCCCGACTTCTCGGCGACGAAGACCATCCCGTTCTGGGCGAAGCGCACTGCAGTCGGCTTGTCCAGGTTGGGGAAGACGATCGAGTCCTGGAAGCCCGCCGGCAGTGCCGGGTCCGCGGACGCGCCGGGCGATGCCCAGAGCAAGGCGATCAGGCCGGCGGCGCAGGCAACGCTCCCTGCGAGGGAGCGGGTCCGGCCGAGGCGCCCCTCACTGGCGCTCCAGCGGGGCCATGGTCAGGCCGGCCGCGTCGAGCTGCTCCCAGTAGTGCTCGGCGGGCTCGCGCGGGCCGGTCCAGACGATCGCCTGGCCGCTGTTGTGGATGCGGTCGGCGATCCGGTGTCCCTGGTCGAGGGTGATCCCCGGGATCACCCGGGCGAGCGTCTGCGCCACGTGGTCGAAGGTGTTGTGATCGTCGTTGCGGACGATCACGCGCCAATTGCCACCGAGGCCCGAGCCGGGCCCTGCGTCACGCGGCTTCTCGATCGTCGATGGCATCGAATGCCATTAAAACGGGGAGGTCGGGGCCCGGCTGCTCAGGTCGGGTTGGGAACGCGGACGACCACGTCGTCGAAGCTGGCCGTCGCCCCCTTCGCCCCTCGGTTTGCGCCGACCGCGAACCCCGACGCGCGCCCCCTGAGCTCCCCGGCCGCCCGGTCGAGGTATTCGGCAACCTTCTCCTTGCCGACCCAGGCAATGACCCGGCACCGCCCCTTCTCGGGCCCTTCGGTGATGTTGAAGGCCCGCAGGCGCATCTTGTTCGCCCTGTCCGTCCCCTGGATCGTCTTCACTCCCTTTGCGATCCGCAGGTACTTCGAACTCCCGTCGGGGAGCGTCTTTCGCAGCTGCGCCTTGCGCTGCATCGGATAGACCAGGAGCTGGTAGTGGGCTGTTTCGCCGGAGCGGAGCGTGAGCGCAATGAACGCCCGCCGGCGGACCTGCTTCGGCGTCTTGCTCAGCAGCCGCGCGGTGGATGCGATCTCGAGGTCACGGCCGACGACGATCGTCCGGTAGGAGCATTCCCGCGTCCGCTTGCCGACGACGATCCGGAAGGCGTGGTCCGAGCCGCCGCGGCCGCAGCGCTCGCCGGACAGCTTCCTCGGCGCACTGCGCTGGCCGGCGGTCTCCATGCCGTTGCGGTAGATGCCGATCAGGGCCGCGCCGGCCGGTGCGGCCAGCCCGGCAAGGACGATCGAGACGGCCAGGGCCGCGCCTGTGAGTCGCATTCTCATCGGGTTCACCCTAAACACAGCGAGCGGGAAAAGATGCGTCCGGGATGGTCTGAAATGGGACTTTCCGCCGCGTCCAAATAAGATGGGGTGCATGAGCGAGCACCGCCTTCCGGAGCGCGATCGGCCCTGGGTGATGAGGACCTACGCGGGTCATTCCGACGCGCGCCGCTCCAACGAGCTCTACCGGAGCAACCTGGCCAAGGGCCAGACCGGTCTCTCGATCGCCTTCGACCTTCCGACCCAGACCGGCTACGACCCCGACCACGTCCTCGCCAGGGGCGAGGTCGGCAAGGTCGGCGTCTCGGTCGCCCATCGTGGCGACATGGAGACGCTGCTCGACGGGATCCCCCTCGACAGCATGAACACGTCGATGACGATCAACGCCACTGCGGCATGGCTGCTCGGACTCTATGCCGCGGTCGCAGAGGAGCGCGGCGTCTCCCTCGATGCCCTCTCGGGGACGACCCAGAACGACATCATCAAGGAGTACCTCTCGCGCGGGACGTATGCGTTCCCACCGGAGCCCTCGATGCGGCTGATCGCGGACATGGTCGCCTTCACCGTCAACGAGATCCCGAGGTGGAACCCGATCAACATCTGCAGCTACCACCTCCAGGAGGCGGGCGCGACGCCGGTCCAGGAGATCGCCTACGCCCTGTCCACGGCGATCGCCGTCCTCGACGAGGTCAAGGCCCGGGGGCAAGTGTCCGAGGAGGACTTCCCGCGGGTCTTCGGGCGGATCTCCTTCTTCGTCAACGCCGGGGTCCGGTTCATCGAGGAGCACGCGAAGCTGCGCGCGATGACGCAGATCTGGCGCGAGCTGGGCCGCAATCGCTACGGAGTCGCCGAGGAGAAGTTCCTGCGCCTCCGCTACGGGGTCCAGGTCAACTCCCTCGGCCTGACCGAGTCCCAGCCCGAGAACAACGTCCCCCGGATCGTGCTGGAGGCGCTCGCGGTGACGCTCGGCCGCGACGCTCGCGCACGGGCGATCCAGCTGCCCGCCTGGAACGAGGCGCTCGGGCTGCCGCGGCCGTGGGACCAGCAGTGGAGCCTTCGCATCCAGCAGATCCTCGCCGAGGAGACGGACCTGCTCGAGTACCCGGACATCTTCGAGGGCTCGAAGGTGATGGACGGCCTCGTCGAGGAGCTCGTCGAGGGCGCGCGGGCCGAGATGGCGGTCGTCGAAGAGCACGGGGGCGCGATCGAGGCCGTCCCGTACATGAAAGCCCGGCTGGTCGAGTCCCATCGCGAGCGCGTCGGCAGGATCGAGCGCGGCGAGCAGAAGGTGGTCGGCCAGAACGTCCACGTCGAGGGCGAGGACTCGCCACTGACCGTGGGCGAGGACGGCGGGATCATGACCGTCGATCCCGAGGTCGAGCGCGAGCGAATCGAGGCGCTGGAGGCATGGCGCGCGGAGCGCGACGAGGGCGCCGTGAGGGCGGCGCTCGCCGAGCTCGCCCGGGTCGCCGCCGAGGAGGGCGAGAACGTGATGCCGGCGACGATCGCCGCGGCCCGCGCCGGGGCGACGACCGGTGAGTGGGCCGAGGCGCTGCGCGAGGTGTTCGGCGCCTACCGGGGCCCGACCGGGGTCGGCGGCGCGGCGCCGTACGGGGACCGTGAGCTGCTCGCCGAGACGCGGGCCAGGGTCGACGAGGTCTCCGAGCAGCTCGGCCACCGGATCAAGATCCTCGTCGGCAAGCCCGGCCTCGACGGCCACTCGAACGGCGCCGAGCAGATCGCCCTGCGTGCCCGCGACGTCGGCATGGAGGTCGTCTACGCCGGCATCCGGCTGACTCCCGAGCAGATTGCCGCCTCGGCGATCGACGAGGACGTCGACGTGGTCGGGCTCTCGATCCTCTCCGGCTCGCACGCCGAGCTCGTGCCCGAGGTGATCTCGCGGCTCTCCGAGGGGGGCGCCGACGTGCCCGTGGTCGTCGGCGGCATCATCCCGCCTGCCGACGAGCGCAGGCTGCTTGGCGCGGGCGTTGCGCGCGTCTACACACCGAAGGACTTCGAGGTGAACCGGATCATGGGCGAGATCGTCGAGCTCCTCGCCGAGCGCAGCTCCCGCACCCCGGCTACCGCATAGGCGCCCGACGCGCGACAATGGCCTCGTGAACGAGCTCAACGGCGACCGCTCGGCGTGGCTGCGCTGCTACCGCTGCTGGTCGCAGAACCTCGAGATCCAGATCCACTACGACGCGATCCGCAGGGTCGACCCGGAGACCGGGATTCCCGCCGACGGCGTCGACGAGGTGCAGGAAGCGGTCGTCCAGTGCCTGGACTGCATGCACGACCAGCCTCACCTGACCTTCCAGGGAGATCGCGTGGTGCCGATCGAGGATCGCTGGGAGCGCATGGTCGCCGGCACCCCGTGGGTCGCCTCCTGCACGGTCACCGTCGACCAGGACCGCGTCGAGAGCTGCTCCGGCCCGGAAGGGATCGAGTTCCTCACCTACGGCGCCTTCGGCGACGCCGGCGTCCGGGAGTTCTTCACCCACGTCCGCTTCCACAAGCACGACGCCGAGCGGATCGTCGTCCACATGCTGGTCGAGCTCTATGCGCGCTCGGCCGAAGAGGCGACCCAGGTGCTCGAGGAGGCCGCTCAGGGCCCGCTCGAGATCACCTCGCTGGCCGAGGAGTCGCGCCCGCCGGCGCACGCCTCGGACGAAGCGCACTGACCGCGGCGCTCGCCCCCTGCCGGCTGCCGGCCCGCCCCCGCCGGGGCCCGGGGGCCGTCTACTCGCCCGGGTTCTTGCGGGGCACCAGGACCAGGCGCTTGAACTCGGCGACGAGCACGCCGTCCTGGTTGAGCACCCTGGTGTGGACCTTGACGATTCCCCGGTCGGGCTTCGACTTCGACGGCTTGACCTCGAGCACCTCGGTCTCGCAGAACAGGGTGTCGCCGTGGAAGACCGGGTTGGGGTGGCTGAGCTCTTCGGTCGCCAGGTTGGCGATCGCCTTGCCGGAGATGTCGGAGACCGACATGCCCAGCGCCAGCGAGTAGACGAGCGGACCGACGACGACGTTGCGTCCCTGCTGGGACTCCTTCGCATAGACGTCGTTGAGGTGCAGCGGGTGATGGTTCATGGTGATCAGGCAGAACAGGTGGTCGTCTGCCTCGGTCACCGTCTTCGCCGGCCAGTGCTTGTAGGTGGCGCCGACCTCGAACTCCTCCAGGTAGCGGCCGTAGCTGTGGGCGCCCGTCGCCTCACGCTCGGCCTGGTCGGTGGTCAGCTCGTAAGTGGTGTCGTTCATCGTCTCCGCGCTTCTTCTCTCTTGTCAGGACGCGCGGGATGCTATCCGGCGACCGCCGGGGGCGGGATTCCGGCTAGCGCACTTTTTTCAGTCGCGCGCGCTGCTCCTGCTTTTCCACCACCTGGCCGATCAGCTTGCGGACGTTCGAGTCCCCGGTCACCTTGATGTGGCCGGTCTCCCATGCCCTGCGGTAGCTCTTCAGGGTCCCCCGCTCCGCCAGCTCGTT
Source organism: uncultured Solirubrobacterales bacterium (assembly GCA_963712325.1). Lineage (GTDB taxonomy): Bacteria > Actinomycetota > Thermoleophilia > Solirubrobacterales > 70-9 > VRUE01. The sequence goes on from CAVQHG010000009.1 coordinate 248,770, forward strand.
GAACTGCGGGCGGTCGATCTGCACGAGGACCCGCTCGTCCTGGGCCAGGTCCTTGCTCACCTTCGGGCCCGGCACCTCGACCCGGTAGAGCTGGATGTCATGACGTGCCTTCAGCTCCAGGCCGAAGACGAGTTTCAGCTTCGCCAGCGCCGGGACTTCGGCCTGGAAGCGCTCGACTGCGGTCTTGATCAGGTCCGCGGTCGAAGCCATGCGCCTAGATCTTGTGCCTCTGGAGGAGCTTCTTGCCGATCACCATGCGCTGGATCTCGGAGGTCCCCTCGCCGATCAGCAGCAGCGGGGCGTCGCGGTAGAGGCGCTCGATCTCATACTCCTTCGAGTAGCCGTAGCCGCCGTGGATGCGGAAGCTTTCCTCGACGCAGAACTTGCCGGTCTCGGAGGCGAGCAGCTTCGCCATCCCGGCCTCGAGGTCGGAACGCTCGCCGGCATCCTTCATCCGCGCGGCCTTGCGGGTGAGGAGTCGCGCCGCCTCGACCCGGGTCGCCATCTCGGCGAGCTTGAACTGAATCGCCTGGTGCTGGGCGATCGGCTTGCCGAAGGTCTTCCTTTCCTGGCTGTAGCGGAGGGCCAGCTCCAGCGCCCGCTGGGCGATGCCGACCCCTCGGGCTGCGACGTTGACGCGTCCGACCTCGAGGGCGTCCATCATCTGCACGAAGCCCTGGCCGACGCCCTCGTCCTCGCCGCCGAGGACGCGCTCGGGCGGGCAGCGGTAGCCGTCGTAGACGAGCTCGGTCGACTCGACTCCCTTGTAGCCCATCTTCTTGATCTTCGGCGGCACGCTCAATCCCGCGAACTCGCCCTCGTTGGCTTCTGCCCAGGGCTCCTTCTCGGTGATGAAGCAGGTCATCCCCTTGTATGGAGGGTCCGCCTTGGGGTCGCTCTTCATCAACACGAACACGACGCCGGAGCCGAGCCCGTTGGTGACCCACATCTTCTGGCCGTTGAGCTCCCAGGCGCCGTCCTCGCCCTTCTTCGCGGTCGCCTTGATCCCCTGCACGTCAGAGCCGACCTCGGGCTCGGACAGCGAGAAGGCGGCGCGGATCTCCCCGGTCGCCATCCTCGGCAGGAAGTGCTCGCGCTGCTCGTCGGTGCCGAACTTCATCAGCAGGTAGGAGCCGATGAAGTGGGTGTTGACGACGCCGGAGATCGAGATCCAGCCGCGCGAGAGCTCTTCGACGATCATCGCGTAGGTCGTCAGGTCCAGGCCCATCCCGCCGTACTCCTCGGGGATCGTGACGCCGAACAGCCCGAGCTCCTTCATCTGCTCGACGATCGGCTCCGGAAAGGAGTCCTCGTGGTCGTAGTGCGCGGCGTTGGGGATGATCTGCTCGTCGACGAACTGGCGGACCATCTCGGTGATGTCACGCTGGATGTCGGTCTGCTCGCTGTAGGCAGCGGTCTCTACGGCCATTTCTCCTTGCCCTCGGTCCGGTTGCGGGGCCGCGAAGGATATCGCTGGCCGGCGTGCGGCTCTTTGGTACGGGATCAGCCGATCGAGGCCGGCCGAACGGGCCCGTGGGCCCCGTCCGCGCCGATCGGGACCCGCCCGATCGACTGCAGCCTGGCAACGACGCGGTCGGCCCGCTCGGCGAAGCTTCCCGCGCTCCGATCCAGCCGCGCCGCGGGAAGCTCCGGCCCGCCCTCGCCGCGCCCTCGCAGCTCGGCGCCGAGCCGGTCGACGAGACGTGCAGAGCTGTGCGCCTGCTCGGCGGCGAGCATGGCCTGCTCGACGGCGGCGCGCGCCCGCTCCGCAGCGTCAAGGGCCGCGTCGCCGACCGAGATGGCGGCGGCTTCGGAGGAGCGCGCCCGCTCGACGGCCTCGTCGATCCGACGCATCATCTCGCTCACGGTGGGCGGCCGCGAGGCCTCTGGGAGCAGCCAATCGTCGGCGGTGTCCGGGCGGCGTTCCATCCACCCCGTATCTACCCCGTCGAGGCGAAAAGTCCTCTCGCCGCCACGAACGCGCGTTTGGGTAGGGTTCGGCGCACGAGCAAGCGAACGACGCGAGGAGCAGCTTGAAAAACCCCAGAGACTTCTTCCAGCCGCTGGCGATCGGTGCCCCCGAGCCGCAGACCGAGATCCCGGTCAAGCCCTCGCGGATGATCCATTTCCTCGACTTCTCCAACGAGAAGATGGTGGCCAAGGCCGCCGACATAGCCGAGAAGACCGACATCCTCCTCGGCAACCTCGAGGACGCGATCCCGGTCGACCGCAAGGAGGCGGCGCGCCGGGGGCTGATCAAAGCGGCGAAGGAGTCGGATTTCGGCCAGACGGCACTCTGGACCCGCGTCAACTCGCTGGAGAGCCCCTGGGTACTCGACGACCTCACCACGCTGGTCGGCGAGATCGGCGACCAGCTCGAGGTCGTGATGGTCCCCAAGGTGGAGGGCGCCTGGGATATCCACTACGTGGATCGCCTTCTCGCCCAGCTGGAGGCGAAGGCGAAGCTCGAGCGACCGATCCTCGTCCACGCGATCCTCGAGACGGCGCAGGGCGTCGTCAACGTCGAGGAGATCGCCGCCGCCAGCCCGCGCATGCAGGGGATGAGCTTCGGCCCGGCCGACCTCGCGGCCTCGCGGCGGATGAAGACCACGCGGGTCGGCGGCGGCCATCCCGGCTATCGGTCGATGGAGGACCCGGCGGACCCCGACAACCCCGAGGCCGACCGGGTCACCGCCCAGCAGGACCCGTGGCACTACTCGATCGCACGCATGGTCGATGCCTGCGCGTCGACGGGCATCCTCCCCTTCTACGGGCCCTTCGGGGACATCAAGGACACGGCAGGCTGCGAGACCCAGTTCCGTGCCGCCTTCCTGCTCGGCTGCGTCGGCGCCTGGTCGCTGCACCCCGTGCAGATAGACATCGCCAAGAAGGTCTTCAGCCCGCCCCCCGACGAGGTGAGGTTCGCCAAGAAGGTGCTCGAGGCGATTCCGGACGGACGCGGCGTTCACATGATCGACGGCAAGATGCAGGACGACGCAACCTGGAAGCAGTGCAAGGTGATGGTCGAGCTGGCCGAGATGCTGGCCGAGAAGGATCCCGAGCTGCGGGAGGCCTACGCCCTGTAACCCGCCCCGGTGCGGGTGTACCCAGGTTGATCGATTCCTGGCGGCAATCCGTACCACCTAATCGGTGTCGGGCGGCCCGAGCGGCCGCTCCCCATTTGAGATTGCCGCCGTACCCCCTGCACACTCCATGACGCAGATCTTGAAATCCCGGAAATCCCAGGTGCGAAGGACGAGGTTGGCTGACGTGACTGGCGAGCCCTGCCGATAACGGCAACAGCCGATCCAGCCCCGCAGAAAGCCTCACTCAAGCAAGCCACATGCACAGCTCGACCGACCTTCCAGTGGAGCGCCGCTTTCCACCGGGCCGCCAGCCGCGCCGGTCGGCCCTGGTCCAGGACCGGCCGACGTTGGGGCACCTGCCCCGGACCCGCGCGGACCGGGCTGGTGGCTGCTGCCGGCGATCGACTTCGCCTGCGCGTCCTCGGTGCTGCCGCGGTGGTCGCGGTGGCCGGCGCGTCGGCATTCCCCGCGCTGCCCGTCGCCCCGCTCCTTCTCGTCGGGGTCGGCATCCTGCTCGGCGTCTACGCGCCGGCGCCCCGGGGGCGATCGGAGACGACAACGGCCTCGCCTGGCCCTGATCCTGCGCCTGCTGCTCGCCGCCGCCTTCGCCTGGTTGGCCTCGCTGATGACGGCGCTCGACGGTCGGCGCCGAGCTCGGCCTCTGGGTCGGCTTCGTCGGCCCTCGACTCTCGTCGCACGCGGCTGCTCGCGCCGCTCGGCGCGAGGCTCGATCACATCGAGCGCTGGGTCCTGGTCGGCGACGAGGCGACCGCCGAGCGGCTCGGGCATACGCGCCGCTGCGCGGTATGCGACCATCGTCTCACCGTTTCCGTCTATCGACGAGAGTCCCAGACGGCCGGACCGGATCGCCGCCCTGGAGGTGGTCGACCGCTACCACGCCGATCGGGTGGTGATCGGCGCCCGCACGCTGACGAGAGGGCCTGCTCGAGCTGGTCCGCGCCTTCAAGTCGATCGGCGTCCCGGTCAGCCTGCTTCCACGCCCGCTGGACCTGTTCGAGGGCCCCCGCGAAGACCTCGAGCCAGGTCGGCGGCGTGCCCCTGATCGAGGTCGAGGCGCTGGCGACCCGCGACGCTGTTCCCTACATCGGGGCCCGACCGACGCCGCAAACGCCGCACCAAGGTCAGCGTCGTGGTTCCCGCGATGAACGAGGAGCGCAACATCGGGCCACGTGCTCGAGCGGATCCCGGACGACGTCTACGAGGTGATCCTGGTCGACGGCAACTCCCAGGACGAAACGATCGAGGCGGCGCGGCGCGCCTACCCCGGAGATCCGGGTGCTCGCTCAGAGCGGTCGCGGCAAGGGCGACGCCTTCCGCACCGGCTTCGCCGCGGTGACCGGAAACCTGATCGTGATGCTCGACGCCGATGGCTCCGCCGACCCGGCCGAGATCCCCCGATTCGTCGAGGCGCTCGAGGCGGGTGCCGATTTCGCCAAGGGCTCGCGCTTCCTCCCCGGTGGCGGCAGCGCCGACATCACCCGCCTGCGCGGCGTCGGCAACGCGTTCCTCAGCGGCACGCGCGAACGTCCTGCACGGAACCCACTTCACCGACCTCTGCTACGGCTACAACGCCTTCTGGTCCCGATGCCTGCCGTTCATCGCCCTCGACGTCCCCGGCTTCGAGGTGGAGACCCTGATCAACCTCCGCATCGCCGGGGCCGGCATGAAGATCACCGAGGTCCCGAGCTACGAGGAGAGCCGGATCTCGGGCCAGAGCAACCTGAAGACCTTCCGCGACGGCTTCCGCGTGCTCGGCACGATCCTCAGCGAGGCCAGGCGCCGCAGGGGCATCCGGGCACGTGCGCCCGTCGACCGAGGACCGGAGAAGGGGCCAAGGCAGCCGCTACCGCTGCTTGAGTACCGGGCAGCTGCAATGGCTCGCCCGAGGCCGAAAACCGGGTACGTAGCGCCGCTTGCGCTTTGCGCCGGCACTCGGCGTGCTGCTCTGCGCCTACGTCAACTCGCTCTCTCGCCAGCTGCTTGAACCGAACTCGGTCTTCCTCTGGATCGGCGTGCTGCTGATCGTCATGCCGATCGCCTATCGGCTGACCTCGCGCGGTGCCTCGCCGCCGAACGGCTCTCCTCGTCTGCCTGCTGGGCTCTCCCTCTACGGCGTGAAGCTGGTCAGGGACGCTCCGATTTCACGTTCTCCGACGAGTATGTCCACGGATTCAACGCGACCAGATCATCGACCACCATCACCTCTTTCGCTTCAACCCGATTCTGCCGGCGACGCCCAACTATCCCGGGCTGGAGGGCGCGACCTCGGCGCTGATGACGATCACCGGCATGTCTCCAGCTACGGCGCCGGCGGTCGTCGTCGGGGCTGCCCGGCTCGTGCTCATGGCGTCGATGTTCTTGCTCTTCGGCCGAATAACCGGGTCCGCCCGAACCGCGGGCATCGCGACCGCCATCTACGCCGGCAACTTCAACTTCCTCTACTGGGGCGCGCAGTTCTCCTACGAGTCGCTCGCCCTTCCCCTGCTGGTCGTCGTGCTGATGGCGTTGTCGGAGCGAGGCGCGACCCGCGGGAGTGGGGTCGCGGAGTGGGGATCTGCCGATCGTCGCTCGGCATCTCGGCGATCATCGTCACCCACCACCTCACCTCCTACGCCGCCGCGGCGTTCATCGCCGGCCTGGCGCTCTGCGTACTGGTTGGTCTGGCGGAACTGGTCGCTGGCCGAACCCGTGGCGCTACGCGGCTGTTCGCCGCCGCCCTCGCCACGGTCTGGTTGCTGCTCGTCGCCCACGTCGACGTTCGGCTACCTCGTCCCGGTCCTCGACGACGCCGCTGGAATCGATCTTCAACACAGCCTCCGGCGACGCACCGCCCGGGCGCTGTTCCAGGGCAAGGAGCTCGAGCCTGCCCGCCACGCCCGTGCTTGCCCGTGGCGTCGGCCGTTTTCGCGGTCGTCCTGCTCGCCGCGGGGCTGCCCGTTCGGCCTCGCGCGACCTGGCGCCGCTACCGCCACAACCCCTTCGCCCTCGATCTTCGTGCTCGACCGCGCTGGGCTTCTTCGCGCACAGTCGCCTGCGGCTGGCGCCTGCTGCCTGGGAGACCGGAAACCGGGCGGGCGAGTTCCTCTTCATCGGCCTCGCATTCGTCGCTCGCCCGGCCGGCCTTCAGAGATTTGGGGCCCCGGCGGATGGTCGCCGGGCTGCGGCAGGGCGTGCTGGGCGGTCGCGATGGGCGTGGCCATCGTCGGCGGGGCGATCGCCGGCTGGCCGTGGGACCTGCAGCTCTCCCAGCCGCTTCGAGCGCGCGCCGACGGCGGAACGATCTCCTCGCCGCCGCTGGCGCTGGCCGGAATGGGCGCGGCGCAACTTCCTGCGCGGATGAGCGCTTCGCCTCGAACGCGCCGACGCGCGGCTGCTGCTCACGCCGGGCGAAAGGGTGACCCTTGCCGGCAAGACGCCCGGATATCCAGGACATCCTGCTCGAGCCCGCATTCTCGGACTGGGAGCTGCCCCTGCTCCGCGAACACGACGTTCGCTACATGGTCATCGACAGACGCGAAATCGCCGGCGACACACTGCGCGGATTCTTCTTCACCGAAAGAGGGACGCCGCCGAGTGGCTGTTCCCGCGTCGGTCGATCGAAAAGTTCGCCGAACTCCCGGGCGCCACGCGGATCTACTCGGGCGGCAACATACGCGTCTACGACTTGGAAGCGCGCCGATGAGGGGCACACCGGGATCTCGAGATCGTCGCCAGGCGGGCGCATTGCTCTGCGCGATCCTCGCGCTGCTCGCTCCCCTGGGGGTGCGGGTCGCTGTCTTCGCGCTCCGCTCGCCCTTGTCATGCCCGGCTACGCGATCGGCGCGGCCACCTTCGTCGGCCGCAAGCTCGAGGCCCCGTCCATCGCGGTTCTGGCTGGCGTCGCCGAGCCTCTGCACCCTGGCTCTCGGCGCCTTGCCGCTCAACTACCTGCCCGGGGGGATCCGGGGCGTCTCCTGGGCGGCCCTGCTGGTCGTGGATCGTCGTCGTCGGCTGCCTCGTCGCCGCGCAGCGGCGCAGCGAGCCCGGGCGGCGGTCTCGCGGCTGGACTCGACCCTGCCGAACGCCGTCCGGTGCGCTCTCCTCGGCAGGAGCCCTGCCGCCGTCGCCGGCGCGCTGGCCCTGGCCGCGGCGACGGTCTCGGTGAAGGAGCGCCGCCGGCTACACGCGAGCTCTGGATCGTGCCAAAGCCCAGCTCGGGCGGAACCAAGGCGAGGTTGGCGTCAGCAACCAGGAGCAGGAGCCGAGCCCGCCCTCGACCTGCGCATCCGGATCGGCGAGCGACCATTCGTGCGGCGCAGCTTCGTCCTGCGACCCGGGCGAGACCGCGGATCGCAGTGAACGGCGCCGCGGGAGCCCACCGGCCCGGCAGGTGCCGGTGATCGGCGACGCTGCTGTCAGGCATCGAGTCGGCAGATTCGACCTGTACGAGTGCGCGCCTCGGGAACCTCGCCCCGAAGGAGGCGGATGAGCGGCGTGGACATGGCCTCGCCGCGGACATCGTCATCAACAACCACAACTACGCCGCGTACCTCGACGACGCGATCGAAAGCGCCCTGGCGCCAGACCCACGGCCACCAACGTGATCGTCGTCGACGACGGCTCCACCGACGACTCCCGCGAGGTCATCGCCGGCGACGGCGAGGGGGTCTCGGTGGTGTTCAAGGAGAACGGCGGCCAGGCGTCGGCCCTCAACGCCGGCTCGCGCGACTGCCGAGGGAGACGTCGTCATCTTCCTCGACGCCGACGACATGCTGCGCCCCGAGGCCGCAGCGCTCGGGCGGAGCGCATTCGCACGTCGACGTCCGGTCTGAGCAAGGTCCAGTTCCGCATGGAGGTGATCGACGCCGACGGCAGGCGGACCGGGGAGCGTCAAGCCCGCCGCGCACCTGACCATGCCTAGCGGCGACCTGCGCGAGGCCGAGCTGGCCTACCCCTACGACCTGGCCTGGATGGCGACGAGCGCAAATGCCTTCCGGCGCAGGCGCTGCGATCGGATCATGCCGATTCCCGAGAGCGGCCTACCCCGTGACCGGCGCCGACTGGTATCTGGTCCACCTGACAGCCCTTCTCGGACCGGTCGCCTCCCTGGACGAGTGGCGCCGCCTACCGCGTCCACGAGGGCAACAGCTACGAACTGCACGCCGAGCGATCGCCTCGGTCACCTGCGACAGGCGATCGGGTTCGCCAACGCCACCTCCGCCGAGCTGCTCTCGCCTCGGCGGACCGAGTCGGCCTGCCACACCCGGCCCGGATCCTCTCGATAGCGGACCTCGCCAACCGGATGGCATCGGTCAAGCTCGATCCCGACCGCCACCCGATCGCCTGGCGACCGGCCCTCGGGCTGGTCCGCGACGCCGTCCGCGCCTGCCGTCGTCGGGACAACGTCTCTGCGGCCGATGAAGGTGATCTTCGTCGCCTGGTTCGCGGCGATGGCGGTCGCACCGCGGCGCCTCGCCACGCGACTCGCCGTGCTATTCATGTTTCCCGCCCGCGGCGCCGATTGAATCGACTGCTGGGGCGGCTGCAGGACGTCGACCGGCGGTCGTCGCGGCCGGTTGCCTGATGCGAATACTGATCGCCACAGACCATTTCCCGCCCTTCATCGGAGGGGCGCACCGGCAGGCACAGCTGCTCGGCCGCGCGATGGCGGAGCGCGGCCACACGGTCGCCGTCGTCACCCCCTGGCACGGCGGGCTGCCCGAGGTCGAACACGAGGACGGGTTCGTCGTCCATCGGGTCCGGCAGGTGCGAACCGCGTTCGACTTCATGGTCCGGGACCGCCGCCAGCGCCACCAGCCCCCTTTCCCGACCCGGTGACGATCGTCGCGCCTGCGCAACCTGATCGCCGAATTCGAGCCGGACGTGATCCACGCCTACGGCTGGATCGCGTTCTCTATCCCGCCGGCGCTGGGACGCCGGCGGATCCCGCTGCTCGTCTCGGCCCGGGACTACGGCTACTTCTGCGCGACCCGAACGCTGCTGCGCAAGGGCGAGACATGCTCGGGCCCGGCGCCCTCAAGTGCGTGGCCTGCTCCGGCCAGTACTACGGCACACCCAAGGGTTGGTTCGCGGCGCTCGGCGTGGCGGTGTCGAAACCGCTGCTCGCCCGAAAGATGACCGGCCTGCACAGCGTCAGCACCTACGTCCACGAGGTGACCGCGGCCAACATGGGCCCGAGGCGCCCGACGGCCTGGCTCGAGATGACGATTCCCAGCTTCCAAGCCGAGCCGCCCGCCGCGGCCCGGCGATGAGGAGCCCGACATCGAGCCGTGGCTCGCGCGCCTGCCGGACGAGCCCTTCATCCTCTTCGTCGGCGCCTTTCGCAAGGTCAAGGGCCTGGAGACCCTGTTCGACGCCTACCGGCGGCTCGAAGATCCGCCGCCGCTGGTGCTGATGGGAACCTTCGAGCGCGACTCCCCCGGCGGACTTCCCGCCGGAGGCGGTGATCCTCACCGATGTCCCGCACAAGCCGTGATGGCGTCCTGGGACCGGGCGATGTTCGGCGTCATGCCGTCGCTGTGGCCCGAGCCGCTCGGCGCGACGGTCGCCGAGGGCATGAGCGGGCCGGCCCGTGATCGGCACCCGGCTGGGCGGCCACACCGACATGCTCGACGAGAGCACAGGAATCCTCGTCCCGCCGGGCGACGTGGACGCGCTGGCGGCGGCGATGAGAGAGCTGATCGAGGACCCTGAGCGCCGCGAGGCGCTCGGCCGGGCCGCGGCGGAGCGGGCCCGCAGCTTCGCCGGGACCAGCGTGCTGCCGCGATTCGAGGACGCCTACAGGGCGACGATCGACGCCGGAGCGCCCGAGCCGCGATGAGGATCCTGATCGTCGCCCCCGTCCCCCCGACCCGGGCGGCGGCGGCGCGATACCGATCCTGCTGCACGCCGAGGCGGCCGGGCTGGCCGCGCGCCACGACGTCACCGTCGTCACCTCGATCGGCGACGAGCGGGGGGAAGCGGAGGCCGTGCGGCGGCTCGGCGAAACCGGCCTTCGGGTGCGCGCGGCCGACCGCCGCCTGCCGCCGGCACCCTGTCGCTGGCGGCGACGGCTGCGGATGGCCCTGGCCTGGGCGCTGGGGAAGCCCTGGCGCTCGGTCTGGTTCGCCGAGCCGGGAGTCCAGCGGGCCATCGACGATCTCCCTCCGGGCTTCGACGTTGCCGTCGTCGAGGACAGCGCGATGTCCGGCTTCCGGCTTCCCGCGGGAGCCGTCGCGGTGCTCACCGAGCACGAGGTGCTGCGACCGCGCCCCGTCGACTGGAGTCCGGGGCCGCCGGCGCGGTGGCCCGGTTGGGCCTTCTCAGAGCTCGACTGGCGCCGTCGCACGCGTGCCCAGACGGCGGCCTGGGCGAGGTTCGACCGGGTCCTGGCGTTCAGCCGGCGTGACGCGGAGGAGATCACCCGGCGCGCGCCCGAGGCGGCCGCCTCGGTCCGCGTCAGCCCGTTCGGGATCGAGATCCCGCCGGCGGCCGACCCCGACCGAGAGCAGCCCGACACCGCCCTGTTCGTCGGCAACTTCACGCACCGGCCCAATCGCGACGCGGCCGCCTGGCTCGCCGGCGAGATCCTCCCGGAGCTTCGCCGCCTGCGACCCGGGTCGAGCATCAGGCTGATCGGCAACGCGCCGCCGATAGCCGTGCGCGAGCTGGCCGGCCCCGGCATCACCGTCGTCGCCGATCCGCCGACCACCGACGCCGAGCTGGAGGGCGCCGCCGTCGTCGTCGCCCCCGTGCGCACCGGGGGCGGGATGCGGATGAAGGTCCTGCAGGCGCTCGCCGCGGGCAAGGCGGTCGTCACCACCCCGCGAGGAACGGAGGGGTTCGACTGCTTCGACGAGCCGCCCCCGCTTCTCTGCGCAGAGAGCGCCCCCGATTTCGCCGCGGCCGTGGCGGAGCTGCTTGCCGACGCCGGCCGCCGCCGCGAGCTGGGCCGGCGCGCGCGGGCCTTCGCCGAGCGCCACCACAGCCCGGAGGCCTGGGCGCGGCGCCTCGAGGCGATCTTCGCGGAGGCGGTCGCCGATGCCTGACCCCGGGGTCAGCATCGTGATCCCCAGCAACCGGCGTCCCGGCCCGCTGCGCCGAGCGTTGCTGGCGCTCGCCGAGCAGACCGCCGACCCCGGGGACTACGAGGTCGTCGTCTGGCTTGACGGCCCGAGCGAGGAGAGCGAGAAGATGGCCGCCGCGCTCGAGCTCCCCTACGAGCTGCGGATCGCCTCCGGGCCGCGGCGCGGGCGCGCCGCGGCGTGCAACTCGGCGGTCGAGCGGGCACGCGGTGAGGTCCTGATCGTCCTCGACGACGACATGAGGGCGCGCCCCGGGCTGGTCGAGCGCCACCGTGCCCACCATCCGCCGGGCACGCGGCGCTGTGTCCTCGGCGCCGTCCCGATCGAGCTCGACTCCTCGAGCCCGCGCGCGGCCCGCTACGCGCAGGAGAAGTTCGCCGCGCACATGCGCAACCTGGGGCAGCCGGGGCACGTCTTCACGGCGCGGGACTTCTACTCGGGGAACGCATCGCTGCGAGCCGAGGTCCTCAGGGAGGTCGGGGGCTTCAGCGACTCGTTCACGATCTACGGCAACGAGGACGTCGACCTCTCCCTGCGCCTGCGCAGCGCCGGGATCGAGATCGCCTACGACCCCGAGGCGGCGGCGACCCAGGAATACGGAAAGGGGCTCGCCGAGCTCGCCGCCGACACGACGCAGAAAGGGCACACGACGGTGATCCTCGCCCGTGCGCACCCCGCCGCCTTCGATGAGCTGAGGCTGGCGAGCCCATGGGACGGCTCCCGGCCCTGGCTGGCCGCCCGGGCGGCGCTGCTCGCCTTCACCAGGCGTCTGCCGGCCGTGCGCCGCGGCGCCCTCCGCCTGGCCGACGGCCTCGAGCGGATCGGGCTCTGGCGACAACCGCTCTTCTACCGTGCCGTGCTCGACTACGCCTTCTGGGCAGGGGTCGACGCCGAGCTCAGCGAAACCCCTCCCGAGGGCGAGCTCGCACGACTCGCCATGGAGCTGCGCCGTGGCCCGATCGATCTACTACTACACCGATAGCCGTGAGCTCGGGGGCGCCGAGCTCTCCCTGCTGATGCTGATCGAGGGCCTCGACCGCAGCGCCTGGTCGCCGGTGCTCCTCCTCGACGAGGCGAGCGCGGCCGACCCGATCGCGGAGCGCGCGTCCGGCGCCGAGGCCGAGGTCCGCCGCGTCCCCCCGATGCCGCTCGGGGTCTCCGGGGCACGTCGGGCGACCGCGTTCGGGCGCCTGCTCCGCGCCCAGCGCCCGGCCGTCTTCCACGCGCACATGAGCTGGCCGCTCGCAGCCAAGTGGGCGCTCGCCTCGGCGGTGGCGGCGCGGGTCCCGTCGGTCGGCACCGTGCAGCTGATCCCCGACTTCGAGCTCGATCGGCGCTCCCTCTGGCAGCTGTGGGCCCTCGCCCGCGGGGTCGACCGCTACGTCGCGGTCTCGCGCGCGATCGCCGACGAGCTCGCCGACCGCTTCCGCTGGCCGGCGGGGAGGATCGAAGTCGTCTACAACGCGGTCCGGCCCGAGCGCTTCGAGCGCCCGGCCCCCGCCGGGCTGCGCGCCGAGCTCGGCGGCGAGGGACGGGCGCTGGTCCTCACCTGCGCCCGGCTCGACGAGCAGAAGGGCCACGACGTGCTCCTTCGCGCGGCCGCGGCCCTGCCCCGCGTCGCCCTCGCCTTCGCCGGCGGCGGACCCGAGCGCGCCGACCTCGAAGCGCTTGCCGAGGAGCTCGGGATGCGAGATCGGGTGAGGTTCCTCGGTCGCCGCGACGACGTGCCGGAGCTGCTCGCCTGCTGTGACGTCTTCGCCCTGCCTTCCCTCTACGAGGGGAGCTCGCTGGCGGTGCTCGAGGCGATGGCAGCCGGCAGGGCCGTGGTCAGCTCGGCGATCGGCGGCACCGACGAGCTGATCGAGAACGAGCGCAGCGGCCTGCTGGTCGAGCCGGGAGACCCGGGGGCGCTGCGCGCCGCGCTGAGCCGGGCGGTCGAGGATCGGGAGCTGCGCGCGACGCTCGCCCGGCACGCCCGCGCGAGGGTCGAGCGCGACTTCACGCCCGAGGCGATGGTCCGCGCCAACGAACGCGTCTACCGTGACCTGCTCGGAGATGGAAGCCGCGCCGGCAGCTGAGCGCACTCCCGAGCCGGAGCTCAACGCGCTCCTGCGCCGGGTGGATTGGCGCTTCCTCGTCGCCCAGCCGGACGAGCCCCTGCTCGCCGACCTGAGCGCAGGCGCCGACTCGCGGGCGCTGGGCCTGCTGGGACGGGGCGAGCCGGTGCCGGGGGCCGCCGACGTGGCGGTGACCGGCTTCCCCACCCGGCTCGCGCTCGGCGCGGCGCGAGACGCGGTCCGGCTCGGCGGGACCGTGGTCTGCCTCTGGCGCGTCCCCCGCCCGGGCGGGACCCGGCGCGCCGCGCGCCGGATGCGCCGCGCGGGCCTGGCCGACGTCCGGGTCCTGTGGCCGGGTCCGAAGCCGCTCGGCCTGCCGCAGTTCTGGCTGCCGCTCGATTCCCCCGAGGCGGTGGCGCAGCTTCTCTCCCGGCGGCCCCCTCGCTCGCCGGCCGGGGCGATCGCCCGCCTCCTCTGGCGACTGGTGGCCGGCGCCGGCCTTCTCGCGCCGGCCTGCGCGATCGGGCGCCTCCCCGAGGAGGAGGCCCCGAGCACGGTGCCCGACCCGCTCGACGACGTCCTGCCCGACCGCGCCCGCCCACTGCTGCTCACCGGCGGGGACCGCAGCATCAACAAGGTTGCCGCCCTGCCTCTCGAGGGCGGTCACGCGGAGCCGGCCGTCGTCGTCAAGTTCAGTCGCGTGGCGGCCGCCGATGCGGCCCTCGACCGCGAGGCGGAGGCGCTGCGCGCGGTCGAGCATGCCCACCCGTCCGTCCCGGGCGTGCCACGGCTGATCGCCGTCGGACGGCGCTGGGGGCGCCGTGGCGTCGCGGAGACTCCGATCGACGGCAGGCCGCTGATCGAGCTGCTCGAGGAGCGCACCTTCGCCGAGCTGGCGGAGCGTGTCTCCGACTGGCTCACCGGCCTGGTGGAGGAGCGCCCGCAGCAGCCGGAGGCGTGGTGGCAGCGCCTGGTCGAGGCCCCGCTCGAGGCCTTCGAGCGCAATTTCGGCCCCGTCACCGACCCGTCGACGGTCGACCGGGTCCGCCGTCGGCTCGACGGGCTCGGGCCGCTTCCGGTGGCCTGCGAGCACCGCGACTGCTCCCCCTGGAACGTTCTCATCGACGATGCCGGCAGGCCCGGCCTGCTCGACTGGGAGTCCGCCGAGCCACGGGGCCTCCCCGGGCTCGACCTCGCCTACTTCCTCGACCAACGCGGCGTTCGTCCTCGACGGAGCGCTGGACTCGGGGCGAATCCGGGAGAGCCACGCCGATTGCCGGGACCCGGCAACGCCCCACGGCCGCATCGTGGCCAGCTGCGCCGACGCCTACGCCGAGGCGGTCGGGATCTCGGTCGCCGACCTCGACCGCCTACGGCTCCTCGCCTGGATCGTCCACAGCCGCTCGGACCACCGCCACCTGGAGATGGCCGCGGCAGGCCCTCCGTCGCAGGAGGCCCTGCGCAGCAGCGGCTTCCTGGGGCTGGTCGAAGCGGAGCTCGATTCGAGCGGCTCCGCGCCGACTCGGGAGGGCCGGTGACCCCGGTCGAGCGGATACGGGCGGTCCTGGAGGAGCGAATCGCGCTGATGGCTCCCGCCAGGCGGCTGCGGCTGAGCCTCGCCGAGGAGGAGGTGGTGCGCGCGAAGGGAGAGGGAGCGCTGCGGGTGCTCGACGCCGGCAGCGGAGACGGCCTGCTCACGCTGGCCCTGGCGAAGGGCCACGGCGACTGGGCGCTGACCGGCGTCGATCTGCGCGAGGACCTGCTCGAGGGCGCGCGCAGCCGGGCACGCGCCAGATCTCTCGCCAACGTTCGCTTCCAGCGCGCCGACCTGGAACGGGAGCTGCCCGAGTGCGGCTTCGACGTGGTCCTCGCGATCGAGTGCCTGAGCGAGATCCCCGACGATCGGCGAGCGTTGCGCACGCTGGTCTCGGCTCTGGCGCCCGGCGGGCTGTTGGTGGCCCAGGTCCCCGAGCGCGACTGGAGGCCCGTCCTGCCGGGAAGCGCGGCGACCTGGCGGGAGCAGGTGAGGCAGGGATACGACCGGGCCGGTCTGGCGGCGGCGATCTCCGAGCTCGGGCTGGTCGAGGTCGAGATCCGACCCACCTTTCACACCCTGGTGGGAGCCGCACAGGAGATCAGGGACCGGATCAAGGACGCGCCTCTGCCGATACGGCTGGCGGCGTTTCCGGTCCTGGCGCTGACCGTGTGGCTCGAGCGTCACGGCATCGCCCCGGCCGCCCGAGCGCCCTGCTGCTATCGGCGAAGGCGCCGTCGGCCGCCGGGCAGGGTCAATCGACGTAGCGGCGGAGAGCCTCGCGCCAGGCACTCCGCGGGTCCTCGGGCGCGACGACGTCGTCCAGAGTGCCCTCGTCGGTGGCGCGGAAGCGAGTCGCATAGAAATTGTGGTAGACGAGGTCGCCGAACACCGTCCCCACGTCTCCCGGTCCGCGCTGGCTGGTCACATCGAAGAAATGGAGGTCCGGCGCCTCGGCGGCGGAGATCTCCTCGCCGACGTCCCCGGAGGCGTCGCGCCCGGCCGCGCGAGGGCGGTAATGGGACCGGAAGGAGTGGCCCTGTCGAACGAAGCGCTCGGTCCGCATGGCCCAGCAGCAGGGATGGACGTACTCGCGATTAGCCTGGCTCCAGAGACGCGGGCGCCCCGGGAGAGGGGCTCGAGAAGCTCGTCCAGCCAGCGCTCATGGAGGGGGAAGGCGTCGACGTCGAGGGTGACGACGAACTCGGTCCGGCAGAGGAGAACGCCGAGATCGAGCGCGAAGTCATGACCCATGTTCATCGGCAGCTGCACCCAGCGCACACCGGCGATGGACCGACGGCCGGTGCGAGCGCCGCCGGAGCCGTTGTCGACGACGAGTACCTCGGTGCTCGCCGGACTGCGGCGAGCGACCACGTCGACGAGCACCGCGAGGTGGTCCACGAGTTCCAGTTGACCGTGACCACGGTTGCGCCGGGGCGCAGGCTGCCCAGCCGGCGCTGGCCAGGCGCCGGGCCAGGGGAAGGGCGAGGTGCCAACCGAGCGCCCGCAGCGCTCGGCTGCCAACTCGACGCAGCATGGAGTGAAACCGGCGAATGGGTCGCATCCCAATCCGACTCTATGGTTCCCGAGACCTTGGCTCCGCAACTCAGCGTCGTCATCGGAACCCACAACCGCCGCGAGGCCCTGGCCCGCTGCATCGCGGCGCTGACGGAGCAAGCCCAGGACCCCCGGACCTTCGAGGTCGTCGTCGCCGACGACGGCTCGACCGACGGCACCGTCGAGATGATCGGGGGTTTCGACACCCGGTTCTCCCTGAGGGCGCTCGACCTCGGCAAGGTGGGGCGGGGCAACGCCCGGAACGCCGGCATCGAGGCCGCCGAGGGCACGGTCTGCCTGATCCTCGATGACGATGTGGTGGCCGAGCCGGAGCTGATCGCGGCACACCTCGCCGCACACGACGCCGACCCTCTCACGGTCGGTGTCGGAAGGCTCACCCAGGTCGGGCCGGAGGGTCGGGACTGGTACGCCCCAGGCGTTTGCGGATGCGTGGAATCGGCATTTCGACGATATGGAGGGCGGGGCGGTCGAGTGGACCGCCTGCTACGCGGGCAATCTCTCTGCGCCGCGCTCGGCGCTCCTCGACGTCGGTGGGTTCCGCGAAGGGATCGTCGGCGAAGACGCCGAGGTCGGCTTCCGGCTCGCGGGCAACGGCTTTGTCGTTCGATATCTCCCCGACGCCCGCGCGCTTCACGCTGACCAGAAGCCGGGCAGGCGCCTCCTCGCCGACTCTCGGCGGCAGGGCAGGGGCCAGGTCGCCACCGCCGAGCGCTTTCCCGGCATGCTGCCGAAGCTGCTCGGCTGGTTCGGCGCGACGACCCGCCGCGAGATCGCCCTGCGTCGAACCCTGATCGCCCTGCGCTGCCCCTCCTCGCTCCTCGCCGGCCTCGGCGCCCTGCTTCCCGGGGAGGGCCGGCGGCGGATCTGGTTCGACTTCGTCTCCCGCTTCGCGTTCTGGACCGCAGTGCGGAGAAGCGTGAGCCGGGAGCGGTGGGCCCAGCTCACCCGCGGCGTCCCGGTCCTCATGTACCACGCCTTCAGCGAGGCCGACGTCTCCGACCGCTACGTCGTCGCCCGCCGCGCGTTCTCCCGACAGCTGCGCCTCCTGCGCCTGCTCGGGTATCGCGGGATCCACCTTGACGACCTCGTCGCCGACCTGAGGGAGGCGAAGCTGCCGCCGCCGCGCTCGGTGGTGATCACGATCGACGACGGCTACGTGGACAATCTCGAGATCGCCCTCCCCGTGCTCCGCCGGCACGGCTTCCCCGCGACGGTCTTCCTGGTCAGCGAACGGCTGGGCGGCGTCGGCGACTGGAGCCGGGGGAACCAGCTCAGGGACCGCCCGCTGCTGTCGATCGCCCAGATCGAGCAGATGCGGGCCGAGGGGATCCGCTTCGGCGCCCACAGCCGAACCCACCCCCATCTGCCGGAGCTCGGCGACGACGAGGTCGGACGGGAGGTGGGCGGCTCGCGGATCGACCTCGAGGAGAGGATCGGGGTCCCGGTCGCAACCTTCGCGTACCCCTACGGGGAGTTCGACGACCGGGCGGTCGACGCGGCACGGGCCGCCGGCTTCACGGCGGCATGCACGACCGAGCCCCGCTTCCTCGGGCTCGACGAGGACCCGCTGAAGGTGCCGAGGGTCGAGGTGCGTTCCACGGACTCCCTGCTGAAGATGGGGATCGACCTAGTGTTGGGCGCCCACTGAGGCCGCGCTGAGCCATGTCCGAATTTCTCGCTCCCGAGGCTCCGGCCGAGCTCAGCCCGGGCGAGCCTCCGAGCTTCTCGGTGGTGATCCCCGCCTACCAGGCGGCCTCGACGATCGAGGCCGCGATCGACTCGCTTCGGGCCGACAGACTCTAGCGCCGGCCGAGATCATCGTCTGCGACGACGGCTCCAGCGACGACCTCGAGGGAGCCCTGGCCGCGCATCGGCCCGAGGTGGAGCTGATCCACCAGGAGCACGCCGGCGTCTCGGCAGCCCGCAATGCCCTGCTCCGGGCGGCGAGCGGCGACTTCGTCGTCCCCCTCGACGCGGACGACGTCTACCGCCCCACCCGCCTGCAGCGGCTGGCGGAGCTGGCCGCGGCGAGACCCGACCTCGACATACTCTCGACCGACGCCGATTTCGTCGTCGAAGGCCGAGTCGTGCGGCGCTTCGGCGAGGCGGTGCCCTTCGCCACCGAGTCGCAGGTCGAGGCGATCCTCGATCGCTGCTTCATGATCTGCCCGGCGATGCGCAGGGAGCGGCTGCTGGCGGTCGGCGGCTATGACGAGGCGCTGGGGACCGCCGAGGATTGGGATGTCTGCATCCGGCTGATCGTCGCCGGGGCCCGAGCCGGCCAGGTCGACGAGCCGCTGCTCGAGTATCGGCTGCGCTCAACCAGCCTCACCGCAAGCCGTGGCGAGACGCTGGCCCAGCGGGTGCGCGTCCTGGCGAAGGCGGCCGACTCGCCGGGCCTCAGCGCCGGGGAGCGGGCGGCCGCGCGGGCGGCCCTCTCCAGAGCCCGATCGCGGGCCCTCCAGCGCATCGCCCGAGAGGCGGTCGAGGCCGGAGGGCCCTCCGCGCGACGGCGGCTCCTCGCGGTCGCCCGCTCCACGGACGCGCCCCTCCGGGCCCGCGTCGGCGCCCTCGCCGCCGTCCCGGCCCCGTCGCGGTCGCTCCGCCTGATCCGGGCGACGATGCTGGAGTCATCGGGGCGGCCCGTGGGGTGAGCGTTGGATTCGACCGGGGCCGGCTCAGTCCGCCGGCAGCCGCCAGCGATGGGCCACGACCACATCGCCTTCCAGGTCCCCGGCGGAGACCGGCCGCTCGGACACGACGCCGGCCTCCACGTCGAAGAAGGCGGCGGCGTCGAGCCCGTCCTGAAGCTGGTCCCTGCCGCGGACGACGACGTCGATCCGGTATCTGCCGGGAACGAGGGGCAGTGCAGGGATCTCGCACTCGATACGGGTGCCCGACTCCGGCCCCCGTGCGTCGGACGGCGAGGAGATCTCGCTGTCGAGGGTGGTGACCGGCTGTCCGAGGGAGTTGGCGACCACCAGCCTGCACTCGATCCGCGGGACCGGCTCGGTCACCTCGACCGTGATCGTCACCGGCCTGCCCGCCACGATCACGTCCTGGCCGCCGCTCCCGTCATGGACCTCGACCCGGCGGATGAGCGTGTCGCGCCAGCCGCGACGGTCCCGGTCGGACCGCTCGAGGAGGTCGCCCGCGGCGGCACGCTCCAGGGCACTCAGATAGGCGCCCACCGCATCCTGCACCGGAGCGTCGAGAACCAGCTCGCCGCGCTCGAGCAATACCCCCCGCCGACACAGGGCCTGGATGATCGCGAGGTTGTGGGAGACGAAGATCACGGTCCGGCCTTCGCGGGCCACGTCGCCCATCTTCTGGAGCGACTTGCGCTGAAAAGACGCGTCGCCCACCGCCAGCACCTCGTCCACCAGCAGGATCTCCGGCTCCAGGTGGGCCGCCACCGCGAAGGCGAGGCGGACGACATGCCGCTCGAGTAGCGCTTCACCGGCGTGTCGAGGAAGCGCTCAACCTCGGCGAAGGAGACGATCTCGTCGAAGCGGCGCGCGGATCTCCTCGCGCCTCATGCCGAGGATCGCGCCGTTGAGGAAGACGTTCTCGCGGCCGGTGAGCTCCGGATGGAAGCCGGTGCCGACCTCGAGCAGCGAGCCCACCCGGCCGGTGACCTCGGCCCAACCGCTGGTCGGCTCGGTGATCCGCGACAGGACCTTCAGCAGCGTGCTCTTCCCGGCGCCGTTGCGGCCGATCACCCCAACGACCTCGCCGCTGTGGATCGTCAGCGAGAGATCGCGGAGCGCCCAGAGCAGGTCGGGCCGGTGCTCGGGGCGGCGCCCGGCCAGCCTTCGGAAGGGCCGCCTGGCGGCTTCGGAGATCGCCTCGCGAATGGTGCCGTAGCCTCTGCCGTGCACGCCCAGGGTGTAGCGCTTGCCCAGGCCCTCGGTCTTGATCGCGACGCCGCCCATCGCTAGACGAAGTCGGCGAACGCGCGCTCCACGCGGTCGAAATACGCGAGCCCGGCGACGAACAGGACGACGGCGGAGGCGGCCGATACGGCGATCAGCGCCCAGGGCGCATCGGGAGTCCCCAGCGTGGCCCAGCGGAACCCTTCGATGACCCCGACCATCGGATTGACCGCGGCGACCGTTCGCCAGGGCTCGTCAAGGAGGCTGATCGGGTAGGCCACCGGGCTCGCGAACAACCAGAGCTGGATGCCGAACGGGACCACGTAGCGGACGTCGCGGTAGCGGACATTGATCGCGGAGAGCGCCGCGCTGACCCCGAGGGCGGTCCCCGCCATGACGAGCACGAGCAGCGGCAGGGCGAGCAGCGCAACGCCGGGCGGGAAGCCCCAGGCGAAGACCACGATGAGGAGGATCACGAGCGAGACGCCGAGGTCGACGAAGGCGGCCATGAGGACCCCGCCGGCATGAAGATGCGGGGGAAGTAGATCTTCGAAACCAGCGCCGAGTTGCTCACCAGGCTTTCGGCGCCCAGCAGCAGCGTGTTGGCGAAGAACGTCCACGGCACCAGCGCGGCGAGGCTGAAGAGCGCGTAGGGGAGCCCATTGGAGGAGACCCCGGCCAGCCCCCCGAAGACAAGCGTGAAGACGACCATGAAGCCGACGGGCTGGAGGACGGCCCAGACGGCGCCGAGCGCCGTCTGCCTGTAGCGCACGGTGACGTCGCGGACGGCGATCTGCAACGCCAGGTCCCGGTAGCGCCACAGCTCCCGGGGCGACAGCACGCGGCTGAAGCCCTTGGTCGGCTGCAGGCGGACGGTTTCCACCGCGGCGGGTGCGCTCGCGGCGGGCTCTGGCCTGGCGGTCAGTTGCTGCATGAGCTGAGGATAGGTTCTGTGCGGGCGGCCCCTCCCCTGTACGGGGCGCGGCGTGCGCGAGAATGCCGTCGATGATCCGCGGGACGGGAATAGTCGCGAGCCTGCGCCGGGCGGCAGAGGAGTCACTGCTCCGCAACGGCGTCTACATCATGGGAACGACGGCGGTGCCCATGGTGTTCGGCTTCGTCTTCTGGGTGATCGCAGCCCGGATCCTGCCGCCTGCGGAAATCGGCCGCGCCGCGGCTCTCGTTTCGGCGATGCTCTTCGTCGCGGTCTTCACCAATCTAGGCCTGGGACAGGTCTTGGTTTCCAGGCTCGCCTCGCGTCCGTCCGGGTCGGCCTGGTCTCTGACCGTGACGACGGCGGTCGGTGCCTGCGCGGTAGCCAGCCTGGCCGGGGGAACGATCGCCGCGGTCCTCCTCCCCGTGCTGGTGCCGGCTTTGAAGGGCGGCATCGGGACGATGAGCTTTGTGCTGCTTCCGCTCGGCGTCGCCGGCGCGGCATGCTCGCTCGTCATCGACCACGCATGCATCGCCGAGCGGGAAGCGAAGCATGCCCTGGTACGCAACACGGTCGCTGCCCTGCTGCGGGTCCTTCTCGTCGGGTTCTCCGCAGCCACCCCTTTCGCCGGCACGACCTGGATCCTTGCGATCTGGGCAGGATCCTTCCTCCTCATCGATCTCATGGCCTTCGTCCTCGTGCTTCCCAAGCTGGGTCACGAGTTCCAGCCGACGTTGGACGGCTGGAGGGGGGAGCTCAAGGAGATGCGACACCTGATCGCCGGACACCAGGCGATCAACCTCGGCGTCCAGGCCTCGAGCTACCTGCTGCCCGTCCTGGTGTCGGCACGTCTCGGGACGATCGAGAATGCCTACTTCTATACGACATTCATGATTGCGTCGGGACTCTTCTTCATCGCGCCTGCGATCGCCAACGCATTCTTCGCCGAGGGCATACACCATCCGGACAAGGTGAGCAGGGACCTTCGACGCGCGATCAGGCACATCGCGATGCTCCTGACCCCCGCCGCCGCCTTCGTTGCGCTTGGGGGGCCGCTGATTCTGTCGGCATTCGGGCCCGAATACGCCGAAAACGGATCGACCCTGCTCCTCGTTCTGATCGGCGCGACTGTCTTCGACGCCGCCCTTCAGCTATCCATAGCCCTGCTGAGGATCCATCATCGCCTCAGAGACGCTGCCGGCGCGACGTTCGTCGCATTGGTATTCGGCGTCGGCGGAGCATGGCTGCTGCTGGGCCCCCTCGAGCTCGAGGGGGCCGGCGTCGGCTGGGCGATCGGGAAGGTCGCGGGCCTGCTCGTCGCGCTCTCGCTGCTGGCAAGAAGAGCCCCCGGCGACGAGGCCTCCGGGGTGATTCAGAATTCCCGGACGGTGTAGCGAAACTTCCCCGAATCGCTCGGCGGGATGTTCTCGACGGTCTCGAATGCGACTTCGCAGTCGGGTCCCAGGGCAAGTTGCGTCTTCTCGACGATTTCGCGGCGGTCTCCGGTGGGGACGTCCGAACTGGTGACAAGCCGGTACACGACCCGCGCCGGCGCAGTCTGCGCGACCTGAAACTTCTTCAGCCAGGAGCGGAAATACAGAAGATGCGTGAAGTACTCGCCGTCGACAAGCGACCCGTCCCCGGCAATGAACATGTCGACCGTCCTTCCCGTCACCGCAGCGAGCATCTGGGTCGCCCGGCCGCAGGGGCAGGCTCCCTGAGTGTCCACCGTTCGTGCCCTGTCGCCGATCCGGTAGCGAATCAGGGGCATTGCCCGGTTCGTGTAGCTCGTGACCACGATGTCGCCTTCGGCCCCGGGTCGGACCGGAGATCCCCGGGCGTCGAGAACCTCGATGTGACATGACCAGGGCAGGACGTGCAGCCCCGTATGGTGCTCGCACTCGCCTGCCATGTCGCCGGTCTCCCGAGATCCGTAGCGGTTGAACACGTCGCACCCAAACACGTCCATCAGGCAATCCCGCATGAACTCGTGAAGCGTTCCGGCAGTCGCGATCACCCCCAGCTGGCCCGGGAGGTCCATGCCCTTTTCCCTGGCGAAACGGGCCACCTGGTATGCGGCCTGGGCGTAGGCGATGATCACCCGCGGCTCCCGCTTGACCAGCTGATCGAGAATCTCAGCCACGGCACGATCACTGAGGCGAAAGGCGTTCAACAGCTCCCTTCTCAAGATCCTGTTTCCGATCCGGTCTCTCACCGAGCCCCTGCCCCGCTCCAGGTCCTGCTCGGAGCCCCAGATGTAGAGCTCGGGTTGACCCATCCGGCCGCCGGCCCACCGCGTGTAGACGTTGCGGATCGCAACGGTCTTCGCGAGGTGATCTCGATCCTGAAATAGGACGACGGGCTCCCCCGTCGAGCCTCCGGAGGTATTGCGACGCCACTCCCGCCGGCGCCCCACCCTCGACAGAAGCTGCTCGCCGCCCTCTCGAACGGTCTCCCGATCCAGAATCGGAAACCTGGCCAGCGCGGAAAGAGGGTCCGCGCGGATCTCTGCGGTGGAGACCCTTCCGGCGAAGTACGGCACGTTTGCGACGGCATCTTCAGCGTCTCGGCCAGAAGAGCGCCGGGAGCAGGGAAATCGCGCTCGCGATCCTCGCGGAGATACTGGCGGTAGTAGCGAGGCAGCCGGCTGCCGGAGAGTCGGTGGGCCAGGAGATATGCGCGTTCTCGAGCTGTCGCCTTCAACTGATCAAGGGGGCCGGGACCTCTTTCTCGCCGGTCCGCGTCGGACGAGCCGCCTGGCCGGGAGGGTGAGCGTAGCGACTGCGGATCCCGCCTCGGCCACCCTGGCCGCGCCATCGCCTACCGGGGCGGCAGCCTCGACGACCCGGCCGATGAGGGCACCCGCAGTCGCCACAGCACCTGATCGCGGCCGACGTCGCGCCAGACCGGCCGGCCGGGGCGAGCCGGGTGGCGGTCGTTCCAGGACCCGTTGCTGATCACGTAGCGGGACGGCGGCCTGCCGCGGTCGCCGTGGAAGGTGAGGACCTCGGTGTCCGGGAGGAACCACTGGAGCGGGTAGAGCCCGAGTGCGTCGTAATGGTCGACGTCATAGGCGACGCGATCGATCCCGTAGCGCGCGGCCGCCGGCTCAGGGCTCGTCCAACCGCTCGGATAGGCGCTGCGCTCCGAGCTGCGCACCGGGTTCCACAGGCCGTAGGCGACCACCGCGAGCAGGAAGGCGGCGGCGAGCGCGGGAGCGATCGCGGGACGACGAGCGCCGGCCCAGACGAGCACCACTGCGCCGGCAGCGGCGACGAGCGTCGCGCCGACCAGGACAGCCGGCCCCAGCTCGAAGGTGAGGAACGGGAGCGAGGAGACGTTCCACCGATTTGCCGCACCGGGGTCCGATGCGGTCACGCGGACCAGGACGACCGCCGCCGCCAACAGGCCGAAGCCGAGCATCGGGCCGGCGATCCGCGCCCGGACCCGGCCGGCGGCGAGCAGCGCGACGCCGATCGCCACGACCGCCGGGGAGACGATCTCCGCGTAGCGCCCATAGACGAGCATGTCGGGACGCGTCCGCTCGGGGAAGGCGGCCGCGGAGACCAGCAGCAGCAGGGCCGTGAGCCCGAGCAGGATTGGGGTCACCGCGTGCAGGGACCTCCCGGAGCGGAGCCGCTCGAGGGTGTCCGCGGCGACGACGATGAGGAGGCCGAATGTGGCCGCGATCGCGTACCAGAGCTGGCCGACCAGGTTCCCGGCCACCGTCAACATCGCGTGCCCACTCGAGAGCGCGCTCAGGCGCGCATCGGCTTCATCCGCCACCCCGCCCCCGTAGTTGCGGTCGGCGAGGAACGCGTCGAGCAGGTGGGAGCCGAGGGCCACCGCCCCGACCGCGGCAAGTGCCATCGCCAGCGCGGAGGCGCTGATGCGCCTGCGCGCCGCGAGCCAGCCCAGCAGCACGACCGTGAGCGCGATCGCCACGGCCATCCGGTTGTGGACCGCCCAGAGGGCCCCGGTGGAGGCACCCAGGAATAGTGCCCATCGCAGCGCTCCCGACTCGCTTCTCGCCGCCAGCAGGCCGCCCCAGCCGATCAGCCACAGGCAGACCAGCGGGAAGAGCGCGTTCTCGGTCATCGCGACCTGGGAGAGAACGGTCACAGCTGGGTAGAGGGCCCCGGCGAAGGAGGCCCAGATCGCGACCCGCGGAGCCACCGCCAGGTAGCGGGTCAAGAGCAGGTACAGAAGCGGAAACACGGAGGCCGCCAGAGCGGCGTTGAGGGCCAGTGCCAGGTGGTAGGAGGCCGACGGGTCGGGGAATGCCCCGACTATCGGGGCCAGCAGCACCGAGTAGCCCCCCTTGTAGAAGGGAGCGAGGTCGAACTGGCCGGGAAGCCCACCGACGATCACCCGAGCGTTGGTCAGGTAGCCGATCTCGTCCGCGACCAGCACCGGCCCGGAGCGGAGTAGCGAGATCGCCAGCCTGGCGACGAAGAGCACCACGGTGCCCGCGAGCAGGCGGTTGCGTTGGGAGTGCGGCGCCACTCGAGTCAGCCGGCGGTGTCCGTCGCCCTGCTCCCCCTCGCCTCCAGGGCGAGCCCATACGCCCCCTCGAAGCGAGGCACCACGGCGGCCGGGCTGAAGCGCTTCGCTCGCTCCCTGGCCGCCTCGCCCAGCCGCCCACGCAGGTCGGCGTCCTCGACGAGCCGGGCCATCGCCACGGTCAGCGCCTCACGGGCTCCCGGCCTGACCAGCAGCCCGGTCTCACCGTCGACGACCACGTCGGCGAGGCCCCCGATTCGCGACGCCACGATCGGACTTCCGGCGGCCGCGGACTCCAGGGCGACGAGGCCGAACGTCTCCGGGACGAGCGACGGGGCAACCGTGAACAGCGAGCGCCGCAGGGCCTCGATCGCGAGGGCGGTGGGGAAGCGGCCCGGCCGCGGATGACCCCAGGTACCTCGTCGCCTCCTTCAGGTAGCAGCGTCCGACCAGGACCAGCGGCGGCGGGGCCTGCAGGGCCCTGTAGGCCTCGACCAGCTGGCGCCCGCCCTTGTCGATCGGTGACGTCGCCGAAGTAGAGGATGAACGGCTCACCGGGAAGCACGCCAGGCGCGGGTCATCGGCAGCGGGCGGCGGCAGCTCCCCGATGAAATTCGGCACCACACGGACCAGCCGGTCCTCTCCGAATCCACAGCGGTCCCTGACCGCTGCGCTGACCGGGCAGGAAGACGTCGACATGGCGGCGCACGCGCGGCTCCGGCGCGCCTGGTCGCCAGCGCCACGACCGCGCCCTTTGGCGACGCCCGTAGTAGTCCGCAGCGCAGCGGATGCACTTTGCCAGTGCGGGGCCCGGTGCAGTCGGCGCCGCGGTTGAGGAAACGCTTCGTCGCGCAGACGAGGCCATAGTCGTGCATCGAGAGCACCAGGGCCGGCCCCGAGGCCCGGTCGAGCGGCAGGTAGGAGTTGAGCAGCCAGTTGTGCGCGTGGACCACGTCGGGGCTGGATGTCGCGCACCACTCCGCGCAGCCGCGCCAGTCGTCTCGGGGTCCGGCGAGGCGGGGCGTGCCGCCGCTCCGGTCGTCGAGACTCACCCCGGGTATGCGGTGGACGAGGCTGTCCAGGCGGCGGACCTCGACGCCGTCGAAGTCGCCTCGGCCGGCGCGCCCGGCTGACGCAGCGTCGCGACGGCGACCTCATGGCCGCGGGCGACCAGGTGGGCGCTGAGCTCCTCGACCATCCGCTCGACCCCGCCGACGATCGGCACGTAGGACTGGGTCAGCATCAGGACTCGCATCGCACCCCGGCCGTATCGCAGTCGTCACCTCTACTGCCGTGCCAGAATCCGCGATGGCGCCGGACACGATCCAACGGGCTCCACGCGGCGGTCTCGATCTCGGTGCTGATCTGCGCCTACACGACCGAGCGATCGAGGCGCTCGAGCGGCGATCGCATCGGTCCATGGCCAGGAGACGCCTGCGGACGAGGTCGTCCTCGTCATCGACCACGCGCCCGAGCTGCTGGCCGAGTGCGGGCGACGCTGGCCCGACATCACGGATCGTCGCCAACACGCGAGAAACAGGGCCTCTCGGGCGCCCGAAACACGCGGCGTCGCCGCCTGCACGGGAGACGTCGTCGCCTTCCTCGACGACGACGCCGTCGCCGCCGCCGACTGGCTCGAGCCGCTTGGCGGCCGCCTACCGGGACCCGGACGGTGCTTGGCGCCGGCGGCGCCGTCCGGCCCGAGCTGGGTCGAGGGCCGGCCCGGCTGGTTCCCGCCTGAGTTCGACTGGGTCGTCGGCTGCACCCACTCGGGGATGCCGTCGCAGCCGGCCGACGGTCCGCAACCTGGTCGGCGCCAACATGTCCTTCCGGCGCGAGGCGCTGGTCGAGGTGGGAGGATTCCGCCACGAGCTCGGTCGGGTAGGGACGATTCCGGCAGGCTGCGAGGAGACCGACCTCTGCATCCGCATCCGCCAGCGCTGGCCGAAGGGCAGGATCCTCTACGACCCCGCCGCCGTCGTCGATCACCTCGTTCCCGCCGGCCGCGGCGAGCGCTGCGCTACTTCCGCTCGCCGTTGCCGCGGCGAGGGCCGCTCGAAGGCGGTGCTGGCCGGGCTGGTCGGCAGCGCAGTCGGGCCTCGAGGCCGAGCGCTCCTACATCCGGCGGACTCTGCCGCTCGGCGTCCTGCGCGGGATCGGCGAGGCGCTGCCGCGGCGACCCGGGCGGCCTGGCGCGGGCGGCGACGATCGTCTCCGGGCTGGCCGACCACCGCCTGGGCTACCTCTCGGCGGCGCCCGAGCGACGTCGCCTCGCGCGACGGCGCCGAGATGCCGAAGGCGCGCCGGACCACGGTGGCGCTCTCCGGGTCCTGATGGTCACGCCCCGCAGCCCCCTGAACCAGGGCGGGGTCGAGCGCCACGTGATGGAGGTGAGCCGCCGGCTGGCGGCGGCGGGCCTGACCGTCGAGGTGCTCTGCACGGAGCCGGGCGGGCCGCGGTGCGCGAGGAGGAGCGCGACGGCGTGACCGTGCGGACGGTGCGGGCCTGGCCGGCGGGACGCGACTGGTGCTTCGCGCCCGGGATCTGGCGCGAGATGTCGCGGCGGCGCTGGGACGTCGTCCACGTCCAGTCCTACCACACGCTCGTCGCGCCGCTGGCGATGCTGCGCGCGCTGCCGGCTGGGGGTCCCCTACGTCGTCACCTTCCACGGCGGCGGGCATTCCTCGGCGGCCCGCAACCGGGTCCGCGGCACTCCAGCGACTGGCTCCTCGCGCCGCTGCTGCGCCGCGCCGCGAAGCTGATCGCCGTCGCCCGCTTCGAGATCGACGCAGTACGGCGGCGAGCTCGGCGTCCCGGCGGAGCGATTCGCGCTGATCCCCAACGGGACCGACCTCGCCTTCGCGCCCTCGCAGGCCGAGAACGGAAGGCCGGAGGGCCCTCCCACGATCGCCTCGATCGGGCGGCTGGAGCGCTACAAGGGCCACCACCGCGCGCTCGCTGCGCTTCCCCACGTGCTCGAGCCGAGCCCGAGGCGCGGCTGCTGATCGTCGGCACCGGTCCCTACGAGAGCGCGCTGCGCGAGCAGGCCGACGAGCTCGGCGTCGCGACGAGCGTCGAGTTCACCAGCACCCCCTCCGACCGGCCCGAGGCGATGGCGGAGCTGCTGCGGACGCGTCTCGCTGGTGGTCCTGCTCAGCGAGTTCGAGACCCATCCGCTGGTCGCGCTCGAGGCCGCCGCCGCCGGCCGTCGTCTGCTGGTCGCCGACGCGAGCGGGCTGGCCGAGATCGCCGAGGACGGCTTCGCGCGATCCGTGGGCCTCTGACGAGCGGCCCGAGGGGATCGCACGCGCCGTGCATCGACGCGCTCGCCGAGCCGCCGCCGTCGAGGCGCCCGACCCTGATGTCCTGGGACGATTGCGCCGCCAGCCTGCAAGCGCTCTACCAGAGCGTCGCCTGACTCTGGACAAATGTCCAGGCAGCTGCCGGGCGGCTGCAGGACCCGCCTGGGGGAGTCGATCACCGCCGTGCGATGCGCAGCGGATTCAGAATCTGGCTCCTCGTCACCCTCGCGATTGCCGCGCTCGGCCTCCTCGCAGTCTCCGCCGCGAGCGTCTCGGCCGCGCAGCACGGCGGGGCGTCCAAGGTGAGCAAGGCCCACGAGCGGCACCCCTCCTGCAAGCGCGCCAAGCGCAGGGCCCGGCACGGGAGGCGCTCGCCGGCGCGCGCTCTGCTCCCACGCGATCTCCTCGCGGGCACGCAAGCTGAACACAAGAAAGGGCGGCAACGGCAAGGGCAGGGGTCGCCCTGCGCCCGAACCGGTCCCGGTGGAACCCGACCCGCCGAACCCGAACCCGAACCGACCCGCCCCGAACCCGACCCCGAACCCGCGCCCGAAGAACCGGAACCGGCGCCCGAACCGGAACCCGCCCCCGAACCGAACCGAACCGGCTCCCGAACCGGAACCCGCCCCCGAACCGGAACCCGCGAAGCCGATCTACTGGGGAGCCTGGATCGGCGACCAGATCACCGGCCATCAGGCCCCGTGGGACATGACCGCTGTCACGACCTTCGAGCAGATGGCCGGCAAGAAGCTCTCGCTCGATCCACTTCTCCTCGCCCTTCGCCAACTGCGCGTCCACCTGCTACGACTACAACTTCCCGACCGGCCCGATGGACCTGATCCGCGAACACGGCGCGATCCCCGTGTTCAGCTGGGCCTCGCAGTCGATCCCCTCGCAGGTGAACGAGCCCGACTACCAGCTGTCGGACGTGATCGCCGGTCGCTATGACTCCTACATCCGCAGGTTCGCGGAACCGCGGCGAAGAGCTGGAACCACCCGTTCTTCATGCGCTTCAACTGGGAGATGAACGGCCGCTGGTTTCCCTGGTCGGAGGGCGTCAACGGGAACAAGTCGGGCGAATACGTCACCGCCTGGCGGCACGTGCACGACATCTTCACCGCCGTCGGCGCCAACAAGGTCACCTGGGTCTGGTGCCCGAACATCGACCCGAACCGGATCTTCCTCGACCTGGCGTCCCAGTACCCGGGCGACGAATACGTCGACTGGACCTGCCTGGACGGCTACAACTAGGGCACCAATCCCGCCAAGCCGGACCGCTGGCGCAGCTTCGACGAACTCTACCGCTCGACCTACCAGGAGATCACGCAAACGTCGCGCCGACCAAGCCGATGATGATCGGCGAGATCAGCTCCACCGAGTACGGGGGCTCGAAGGCGGCCTGGGTCGGAGACGTCCTCGACCGGCTGCCCTCCGCCTACCTCCGGCATCCGCGCCCTGCTCTGGTTCGAGAAGTTCGACAGCGGCATGGACTGGCCGCTTGGAGACCTCCTCGAGCTCGATCGAAGCCTTCGCCGACGGGATCCAGGACCCGGCCTATCTGGGCAACGAATTCGGCACCGTCGACGCCAAGATCCAACCCGCCGCCTGAGCAGCCGCAAGGCCGCTGTCAAGCGAAATGGACAAACGTCCAGCCGGGGCCTGACTCGCTGAACCGCCGGCGGGAGCGGCCGATGCGTCAAGCATGGCCGCCGCCCGCCCCGTCCTGGCGCTCGCCCTGCTCCCCGCGCTGGCCTCGCTTTCGGCGATCGGTCCCGCGAGCGCCGACGCCGCCGCCACCACCGTCCACCACGACGCCCACGGCTCGACGCAGCGGATCGGCCTCTCCTCCGCACGCAGCCTCGGCCGGCCCGGCCCCTGCGCGAAGCGCCTGCGCGGGATCCGTGCCCGCCGGCGGCAATCCACCCCCCGCCAGCGCCGGCTCGTCCGCCGGCGCCTGCGGCGCGCGCTGCGCCGCTGCCGCAGGGTCACCGCCACGAGGTCGAGCCAGTCCGCCGGCCTGCCGCTCTACTGGGGAGCGACGATCGGCGACCAGATCACCGGCACCCAGGCCCCCTGGGACATGAATGCCGTCGCAGCCTTCGAGCAGACGGCGGGCAAGCCCGTCTCGCTGGTCAACTTCTTCGCGCCCTTCGCCAACTGCGGCGGACCCTCCTGCCACTTCTACGACTTCCCCACGGAACCGATGGAATCGATCCGGGAACATGGCGCGATCCCCGTCTACAGCTGGAGCTCCCAGTCGATCCCCTCCCAGCAGAGCGAGCCCGACTTCCAGCTCTCGGACACGATCTCCGGTCGCTATGACGCCTACATCCAACGGTTCGCCGAAGACGCTCGGGACTGGGGCCACCCCTTCTTCCTGCGCTTCAACTGGGAGATGAACGGCAATTGGTTCCCGTGGATGGAGGGGACCAACGGGAACCAGCCCGGCGAATACGTCGCCGCCTGGAGGCACGTGCACGACATCTTCACCGCGGTCGGCGCCAACAACGTCACCTGGGTCTGGTGCCCGAACGTCGACCCGAGCGGCACGCTCGGTGACCTCGCCTCGCTCTACCCCGGGGACCGGTACGTCGACTGGACCGGCCTCGACGGCTACAACTGGGGACGGGCGAAGGGAGGCTGGGCCGACTTCGGCAGCCTCTACTCCTCGACCTACCACGCAATCGCCGACTCGCTCGCCCCCACGAAGCCGATGATGATCGGTGAGATGGGCTCGAGCGAGAGCGGCGGCTCGAAGGCGGAATGGATTCGCGGAGCGCTCGCCGCGATCCCCGCCGAATACCCGCAGATCCGCGGCATGCTCTGGTTCGACAAGTTCGACGACGGCATGGACTGGCCGATCGAGAGCTCGCCGGCTGCCGCCGGAGCCTTCGCCGCCGGAGTTCAGGACCCCGCCTACAGGGGCAACGAATACGGCAACCTCCCGGCGGGCCCGATTCCCCCCCGCAATGATCGTCGCGGGCCGGTCGGGACCCCCGTCTACACTCCTCAGCTCGATCGGATGGCAGCCCTCGGACGGACACGCCCCCGAAACGCGCTCCCCGCGCGTGTCGCGCCCCTAGCAGTCGCGATTCTCATGCTCGCGGTTGCGGCGGCCTCCTCGGCCCCCGCATACGCCCGGGCCGAAAAGGTCCGCGTGTACAGGCACCAAGAGGTCCACGCACGCCACTTCCACCAGCGGCCCGCGTACTGGGGAGCCTGGATCGCCGACGGCAGCGCCGAAGACCCGCCCTGGAACATGGCTCCGGTCAGCGACCTCCAGGCCCGCGTCGGCAAGGGTCTCTCGCTGCTCGGCCTGAGCTCGCCCTTCGCCGACTGCGACCCCGCGCCCTGCAGGTTCTACGACTTCCCGACGGCGGCGATGGAGAACGCGCGGCAGTATGGCGCGATCCCGGTCTTCAGCTGGTCCTCGCAGGAATCCAGCTCCACCCCCTCGCTGAACACGGTGATGCCCGACTTTCAGCTCTCCGACGTGGTCGCCGGCCGCTACGACGGCTACATCGCACGGTTCGCGACCGACGCGCGCAACTGGGGACATCCCTTCTTCCTGCGCTTCAACTGGGAGATGAACGGGGACTGGTTCCCCTGGTCGGAGCAGGTGAACGGGAACGCGCCGGGCGAGTACGTCGCCGCCTGGCGACACGTGCACGACATCTTCACCGCGGTCGGCGCGACCAACGCGACCTGGGTCTGGTGCCCGTTCGCCGAGCAGAAGCGCAGGTTCGCGCCCCTGGGCCCGCTCTACCCGGGGACCGACTACGTCGACTGGACCTGCATGGACGGGTTCAACTGGGGATCGAACCCGACCAACCCGCACCGCTGGGCCAGCTTCTCCGCGATCTTCTCGAGGACCTACCGGCAGCTGGTCAGGCGCGTGGCTCCCGACAAGCCGATCCTCCTCGCCGAGTTCGCCTCGACCGGCTCCCCCCGCGCCAAGGCCCGGTGGATCAACCGGATGTTCCGCGACCTGGCGACGCGGTACCGCCGGATCAGGGGCCTGCTCTGGTACGAGCAGGTCGACCGCGGCATCGACTGGCCCCTCAGCAGCTCACCCCGCGCTCTGGGGGCCTTCGCCAGGGGAATCTCGAAACCCGTCTTCCGCGCCAACGTCGAGACGTCGCCCGCGAGCCCGATCGCGCCGCCGGGTTGATCGATCCCGCCCCGAGTGGGTTGAGGTCTGCGGACGCGGTCCACCGGCGCAATCCGCGCAGCAAAGCTCATCGGGGCGGGTTCAAGGATCGAAGAAGGAATCGCGTGACCACCCGAACCTCACCCAAGGCAGTGCCCACGGCCGTCGCAGCGGCGCTCGGCACGATGCTTGCCGCAGTCGCGCTCGCCGTCGCGCCGGGCCCCGCCGCCGCGAAGCATCCGAAGCGGCACGCCGCCCCGGCCGCCCCGCTCTACTGGGGCGCACAGATCGGCGATCAGCTCACCGGAGAAGCGGCGCCGTGGGACGTCAACGCGCTGCTCCGGTTCGAGGCGATCGCCCGCAAGCCCGTCTCGATCTCCTCCTTCAACTCGCCGTTCGCCGACTGCTCGGGCCCCCGCTGCGAGTTCATCAACTTCCCCCTCACGCCGCTGGAAAACGTGCGGAGGCACGGGGCGATCCCGATGTTCAGCTGGACCTCATCGGCGACGCCCGAAGAGGCGAACCAGCGCCCCTACCGATTGGCGCGGATCATCAACGGCAGCCTCGACTCATACCTGCGCAGCTACGCCGTCGCCGCACGCGAATGGGAGCATCCCTTCTTCCTGCGCTTCAACTGGGAGATGAACGGCTTCTGGTTCCCCTGGTCGGAAGGCCTCAACGGAAACAAGCGCGGCCAGTTCGTCAAGGCCTGGCGCCACGTGCACGACATCTTCGAGCAGGAGGGCGCCGACAACGTCACCTGGGTCTGGTGCCCGAACGTCGACTTCACCCGCAGGCTGATCCCGCTGCACGACGTGTACCCGGGCGGCCGCTACGTCGACTGGACCTGCCTCGACGGCTTCAACTGGGGCAAGCGCCGCGATTCCGCCGGCTGGCAGAGCTTCAACCAGGTATTCCACGAAACCTACAAGCGAATGCTGCGCATCGCGCCCGGCAAGCCGATGATGATCGGCGAGGTGGCATCGAATGAGCGCGGCGGCTCGAAGGCCGCCTGGATCCGCAACCTGCTGCGGGTAGTGCCCAACAAGTACCGCAAGGTCCGCGCTCTGATCTGGTTCGACGTCAAGGACCGCAACACGCACTGGCCGATCGAGAGCTCGCACAAGTCGGCGCGCTCCTTCGCTCATTGGATCCAGCGCAGCGTCTATCGACCGAACGAATACGGCGATCTGAGGGGCGGCAAGATCCTGCCGCCCTCCTGGCCCTGAGGGCGGCTCAGGCGCCGGCGAGCCGCTCTTCGAGCGCCTCGAGCTGGGCGGTGATCTCGGCGGGAAGCCGGTCGCCGAACTGCTCGAGGTGCTCTCGGATCTGGGGCAGCTGTGCCCTGACCAGGTCGACGTCGACGTCGTGCAGCTCTCTCATCGACTCCTCGGAGATGTCGAGGCCGTCGATGTTGATCGCTCCCTCGGCGGGCAGCAGCCCGATCGGGCTCTCGACCGCCTCCGCGCTGCCCTCGCAGCGGCGGAAGATCCACTCGAGCACTCGGCTGTTCTCGCCGAACCCGGGCCAGAGGAAGTCGCCGTCCTCGTCCTTGCGGAACCAGTTGACGTAGAAGACCCGCGGCAGCCGCGCGCCCTCGGTGCGGCCCAGAGCGAGCCAATGGCCGAAGTAGTCGGCCATGTTGTAGCCACAGAAGGGAAGCATCGCCATCGGGTCGAAGCGCAGTTCGCCGACGTTGCCGGCGGCGGCGGCCGTCTTCTCGGAGGACATCGTCGCGCCGAGGAAGACCGCGTGCTCCCAGTCGAAGGCCTCGTGAACCAGAGGCACCACGGTCGCCCGCCGACCGCCGAAGAGGAAGGCGTCGATCGGGACCCCGGCGGGGTCGTCCCACTCGTCCGCGATCGAGGGACACTGGGCGGCCGCCACGGTGAAGCGCGCATTCGGGTGGGCAGCCGTGTCCTCGGACTCCGGCGTCCACTCCTCGCCGCGCCAGTCGATCGCGTGGGCCGGCGGCTCGCCGGTCATGCCCTCCCACCAGACGTCGCCGTCGTCTGTCTTCGCGCAGTTGGTGAAGACCGTGTCGTGCTCGACCATCTCCATCGCGTTCGGGTTGGTCTTGTGGCCGGTGCCAGGGGCGACGCCGAAGAAGCCCGCCTCCGGATTGACGGCGTAGAGGCGGCCGTCCTCGTGGAACTTCATCCAGGCGATGTCGTCGCCGATCGTCTCGACCTTCCAGCCCGGCAGGGTCGGGATCATCATCGAGAGGTTGGTCTTGCCGCAGGCCGACGGGAAGGCGCCGGTGACGTACTTGACCGCTCCCTCGGGCGAGGTCAGCTTGAGGATCAGCATGTGCTCGGCGAGCCAGCCCTCGTCACGCGCCATCGCGGAGGCAATGCGCAGCGCGAAGCACTTCTTGCCGAGCAGGGCGTTGCCGCCGTACCCGGAGCCGAAGGACCAGATCTCGCGCGACTCGGGGTAGTGGACGATGTACTTGTTGTCCCCGTTGCAGGGCCAGGGGACGTCCTTCTGACCCTCGGCGAGCGGCATTCCGACCGAGTGCACGCAGGGGACGAATTCGCCATCCTCCCCCAGCGCCTCGAGGGCTGCCGACCCCATCCGGGTCATGATCCGCATCGAAGCCGCGACGTAGGCGGAATCGGTCAGCTGCACGCCGATTTCGGAGATGTGGGAGCCGATCGGGCCCATCGAGAAGGGCACCACGTACATCGTGCGGCCCTTCATGCAGCCCTTGAAGAGGCCGTCGAGGATCTCCCGCATCTCGGCGGGGTCGCGCCAATTGTTGTTGGGGCCGGCGTCGATCTTCCTCGTCGAGCAGATGTAGGTGCGGTCCTCGACCCGGGCCACGTCGGCGGGGTCGGAGAGCGCCAGGTAGGAGTTCGGGCGCTTTGCGTCGGAGAGGCGCTCGAAAGTCCCCGCCTCGAGGAGCGATTGGGCGAGGCCGTCGTACTCCTCGCTCGAACCGTCGCACCAGTGGACGGCGTCGGGCTGGGTCAGGTTTGCGATCTCCCCGACCCAGTCGAGGAGCTTGGCGTGCTTGGTCGGCGCGGTGGCCGCGGGTGATTGGCTCGTCATTCGGGGGACTCTACTTACTGGCGCTGAGGCCGAGCGCGTGAAGGTCGGCGTTCTCGTTGACGATCCGCATCGTCTCGGTCGCCTTGGCGCCGTTGGCGAAGGTCACCGTGCACTCGAATTCGGCCCCCTTTTCGATGTCCTGGTCGGACGGGCAGTCCACCGAGGTGACCTTTTCGTCCGGGGAGATGCCGATTTCGTCGGCGACCCTCCTGTTGACCGGCTTCTTTTCGAGCAGGCTCGTCAACTGGTCCTCGGTCGAGCCGGAGTCGAGCACTTCTCGACAGCCGCTGAGCAGGACGGCCGCCAGCGCCAGGCCGGCGAGCAGCGTTGCCAGGGTCTTCATGCCCGCGGAGTATCCCAGGAGCCGTCCTTTGGATAGGGTTCCCCGCCGCCGATGCGCTTCTACGAGTACGAGGCACGCAAGGTCGTCGAGCTGGCGGGGATCCCGGTCACCAGGTACGGCTTCTGCACCACCGCCGAGGAAGCTCGGAGGGTCGCCGAGGAGATCGGCGGCCCCGTCGTCGTCAAGTCGCAGGTGCTCACCGGTGGGCGGATGAAGGCCGGCGGCGTGAAGTTCGCCGACACGCCCGAGGAGGCGGCGGCGCACGCCGAGGCGATCCTCGCGCTCGAGATCAACGGCCACATGCCGCGCGGCGTCCTCGTCGACCCGAAGGCGGAGGTCAAGCAGGAGTACTACGCCGGCGTCGTCTGGGACGGGACCGCGAAGCGCCCGCTGATGCTGTTCAGCGACATGGGCGGCATCGACATCGAGGAGGTGGCCGAGACGCACCCCGACCACGTCGGCCGCGGCCACCTCTCCAACCTGCTGCCGGTCGCCGACTTCGAGGCCAAGCAGGCGATCGCCGCGACCGGAGTGACCGGCTCGCAGCTGAACCGAGCGACGCCGATCCTCGCGAAGCTCGCCCGCCTCTTTCGGGAGCGCGACATGACGCTGGCCGAGATCAACCCGCTGGCGGAGCTCGAGGACGGCAGCTTCGTCGCTCTCGACGCCCACATGGAGATGGAGAACGAGGCGGTCGGCCGCCAGAAGGCGCTGCTTCGCCGGGAGCTCGGGATCGCCGAGGAGGACACCCGCGAGCCGTATCAGCCCTCCGACTTCGAGCGCCATGTGGCGGCGATCGACGCCGCCGACCACCGCGGCGTGATCCAGGGCAAGGACCACGGCTTCGACGGCGACCTCGGCCTGGTGATCGGCGCCGGCGGAGGCTCGCTGACGCTCACCGACGCGGTCCGCAACCAGGGCGGCAGGCCCGCCAACTACTCGGAGATCGGCGGCAATCCCTCGGTCGCAAAGGCCTGCGGGCTGGCGAAGGAGGTGCTCGAGAAGGACGGCGTCGAGAAGATCGCGGTGATGATGTCGATCGTCTCCAACACGCGGGTGGACATCGTCGCCCGCGGCGTGATCAAGGCCTGCCTGGAGCTCGGCCGAGACCCGGCCGAGACGATCGCGATCTTCCGCATCCCCGGTGCCTGGGAGGAGGAGGGCTTCAAGATCCTCGACCGCTACGGCGTCGAGTACTGCGACCGCTCGGTCTCGATGTGGGAGGCCGCGGGACGCGCCGTCGCCAAGATCCAGGGGGACACATGACGCGCCGCCTCCTCTGCTCCCGCTCGGCCCTGAAAAATCAGATATGGACAGGGCCTCGCTCCCGCGTCCGGGGGCGGCGCGGTTAGGACCCAGACATGTCGATACTTCTCACTAAAGAGACGACGTTCATCGTCCAGGGGATCACCGGGCGCGAGGCCGTCAACCTGACCAAGGAGTGCCTCGACTACGGCTCGCGCGTGGTCGGCGGCGTCACCCCCGGCCGCAGGGGCCGCGAGGTGCACGGCGTGCCGGTCTTCGACACCGTCGGCCAGGCCGTCGAGCACCACGGCCAGCCGATCGACGGGTCGGTCGTCACCGTCCCCCCCGCCTTCACCAAGGACGCCGTCCTCGAGGCGATCGAGAACGAGATAGGGCTGATCGTCGTCGTCACCGAGCGGGTCCCGCGCCGCGACGTCGCCCAGATGGTCGAGTTCGCCGAGATGCGCGGCGCCCGCATCATCGGCCCGAACTGCCTCGGCCTGATCGTCCCCGAGGTCTGCAAGATGGGCGGGATCGGCGGCCCCGCGAAAGACGCCGCCAAGGCCTACGCCCCCGGCCCGGTCGGGGTGATGAGCCGCTCCGGGGGGATGACCACCGAGATCTCCTCCTCCCTCACACAGGCCGGGCTGGGAGTCTCAACCGCCGTCTCGATCGGCGGCGACGCGATCATCGGGTCGACCTACGCCGAGCTGATGCCCCACTTCGAGGCCGACGAGCAGACTCGCGGCATCGTCATCTACACCGAGCCGGGTGGCCGCATGGAGGCGCAGCTCGCCGAGTGGGTGAGGGAGAACGACAGCCGCCTGCCGATCGTCGCCTTCATGGCCGGCAAGTTCATGGACGACGAGGAGATGAAGGGGATGAGCTTCGGCCACGCCGGGACGATCGTCGAGGGCAAGGAGGACACGGCGACCGAGAAGATCGCCCGCCTCGAAGCCGCTGGGATCAGGGTCGTCGAGCGCATCGACGAGATCCCCGAGGCGGTCAAGGAGAGGATCGAGGTGGCGGCATGAACGAGGCGCTGCACGGCGTCTTCATCGACGTCGAGGTCGACGACGCGGTCGCCGGCGACGCCGAGCTGGCCAAGAAGCTCGAGGAAGTCTGTCCGGTGGACATCTTCCGGGCCGCCGATTCGGGCATCGAGATCGTCGCCGAGAACCTCGACGAGTGCGTCCTCTGCGACCTCTGCGTCGAGGCGTCCCCGCCCGGGGCCGTGCAGGTCAAGAAGCTCTACGAGTAGAGACGACCCACCCGGCGCGGAGCTCCGGCAGCGCGTGGCGGACGTGTGACTTGCCTCACATTACCCACATATAAATTTATATCTGGGTAACTTATTCGGCATGGCCTCGACGAGCTCCCGCCCCCAGGCGACGCGCACCAGGCTCCCCCGCGAGGACCGCATGGAGCAGACCCTCGCGGCGGCCCGGGGCTGTTCGCCGAGCACGGCTACGGCGCGGTGACCATGGACGAAGTCGCAGCCGAGGTCGGGGTCACCAAGCCGCTCCTCTACAACTACTTCGGCAACAAGGAGGGCCTCTACATCGCCTGCATGGAGCGAGCGGGAGATGCGCTCTCGGCGACGATCGCAGCCGCCGTCGCATCGACCGACTCCCCCGAAGAGGCGCTGCGAGCGGGAGGGCAGGCGTTCTTCGCGTTCCTCGACGGCGAGCGCGCCGCCTGGGAGGTCCTCTTCGACGAGACCCTGCCCCGCGGCGGCGAGGTGGCCGAGCGGGTCGCGGCCTACCGCGGCCGCATCGTCGACCTCGTCACCGCCTCGATCATGGGCCAGGTGCCGCCGAGCATGCGCACCGCCGCCGAGGTCGAGGTGGAGGCGCTCTCAGAGGCCCTGCTCGGCGCTGCAGAGGCGCTCGCCCACTGGTGGCTGCGCTCCCAGGCGCTCTCCGCCTCGGAGGCCGCCGACCTGCTGATAGCGACGATCGAGCCCGGGCTCCGGCAGCGCTGGGCCCCGGTCGCCCGATCCGCCGCCGGGCGAGGCGGCGGCGACTCCCGCTCCGACGACCAAACGAAAGGCAGTGGCAAGTGATTGACAGCCCCAGACGAGTCGCCGTCCTCGGCGGCAACCGGATCCCCTTCGCGCGCTCCGACAGCGCCTAC
Organism: uncultured Solirubrobacterales bacterium; assembly: GCA_963712325.1. GTDB lineage: Bacteria > Actinomycetota > Thermoleophilia > Solirubrobacterales > 70-9 > VRUE01. Next base: position 288,651 of record CAVQHG010000009.1, read on the forward strand.
GCGCACGCCTCCAACCAGGACATGCTCACCGCCGCGCTCGACGGCCTCGTCGACCGCTTCGGGCTCGCCGGCGAGCGGCTCGACGAGGTCGTCGGCGGAGCCGTGCTCAAGCATTCCCACGACTTTGATCTGACTCGCGAGAGCGTGCTCAGCACGCGGCTCGCCCCCGAGACGCCCGCCTACGACGTCCAGCAGGCCTGCGGGACCGGCCTGGAGGCGACGATCCTGGTCGCCAACAAGATCGCCCTCGGCCAGATCGATGCCGGGCGTCGCCTGCGGCGTCGACACCACCTCCGACGCGCCGCTGGCGCTCAACGAGGGCCTGCGCGAGATCCTGCTCGAGGCCAACCGCCAGCGCTCGACCACGGCCAAGCTGCGGGCCCTGACCGGGCTGCGGCCGGGGCACCGTGCTGCCCGCGATACCCCGCAACGAGGAGCCTCGCACGGGGCTCTCGATGGGCGAGCACTGCTCGATCGATGGCCGCGGAATGGCGGATCGGCCGGAGCGAGCAGGACGAGCTCGCCGTGCGCCAGCCACCAGCAACCTCGCCGCCGCCTACGAGCGCGGCTTCTTGGACGACCTGATCACCCCGTACCTCGGCCTGGAGCGCGACCAGAACCTGCGCCCCGACTCCCCGCCGGAGAAGCTCGCGAAGCTGAAGCCGGTCTTCGGCGGGCGAGGAGGGGCACGATGACCGCCGGCAACTCGACGCCGCTCTCCGACGGCGCCCGCGTCGTGCTGCTCGCCTCCGAGGAGTGGGCGAAGGAGCGCGGCCTGCCGGTCCTCGCCTACTTCGTCGACGGCGAGACGGCCGCCGTCGACTACGTCGGCGGCGGCGAGGGCCTGCTGATGGCGCCCGCCTACGCGATGCCCCGCATGCTGGCGCGCCGGCCTGCGCCTGCAGGACTTCGACTACTACGAGATCCACGAGGCGTTCGCCGCGCAGGTGCTCTGCACGCTGGCGCGTGGGAGGACCCGGAGTTCTGCACGGAGCGGCTCGGCCTCGACGAGCCGCTCGGCGCGTCGACCGCGCCAAGCTCAACGTCAACGGCAGCTCGCTCGCCGCCGGCCACCCGTTCGCCGCGACCGGCGGGCGCATCGTCGCCGCGCTCGCGAAGCAGCTGCACGAGGGCGGCGGAGGGCGCGGCGCTGATCAGCATCTGCGCGGCCGGCGGCCAGGGCGTCGTCGCGATCCTCGAGGGCCGGAGGGAGGTCGATGAGCGGGACCGCTACGCGCAGCTCGTCAATGCGCCCGGTCGGCGCAGATCGCGGCACGGTCGGCCTGCCGAAGCCGGTGCCGCTCGAGCGGTACCCCGAGGGCGACCCGGTCGTCTGAGCGGCGCCGTGCTGACCGGCGCCGCGCCCGGCGGCCGCCTCGAGCGCGGCGCTGAAGGGCGCCGCGCGGCCGATCGGCGTCGAACGGCGGCGGGCCGAGCGGGCAGCGCCAGGGCGCTCGTCTTCGACGCGACGGGGATCGCGGACTCGGCTGAGCTGGTCGAGCTCCAGCGCTTCTTCTACCCGGCCGTCCGCCGGGTCGCGCGAACGGCCGCGTCGTCGTGCTCGGCAGCCGGCCGCCGAGGCCGGCTCGAGCCGGGCGGCGACCGCGCAGCGCGCGCTCGAGGGTCTCACGCGCTCGCTGGCCAAGGAGGTCGGCGGGCGCGGCGCGACGGCCCAGCTCGTCTACGTCGCGCCGGGTGGCGAGGACCAGCTAGAGTCGACGCTGCGCTTCTTCCTCTCGCCGAGGTCGGCGTTCGTGTCCGGGCAGGTCGTGCGGATCGGCAAGGACGGCGGCCCGGTTCCCGACTTCGACTGGGAGCAGCCGCTGGCCGGCAAGGTCGCGCTGGTGACGGGCGCCTCGCGCGGCATCGGCGCGGCGATCGCCTCGATGCTCGCGCGCGACGGCGCCGCACGTCGTCGGCCTCGACGTGCCCCGGCGCTGGAGGAGGACCTGAAGGCGGTCACGGCCGGCATCGGCGGCTACGCGCTCGAGCTCGACATCACCGCGGCGGACACGCCGGAGGCGATCGCCGCGCACCTGAGCGCACGAGGCGTCGACGTCGTCGTCCACAACGCCGGCATCACGCGCGACCGGACGCTCGCCAGGATGCCGGACCGCTGGGACGCGGTGATCGCGGTGAACCTGACGGCGAGGAGCGGATCACCGACGCGCTGATCGCGGGCGAGAGGCGGTGCTGAGCGAGGGCGGCGCGATGGTCTGCGTGTCCTCGATTCGCGGCATCGCCGGCAACGCCGGGCAGACGAACTACGCGACCTCGAAGGCCGGCGTGATCGGCATCGTGGAGGCGTACGCGCCGGCTGGTCGCCAAGCGCGGCGCGACGATCAACGCGGTCGCGCCCGGCTTCATCGAGACGCAGATGACGGCGAAGGTGCCGCTCGCCATCCGCGAGGCCGGCCGGCGCATGGCCGCGCTCTCGCAGGGCGGGCTGCCTGTGGACGTGGCCGAGACGATCGCCTGGTTCGCGCGCCGGCCTCGCGGGCGTCAACGGCGAGGACGTCCGCGTCTGCGGCCAGAGCCTGCTGGGGGCGTGAGCGCGATGGCCGTCCGAGAGTTGAGAGCGCGCGCGAATCTCCCGCCTACGCCCGCGCCGCGGTGCCGTTGGTCCCCGGCGCGTCGCTGCTGCCGTTCGTGCCCGGGGGCGGCGAGGAGATGCCGGCGCTGGAGCTGAGGCTCTCCGGGGTGCGCGTCGACCCGGTCGCGCTCGCGGCGTATGCGCGGGTGTGCGGGTTCACCCTGCGCGACGAGCTGCCGGCGACGTACCTGCACGTGCTGCGCGTTCCCGCTGCACATGGCGCTGATGACCGACGGCGGGTTCCCGTTCGCTGCGGTGGGCCTGGTGCACCTGTCGAATCGGATCGTGGCAGCGCCGCCTGGGCGCCGGCGAGGTGCTCGACCTCGTCGTGCGCACGACGCCGGATCGAGCCACACCCGAAGGGGCGGACGTTCGCCTGGTCACGGAGGCCCGCGTGGACGGGGAGCTGGTCTGGGAGAGCGAGTCGACGATGCTGCGCCGCGGCGGCGGCGGCGGCGACGCCGCTGAGGTCCGACGGGGGCGGAGGCCGGGGCCCGGCGGTCGAGCGATCGGTCGCTGGCGGCCACAAAGTGACGCTGATCCTGTGACCTGGCGTTGGAGGGGATCTCGGCCGCCGGTATGCGGCCGTCTCGGGTGACCGCAACCCGATCCACATGCATGCGCTGAGCGCGCGGCTGTTCGGGTTCCCGCAGGCGATCGCGCACGGGATGTGGACGAAGGCGCGGTGCCTGGCGGCGCTCGAAGGGCGGCTGCCGGACGCCTTCACGGTCGACGTGAGCTTCAGGCGGCCGATCCTGCTCCCCGGCCGGGTGACGTTCGGAAGACGAGGGCCGGGCGCGATCGAGTTCTCGTCGCGACGCCAAGAAGCCCACACCACATCTCGAAGGGAGCGAAGTGACGCCGCTGACACGACATGGGGCGCCGACCGCAGCATGGGATTCGGCCTGAGCGCCCTCGGGCGCATCGCCGGCTCCGACGTCGTCGACAGGCTCGGGCGTGCGCAAGCCGGCCGAGAGAGTCCTCTACCGCGCCAAGGACGGCTTCCGCAGCGGCGAGCGCGGCAGGCGCACGTTCAAGGCGGTCCAGGGGCGCGGGCGAGCCGCGCCCGCCAGGCGGCCGCCAGTCCACGGGCCTCTTCGACCTCACCCCGACCGACGAGCAGCAGATGCTCCAGGAGGCGTTCGGCGTTCGGGGCCGAGCGGCTGCGGCCGGCCGCGCTGGCCGCGGACACGACTGCGGCGGCGCCGCAGGAGATCCTCGGCGCAGGCGGCCGAGCTCGGGCTCACCATGCTCGGCGTCCCCGAGGCGCTCGGCGGCGCCATCAGCGAGCGCTCGGCCGTGACCACCGTCCTCGCGGCCGAGGCGCTCGCGCAGGGCGACCTCGGGCCTCGCCGTACGCGCTGCTCGCGCCGGGCGCGGCCGCGACCGCGTCGGCGCTGTGGGGCGACGGCGACCAGCAGGCGACCTACCTGCCCGCGTTCACGGCGAGGACGTCGCCCGCCGCGGCGCTCGCGCTCCTGGAGCCGCGGGCGCTGTTCGACCCGTTCGAGCTGCAGACGACCGCGCGCCGCGAGCGCGACGGACTGGGTGCTCGACGGCGTCAAGTCGCTCGTCGCCGCGGGCCGCGGAGCGCGAGCTGTTCGTCGTCGCCGCCGAGCGGCTGGAGGGCCACGGCCCGGCCCTCTTCGTCGTCGAGACCAAGGCGCCGAGGGCGTGTTGGTGAAGGCCAACCCGGCGATGGGCGTGCGCGCCGCCGGCACCGGCGACGCTGCTGCTCGAAGGCGTCCGCCTGCCGGCGCGGGCGCTGCTCGGCGACGGCGGCCCGGACGACTACGCCGCGTCCGTGCGACCGCGCCCGCGTCGCGTGGTGCGCGCTCGCGGTCGGCACCGCGCAGGCTGTGCTGGACTACGTGATCCCCTACGTCAACGAGCGCGTCGCGTTCGGCGAGCCGATCTCCAACCGCCAGGCGGTCGCGTTCACGGTCTCCGACATCGGCGATCGAGCTCGAGGGCATGCGGCTCGCGACCTACGCGCCGCCGGCCGCGCCGACCGCGGCAAGGACTTCGCCCGCGAGGTCGCGCTCGCCCGCGCGCTGTGCGGCGAGAAGGGGCATGAGATCGGCTCCGACGGCGTGCAGCTGCTCGGCGGCCACGGCTACGTCAAGGAGCATCCCGGTCGAGCGCTGGTACCGCGACCTGCGAGCCGCGGGCGTCATGGAGGGCGCCCTGCTGGTCTAGAGCCGAGGAACGCGAGCGAAGAAAATGATCAACCTCGAGATCCCCAAGAAGTTCAAGCCCCTCGCGAGCCAGGCGCACCAGGTGGCGACGGAGGTCTTCCGCCCGATCTCCCGCAAGTACGACGTCGCCGAGCACGCCTACCCGAAGGAGCTCGACATGCTCGCCTCGCTGATCGACGGCATGAACGACGGCACCGAGCAGGGCGCTGCCGGCGCGGCCGGCGTGCGCCGCGACCGAGCACGGCGACCGGCGAGAACCGCAACGGCTCCAACATGTCGACCGTGCTCGGCATCATCGAGCTCTGCTGGGGCGACGTCGGGCTGCTGCTGACGATGCCGCGCCAGGGCCTCGGCAACTCGGCGATCGCCTCGGTCGCGACCGAGGAGCAGCTCGAGCGCTTCGGCGGCAAATGGGCGGCGATGGCGATCACCGAGCCCGAGGCGGGCTCGGACTCCGCGGCGATCCGCACCACTGCCGTGCTCGACGAGGCCGACGAGTACGTGCTCAACGGCGAGAAGATCTACGTCACCTCCGGCGAGCGCGCCGACCTCGTCGTCGTCTGGGCGACGCTCGACCGCTCGATGGGCCGCGCGGCGATCAAGTCGTTCGTCGTCGAGCGGACAACCCGGGGCTGAAGCTCGACCGGCTCGAGCACAAGCTCGGGATCCGCGCCTGGGACACGGCCGCCTTCATCCTCGAGCGACTGCCGCGTGCCGCCGAGAGGCCTGCTCGGCTCGCCGGAGGTCGACACGAGAAGGGCTTCGCCGGCGTCATGCAGACGTTCGACAACACGCGGCCGTTGGTCGCCGGCATGGCGGTGCGGCTCGACCCGCGCCTGCCTGGAGCAGACGCGCGCAGCTGCTGGCCGACGCGGGCGTCGAGGTCGACTAGGACCGGCCGGCCGCCTCCCAGCCCGCGGCCGCGGCCGAGTACCTCGCGATGGAGGCCGACTACGAGGCAGCCCGGCTGCTGACGCTGCAGGCCGCCTGGATGGCCGACAACTCGCAAGCCGAACTCGTTGCAGGCGTCGATGGCGAAGGCGAAGGCCGGCCGCACCTGCGTCGACGTCGCGCTGCGCTGCGTCGGCTCTGCGGAGCGTCGGCTACGGCGAGGAGCAGCTGCTGGAGAAGTGGGCGCGCGACGCGAAGATCCTCGACCTGTTCGAGGGCACCCAGCAGATCCAGCTGCTGATCATCGCCCGGCAGCTGCTGGGCAAGAGCTCGGCCGAGCTGAAGTAGCGGGGGAGGGAGCGCTCGCGGCGGCGACCTCCGCGAGCGCCTCCTCGCGCTGACGCTCGGGGAGGGAGACCATCGCGCGCACGGCCTCGAGCACGGCCCGATCGCCCTCGACATCGGCTGCGACCTCGCCATCCTCGCCGATCAGGCAGGCCATCACCTCCCACGGCGTCCCGGTCAGGGTCAGGTCGGGATCGCTCGGCTCGCCCCGCTGTGCCGAGACCCAGCTGTCGACGATTCGAAGCCCGTACGCGCGGCCGCCGGTGCGCAGGCAGATCGTCAGGTTCTCCGCGGGCCCGGGCCTGAGCACCACGCGCACAGCATTGGCGAGCTTGTCGGGCGGCAGTTCGGCGATCGTCGCCGGGTCGAGGAAGTTGAGCCCCCACCGGCCGAGCTCGAACAGCGGCCGTTCCAGCTCCCGGCCGAGCTCGGTCAGCTCGTAGGCCGTGCCGGAGGCGGGCGGCTCGAGCTCCCGCCTGCGCACGACGCCGGAGGCCTCCAGCGCCCGCAGGCGCTTCGTGAGGACATCCGTCGGCGCCCCGCCGATTTCCCTGGCGAGATCGGAGAAGCGCAGCGGCCCGAGCATCAGCTCGCGCACGACGAGCAGCGACCAACGCTCGCCAACCTGATCGAGGGCGCATGCGAGGCCGCACGGCTGCGCGTATTCCCGGCGTCCCATGTGACGATGGTAGCAGTTGCTTTGATTAACAAAGGAATTACTTTGAAATCTGGTACGGTGCGAGCCAAGAGTGTTCGACCGAGTCGCCGACCTGACCTGGAAGCACCCGAAGCTCGTCCTCGCGGCGGTCGCAGCCTTCGCGGTGTTCGCCGCCGCCTTCGGCCACGACGTCGAGCGGCACCTGAAGAACGCCGGGTTCACCGACCCCGCCTCCGAGAGCGAGCGCGCCAAGTCGGTGCTCACCGACGCCCTCGGCTACGACGCCAATCCTGGCATCTTCCTCGTCGTCCGCGCCCCGGGCGGGGGGCCGCTCGACGTCCGCGACCCCGCCGTGCGACCCGCGTCGACCGCCTCGCCGCCGGCGTCGCTCGCGTCGCAGGCGTCGGCCGGGTCGTCAACCCGCTGCGGGACCGTCGCGCCGGTGCCACGCTGATCGGCCGCGACGGCGAGGTCTCTGGTCGTCCTCGTCGACCTGGCCAGCGGCGACCTCGAAGACAGGGGAGGCGAGGTCGCCGAAGAAGTCGAGCCGCTCGTCTCCGGAGCCAGGGGCTCGACGTGGCGATGGGCGGCTATGCGCCGAGCTTCAACCAGGTCTCCGACCAGACCAAGGAGGACCTGACCAAGGCCGAGCTGATCGCCTTCCCGATCCTCGCCCTGCTCCTGCTGCTCGTCTTCCGCGGCGCCGTCGCGGCCGCCATCCCGCTGCTGATCGGGGGCGTCTCGATCGTCGGCACCCTGTTCGTGCTCAGGGTGATGTCGCTCTTCGTCGACACCTCGATCTTCGCCCTCAACATCGCCACGGCGCTCAGCCTCGGGCTCGCCGTCGACTACGCGCTGCTGATGGTCTCCCGATATCGCGAGGAGCTCGAGCGGGAGGGCGCGACCCGCGCGGCCCACCGGCGAACCGTGGTCACCGCCGGGCGAACCGCCGCCTTCTCGGGGGTCACGGTCGCCGCCGCCCTGGCGGCGCTGGTGATGATTCCCCAGCGCTTCCTCTACTCGATCGCGGTCGCGGGCGCCTCGGTCGGCCTGCTCTCGGCGATCGTCGCGATCCTCGTGGTCCCCTCCCTCCTCGCCCTGCTCGGCACCAGGATCGATGCCCTCTCGGTCCGCCGCGGCGCCCCGGTCTCGGCGGAATCGGATGGCTGGTACCGGCTGGCGCGCTGGGTGATGCGCAACCCCGTCGGCGTCGCCCTGGCAAGCGCCGGCCTGCTGCTGGCCGCCGCCATGCCGCTGCTCTCCACCACGCTCACCGGCCCGAACTCCGACTTCCTGCCCCACGACAAGCCCGCCCACCTCGCAAACGGCTACGTCGAATCCCACTACCCGCGCGACGTGATCGAGGCGGTGACGGTGACCGTCGACGGCCCGACCGCCCCGGGCAGGCTCGCGGCCCTGCGCCGGCGGGTCCTGGAGGTCCCGGACGTCGTTCGCGGAACGCCCTTCGAGCCGGCCTCGGACCGGGTCGCCTACGCCAACTTCGCGCTCGCCGAACCGGCCACCTCGAGCGCCGCCCAGGACGCGGTGCACGCGATCCGGGACCTCCCCCCTCCCGTCGGCGCAACCGTGCTCGTCTCCGGCAACACGGCCGGGTTCATCGACCAGAAGGAGAGCCTCGCAAAGCACATCCCGCTGCTGGTCGCCGTCGTGGCCGCGATCACCCTGGTGATCCTCTTCCTCCTCACCGGCTCGGTGCTGCTGCCGCTGAAGACGCTGCTGATGAATGCGATGACGCTCGGCGCGACGCTCGGCATCGTCGTCATCTCCTTCCAGGAGGGCCTGCTCGACGGCCTCTTCGACTACACGGGGCCGAGCGCGGTCGAGGTGACGAGCCTGGTCTTCCTCTTCGCGATCGTCTTCGGCCTCGCCACCGACTACGCGGTCCTGGTCATGGCACGGATCAAAGAGCAGCACGACCTCGGCAGGAGCAACGAGGACGCGGTCGCGATCGGAATCGGCCGCACCGGCCGGGTGATCACCGCCGCGGCCGTGATGATCGCCGTCGTCTTCCTCGCCTTCGGGGTCAGCGAGATCTTCTTCATGAAGCAGATCGCCGTCGGCGCGGCGATCGGCATCCTGCTCGACGCGACGATCGTCCGCGCCCTGCTCGTCCCCTCGTTGATGCGCCTGCTCGGCGACTGGAACTGGTGGGCGCCAGGGCCGCTGCGCCGCATCCAGGAGCGCTTCGGCCTCTCCGAGGCCTGACCTCCTTCCTCCGCCGACGGGCCGAAAACCTCCCTATATATGGGGGAAATCGGCCCATCGGCGGGAGTTGCGGCAGACTGCCGCCCGTGAACTTCATCGAGGAAACGGTCGAACGGTTTGCCTCGGCGCGCCCGGCGCTGATCGAGGTCACCGCCGACGGCGGACGCCGGGTGCATCACTTCGGTGAGCTTTTTGCCCGCTCCGCCGGGCTCTCGGGAGCGTTCGCTGCGCGGGGCGTGCGGCGCGGCGACGTCGTCATGACCCTCGTCGGCAGCCGGCCCGAGTGGGTTCTGGCGATGCTCGCCTGCTGGCGGATGGGCGCGGTCGCGCTGCCCTGCAACCCGCAGCTCCGGCGTCGTGACCTCGAGCACCGGGCTCGCGCCGCCGAGCCGAAGCTCTGCGTCGGCGAGGCTCGTTACCTCGGCGAGCTGCCGGACGGGATCCCGTACATGGACATGGACGACCTGGCCCGGGTGTTCGACGAGGACCGCGACCAGGAGGCCCCCGCCGCGATGGAGGACCTCGACCCCGCTGACCCGGCGGCGATCGTCTTCACGTCGGGGACCACGGGTGAGCCTCGGGGCGTGCTCTACCCGCAGCGCTACCTCGGCGGCCAGGGCCTGCAGGCCGAGCACTGGCTGGGTGCCGGCGACGGCGACGTCGCCTGGTGCACGGCTGCCCCGGGCTGGTCGAAGTCGACCCGCAACGCCTTCGTCGCCCCCTGGGCTCGCGGGGCGGTAGCCGTCCTCCACGACGCCCGCTTCGACCCGGGCGAGCGGCTGCGGCTTTGCGCGGAGCTCGGCGTCAACGTCCTCTGCCAGGCGCCGACCGAGTACCGGATGCTCGCCAGGCGCGGCACTCTGAGGCCCGTCCCCAGTCTGCGAAGGATGGTCTCCGCCGGCGAGCCGATCGAGCCCGAGACGATCCGCCTCTTCCGCCGTGAGATGGGGCTATCGATCGGCGACGGCTACGGGCAGACCGAGACCGGAGCGATCAGCGGCATGCGCCCCGGCGAGGACGACCCCGGGCACGACGGCTCGATGGGACGTCCGCTGCCCGGCCTCGAGACGCGGATCGTCGAGGGCGAGCTCCAGCTTCGCGCCCCCTCCTCCCCCACCTTCTTCGAGCGGTACCTCGACGGCGAGCGCTTCGACGGCGAGTGGTGGCCAACCGGCGACCGGGTCCGCGAGAACGGCGACGGACACCTCTGGTTCGAGGGCCGCAACGACGACCTGATCCTCTCCTCCGGCTACCGGATCGGCCCGTTCGAGGTCGAGTCGGCGCTTGTCTCGCACCCGGCCGTGGCGGAGGCGGCGGCCGTCGCGGCACCCGACCCGGAGCGCGGATCGGTGGTCCGGGCGGTGGTCGTCCTACGTGACGGCCACCGGCCCTCAGACGAGCTCGCGGCCGAGCTCCAGGCCCACGTCAGGGAGCAGACGGCACCGTACAAGTACCCACGCATCGTCGAGTTCTCCGACGAGCTGCCGAAGACCAACAGCGGCAAGATCAGGCGGGCGGCGCTGCGCGGCGAGTAGGCTGGATCCGTGGCCGAGATCGACCGCAGGCGGATCGCGTCGCTGACCGAGGCCCAGCAGGAGGCCTTCCGCAACCGCACGGGGGCCTCGGCGAGGACCTACGAGCGGGCGGTCAGGACGATGCCCGGCGGCGTCCCGTCCTCGTTCCAGGAAAACGACCCGTGGCCGGTCTACGTCGACCGCGGCGCCGGCAGTCGCGTCTGGGACGTCGACGGCAGCGAATACGTGGACTTCCACAACGGCTTCGGCGTGATGTGCATCGGCCACGCCAACCCGACGGTCGGCGCCGCGGTCAAGGAGCAGATCGACCGCGGCACCCACTTCGCCGCCCCCACCGACGGGTCGATCGAGGTCTCCGAGGAGCTCGCCCGCCGCTTCCGCCTGCCCCAGTGGCGCTTCAACAACTCGGGCACGGAGGCGACGATGGACGCCGTCCACCTGGCACGGGGCGCCACCGGCCGGGACGTGATCCTCAAGATCGAGGGCTCCTACCATGGGCACCACGACTCGGTGATGGTCTCCGTCTACCCGCCGCTGGAGGCACTCGGCGACCGCGACGACCCGGTCAGCGTCCCCTACGGCGGGGGCACGCCGCGCGCACTGACGGAGCTGACCCGCGCCGTCCCCTACAACGACCCGGACGCGCTGGAGAGCGTCCTCGACAGGATCGGGGGCGAGGTGGCCGGCCTGATCATGGAGCCGGCGATGATGAACATCAACATCATCCCGCCCCGCGACGGCTACCTCGACCGCGTGCGCGAGCTGACCGCCGCGCACGGCGTAAAGCTGATCTTCGACGAGGTGAAGACTGGCTGCACGATCGCCCCGGGCGGGGCGACGCAGCGCTTCGGCGTGGTCCCGGACATGATCACCCTCGCCAAGGCGACCTGCGGCGGCTACCCGGGCGGGGCGATCGGGATGAGCGATGAGCTGGCGACCGTGGTCGCCGACGGGACCGTCAAGCAGTACGGGACCTTCAACGGCAACCCGCTCGTGATGGCGGCCGCGCGGGCGACGTTGACCGAGGTCCTCACCGACGATGCCTACGAGGAGCTGGAGGCAACCAACCGGGAGCTGCTCGCCGGCTGCCAGGAGATCATCGACCGCCACGGCCTCCCCGCCTACACCGAGGGCCTCGGCGCGAAGGGCTGCGTGATCTTCTCCCCCGAGCGGATGTACGAGTACCGCGACTACCTGACCAAGGTCGACGACGACCTCTCGACCCTGGCCTGGCTGTACCACATGAACCACGGCATCTTCATGACACCGGGCGTCGAGGAGGAGTGGACGCTGTCGATCGCTCACTCCGACGAGGACCGCCGGCGCTATCTCGACGCCTTCGAGGCCTTCGCCCGCGACGTGACCGGGTAGGATCGCGTCGATGCCGACCGCTGCGGAGGAACTGGGGGCGAGCACGGGAAGAGCCGGCCCGTCCGGCGAGGCGGTCGAGGTGGCCCGCCGCTACTTCGCAGCCGTCGCCGCCCGCGACGCCGACGCGATGGCCGGCTTCTGGGCGCCGGGCGGCGTGGACGAGCTGCACGGGCTGGCCTCCCTCGAGGGCCCCGGAGCCGTGCGCGAGTGGTTCGCTGACGCGTTCAGGTCGATGCCCGACCTGCTCTTCGAGGTGGTCGACGTGATGGCGAACGGAGAGAAGGTCGCCGTCCGCTGGCACCTGACGGGCACCTTCGACGGCGACACGCCCTTCGAGGGGATGCTCCCCAACGGCGCCAGGATCGACCTCACCGGCTGCGACGTGCTGACCGTGAGCGAGGGCATGATCCGGCGCAACGACGCCTACGTCAACGGCGCCCAGATGGCGCGCCAGCTCGGCGCCCTGCCGGCCCAGGGCTCGGCCCAGGAACGGGCGCTGACCGCCGTCCTCAACCTGAGGACGCGGATCTCGAGGCTGCTAGGCCGCTAGGCCCTCGGCGAGGGCCACCGGCCGGCCCAGGTGGAATCCCTGCGCCATGTCGACGCCGTACTCGCGCAGCAGCGTCTCGGTCTCGTCGTTCTCGACGAACTCCGCGATCGTCGTCTTGCCGAGACCGCGGGCGATCCGGACGATCGCCTGCACGGTGAGCTGGTCGGCGTCGCTGTTCGCCATTTCGCGAATGAAGGCGCCGTCGATCTTGATCAGGTCGAAGGGAAGCTGTTTGAGGTGGTGAAAGGGGCCGAAGCCGGCGCCGTAGTCGTCGATCGCAACCTGGCAGCCGAACTCGGTGAGCCTGTCGGCGAACCCACCCGCCTGGCCGTAGTCGCTCACCTTCGCGGTGGCGGTGATCTCGAACGTGCAACGCGACGGGTCGGCGTCGCCTTCGTCGAGGCGGCGCTCGATGAACTCGAGCACGGAGACGTCGGAGAGCGAGGCGCCGGAGAGGTTCACGTGCAGGGAGACCGGGGCCCCCTCCCGCTCCCGCTGTCCGAGAACCTCCAGCGCCTGGCCAACCACCCAGCGATCCAGCTCCTGGATCATCCCGGAGCGCTCCGCCGCCTCGATGAAAGCCGAGGCGGGGAGCAGCTCGCCGCCCTCGCCCGTCATCCGCAGCAGCAGCTCGTAGCGCTCGATGCCACCGGAGGCGAGGCTGCGGATCGGCTGGCTGTGGAGGCTGAGCCGCCCCTGGGTGAGCGCGTCGCGAATCCGCGCCGCGGTCGTCTGGCGGCGGCCGGAGCGCCGTTCTGACTCGGTCGGGTCGCGAAACAGGGCGATCCGATCCCGACCCTCCTCCTTGGCCCGGTACATGGCCTCGTCGGCCGCGATCAGGACGGCCTCGGACCCGCCCTCGCGCTCGCCACCGAACATCGCGATGCCGACGCTGACCGTGACCGGATCGGCCTCCGGTGCCGGCCTGGCGCTCTCGGCCGCCTGGTTGCGGAGGTCCTCGCCGAGCTGGAGGGCGCCCTCGACGTCCGTCTGGGGCATCAGGACGGCGAACTCGTCGCCGGAGAGGCGGGCGACTATGTCGGTCGCGCGCACCCGTTCGCGCAGCGTGCGGGCGATCTGCCGGATCAGGTTGTCCCCCGCGTGGTGCCCGAGGCTGTCGTTGACGCCCTTCAACCCGTCGATGTCGATGATCATCACCGCGCCCTGCCCGCCATAGCGGGCGCTGAAGGAGGTGTAGGCGTCGAGCTCGGAGCGGAACCGACGCCGGTCCAGCAGGCCGGTGAGCGAGTCGTGGTCGGCGAGGTAGCGCAGCTCCGCCTCCGTCTTCTCCGCGCGGGAGAGGGCGGTCTGGATCACGCCCCGGTCCTCCTCGCTCAGCTTCGCGAGGACGGCTGCGATGGCCGGGTCGCTCTCTGAGGGCAGACGTTCCCCGATCATCTGCAGAACCTAGACCTTCCGGCGGCCGGGCACCGACGGGACAGGGGATTTGGACCGATCCGTCCCACTTTCGCTGACCCGCGGGCGACGAAAAGTAGGCTGGGGGGATGCCCAACAGACTCGCCCGCGAGACGAGCCCCTACCTGCTCCAGCACAGCGGCAATCCGGTCGACTGGCACCCCTGGAGCGAGGAGGCGCTGCGCCGCGCTCGAGACGAGGATCTGCCGATCCTGCTCTCGGTCGGCTACTCCGCCTGCCACTGGTGCCACGTGATGGAGCGCGAGTCCTTCGAGGATCCGGAGACCGCCGCCTACATGAACGAGCACTTCGTCAACGTCAAGGTCGACCGCGAGGAGCGGCCCGACCTCGACGCGATCTACATGGAGGCGGTGCAGGAGATCAGCGGCCAGGGAGGCTGGCCGATGACCGTCTTCCTCGATCCCGCCGGCGTGCCCTTCTACGGCGGCACCTACTTCCCGCCCGACGAGGGCCGCGGGATGCCGAGCTTCAGGATGGTGATGGAGGCGGTCGTCGACGCGTTCGAGCACAGGCGCGAGGAGATCGAGGAGCGGGCGCCGGCGATCCGGGAGCGGCTGGGGGCGATCGGCCGCATCGATCCCGCCCGGGAGCTGCCCGGGCGGGAGGCGCTGGAGGAGGCGATCGGAGGGCTGTTGCAGGCAGCGGACCGGGAGCTCGGCGGCTTCGGCGGCGCGCCCAAGTTTCCCCCCGCCTCGGCCCTGGAGCTGCTGCTCGCGGCGGGCGGCGAGGAGGGCCTCGCGGTGGTCGGCGAGACCCTCGACGCGATGCTCGCCGGAGGCATCCACGACCAGATCGGGGGCGGCTTCGCCCGCTACGCCGTCGATCGCGCCTGGCTCGTGCCCCACTTCGAGAAGATGCTCTACGACAACGCGCTGCTCGCCACGGCCTACCTGCACGGCTGGCATGCGCTCGGCCAAGACCGATACCGGGCCGCCTGCGAGGGCGCTCTGGACTGGGCGCTGCGGGAGATGAGGGGGCCCGAGGGCGGCTTCCACTCCGCGCTCGACGCAGACTCCGAGGGCGAGGAGGGGCGCTTCTACGTGTGGACGCCGGGGCAGCTCGAGGAGGTCCTGGGCGCCTCGGCGGAGCCGATCGGCGCCCACTATGGCGTGACCGAGGCCGGCAACTTCGAGGGGGCGAGCGTCCTGCATCTGCCCGGTGGCGCCGCTGCCGTCCCCCCGGAGGGCCTGGAGGAGGCGCGACGGGCCCTCTACGAGGCTCGCGCCGAGCGGGTCTGGCCCGCCCGTGACGACAAGCGGCTCGCATCCTGGAACGCGCTGATGATCGCCGCCCTCGCCGAGGCCGGAGCCGTCCTCGGCCGCGACGACTACCTGGGTGCCGCCCGCGACTGCGCCGGCTTCGTGCTGGAGTCGATGCAGGACGATCGAGGACGGCTGCGACGCACCTACAACGACGGCGAGGCCCGCCTAAACGCCTACCTCGAGGACCACGCCTTCCTGCTCGAGGCCCTGCTCGCGCTCTACGAGGCGACCTTCGAGAAGCGCTGGTTCGAGCACGCCGGCGAGCTGGCGGAGGCGACCATCGCCCGCTTCGGGGATCCCGAGCGGGGCGGCTTCTTCTCCACCTCGGACGACCACGAGCAGCTGATCGCGCGGCGCAAGGAGGTCGGCGACCACCCGATCCCCTCCGGGAACAGCTCGGCGGCTATGGCGATGCTGCGCCTCGAGGCGCTGACCGGCGAACGCTCCTTCGGCCAGCAGGCGGAGGGCGTCCTGCGGCTGTTCGCGGGGCCCGCCCTTCGCCGGCCGAACGGATTCGCACACCTGCTCAGGGCGCTCGACCTGCGCCTCTCGGCCCTCAAGGAGGTCGCCCTGGTCGGCGAGGACCTCGGCGAGCTCGCCGCCACGGTCCGCGGGGCCCATCGCCCCCACGTCGTCCTCGCCGGCGGGCCGGCGGGCAGCGAGGTCCCGCCGCTGCTCGCCGGGCGCACCGAGGTCGACGGCCGACCGACCGCCTACGTATGCGAGGGGTTCGCCTGTCGGGCGCCGGTCGTCGCACCCGATGCCCTTGCTGCGGAACTCTGACCTTGCGGCAGAGTCTGAATAGGATCTCGCGCCGATGAGATCATCCGCCTTCTCCTTCGCCGCCGGCCACCGAGCGAAGTGGATCGTCTTCGCGGTCTGGTTCGCCACGATCATCGTCGCCGCCGGGCCCGCCGAACTGCTGACGAAGTTCGAAGACGCGGAAAGCAACGAGGCGACCTCCTACCTGCCCGGCGACGCCGAATCGACCGAGGCCCTGAAGGCCACCGACTCGCTCCAGAGGGGCGAAATCGCCCCGGCGGTGATCATCTATCGCCGCGACTCGGGGCTCACCGTGGCCGACCGGCGGACGATCGTCGAAGACGTCGAACGGATGACCGCCAAGCGCTTCCCCGGCGTCGTGCCAAATGGGGAAACGGCGGCCTCGGGCGGCGAGCCGAACGGTTCGAAGGGCTCGCAGGCCCCGCCGGCCGCCGCCGGCGGTCGATCGCCTGGATGCCTTCCCCCCGGCGCCCCCCCGGCAGCGGTCCCGGGCCAGCCGACCGGCTACTCCCCCTTTGTCGGCCCCCTCTGCTCGCTCGACGGCAAGGCGGCGATCGTCACCGCCTACATCAAGGGCAACGGCGAGGGTGAGCGGATCGTCGACCCGGTCAAGTACTGGCGCGACCGGATCTCCGACGGCAAGGACGGGCTGCAGGCGAAGATCACCGGCGGGGCGGGATTCTCGGCCGACGCGATCGAAGTCTTCGAAGGCCTCAACGGGACGCTGCTGCTGGCGGCCGTGTCGCTCGTGGTCCTCCTGCTCATCGTCATCTACCGCTCGCCGATGTTCTTCCTGATCCCGCTGGTCTCGGTGCTCTTCGCCGAGACGCTCTCCCGCTCGCTCGGCTACGGGCTGACCGAGCTCGGGGTGACGGTCAACGGCCAAGCGAGCTCGATCATGTCGGTTCTCGTGCTGGGCGCCGGCACCGACTACGCGCTGCTGCTCGTCGCCCGTTACCGCGAGGAGCTGCACAGCACGGTCGACAGGCACGATGCGATGCGGACCGCCCTGGCCTCGGCCGGCCCGGCGATCTTCGCCTCGGCGGCGACGGTGATCGCCGCCCTGCTCTGCCTGACCCTGGCCAAGGTCAACGGGACCGCCGGCCTCGGGCCGATCGCGGCGATGGGCGTCGCCTGTGCGGCCCTGTCCAGCCTCACCCTGCTTCCCGCCCTGCTGACCATCTTCGGGCGCCGTGCCTTCTGGCCCTTCGTCCCCCACACCGAGGGGACGGCTCCCTCGATCGGCGACGTGTCCGAGAGGGCCCGGCGGCGGATCGTCGAGGGCTCGGGCCCGATCGCCCTGCTCCAGGTCTTCCTCGCCTCGCTGGTGGTCATCGCCCTCCTTCCGCTCGTCCTCCTCAACTGGGTCCTGCGCGCGCTCAGCGGCCGCCGCATCCCGTCGCTGATCGTCGGCCCCCTCGACCGCGCCTTCTTCACGCCCTACGAGGTCCGGCGCCACGAGCGCGAGCGGGCGGCGGACGTCACGCACGGCTTCTGGGCGGGCGTCGGCAAGCGGGTCGCGGCGAGGCCGGGACGGGTCGCGGCAGGAGCGATCGCGGTCCTCCTCGTCCTCTGCGGCGGCCTCGCCTTCTTCTCGACCGACCTGACCTCCGAAGACACCTACCGCAGCGAAGTCGAATCGGTCGAAGGCCAGAAGCTGCTCAACAAGAGCTTCCCCTCCGGCACCACGGGCCTCACCGACATCGTCGTCCAGGACCGCGCCGAAGTCCCGCCGGTGAGAAGGGCGGTCGCGGGGGTGGACGGGGTCGAGGGCGTCTCCGGCGTCGTCGCCGAAGGCCAGGCCGGGATCCTCGTCCAGGCGACCCTGGAACCGAACCCGTACTCGACCGAGGCCTTCGACCTGATCGAACCGATACGGGAGGCCGCGCATGGCGCGGCTCCCGCAGCGCTTGTCGGCGGGCCGACCGCAGTCGAATTCGACGTCCGCGACGCCGCCGGGCGCGACTCGGCCGTGATCCCGCCGATCATCCTCGTCGTCGTCTTCCTGATCCTGATCGCGCTGCTGCGCGCCGTCGTCGCCCCGCTGGTCCTGATCGGCACGGTGATCGTCAGCTTCCTCGCCGCCCTGGGAGTCGGCTACTTCGCCTTCCAGTTCATCTTCGACTTCCCCGGCTCGGACCCGTCGCTGCCGCTCTTCGCCTTCGTCTTTCTGGTCGCGCTCGGCGTCGACTACAACATCTTCCTGATCGCACGCGCCCGCGAGGAAACGACCCGGCACGGGTCGAGGGCCGGGATCCTGCGTGCCCTCGCTGTGACCGGCGCCGTGATCACCAGCGCCGGCATCGTCCTCGCCGGGACGTTCTCGGTGCTCGCGGTGCTACCGCTCACCTTCCTCACCGAGATCGGCTTCGTGGTCGCCTTCGGGGTCCTGCTCGACACCTTCCTGGTGCGCAGCATCCTCGTTCCGGCGCTGGCGCTGAAGCTCGGCGACGACTTCTGGTGGCCGTCGTCGATCGCCGACCGGCCCGAGCAGCCGCCGCCGGTCAGAGAACCGGCAGGAAGTGCTCGATCTCGTACGGGGTGACCTGGACCCGGTAGTCGTCCCACTCCTGCCGCTTGATCTCGACGAAGCGGCGGAACGTGTGCTCGCCGAGTGTGCGCAGCACGAGCTCTGAGTCGGCGGCCACCTCGATCGCCTCGCCGAGCGTCGCCGGCAGCTGCTCGATCCCCTGCTGCGCCAGCTCCTCGGAGGAGAGGTGGTAGAGGTTCTGCTCCATCGGCTCCGGCAGCTCGTAGCCCTTCTCGACCCCCTCGAGGCCGGCCTGCAGCATGCCGGCGAAGCACAGGTACGGGTTGCAGGCCGGATCCGGGCAGCGCAGCTCGGCCCGCGTCGCCCCCTCCTTGCCCGGGTGGTAGAGCGGAACCCGGATCAGCGCCGATCGGTTGCGGCGCGACCAGGCGAGGTAGACCGGAGCCTCGTAGCCGGGGACGAGCCGCTTGTAGGAGTTGACCCACTGGGCGAAGAGCGGGGCGATCTCCCGGGCGTGCTTGAGCTGGCCGGCGATGAAGGCCTTCGCGGTCGGCGAGAGGTAGTACTGGTCGTCGGGGTCGAAGAATGCGTTTCGGCCATCCTTGGCCAGCGACTGGTGCACGTGCATGCCGGAGCCGTTCTCGCCGAACAGCGGCTTCGGCATGAAGGTCGCATGCCAGCCGTATTTCATCGCGTACTCCTTGACCACGATGCGGTAGGTCATGCAGTCGTCGGCCATCGCCAGGGCGTTCTTGTAGCGCATGTCGACCTCGTGCTGGGAGGGCCCGACCTCGTGGTGCGTGTACTCGACGTGGATGCCCATCTTCTCGAGGGCGAGGACGGTGTCGCGGCGCACGTCGGAGCCCGCGTCGAGCGTCGTCAGGTCGAAGTAGCCGCCCTCGTCGAGGCCCTGCGGGACCCCGCCGTCGGGCTTCGCGGAGCGGAAGTAGAAGAACTCGAGCTCGGGGCCGACGTTGTAGGCGTCGAAGCCGAGCTCGGCGGCGCGCCTCAACGCCCGGCGCAGGATCCAGCGTGGGTCCCCCTCGTAGGCCTCGCCACCCGGAACCTGGATGTCGCAGAACATGCGGGCGACCGCGTTTTCGTCCTCAGGCCGCCACGGGATCAGCGCGAAGGTCGACGGGTCGGGCATCGCGATCATGTCCGACTCCTCGATCGGGTTGAAGCCGGTGATCGACGAGCCGTCGAAGCCCATGCCGCCGTCGAAGGCGTCCTCGAGCTCTGCGGCATTTATCGAGAAGCTCTTCAGCTGCCCGAGGACGTCCGTGAACCAGAGCCGCACGAAGCGGACGTCGCTCTCCCTCACCATCTCGACGACGTCAGCCGCGCTCTTCGGTTGGTCAGCCATGCGGGCCCTCCTTGGGGGTCTACGCGAGGAGGCGCAACGATAGGCGAACTGAACCGGAGAGGTGCGAACGCGCGTACAACGGGTAGACGAGGACTGCCGGAGCGGGCTTGAGACCTGGACCGGAAACCGGTATAACTTACCTCAGGTAAGTTAGTGGCTAAAAGTAAAGTAAACGCCATCTGAGGGCTTTGTAAAGCCGAAAGCAGGATTCGAAGTGACAGTAAAAACTGATGTGAGCAGGTTCCAGATTCACGACGAGCTCACCGCTCCCGATGAGAGCGCCCCCCTGATCAAGTCGATCCAGGCCTCGGGAGGGGCAGTGAGCAAGTTCGTCGGCGTCCTCGCCGGTTCGCCGGCGGTGCTTCGCGCCTACACGCGGATGCGCTCCGAGCTACGCGCCGGGGTCTTGCCGCAGGCGACCCGGGAGCGGATCGCGCTCGCCGTGGCGGAGCATCGCGACGACACCTACAGCATCGCCCAGCACGCGAAATCGGCGCGCAGGGCCGGGCTCGGGCTGGACGAGGTATCGAAGGCCCGGAGCTTCGAGTCGGGCGACGCCAAGGAGGCCGCGCTGCTCGCCTACCTGAAGGCGACGCTCGAAGCGGACGGCCGCCCCCCCACCACCTCCACGAGGAGGCGCTGGAGATCGGCTGGAGCGAAGAGGAGATCCTCGAGGCGCTGGCCCACATCGCGCTCAACGAGTTCCAGAGCCTGATCGCGGGCGCGGCGGCACTGCCCAAAGACCAGGCCACCCCCCGGGTCCTGCCAAACGCAGCCTAGTCTGAGGCGGTCGGGGGCCCCGCCGCTCGCGCTATCCGGCTTCGCCGGTAGCGCCGCGCTCGCGGCCGCGACCCCCGACCGCCTTCTCACAAGCCGTCGCGCGGGACCCGCGGGGAAAAGCGAAGGCAGGGGCGTCAAAGCTGCCTTCTGCGGCGCCATGCGCCGTCCCTGGGGCTCAGCCCTCGACGATCGTGACCGTATACAGCAGCCGCGCGGTGTTGTACTTGCATCCGTAGGTGGCCCTGCGGTTGACCCGCTGCTGCGGCCGGCCCTGGCGGACGTCGGTCGAGTCGGTGCACTTGCCGGGGTCCCGGCTGGCCCGCCAAACGTTCTTCCTGCTCAGGCTCTGGGCGAATGCGGGGGCCCAGGTCGGCACCGTGATCCCGACGATGTCCCCCCTGTGGACCCTGAGGTTGGCACCGAAGCGGACGGTCTGGCCCGAGGTACGGGCTGAGCACCCGGACCGAGCTCTGTCGACGGAGGTTGTACCGCGGCGGGCTGGTGCCGGGACCCGCCGCAGGATCGCGAGCCGAGCCTGCGGCGGGCGTGCCGAAGAAGCCATTGAAGAATGAGCGCTGGCTGTTGGTCGGCTGGGCGAGGTCGAGCGTCCAGGACCTCACCTTGCCCCTCTTTGAGACGCGGAACGGCAGGCGCGTCTGGTTATTGCTCACCTGGAACCCGGTGACGCTGCCCACGGCCTGGCAGGGAAGGGCTGGGCAGGAGGGGTCGGGGGAGCCGAGGTCGAGCCGAGCACCACGGTCGTCTTCGACCGGGAAGCGCTCGAGGCGCCGGCGCTCGAGCCGACCGGGAGGACCAGGGCGAGGAGCAGCGCCGCTGCGATCGCGACCGACGCCCAGCGGCGCCCGGCCCCTCCCGTGCAGGTGCCGGCTCGATGCGATGACCTAGACATGCCCTTCGCTCCTCTCGTCCTCTTCGCCGTGGCGGCCCCCCGGCGGGGACCGGCGATCCGCCAGATTTCCGCCCGGGCGGCCGAAAGAGTGGCTGTTGTGCCGACTCCGGAACACGGGAGAGGGCCCGATGTCGCGGGGCGCGGCCCTAACGTCGCGCGTAGTGCCTCGCGACGGCGAAATGGACCTTGCCCGATCCGTCGAAATGGAGGGCCTTCCGCGCCCCGTTGGTCAGGTCCCAGGCGAAGCCCTTCGTGTAGGGGC
The DNA here is from genome assembly GCA_963712325.1 of uncultured Solirubrobacterales bacterium. Taxonomy (GTDB): domain Bacteria; phylum Actinomycetota; class Thermoleophilia; order Solirubrobacterales; family 70-9; genus VRUE01. The sequence goes on from CAVQHG010000009.1 coordinate 310,309, forward strand.
CCCGGTCGATCACCCGAGTGACGACGCGTCGGCCCCCGTACACGAACTTGACCGCCGTCCCGCATGGGAGGTGCCGATGGGCGACGCCCAGGGTGTGAGGCCTCAGGGTCTGCCCGCAGGCCGTCTTCTTCCCGTAGAAGCCGGGCCCGTACCAGGTTGCCCCGGCCGTGCGGAGAGCGGTGAAGGCGAGGCCATGGCCGCTGCGGGCATCGTGAGAGGCGGCCGTCGAGGCGCCGCCCGTGCCTGCCCGGGCCGGCAGCGCGACGCCGAGCATGCCGAGCAGGCAGGCGGTGAGCGCGGCGAGGGCCCGCGCGCGGATGCGGTTTCGTGAGCTTTCTGTGAACGTCATCTCTTTGCGACGCTTACGGGGTTAGCTGACGGGCTCGCGCTGAAAGAGCTGCGCTACGCGGCTGATGCCTGCGATTCGCCCCAACGAATTGGGTCCCCCGATCTCCGCGGTATGTGAGCGGAGACTCAGCGAGCGCGGGACGTTAGCAAACACTAAGACAGAAAAAGATGACGGGGTCCGCAAAATGGGAAGGGCTCCCTCTCGGGAGCCCCTCCGTCAGCGGGCCTGTAAGCCGGATCCTGTCGTGAGCGACCATCTATCTATGCGGCCTACCTGGACCTCGCCGGGCCGGGTCTGCGGTCCTGCTTGGCCTTGCACCGGGCGGGGTTTGCCTGGCCGCCGCGTCACCGCGGCGCCGGTGCGCTCTTACCGCACCATTTCACCTTTGCCTGTGCGCGGCTCACGTGCGGCCGCGCCATCGGCCGTGTGTTTCTGTGGCACTTTCCCGCGGGTTTCCCCGGGTGGGCGTTACCCACCGCCTCGCCCTTTGGTGTCCGGACTTTCCTCGAGGGGTTTTCTCTCCCCCCGCGATCGCTCAGCCCGCCCCAGCATGGTACCGAGCACCGCTCGGCGATTCGCTCAGATCTTGCGGAAGACGCCGACGACCCTGCCGAGAATGCGGGCCTCGGTCGTGCGAATCGGCTCCATCGCCTCGTTTTCGGGCTGGAGCCGGACGTGGTCGGACTCGCGATAGAAGCGCTTGACGGTCGCCTCCTCGCCGATCAGAGCGACGACGATCTCCCCGTCGGCGGCCTCCTCGGCGGGCCGGACGACGACGTAATCGCCCTCGAATATCCCGGCGTTCTTCATGCTCTCGCCGCGGACCCGGAGGATGTAGTCGCCGTCCTCGCCGCCGATCACGTCGGGGATCTCGATGTACTCCTCGACGTTCTCCTCGGCCAGGATCGGCTCGCCGGCAGCGACGTTCCCGACGAGGGGAGGCCCCTTCCCGGGCAGGATCGTCTTCTTCGCCCGATCGAAAAGCAGCTCGATCGCTCGCGGTTTGGAGGGGTCCCGGCGCAGCAGGCCGATCTTCTCGAGGTTGGCAAGGTGGGCATGCACGGTCGAGGAGGAATGAAGGCCGACCGCCTTGCCGATCTCCCGCACTGTCGGCGGATACCCGGTCTTGGCGGCATAGCTGCTGATGAAGTCGAAGATCTCCTTCTGCCTCTTGGTCAGGTCCAGGTCCAAGTCGTCCGTTCCTCCTCGGGTCCCCGCGGATCGGCCGCGGAGCAAGAGTCGATTGCTTCGAACACCTGTTCGGAGGCTACCGCCTCGGGCGGACGCCCGCAAGCCGGTCGGGCATCGGCACGCGGACCATCTAGAATCGACCGCCGCAGGCGGCTGTGGCGGAACTGGTAGACGCGCAAGGTTGAGGGCCTTGTGGGTGGAAACACCCGTGATGGTTCGACTCCATTCAGCCGCACTGAGGGAGGCCCCGCTCCGGCGGGGCTTTCTCTCGAGCGGGCGGGGCCCACTTCCGCGGCTGCGCCGACCTCCATCGACAGGCTTCGGCGGGTCCCCGCAACCGCCGAGCCGCCGGGGCGCGGCCCCCTGTCTGCCATCATCGCCGCTTGGCTCCGGTCACCTATATCTACTGCTACCCGAACGTCCTGGAGACCGAGACGGGCCAAATCGCCGTCGACGATGCGCTCCGGTCGCTGGCGTCCGAGCTCGCCCTGGACGCCGGCGTCCAACTCCGGGAGCCGGGCCGCAACTCGATCGCCGTCACGGGCGTCGAGCCGACCGAGCTCTGGCGGGCGATGGACCGCGCCGTTCCCGACTGGGAAGAACAGCAGCTGTTCTTCGCTCCGGTCTTCTTTTAGCTGCTCTGACGGACGGAGCCCAACCAGCCAGGTGCGCCCCGGGCCCGGCTTCCCACTGCTACCGTGGTCGGGTCGGGTTCGGTACCTAGCCGCCCGAGAGGTTCCGTTTCCTCCTCGTGCTCTGGCGCCTCGGGGTCGCAGGATCTCCCTCAGACGTTCCACTCACAGGAGCAAACGACATCACTTCCTTTGCCGATCTCGGCACCTCCAAGCCGGTCGTCGACGCCCTCTCGGCGCGTTCGATCGCCGAGCCGTTCCCCGTCCAAGAGATGGTCATACGCGACGCCCTCGCGGGCCGCGACCTCCTCGTCCAGTCGCCGACCGGATCCGGCAAGACGCTCGCCTTCGGCGTGCCGCTCGTCGAGCTGGTCAACCCCACCGAGGGCGGCCCGCAGGCGCTCGTCCTGGCCCCCACCCGGGAGCTGGCCGGCCAGATAGTCGACGAGGTCGCCTCGCTGGCCAAGGCAGGCGGGCTGCGCATTGCAGCCGTCTACGGCGGCGTCGGCTTCGGCCCGCAGATCGCCGCAGCACGACGCAGCGACATCGTCGTCGCCACCCCCGGCCGCCTCGAGGACCTGATCCAGCGCGGCGCCGTCTCCTTGGACGACGTGCGGATCCTGATCCTCGACGAGGCCGACCGGATGCTCGACATGGGGTTCCGCCCCGCGGTCGACCGGATCGTCGACAGGACCCCGGGCGACCGCCAGACGCTGTTCTTCTCGGCCACCCTCGAGGGCGCGACCGGGCGGATCGCGGCGGCCTACACCCGCGATGCGCTGGCCCACACCCATGCCGAGCCGAAGCGGGCGGAGGCGAAGATCGAGCACCGCTTCCTCTCAGTCGACTCCCAGGGCGCCAAGCTCGACCGCCTGGTCGAGCATCTCGCAGGGGACGGCGACGGGCGATCGCTCGTATTCGTACGCACCAAACGCGGAGCCGACCGGCTGGTCAAGCGGTTGCGAGGCCGCGAGCTCGAGGCGGTCGCGATGCACGGCAACAAGAGCCAGCGCCAGCGCGAGCGGGCGCTGGGACGCTTCGAGAGCGGTGAGGTGACGACCCTCGTCGCGACCGATGTCGCCGCCCGCGGGATCGACGTCCCGGACGTCGCTCACGTGATCAACTACGACGTTCCCGAGGACCCGGAGTCGTACGTCCACCGGATCGGGCGCACAGGCCGAGCCGGCCGCACCGGCACCGGCATCAGCTTCGTCCTCGCCGAGCAGGTCGAGGAGGTCAACCGGATCACCGCCGACCTGGGACTGGAAAGCGGACTCCCGGGAAGCGATCGCCAGGACGCCCGTCGCAAGGGCAATGGCAATCGGCGGCGCCGCAACCGCCGGCGCCGCCGTGCGGCCGCCTGAACGATGGTCGCCGACTCGACCGCGTTGAAGCCACGCGGCGCAGGAGACCGAGGAGCCGGCTGAGTGGAGATCGGGATCGCGCTCGCCGTCGCCGTCGCCCTGATGACCAACGTGGCGTCGCTGCTCAAGCATCGCGGCTGTCAGGGCACCGAGCCGGCTCGCATAGGCAGACCGATCGCCACGGTCCAGGCCCTGGCGCGCTCACGCTGGTTCGTCGCCGGCTGGGGGCTGGCGGCGCTGGCCTGGCTGGTCCACGTCGCCGCCCTCTCGATGGCACCGATCTCCTTGGTGCAGACGGTTCTCTCCGCCGGCGCGGTCACGCTCGCCGTCATCTCCCAACGCGTGTTCGGCGACTCGGTCGAGCGGCGGCAGTGGATGGCGCTGATCCTGGGTGCCGCGGGCCTCGCCCTGCTCGCGGCGACGCTCCCCCACTTTCGCGGCAGCGGCTCGGAATTCTCCCTGGCGGCGATCGTCGGCTTCGAGGGCGGGCTCGTCCTGCTCGCGGCCGGCATCGCGCTCGGCCACAGGGCGGAGCGGCTCGCCGGCCGCCGGGGAGTGCTCCTCGCCGTCCTCGCCGGGCTGCTGTTCGCGCTGGCGGGGATCGCGATCAAGGGGCTGACCGTCGGCGGGGCCTCGCCGGCGCTGATCGCCTCCCTGCTGGCGCTCACTCTCGCCTGCGGAGCGCTCGCGCAATACACGACGGTCGCCGCCCTGCAGCGGGGAGGCGCAATCGAGACGATCGGGCTGATGGGACTGGTCGCGAACGCGACGCAGATCATCGCCGGGATCGTCGTCTTCGGCGACCCCCTCTCCCCCAGCCCGGCCGGGATCGCATTGCAGGCGACGGCCTTCACGATGGTCTGCGCCTCCGCCCTCCTGATGCCCGCTTCGACCGGCGCGCGGATCGGACCGCCGTACGCCGGCGGCGCGCCGGTGCGTTTCTGATGTTGGCCGGTCCTGCCGGAGGCAGCTGAGCTCGACCTCGCTCCGAGCTAGGACCCGGAGCCACCCAGCCAGTCTGCGAGCTCCTCCAGGGCGCCGGGGGCGACGTAGTAGTAGGCCCAAAGGCCGTCCCGCTCGGAGCCGACGATCCCGGCGTCGCGGAGAACCCGGAGGTGGTGCGAGACGGTCGGCTGTGTGAGCTCGAAGAGCGGCACCAGCTCGCAGACGCAGACCCGGCCCGCGTGCCTGAGCAGCACGTCGACGATCTGCAATCGAACGGGATCCCCGAGGGCCTTCGCGACGGCCGCCATGCGCGCCGCCTCGCGTCGCTCGACCTCGGGATAGGCGACCGGCTCGCAGCACGGCTCACCCGGAGCGCGCTTCTGCTTCGGGGCCAGCTCGAGCTCGGTGGACATAAATAGATGAATATCGATTGAACTTGGGTTTGTCAATCCTTAGGCTGCGCCGCATGGACCCCTCCCTCCCACTCGCACGCCGTGCCGCCGCCGAGGCGCTGGCGGCCTTCGCCCTCGTCTTCGCGGGCTGCGGCGCGATCGTCGCCGACACCGAATACGGTGGCGCGCTCGGCGTCGTCGGGATCGGCCTCGTCTTCGGGTTGGTGATCATGGCGATGGTCTATGCGACAGGCCATCTCTCCGGTGCGCACATCAACCCGGCCGTGACGCTGGCGTTCACCCTGACCCGCCACTTCCCCGCCCGCGAGGCCGCCGCCTACGTGTCGGCTCAGCTCGCGGGGGCCGCAACGGCGGCCCTGGCACTGCTCGCGGTCTGGCCCGACAGGCCGGCCGCCCTCGGCGCCACCGTCCCCACGGTGGGCCCCGGCAGCGCCGTCGTCTACGAGCTGCTGCTCACCGCCTTCCTGATGTTCGTGATCGTCGCCGTCGCCACCGACACCCGCGCCGTCGGCCCGGCCGCCGCGATCGCGATCGGGGCTACGATCGGCCTCGACGCCATCTTCGGTGGGCCGGTCACGGGCGCCTCGATGAACCCGGCCCGCTCCTTCGGCCCCGCGCTGGTCGCCGGCGAATGGCACGAGTTCTGGGTCTACGTCGTCGGCCCGGTGGCGGGCGCCGCCCTGGGCGCTCTCGCCTACCAGCTCGTGCGTGCCGGGCCGCACCCGGAAGCGGAGGGCGGCGATCGCTAACGCGCTCTTCGTCTGCCTGCACAACGCCGGGCGCTCGCAGATGGCCCAGGCGCTGTTCGAGCGCGAGGCCGGCGGCCGCCACGAGGCCCGCTCAGCCGGGACCGAACCTGCAGGGCGGGTCCACCCCGAGGTGGTCGAGGCGATGGCCGAGCTGGGCATCGACCTCTCCTCCCGCACGCCGCGCAGGCTGCTCGAACCGGACGCCCGCTGGTCGAACGTGGTCGTGACCATGGGCTGCGGCGACGAATGCCCCTACGTCCCCGGGCGCCGCTACGTCGACTGGGACCTGCCGGACCCGAGAGGCCGCCCGATCGAGGAGGTGCGGGCGATCCGCGACGAGATCGCCGCGCGGGCCGGGGCGCTGGTCGCCGAGCTCGACCGTGCCGAGGACGGCTGACCGCCTTCCGTCGCGCGCGGCTCGCCGGGCGGGTGGCGTTTCGCGAGCATTCCCCGGTCGACCGCGCCTCCATGCCGACGGGGCTACGCTGACCCTGTGCCGAGGATCAACAGACCCGGGCGCGAGACGCCCGGCTCCGACGCGAAGAGCGGATGAGGGCGCTCGTCCAGCGCGTCAGCAGGGCGGCGGTCGACGTCGAGGGCAAGCGGGTCTCCCAGATCGGCCCCGGCCTCCTGGTCCTGCTCGGCGTCGCGGTCGAGGATGGCCCAGAGCAGGCCGACAGGCTTGCCGAGAAGGTCCGCGCGCTGCGCGTCTTCGACGATCCTGAGGGGCGGATGAACGAGCCGCTCGGCAATCGCGAGGTGCTCTGCGTCAGCCAATTCACCCTCTACGGCGAGACGAGCCGGGGCAACCGCCCGAGCTACTCGGGGGCGGCGCCCGCCGAGCGGGCGGAGCCACTGTATGACCGCTTCTGCGAGCGCCTCGGCGCCAGGAAGGGGGTCTTCGGTGCCTGCATGGGCGTCGCCCTGGTCAACGACGGGCCGGTGACGCTGATGCTCGAGTCCCCCTCGCGATGATCGACGGGGAGAATCGAGGCATGAAGCCACTGACCGCGAGGCTGGCGGGCTCGATCGTCGAGCTCGAGCCGCTCACCGAGGCGAACGCGGAGGAGCTCTGGGAGCCGGCGCAGGCCACCGAGATCTGGGACTGGCTGCCGCACCTGCATCGCCGCGAGCGCTTCGACGCCTGGCTCGGGTTGACCTTCGAGGCGGCGAGGGCCGGAGCCGAGGGGCCATTCCTCACCCGGCGACGCTCCTCGGGGGCGGCGATCGGCAGCAGTCGCTTCCTCAACGTGCGGCGAGCCGATCGCGTGGTCGAGATCGGCATGACCTGGCTGCACCCGAGCGCCTGGCGCACGGGCGCCAACCTCGAGGCCAAGCTGCTGATGCTCGAACATGCCTTCGAGACGCTTGGCTGCGTCCGGGTCGAGTTCAAGACCGATGCCCGCAACGAGCGGTCGCGCGCCGCCCTCGCGCGGCTCCCGGCCCAGTTCGAGGGAGTCCTGCGCAATCACATGATCGTCCCGGACGTCGGCCAGCGCGACTCCGCCTACTACAGCGTGATCGCAGACGAGTGGCCCGGGGTCTCGGAGGCCCTCAGAGGCCGCTTGCGACAGCACGGCGAGGGTGGCTGAGCTTGGCCGGCGCAGGGGGAAGGGCGTAGGCTGGCCGAGGGCGAGAACGCCCAGGACAGATCGGCGCAAGGAGGAGGAGCGATGTACGACTACGTGATCGTCGGAGCCGGCTCCGCGGGGTGCGTGCTCGCGGCGCGGCTCTCCGAGGACCCGGATGTCAGCGTGCTGCTGCTCGAGGCGGGCGGCCCCGACACGAAGGAGAACATCCACGTGCCCATCGGGTACCTGCAGCTGCAGCGCACCGACGTCGACTGGGACTACGTCTCCGCCCCCGAGGCGAACTGCGGCGGTCGTCGCATCGCCCTGCCGCGAGGGAGAGTGCTCGGAGGCTCGTCCTCGATCAACGCGATGGTCTACATCCGCGGCAATCGCCGCGACTACGACGAGTGGGACGTCCCCGGGTGGGCCTGGAACGACCTCTTCCCCTACTTCCTCCGCGCCGAGGACAACGAGCGCGGCGAGTCGGAGTGGCACGCGGTCGGCGGCCCCCTGGCCGTCTCCGAGCAGCGCTCCGGGCAGCCGCTGTCCGCCGCCTGGGCGGAGGCGGGGATCGAAGCCGGCCTCGCCCGCAACGACGACTTCAACGGCGCCGAGCAGGACGGCGTGGGCGCCTACCAGGTGACCCAGCGCGACGGGATGCGGGCGAGCGCGGCGGCCGCGTACCTGCACCCGGCGATGGCCGAGCGCCAGAACCTCACGGTGATGCCGTACATGCACGTGAGCCGTGTCCTCTTCGAGGGAACCCGCGCGGTCGGCGTCGAGGCGACCCAGCTCGGCGAGCCTCGTGAGTTGCGCGCCGAGCGCGAGGTGATCCTCTGTGGCGGCACCTTCAACTCCCCGCAGCTGCTGATGCTCTCCGGGGTCGGGCCTGCCGAGCACCTGGCGATGCGCGAAGTGGAGGTGCTACTCGACCAGCCGGCGGTGGGCCAGAATCTCAGCGACCACGCCTGCGCCTACGGCGTCTGGACGGCGACCGAGCAAACGAGCCTGCTCGACGCGATGGAGCCCGCGGCGCTCGAGCAGTTCGAGGCTTCGAGGACCGGGGTTCTCACCTCGAACTTCGCCGAATGCGGCGGCTTCGCGCGGGTCGGAGCGGAGGCCGAGGCCCCGGACGTGCAGTTCCACACGGTGCCGCTGCAGATCGTCGAAGAGGGCTTCGGCGACCCGGAGGCCCACGGCGTCTGGGCCTCGGTCTGCCTGCTCACGCCGCAGAGCCGCGGCTCGGTGACGCTGGCCTCCAACGACCCGACCGCGCAGCCGGTGATCCGCAACGACTTCTACAGCGCCGGCGACGACCTCGAGCGAATGGTGGCGGGGATGCGGCTGACCCTGGACATCTGCGACCGGCCGGCCCTGGCCGGTTTCTGCTCACAGCCCTTCACCGTCCCCGAGGGCGACTCCGACGAGGCGATCGCGGCCCACGTGGCACGCACCACCTTCCCGATCTACCACCCGGTCGGGACCTGTGCGATGGGGTCGGTCCTCGACCCGGAGCTGAGGGTCGAGGGGCTCGAGGGGATCCGCGTCATCGACTGCTCGGCGATGCCACGGGTTCCGCGCGGCAACACCAACGCTCCCGTGATCGCGCTCGCCGAGCGCGCCGCGGACCTGATCCGTGGCAAGACCCCGCTGCGCGCGGGCGCCGCGGCCGCGGAGGCCTGACTAGGGCGATAGCAGCGTCTCCGCCCAGCCTTCGCCGGCTCGGCAGAAGAGACGCCGCTCATGGATGCGGTCGGCGGCCTCGCTCCAAAGCTCGATCGCATCCGGGACGACCCGCAGCGCCCCCCAGTCGGGCGGGCACGCCGGAGGTGCCTCTTCGACCCGGGCGAGGTGGGCGAGCCGCTCGCGCAGCGGGGCCAGATCCTCGACGGGGTCCCCCTGGCGGGAGACGACGGTCTGCAGCCGGTGCAGCGGGTCGCGCTCGGCGAAGAGCTCCTCGGCCAGTTTCCGCGACGCCGGCTCGGCGCGGCCGGTGAGGTGTGCCTGGCGCCCCAGCGCAGGCCAGTGGAAGAGCAGCGCCACGTTCGGGTTCGACTCGATCTCCCGGGCCTTGCGGGTCCAGAGGGCGGTGGTGAAGACCAGCCCGTCCTCCTCGAGCCGCTTCAGGTTCACCGTCCTTGCCGAGGGCCTCCCGTCCGCTCCCACGGTGACCAGGGCCACGGAGGCGGGTTGGGCGAGGCCCGCCCGGCGCGCCTCGTCGATCCAGGCCTCGAGCAGGCGCAGCGGGTCGTCGTCGCGGTCGCTCACGCTCCGAAAATATCCCGCCAAGCCCTCACGCCGTCGATTCGACCCCCACAGAGGGCCGAACCGGCGGCTCGTAGACTCCCGGCGGTGTCGCGGGATGACTTCTACGCCTCGGCGCTCGGCGCCGCCTACAGCGCCTACATGGAGCGGCCGCGCCTCAGCCGCCCGCTCGGACGGCTGATCTGGGGAGGCGACACGGGTCCCTACTACGAGAGCATGGGCGCCATCGACGCGGTCCCGGCGGGAGGCACGATCGTCGACTGCCCCTGCGGAGCCGGGCCGGCGCTGCGCGCCCTGCGACCCGATGCCGGGATCCGCTACCTGGCGGTCGACCTCTCCCCCGCGATGCTGGACCGGGCGAGGAGGAGAGCGCAGAAGCGCAGCCTCGATCACGTCGAGGTGATCGAAGCGCGGGCCGAAGACCTGCCGGTGGAGACGGGGAGCGTCGATCTCTTCCTCTCCTACTGGGGGCTGCATTGCTTTCCGGAGCCTCGCGGCGCCGTGGCCGAGATCGCCCGCGTGCTGAGGCACGGCGGGTTGCTGGTCGGATCCACCTTCGTGCGGTGCGCCGGGCTTCGCCAGCGGGTAATGCTCCGTCCCCACCGGGGCGACTTCGGGCCGATGTGCACCGAGGAGGAGCTCCTCGCATGGCTGCGCGATGCTCACCTGCGGCCGACGAGCAGCGCCCGCTCGGGCCTCTACATGTTCTTCGAGGCGACCCGGGCGGGCGGCGTCTAACCGAGCTCGGCGACGAGCAGGCGCAGGCCGAGGTCGAGCTCGGGCGTGTCCTCGCGGAGGTGCCCGTGGCGGGCGTCCCAGCGACCGCTCTCGAGGTCGGCCGACAGCGCCGCCAACCCGCGCGCGGCGGCATCCGGGTCCATCTCGTGCCAGACCGTGCTGCCGCGGCGGACATCGGGGTCGAGGTGGAGCTCGGGCCGATCCCAGAGAGCGATGAAGAAGCCGTCGCTGCAGCGGCGGGGGATCGCCACCGCCTCGACCGCGGCACCGCCCATCAGCTCGGCGAGCTCGTCGACGGCGGGCATGTACTCGTCGTGGATCTCGAAGGCCTGCGGGAAGTACTCCAGAAGCCAGAACCCCTCGAGCGACGTTGCGTCGAAGCTGAGGACGACAAGCCGCTCGCGCGCCACACGCCGCATCTCCCCCACCCCGCGGTCGAGGTCCTCCCAATGGTGAACCGTGATCATCGCCATCGCGGCGTCGAAGCTGGCGTCCCCGAACGGCAGCTCCTCGGCGGTCGCGAGGACCGCCGGCGCGGCTCCCTCGGGGCGCTGGGCGACCATCGTCGCCGACGGCTCGACCGCGGTCACCTCGCGGCCCGTGGGCTCATAGGATCCGGTGCCGGCGCCGACGTTGAGCACCGTGCGGGCGCCGCCGAGAGCGGCGTCGACCCGTGCGGCGATCCGCGGGTCGCCGCGGCGCACCCGCGCGTAGCCGATGCCGGTGCGGTCGTAGGTCGTCACCGCCCGGATCGTGGCAGCTCGTCTCAGCCGGCGACGCCGAGAGCCCGGTCGATGAACGGGCCGAGCAGCTCGCCCGCCTGCACCGCCGTCCGCTCGGGATCGGCGCTGGGCGCCGTGATGTAACTGATCGCCAGTCGCACAAGCGACTCGGCGAGCAGCTGCGCCTTGTCCGGGGGTGCCTCGGGCCACCCCTCGCGGATCGTCTCGAAGAGGCGGGCGGTGGCGAAGACGACGACGGGCATGCCCTGCGTGGTGACGAAGGGCAGCATGCCGCCCGTGCCGTCGTCGCTGAGCAGGACGCGGACCAGCGGGTCCTCGCCGGCCGTGCGCAGGAAGGTCTCCAGCGCCGCCCCGATCGCCTCCCGGGGATCGTCGAGGTGCTCGCGCACGGCGGCGTCGACTTCGTCGAGGAACCGCTCGCCGACGTGGATCACGAAGGCCTGGGCGAACTCGTCGCGGCTGCCGAACTCCTTGTAGAGCGTCTGGCGGCTGACGCCGGCCGTGCGGGCCACGTCCGACATCGTGATCTCCGACCACGAGCGACGTTCGAGCTCGTCCCGCGCGGCGCCGAAGAACGTCTCGCGAAGCAGGTTGCGCGCCGCCTCCGGGTACGGCGTCGTGGCGCCGGCCCCGTTCCCGTTGGCGGACCGCCCGGCGGAGGCGCTCACCCGGCCTCCTCCCCGCCCGGCGCGACGGGCTCGAAGTCGACCTTGTCACGCACCCCGCAGTCGGGGCAGTGCCAGTCGTCGGGGACCTCGCTCCAGGGAGTGCCCGGCGGAAATCCCTCCCGCGGGTGGCCGAGCTCCTCGTCGTAGACGTAGCCGCAGCTCGTGCATCTCCAGGCGCTCATGTCGGCCGCCCCTGGACCGTCTGCGGCCCGCGGGGGGCCGACCGCCCGATCCTCACGCCGTGGCTCCGTAGCGGGCCAGGATCCGCTCGCGCTTGCGCGGCTGGATGTTGGCCAGCTCGACCCGGCCGTCGTAGTGCTCGATCAGCCTCGGGTCCATCACCCTGCGCCAGATCGGGGGCACCCAGGCGAGGAGGATCATCCCCGCGTAGCCGGTGGGAAGCTGCGGCGCCTCCTTCATGTGGCGCAGCGCCTGGTAGCGCCGGGTCGGATATGCATGGTGGTCGGAGTGGCGCTGGAGGTGGTAGAGGAGCACGTTGGAGGCGACGTTGTTGCTGTTCCAGCTGTGTTCGGGGAGGCAGCGCTCGTAGCGGCCGTCCTCCTGCCTCTGGCGCAGCAGCCCGTAGTGCTCGAGGTAGTTGACGACCTCGAGCAGAGAGAAGCCCAGCACAGCCTGGACCACCAGGTACGGGAGGACGACCGGCCCGAAGGCGATCGCCAGCGCCGCGAACAGCACGACGGTCATCGCCCAGGCGCCGAGGAGGTCGTTGCGGAGCGTCCAATGCCGCCTGCCCATCCGGTCGAGCCGCGCGCTCTCGATCCCCCAGGCCGACCTGAGGCTGCCGTAGACGGTGCGGGGGAGGAAGGCCCAGAAGCTCTCCCCCAGCCTGGCGCTCGCCGGGTCCTCCGGGGTCGCGACGCGAACGTGGTGGCCGCGGTTGTGCTCGATGAAGAAGTGCCCATAGCCTGTCTGGGCCAGGGCAATGCGGCTCAGCCAGCGCTCAGAGCTCGGGCGCTTGTGGCCAAGCTCGTGGGCGGTGTTGATCGCGATCCCGCCGACGACGCCCATCGTCACCGCCAAGCCGAGGCTCTCGAGGATCGTCAGGTCGCCGCTCGACCAGAGGTAGCAGGCGAAGACGAGCCCGGCGTACTGGATCGGGATGAAGACGAAGGTGCACCAGCGGTAATAGCGATCCTGCTCGAGCCATTTGAGGACGCTGTCGGGCGGGTTGCTCGGGTCGAGGCCGATGACGATGTCGAGTATCGGGAAGACGCCGAAGACGAGCAGCGGGCCGAAGAACCAGAAGCCCGACCAGCCCGTGAGCTCGACGTAGCCCCAGGCTATGAAGGGCGCGAAAGGGACGATCAGGGCCAGCAGCCACGCGTAGCGCTTGCCGTCCCGCCAGGTCGCGGGGTTGAGCTCGACGTCGGGCCCGTGAGCGTGATCGTGGTCATGGCCGTGGGCGTGCGTTGCGGCCTCCATCGCCGTTTTCCTCCTTGTCAAATCTAATGCTCGAGTACGGGTGCTTGACAAACTAACGTACTTTGTAAACAGGCGCAACAAATCGCGGTGCCATGTCCCTGGGGCAGTGGCTGCGGGGTCTCGGCCGCTACACTCCTCCGGCGATGTACGCGTTCTTGGCGGTAATCCAGGTGATCATCTCCGTGGTGCTGATCTTCCTCATCCTGCTCCACTCGGGGAAAGACGCCGGCCTCTCCGGCGCCTTCGGCATCGGCGGCGGAGGCAGCTCCTTCGGCGGCGGCTCGATGGTCGAGCGAAACCTGGACCGGGCGACGGTCTTCTTCGCGATCCTCTTCGTCCTCAACACGATCGTGCTGCTGAAGATCTAGCTGCTCTGGCGTCCCGGCGCCAGCGGTCTCCAGATGGTCTGGCGTCCCGGCGCTAGCGGTCGAGGATCTCGACCGCTTCCTTGCGCAGCTCGGCGTCGAGAAGGGCGAAGTCCTCGTCCGAGAGCTTGCCGGCGGCGTGGTCGAGCTCGGCGTCGCGGATCTCGCGGTATTTGGCTTCCTTGAGAGCCTCCAGCTCCGGATCGGCAGCGGTCGGGACGCGTCCCGGACGGCGCGCGGGCCAGAGGGCGATGATCGCGCCGGCCAGCGCGATCAGCCCGCCGATCCAAACCCAGGTGACCAGCGGGTCGACGATCACGCGGAAGGTTGCCGCCGACCCCTCCCCGACATAGGTCCTCGCGATCCGCGTCGCGGTCGCTTCCTGGAGGCGGGAGATCTGCGCGAGCGCGGTCGGCCGCAGGCGCGGGTCGGACGCCGCCGCCCGCATCAGGCCGGCGACGGCCCGGCAGGCGGGTGGCGAGCCCGGCCGCCCGGCGATGCATGCCCGGAAGCCGCGATCGGCCCTGTGCACCTGGGCCATCACGCCGCTGACGTCCGGGTTGACCGCGACCCAGAAGTCGCTGCCCAGGCCGGCGCGCAGGCCCACCTCGCTGGTCGCTTCTCCGTCGAAAAATGTCGAGATCGTCCCTCCCCGCACCCCCGTCGGCCGGAAGAATCGGCGCTCCGGGTGCAGGGCGTAGCGGCGCCCGCCCCGTTCGACCGCAAGCACCGCGCCGAAGGAGAAGGCTTCGCGATCGATCGACACCGTCGGCCTCCGGTAGGTCACCCTGCGGCCGTCGATTTCGGCGCTCTGGCCTGGCCTTAGGGTGACGTCGCGGTTGGTCTGGAAGCTCGAGGAAGCTGCGACGCCGATCAGCAGGACCGCCACTCCGGCGTGGACCACGTACCCGCCGTAGCGGCGGCGATTGCGGGAGACCAACCCGACCATCGCCGAGGGAAGCGAGCCCCCCGAGAGCCGCCGCCGGGCGGTGGCGCCGCGCCAGAACTCCTGCGCCAGGCCGATGAGCGCGAAGGCGGCGAAGGCGAACAGCGCAAGCGCCCAGGGGCTGCCCCCCGCATCGGTGAGCAGGCCGAGGGCCAGGCCGACGGCGGCGGCCACCGCGACCGGCACGAGGAAGACGCGCCTGGCGGAGGCCCAGCTGACCCTCCGCCAGGCGAGCAGAGGCCCGATCCCGGTGAACAGCACCAGCAGGACCGCGAGCGGAGTCGTGTAGCGATCGAACCACGGTGCCGCCAGCGAGGACTTCTCGCCGGTGAAGAGCTCCGAGATCAACGGGAAGAAGGTGCCCCAGAAGATCACCGCGCAGAGCGCCACCAGGAGCAGGTTGTTGATCAGGAAGACCGCCTCGCGCGAGATCAGCGAGTCGATCCTCCTCTCGCTGCGCAGGTCGTCGAGGCGGGAGACGATCAGCGCAGTCGAGCCGACGAGCACGACTGCGATCAGTCCGAGGATGTAGGGGCCGACGGTGCTGTCCCCGAAGGCATGGATCGACTGCAGGACCCCGGAGCGGACGAGGAAGGTCCCGAGCAGCGCCAGCGAGAACGTGGCCACGATCAGGCAGGCGTTCCAGACCTTCAGCATCCCGCGTTTCTCCTGGACCATGATCGAGTGAAGGAAGGCGGTCCCCACCAGCCACGGCATCAGGGCCGCGTTCTCGACCGGGTCCCAGGCCCAGTAGCCGCCCCATCCGAGCTCCGTGTAGGACCAGCGCGCACCGAGCAGCAGCCCGAACCCGAGCAGCGCCCACGCGATCAGCGCGAAGCGCCGGGTGGCACGGATCCAGTCGGCGTTGAGGCGCCGCGTCACCAGGGCGCCGACCGCGAAGGCGAAGGGGACCGTGAAGGCGACGTAGCCCGAATACAGCATCGGCGGGTGGATCATCATGCTGGGGTGGCGCAGGAGGGGGTTCAGACCGACTCCGTCGGCCGGGGCGGGTGAGAGCGTCGAGAACGGGTTGACGCCGCCGGCGAAGAGCATCAGCCCGGTGAAGAAGGCGGCCACCCCGGCCATCACCGCGGTCGCGTAGGGGAGGAGCTCGCGCAGCTTGTCCCTGGTCGCGTACAGGGCCACCGAGGCGGCGATCGAGAGGACCCACGCCCAGAGCAGCAGCGAGCCCTCCTGGCTCGACCACATCGCCGCCATCTTGTAGAAGAACGGGGTCTCGAGCGAGGAGTGCTGCTGGACGATTCGGAAGGAGAAGTCGTCCGTCCCGAAGGCGATCTCGACGATCACCACGCAGAGCGTCAGCAGGCCGAAGAGCGCGTAGACCGCACGACGGGAGAGATCGAGCCGGCGGCGGTCCCCACCGACCGCCGTGAGCGCCGCGACGGCGGCGAATACGGCGGTCAGGAAGGCGAGGCCGAGGGCCGCGCTGCCGAGGCTAGCCGGCATTCGAGGTGGTGAACTTCGAGGGGCACTTGGTGACGAGCGTGTCCCGCTCGCCGACGAAGGCGCCGCGCCGGACCTTGCCGCTGAGCACGATCTCCCGCCCGCCCCTGAACGGATCGGGGATCACGCCGCTATAGCTGACGGGCATGCTCTTCCCGGCCCCGTCGCGGTCGGCGACCCGGAAGCTCAGGTGGTCACCATTGCGCCGCACGCTTCCCTTGACCACGCGGCCGGTGAGCTCGTAGCTCGACCCGGATGTGGCCCCGATCAGCTCCGACGGCTGCTTCGCTTCGGTGGAGGCGCTGAAGGAGGTGTAGATGAGCGCCACCGCCAGAAGGACCGCGGCGCCGAGCGCCACGACCAGCCGCACCTTCCGTTTGCGCCGCGGGTCCACCGGCGCGGATTATCGCAATCCGGAGGCACGTGCCGCTCGGCCGTCCCCAGAGCGAGAGCCGGCCGACCCCCGCACACGGGCCGCTGCCGGCCGCCTGCGAGAATGCGCGCATGGCGGGCACCGACGATCCCGTTCTGCTGATCACCGGCGCAAGCAGCGGGATCGGCGCCGCGACGGCGCGTGCCGCCGCCTCCGGTCACAGGCTCGTCCTCGCGGCCCGCCGCACGGAGCCCCTGGAGCGGCTCGCCGTCGAGCTGGGCGAGGACAGGGCCATCGCGGTTCGCTGCGACGTTGCCGAGTGGGATCAGGTCAAGGGCGCGGTGAGCAGCGGCATCGAGCGATTCGGCCGCCTCGACTCCGTCTTCGCCAACGCCGGCTTCGGAGCGACCCGGGGCTTCCTCGAGGAGTCGGTCGAGCACTGGCGAGCGATGGTCCTCACCAACGTCTACGGCGTCGCGCTGACGATCAGGGCTGCCCTCCCCCATCTGCTCGAGCGCGGCGACGGGCACTTCCTGATCACCAGCTCGGTGGCAGGGCGGCGCGTGCTGCCCGGCTCGCTCTACTCGGCCACCAAGTGGGCGGCGACGGCGATCGGCGAGGCGCTGCGCGCCGAGCTGCGCCAGATGCACGACAACCACGGGATCCGCGTGACGCTGATCGAGCCGGGGATGACCGACACCCCCTTCTTCGACCAGCGCCCGGGCGATTGGGCGCTCGCCGACGAGGACATCGCCCGAGCGGTGATGTTCGCGCTCGAGCAGCCCGAGGGCGTGGACGTCAACGAGATCCTGATCCGACCCACCAGCCAGCCGACCTGAGCGGCCTCGGCGGCCGCTATCGGCGGCCGCTCGGGTGCCGGTGACCCTCGCGCCTGTGCCTCGGCCTGCACGGCGTCCGCAGCTTCAGCCTCTTCTTCAACATCTTCTTGCCGTTGTGCCCCCTGAGATTGACGCGGGCGAACTGCCGGTGCCGGCATAGGTCCTTCGAGTTGACCAGCAGCCCCCTGTGCCTGCCGCCCCTGATCGTGAGGACGAAGCTGGAGACGGGGACGTCGGGGACGACGTCGAAGGTGTTGCGTATGCGCCCGTGGGCAGTGTCGGTGCGGCCATCGAGTTCGATGTCGACCTGGCCGTGCAGGGCGGCGACGAGGTCGGGCAGGGTGTTGTCGGAGGAGCGCAGGTAGACAGGCCCCTTGAGCGGCCCGTCGAGCAACGGGGACCGCGCCGCGGCGAAGCCGTAGCGGGAGTTGGCCGGGCAGTCTCCCGCCGCGAACTGGACCCGCGTGCAGACCCTGCCGATGCTCGCCTGGTCGAGGATGATCGAGGGTGGCAGGATCACCGCGGCCCTGCCGATGTTCGCGTCGCCCCGACGGGCGCGGAGCACGGCGCGGAGTTTCGGGTTCTTGGCCCGCTTCGTGGCCCCGAAGGCGCGCAGGAAGAGCCGTGGCTTGAAGGGCAGCGAGCCGCAGCCCGTCGCCCGATACGGGGCGGACGCCGGGACCCCGTGGAAGGACGCGGGCGCGTCGGGGTTTGCGCCGCCGCCGCTGAGCGCAGCATCGAAGGAGCCTGCGCGGCAGCCGGTGCCGTTCAGCGAGAATCCCCGACGGTCGATTCTCACGGAGACCGAGCGGAGGTCGAGCAGTGCCCCGCCGTAGACATGCGGCAGCGGGTCGCTCTGCGCCCGCACCCGGGCGGTCCGCGGGTCGACGAAAAGGGCCACCCGCACAACGACGGTGCCGAGATCGAATGGCCCCGCGGTCGCCGGCGTGATCACCGCCAGCGAGAGCGGCGCGCCACGGTACGGACCGGCCAGATAGGTCCTGCCGGCCTCGATCCGCAGCGGCTGCGCGCCGCTCCCCGATGCGATCGCGGCCCCGCCGACGAGGCTGTCGGCCGGGCAGCTGGGCGAGGAAAGCTCGGCCAGGCCGCTGCGGGCGGCCGCGGCGGCGATCGCAGCCTCGGGGCAGTAGCGAAGCCCGGCGAGCTTCGCGGTCAGGCCCGGCGGGAGGATGACTTCGACGCCCTTCAGCTCCTGGTTGCCGTCGGCGCGGCCCACGCCGATGTCGACGCTGGTGAACTGGGACGCCCGCGGATTCGACGCTCGCGCCGAGAAGGAGGGGGCGAAGGGGCGCTGGCCAAGCGTCTGCGGACAGGGCCCGCCCCACGGGGCCGACGTCAGGGTGAATTCTCCGGTCCGGCTCGCCGGCGGACTCCCCGACCAGGGCACCATCGTCATCACCGAGCGGTGCGGGCCGCAGGTGGCCGGGCTGGTCAGGGTCGCCCGGGGGCCGCCGTCCAGCGTCAGCGTGAAGGAGCTGAACGGGACCTGGGGCAGGTCGGAGAAGCGAGTGGTGAGCCGGCCGGTGATCGGGTTGGCGCTGACGTGTCCGACCAGCCGCACCGAGACGCCATAGCGGGGCGACTCGGCGTCGACGAAGATCCTGTACTCGTCGCCGGAGGCGGGGTCGCGGCTGAGTTGGCTGCCGACGAAGACGTCGCCTTCCAGCGTGCCGTCGGAGGCCGGCAGCGGCGGCGACTGGATCTTCACCGTCCCGATCCTGGAAGCCGGCGGGCAGGCGACCGGCGCCGTGGTGCCCCTGCCGAACTGGGCGTCGGTGCAGGCGACGAGCCCGTTGGCGGCCGAAGGGTTGAGCCCGAGCCCCCCAGGGAAGACGACGAATGCCTCCTTGGTGTTGGAGCTCTCGCGTTCTTCGCCGCCGGTGATGTGCGGGACCGTCACCTCGGTGCTCGTGCCGGAGGGAGAGTCGGTCAGCGATGTGTTCGGATCGACGTCGGCCGACGGGTCATACGGAACGCCGGCGCAGTCGATCGGCTTGACCCCGGCGGGCAGCGGCGACTCGAGCGGCGGCCGGGCGCCCTCGGGGAAGACATATCCGGGGTCTTCCTCTTCTTCGATCGAGGCCGCGAGCAGGTATGTCGAGTAGACGTGCCCCTTGCCGGCATCGGCTTCGGGGTCGTAACAGGTCGACGGCGTCGTGATGAACGTGCCGTCTCCGGAGCGGCCGTCGAAGACAAGCCGGTTCTTGAGAATCAGGCCGCCGCTGAGGACTCCGGAGAGGGGCAGTTCCGGCACGTGGATCGTGAATCCCTCGTGATAGTCGCCCGCCCAATCGACGTCCGCTTCTAGGAAGACCGGGCTCCCCGCGATGCTCAGGCCGAACAGGGCAGGCTGGCCCTGATCGGGTTCGATGTCGTACACGGGGACTTTCGTGACCGGGGCGAACGGCGCAAACGGCACGCCCAGGACCGAAACCGTGACCAGGCTTTCGCCGACCTGCGATCCCGGCGGGCAGCTTGAGGGATCTGCCCTGCCCGTCGCGTTTGGGCACCGTTCGGTCGCCTGGGGATTGACGCTGAGGCCAGCCGGCAGGTCCACACGGATGTCCTTCAGTTCCCCGATCGGCGTTTCCACAGGCGCCTTGGTCCTGACGATGAACTGGGTGAAGCCGACCTGCGGGTGGCCCGCCGCGTTTTCGAAGAAGTGTTCCGGGGTATCGACCGAGCAGATCGGCGTGTCCGTTGTGCACGTTCCTGCCTGCCAGCCGTTGTCGGCTGTCGGTTCGCCGGCCGGTGGGACGGGCGACGGCGCGATGATGTCTTCGGTGCTCGCCGATGCAGAGGAAACGAGGATTGCGGTGACGAGAAATACTGCGGTGGCGACGCCGACGACGCGCCTCAGAACTGCGGTCATTGCCGATCTCCTACCCGATTGGATCTCTTGCCCAAAGCTCAACGAGGTCACTCTACCCGATTTTGATGATTTTGGTTAGTATTTTTAGGTATAGGCGATACACGACGCACTGATGGAGGCAGCAATGGACTGGCAGAGGGTTGCGAAAGCGAACACCCACCCACTGCGAATCTCGGTGCTCGAGGTCCTCGCGATCGACGGGGGCCGCACCCTCTCCCCCAGCGATCTCAGTCTCGAGCTCCAGGTGCCGCTCAGCAACGTCAACTACCACGTCACGGAGTTGGACAGGTCCGACCTGATCGAGCTTGTCGACACCCGGCAGGTGCGCGGCGCCACCGAGCACTTCTACCGGCTCGTCGACCATGACGGCAGGGCGCGCGAGAACGGAGAGGTCGAGGCGAAGCGGACGACGGGTCTCGAACCCGCGACCTCGAGCTTGGGAAGCTCGCGCTCTACCAGCTGAGCTACGTCCGCGAGAGAAACGGATTCTAGTTCCTCGCTTGAAGACCCCGCCCGCTCGGCGCCCGCGTCGCGGCGGGTTCGTGGGTCGCGCCTGACAGGCCGTCCACCGAACCGTTCAAGCAGTCAGATCGGTCGTAGTCTGAACGAATGGACCCGGATGGCCCTGGCCGCCTGCAATGAGAATATTTTCGGACGCGCATCTCGCCAGACGCGCGCAGAGAGGGGACAACCGCGCCTTCGAGGCGATCTTCGCCCGCTATCACCAGGCGCTCTACCGATACTGCGCGGGAATCCTCGCCCATCCCGACGACGCGCAGGACGCCCTCCAGAACACGATGGCCAAGGCGCTGCGGGCACTTCGCGGGGAGCGGCGGGAGATCGAGCTCAAGCCGTGGCTGTACCGGATCGCGCACAACGAGTCGATCGAACTGCTGCGGCGGCGCCGTCCCGCGGATCCTGTCGACCACGAGACCGTCGCCGACGGGACCGGGCCGGCCGAGCGCACCGAGTCCCGCGAGCGGCTGAGGGGGCTGCTCGCAGACCTCGAGGAGCTGCCCGAGCGACAGCGCAGCGCGCTCGTGATGAGAGAGCTCTCGGGGCTCGCGTTCGAGGAGATCGCCGCCGCATTCGAGACCTCGCCCGAGGTGGCGCGGCAGACCGTGTACGAGGCGAGAGTCGGCCTCAGGCAGATGGCGGCGGGTCGTGATATGAGCTGCGACGAGGTAACCCGAGCGCTCTCCGACGGCGACCGGAGGGTCCTGCGCCGCAGGGACATCCGGGCCCACCTGCGCTCGTGCGAGAGCTGCGCGCGGTTCAGGGACGAAATCGGAACCCGCCGCGAGGACCTGGCGGCCATCGCGCCACTTCCGGCTGTCGCCGCGGCCGGAATCCTCGGCGGAGCGCTTACCGGCTCCGGTGCCGGCACCACCGGCACGGTGACCGGCGCCGCGGCGGGCTCCGCGGCGGCCGCCGGATCGAGCGGGGCCGTCGCCGGCACGGTCGCCTCGGCGGCCGCGGTCAAGGTCGGCGCGACGATCGCCGTGGTCGCCGCGCTCGGTACCGCGGCCGCCGACCGCAGCGGCTTGGTCCATATCGTCAACGACCCCGGCAGCTCGCCTGGGAGGTCGGCGGGCGCGGCCGGGGAGAGCGCCTCCCCGAGCGCGCCCGCAGCGACGCGGGCGCACGGCAGGGCGGCGGGCGTCACTCGCGGCGAAGCCGCCTCCCGAGCCGGCCGGGGCGAGGTGGCGAGCGGCACGGGGGACGCCTCGTCGATCGCACGCCCATCGGCCGACGGCCCTTCCTCGCCGACGGGCTCCCGCCGGGGAGGTTCCGAACGGGGGGCGGCGGCGGGAGCGGTCATCCATGGCAACTCGGGCTCGCACGGCAACTCGGGCTCGCACGGCAACTCGGAAGCCCAAGGCAATCAGGGATCGCGAGGTGGCTCCGGTGGCGGGGGAAGCCCGGCCAACGTCGGCGCTCCGAAGGACTCCCCGCCGCAGCCGGCGCATCCCGCCGCGCCGGCCCAGCCTGCGGCGCCGGCCCCGCCCGAACACCCGATCGAGCCCGCGCATCCGGCCCCGCCTCCACAGCCTCCCCCACCGCCGGAAGCCGGCGACAGAGCCCCGGGAGTGGGGCCTGACGCAAAGGGCGCCGACCCGTTCCAGTCCTCGCGGTAGGGAAGACGACCGAGCCCGCGAGGGCGCCACAGCGAAGGAGTGACGATGAAGCTCAAGACTCAGTTGGCCGCGGTTCTCGGCGCGCTCGCCCTGGCGGCGGTCCCGAGCGCGGCCCTGGCGACGCAGCCGGAAAACCCGGGCGGCAACGGCAGGGACCACGCCCAGGGTCACGGCCCGGAATACACGCCGCCGGAATACACGCCGCCGGAGAACACCCCCGGACCGAAGGCAACGCTCCCTGCCAAGGCCAAGGCCTACGGGGTCTACTGCCGCGGCCAGAGCCGCAAGCACGTCAGGGGCGAGAAGGGCACTCCGTTCAGCCAATGCGTGACGGCGATGGCCCGGGCGGCCAACCACGAGAACATGAACCCTCGCCGCGCCTGCCGGCAGATGAGCCGCAAGCACGTCAAGGGCGAGAAGGGCACTCCGTTCTCACGCTGCGTGGTGTCCGCCGCGAAGCTGCAGCGCCAGGCACCCGAAGGCGGCGAAGGCTCGGAAGGCTGAGCCGAGGCAACGCCGAGCGTGGGGCTCCGGCGGGCGCGATCGCCCGCGGGAGCCCACGGCGTTCCGCTTCCTGAGCGCTTCCGCGCACCGGGCGGCCCGGCGGCGAGCTCCGGGATCTAACCTTCCCGGGCCGTGAGCGCACGAGCCTTCGCAGCATTCCTTGCCGTCCTGGCCGTGGTCGGCCTGCTCGGCTTCGGCCTGCTCAGCAAGGGCTCGGCGACGATCGCGATCGGCGATCCGGTGCCCGACCGGCCGCTCCCGGTTCTCGGGGGCAAGGGCGAGCGGTCGATAGCCCACTACCGCGGAGAGTGGGTCCTGGTCAACCTGTGGGCATCCTGGTGCCCCCCCTGCCGTGAGGAGGCGCCGGCCCTCCAGCGCTGGTGGCTCGCCCACCGCCATCGCGGAGCGACCGTGCTGGGAATCAACGTCCAGGACAACAGCGAGGACGCGCTGGCCTTCCTCGACCGGTTCCACACGACCTATCCGCAGCTGCGCTCGGTGGGAGCGGAGCGCAGCGAAGCATTCGGCTCCAGCGGGGTCCCGGAGAGCTTCCTGGTCGACCCTCGGGGAAAGCTGGCCCTGATCTGGCGCGGCCCCGTCGACGCGCGCTTCCTTCGCGAGAACGTCGATCCGATCATCGAGGGGAGCACGGGATGACGGCGAGGGGTCTCGCGGCCCGGGTCCTGGCGGTCCTGGTCCTCTGCGGAGCGCAGGCGGCCGTTCCCGCGCACGCCGCGCCGGGGCCGAGCGCACCGCGGCCCCAGGTGAGCATCTCCGACGTCGAAGACGAGGTGATGTGCCCGATCTGCGGCACGCTGCTGGAGCTCTCGGACTCACCCCAGGCCCGTCGCGAGAAGGCCTTCATCGCCCAGATGATCGCGGCCGGCAGGAGCAAGGCCCAGATCGAGGATGCCCTGGTCGAGGAGTACGGCCCGCAGGTGCTGGCCCTGCCCGAAGGCTCGGGGTTCTCGCTCTCCGCCTACCTGGTGCCGGCAGTCGCATTCCTGCTGGGCGCCGCGGCGCTCGCCCTCGCGATCCGCCGCTGGCGCCGCGCCGCTGCCTCCGGCGCGGCCGGCGCTGGACCGGCCGAGGCTCCCACTGCGGAGGACTCCGAACGACTCGACGCCGACATCGCCCGCTACGATCTGTAGACGACGATATCGGCCGGCCCCGCGCGACCCTCGAAGCGGCTCAGGGACCGTTTCAGCCGCCGTCCGGGCCTTCCCGACACCAGCCTCGGCCCGACGCAGACGAGCAGTCTGTCGGCGCGGGCGGCAATCGCCGCCAGCGCACCGCTCTGATCGCCCAGGGGAGGCCCGCGAAGGACGACCATGTCGTAGCTGCTGCGCAACCTGCCCACCGCATGGGAGAAGTCAGGCGAGTCGGTCGGGGTGCCCCCAACGTCGGCGGCCGGCTCACCGGCCACGATGCAGACCAGCGGCTCGGTCGCCCGCCCGGCGGCGGGCCCGGCGAGAACGAGGGGCTGCAGGATCTCGGGAGCACGGACCTCGGCACGCAGGTACTCCTGCATGCCCGGGCCCGGGGAGAGGCCCAGAGCCCGGTCCAGCGCCGGCTCCGCGAGGTCGCAGTCGACAAGGGCGACGCGGGAGCCGGACGCGGCTCGGGCTCCGGCGAGCCCGGTCGCGACGGCCAGGCGCGCCTCACCGGCGCCGGTGACCAGTACCACTCCGTCGCCGAGGGCATCGATCAGGGTTCCGTAGGCCTCGAGGTCGGCGCGCCGCAGGGTCCCGGCTCTCGCCGACTCACGCGGGCGGCCCCTGAGCTCGACCAGCGGCTTCACATCTTCTCCGGGGCCGAGATCCCCAGCAGCCCGAGGGCCCCAGCGATGGTCCTCTTGGCGAGCAGGCAGAGACCGAGCCGCGAGGCCTCGACCCCCTCCCCCTCGGCTCCGATCACCTGGCAGTCCCGGTAGAAGGCATGGAAGTCGGCGGCGACGGCGGTGGAGTAGGCGCAGATGCGATGGGGAGCGCGCCGCCCCGCCGCCTCCCGCACCTCCTCGGGAAACTCGAGGAGCCGCTTGACCAGCTGCTTCTCGGCCGGCTCGAGCCGGGTCCCGGGGGTCGGGGCGCCGGCCCCCTCGGCGATCGCCTCGCTCGCCTGGTCCCCCTTCCGCCGCAGGATGCTGGAGATCCTTGCGTGGGCGTACTGGACGTAGTAGACGGGGTTCTCGCTCGACTCCCTCCTGGCCAGCTCGAGGTCGAGGTCGACGGTCGTGTCGTGGCTGCGCCAGAGCATGAACCAACGGGCGGCGTCGACGCCGATGTCGTCGAGCAGGTCGTCCAAGGAGACGAACTCGCCGCTGCGCTTCGACATCTGCGCGCGCTCGCCGCCTTCGACGATATGGACGAGGCGCATGATCAGCGCCTCGAAGGCGTCCGGGTCCGCGCCCAGCCCGGCGATCGCCGCCCGCAGGCGCGGCGCGTAGCCATGGTGGTCGGCCCCGAGCACGTCGACGAGGCGCTCGAATCCCCGCTCCAGCTTGTCCCAGTGATAGGCGACGTCCGCGGCGAGGTAGGTGGGCTCGCCGTTGGCCCGGATCAGCACCCGGTCCTTGTCGTCGCCGAAGTCCGTGGTGCGCAGCCAGAGCGCTCCTTCGCTGCGATAGGAGTGGCCCTCCTCCTCGAGGCGGGCCAGGCCCTTCTCGACCTCCCCCGCCTGTAGAGATCGCGCTCGGAGAACCAGGTGTCGAAGCGGACGCCGAAGCGGTCGAGGGTGGCCCGCACCCGGTCGAGGACGAGCTCGACGCCTCGCAGCCCCACGGCATCGGTGTCCGCCGGGTCGATCCTTGGGCGGCGACCTCCTCGGCGAGCTCCCGGACGTAGTCGCCGCCGTAGCCATCCTCGGGAAGCTCCGCCCCGGTCATCCGCGCGGCGATCGAGAGCGCGAAGCGCTCGATCTGGCCGCCGCCGTCGTTGACGTAGTACTCGCGCTCGACCTCGTGGCCGGCGGCCTCCAGGAGCCGCACGAGCGCGTCGCCGTAGGCCGCGTGGCGACCGCCGCCCACATGCAGCGGCCCGGTCGGGTTGGCGGAGACGAACTCGACCAGGATCTTCTCCGGAGAGGCGGTCGCAGCGGGACCGAGCCCGTCGCCCGAGGCGGCGAGGCGACGCATCGCGTGCCGAAACCAGGAGTCCGAGAGAAACAGGTTGACGAAGCCGGGGCCGGCGACCTCGACTCGCTCGACCTCGCCGGTGCCGCCTCCGAGCGCGCGCTCGAGCTCAGCTCCCAGCCGAGCGGCGACGTCGCGGGGGGATTCGCCAAGGGGAGCCGCCAGGAGCATCGCGGCGTTGGAGCTGTAGTCGCCGAGGTCGGGCTTCGGCGGGCGGTCGAGGGACGGCTCGGGCCCGCCCTTCTCGCCGCCGCGCAGAGTGCGCGCGGCGGAGCTGACCGCCTCCCGGAGCTCTGTGAGCGAGTCGGTGTCCATGGGATCGTGCGCATCGTATGGAGCCGGCGTCCGGCGGGTACGCTGGGCGGCCGTGCTCATAGCGGCGATCACCGACATCCACGCCAACCTCCCCGCCCTGGAGGCCGTCCTGGCGGACATCGAGCGGCGTGGCGTCGAGGAGATCTGGTGCCTCGGCGACGTCGTCGGATACGGGGCGGAGCCCGACGCCTGCACCGAGCTTGTGCGCGAGCGTTGCGCCGTCTCCCTGGTCGGCAATCACGACCTGGCTGTGCTCGGTGGCCTCGACGTCGCATCCTTCTCGGAGGCCGCGGCCGCGGCCGTCGAATGGACCCGAGCGGCGATCGGCGCAGCCTCGGTCGAGTTCCTGCGCGGACTCGGACCCGCGCTCGATCGCCGGGAGGTCGGCCTCTTCCACGCCTCGCCGCGAGATCCGGTCTGGGAGTACGTCCTCTCGATCGAGCAGGCGAGTGCCTGCCTCGACGCCCAGCCCGGGAGGCTGGCCCTGATCGGGCACTCCCACGTGGCCCTCTTCTTCCACCGATACCCGGAGGACGGCGGAAGGGGCGAGACGAGGGGGGCCCAGGCCGGAGAGGGCCTCGACCTCAGCCTCGAGGAGGGCCGCTGGCTGCTCAACCCCGGGAGCGTCGGCCAGCCCCGGGACGGCGACCCGCGCGCCGCCTGGCTGGAGCTGGACCTCGACCGGCCGAGCGGGCGCTTCCACCGGGTCGAGTACGACATCGGGAGGGCGGCAGCGTCGATATCCGAGGCGGGACTTCCCAGTCGCCTCGCGGAACGGCTCTACGTCGGCCAGTGACGCGCAAATGCAGGGAAATCGTGCAGTTGGGGACGTCCTCTAGACTCGCGCTATGAGCTCCCGCGCGGCCGCATCGCTGCTCGCCCTCGCCGCCGTCGCGGCGCTCGCGTTGGCGCTCGCCTCCTGCGGGGGCGAGGACGCGAAGCTGCTGCCGGGCAACACGGCCAGGGAAATCGACGAAAACCTGACATCCGTCCGGGCGCTTGCCGAAGAAGGGAATTGCATAGAAGCCGAGGACAGGGCCCTGCAGGTGAGCACGCAGATCGAAGCGCTGAGCGGGATCGACCCGAAGCTGAAGGAAGCCCTTCGCAACGGCGCCCAGCGCCTCAACGAAGTGGTCGCCGGCTGCGAAGAATCCGGGCAGGGGACCGGGGAAGAAGAAGCGGCCCCCGAAGAAGCCGAAACGACCGAGAAACCCCCCGGAAAGACCGAAAAGCAGAAGAACAAGGCCGAAAAGGGGCAGGAAGCCACCCCGGCGCCCCAGGCAGAACCCCAGCTGCCGCCGCAGGCGAACGGAAAAGCCAAAGGCCACGAAGCGGAAGCCGAACCGGCGGAACCCGAAGAAGCGGGCGGCGGCCAGTCCGGCGGGATCGGCCCCGCCAGCCCCGCCGAAAGCGAATGATGGCGGCGGGAACGCTCTCCGGGCGATACGAGATCGGCGACCGGCTGGGGTCCGGGGGCATGTCGAACGTCTACAAGGCGACCGACCTGACCCTGGAGCGGACGGTGGCGGTCAAGGTCCTTGCCGAGCACCTGTCCGACGACGAGCGCTTCGTCGCCCGCTTCCGGCGCGAGGCCCTGGCGGTGGCGAAGCTCATCCACCCCAACATCGTCCAGGTCTACGACACCGGCGTCGACGACCACCGGCACTACATCGTCATGGAGTACGTCGAGGGCCTCTCCGGCGCCCAGATCCTCCAGCGACAGGGGCCGCTCGCGCCGCAGACGGCGGCGGAGGCGGGGATCCAGGCCTGTGCGGGCCTCGACTACGCGCACCGGCGCGGGATCATCCATCGCGACGTCAAGCCAGGCAACCTGATGATCGACGGCGGCCCGGTGGGCGGTGGCGAGATGACGGTCAAGCTCACCGACTTCGGGATCGCGCGGGCGCTCGAGCAGACCCGCATCACGCAGGTCGGCTCCGTGGTCGGCACCGCCGCGTACCTCGCCCCCGAGCAGGTCCGCGGCGAGGAGGCGACGCCGGCCACCGACGTCTACGCCCTCGGCGTCGTCCTCTACCAGTTCCTCACAGGGCGGCTGCCCTATGAGGGCTCGACCCTCGCCGAGCTCGCCGTGCGACAGCAGAACGAGCGCCCGCTACCGCCCACCACGTACAACGACAAGGTTCCCGAGACGTTGGGCGCCGCCGTGCTCCGCGCCCTGGAGGGAGACCCGTCACGACGATTCGCGAGCGCCGACGAACTGGCGTCCGGCCTGCAGCGGGGCCTGCAGGGAGAGGATGTGACCCTGCCGCTGCCGGAGGGAGTGACGCCGACGGGGGTCCTCGCCGGCGAGACCGCGGCCCACGGCATCGACGAGACCGCCCGCACGGAGTTTCGCCCCCCGCCCTCCCAGACGCGGCGGCCGGCCACCCGCGCGCCCCGGCAGCCGGCGGCGCCGCCGGCTGCGCGGCCGGCCAAGCGCGGCGCCCTCTCGCGCTTCTTCCGCGCCGCGCTGGCCCTGGTCGCCCTCGTCCTGATCGCGGCGGCTGTGGCGACCGCGGTGATCGTCACCACCGACAAGGCGACCGGGGTGCGGGCAACCGAAGTGGCGGGTGAAACGGTCGACAAGGTCGTCGAAGAACTCAAGGACCTGGTCCAGAAGAACACCGAATAGGGACGGCTGGGCGCGGGTCCTGGCACGGTCCCGAGGGGGCCTGCGGGCGGGCCAAGAGTCCGTTCTCGGCCCCCTCGGACCCGCGCCACCCGCGCGAGCGGCCGATTCGGTGTTCTCCTCGACCCAGGGGCTCTGCCGTCCGGGACGTGCGAGCGGGCCCGGCTGCTGTCAGAGCTCGTAGGGCGAGGCCCCGGCGAGGATGCGGCCGCAGTAGCCGGCGTAGTCGCCGGCGACGATCGCGGCGCGGGCACCGTCGACGAGGGCCCGCATGTAGGAGAGGTTGTGAAGGCAGAGCAGTCGGACGGCTGTCAGCTCCTCGCCGCGGGAGAGGTAGCTGAGGTAGTCGCGATCGTGGCGGACGCACGCCGGGCAGGGACAGCCGTCGACCAGCGGCCTGCGGTCGCCCTCCCATCCAGCCTTGCGCAGATCGAGGCGAAAGCGGCCGCGCGGCTCCGGGGCGAGCGCCCCGCCGTGCCGCGCCAACCGGGTCGGAATCGCGCAGTCGAACACGTCGAGCCCGAGCCCTATCCCATCGAGCATGTCGTCCACCTCGCCGATGCCCAGCAGATGCTTGGGCGCCCCCGAGGGGAGCAGCGGAACGGTCAGCCCAAGCACCGCGGCCATCTCCTGCTTGTCTCGCCCCAGGGTGCCACCGATCGCGATCCCGTCAACCTCGGACTCGGCGACGGCCTGCGCCGACTCCCGCCTCAGGTCCTCGTGGACCCCGCCCTGGACGATGCCGAACACGGCCTGTTGCGCCGGCCCGTCCGTCTCGTGCCAACTCAGGCAGCGATCGAGCCAGCGATGCGTGCGCTCTGTCGATCGGGCGGTGTAGTCGCGGTCCGCGTGATACGGAGTGCACTCGTCGAACGCAAGGGCGATGTCGCTCCGCAGGGCGGCCTGGACGCGCATCGACACCTCGGGCGATATGAAGAGCTCGCCACCGTCGCGATAGGAGCGAAATCGAACGCCCTCCTCGTCGATGGAGATCACCGATCCATGGCCGCCTCCCGGCCGGCCGCTCCCCTTGACCTCGTCCGCGACCCCGCCGTGAGCGAGCGAGAAGACCTGGAAGCCGCCGGAGTCTGTGATCAGCGACCGCTCCCAGCCCATGAACGAGTGCAGGCCCCCGGCGGCCGCGATCCGCTCCGGACCCGGCGAGACGAACAGGTGGTAGGTGTTGCCGAGGATCAGCTCGTAGCCGAGGCCGGCGACCTCCGCCGACTCCAGGCCACGCACCGTCCCCTTGGTCGCCAGCGGGATGAAGGCGGGCGTCTCGACCCTGCCGTGGGCGGTGCGCAGGACTCCGGCGCGGGCCTCTCCGTCGCGCGCCTCGATCTCGAACGCCAGCCTGTTCGGATCCTGCCTCATCGCGCCGAATGCTCGATTCCGGTCGCTATGGCGATCAGGTCGTCACTCGGCGGAAAGGATCAGCGAGCGGCCGGTCATCGCCTCGGGCTGGGGGATGTCGAGCAGGTCGAGAACGGTCGGGGCGACATCGGCGAGGATGCCCGCCTCGCGAAGCGCCAGGCCCTCGGAGGTGACGACCAGCGGGACCGGGTTCAGCGAGTGGGCGGTGTTGGGCGAGCCGTCGGGCTCGAGCATGTGGTCGCAGTTGCCATGGTCGGCGGTGATCACGCAGACGCCACCCGAGCGCTCGACGGCAGCGACGACGTCGCCGAGGCAGGAGTCGACGGCCTCGACCGCCTCCACGGCGGCCGGGATCACGCCGGTGTGCCCGACCATGTCAGGATTCGCGAAGTTGATGATCCCGAAGCGATAGCCGTCCTCCGACCATGCGCCGGCGAAGGCGTCCGCGGCGGCCCGAGCGCTCATCCCCGGTCGGAGATCGTAGGTCGCGACGTCACGCGGGGAGTTGACCAGCCGCCTCTCCTCCCCCTCCCACTCCTGCTCGCGACCGCCGTTGAAGAAGTAGGTGACGTGCGCATACTTCTCTGTCTCGGCGACGTGCAGCTGGCGGTCGCCCGCCTCGGAGATGACCTCGGCCAAGGTGGTGGTCGGCCGCTGCTCGGGAAACGCGACCGGATACGGCCAGCCCTTGCGGTATTCGGTCATCGTGGTCAGGTCGAGGAGCGGCGCGCTCGCGCGGGGGAACTCGTCGAACGAGGGGTCGGCGAGCGCGCGGGTCATCTGCCGGGCGCGATCCGGGCGGAAGTTGAGGAAGATCGCGACGTCCCCGGCCGCGACGCCGTCGTAGTCCCCGATCACCGTCGGCTTGACGAACTCATCGGTCTCCCCGCGAGCGTAGGAGTCCTCGATCGCCTCGGCCGCGCTTCCCGCATGCAGTCCCTTGGCGTGGACGATCGCGTCATAGGCGAGCTTGGTCCGCTCCCAGCGGGTGTCCCGGTCCATCGCGTAGTAGCGCCCACCCACCGTGGCGATCCGGCCCGCCTGGCGAAGCATGCGATCGAGCTCGGCGAGGTATCCGCGCCCGCCGTGCGGAAGCGTGTCGCGACCGTCGGTGATCGCGTGGAAGACCAGGTCGGGAACCCCCTCCTGCGAGGCGAGCTCGATCGCGGCCTCGATGTGCTCCCACCCTGAGTGCACGCCGCCGTCGGAGACCAGGCCGAGCAGGTGCAGGCGGCCGCGCGGGCCGTTCCGCGCCCGCTCACACGCCTCGAGGAGCCGGTCGTTGTCGAAGAAGGCGCCGTCGGCGACCGCGTCGTCTATGCGGGCGAGGTCCTGCTTGACGATCGCGCCCGCCCCGAGGTTCAGGTGGCCGACCTCCGAGTTGCCCATCTGGCCCTCCGGCAGCCCGACGTCCCGGCCCTTTGCCGATAGGCGCGCGTGTGGATACCTCTCCCAGAGCGCGTCGAAGACGGGCGTCCGGGCCAGCGAGATCGCGTTGCCCGGCCCCGGGTCGGCCAGGCCCCAGCCGTCGAGAATGACGAGGGCGACGGAGGAGACGCTCATAGGCCTACACCTCGCGCCCGGCGCTCAGGCCGCCTCGACGATCGCGGCGAAGTCACCCGGGTCGAGGCTTGCGCCGCCGACCAGGGCCCCGTCGATCTCCGGCCTGGCGAGGAGCTCGCTCGCGTTCTCTGGCTTCACCGAGCCGCCGTAGAGGATGCGCAGCTCGTCCGCCGCGCCGCCGCGCTCCCGGACGACGTCGCGAATGAAGGCGATCGCCTCCTCGGCCTGGTCCGGGCTCGCCGTGCGCCCGGTGCCGATCGCCCAGATCGGCTCGTATGCGATCACGACCCGAGCCAGCTCGGTGGGTCCCACCTCGGCGAGGTCGGCCTGGAGCTGTCCCTCGAGCACCGCCTCGGTCTGCCCGGCGTCCCGCGCATCCTCGCTCTCCCCGACGCAGAGGATCGGCTCGAGGGCGGCGGCGAGGGCGCGCAGGACCTTGTGCGCCAGCGCCTCGTCGGTCTCACCGAAATGCCGGCGGCGCTCCGAATGGCCGAGGACCACGCCGCTCACGCCGAGCTCGACCAGCATCGACGAGGAGACCTCACCGGTGAAGGCGCCCGACTCGGCCTCGTGCATGTTCTGGGCGGCTACCCGCACGGCGCTGCCGCGCGAGCGCTCGACCACCTCCGCCAGGGCGGTGAATGGCGGACAGAGGACGACGTCGTGCGGAGTGGCGGCGATCCGAGGGAGCAGGGAGTCGACGAAGGCACCGGCCTCGGCGACGGTCTTGTTCATCTTCCAGTTCGCCGCGAGGTATCGGCTCCGCGTGCTCTGCTCCCGCTCGCTCGCGCTCATCATCCCCGGCTTCCTCGCTCACTCGCTCCCGCGTCCGCCGCGGAGCGGCTCCGCGTGCTCTGCTCCCGCTCGCTCGCGCTCATCATCCCCGGCTTCCTCGCTTGCTCTCACTCGCTCCCGCGTCCGCCGCGGACCCGTCCAGGAGGGCCTCGACCCCCGGCAGGCGCTTCCCCTCGAGCAGCTCGAGGGAGGCGCCGCCACCGGTCGACAGCCAGTCGACCTCGTCCGCAAGGCCGAAGCGCACGATCGCCGCGACCGAGTCGCCACCGCCGACGACCGTCTTCGCCGGCGTCCGGGCCACCGCCTCGGCGACCTGCCGGGTCCCAGCGGCAAAGGGCTCCAGCTCGAAAGCGCCCATCGGCCCGTTCCAGAGCACCGTCCCCGCGTCCGCGATCGCCTCCGCGTAGGCGGCGGCGGTCACCGGGCCGACGTCGAGGCCCATCCACCCGTCGGGGACGGCGACGCCGTCGTCCGCGCGAACCTCCGTGGCGGCGTCGAAGCTGCGGCCGAGGACGAGGTCGGTCGGAAGGCTGAGCTCGCAGTCGCTGGACTCCGCGCGCCGCAGCGCCTCCTCGGCCAGTGCAACCCCCTGATCCTCCACCAGGGAGTCGCCGGTCGCGATTCCCTGGGCCCGGAAGAAGCTGAAGGCCATCGCGCCGCCGATCAGGATCCGGTCGGCGATCTCGAGGAAGCGGTCGATCACACCGACCTTGTCGCTCACCTTGGCGCCGCCGAGGACCACGACCAGCGGCCGCTCCGGAGACTCGACCACGCGGCTCAGCTCCTCGACCTCGCGCTCGAGCAGCAGCCCCGCATATCCCTGGAGGATCCGCGCCACCCCCTCGGTGCTGGCGTGCGCGCGATGGGCGGCGCCGAAGGCGTCGTCGACATAGATGTCCGCGAGGGCGGCCAGGGCATCGGCGAGCTTCGGGTCGTTCGCCGTCTCCCCGGGCTCGAAGCGCACGTTCTCGAGCAGCAGGACGTCCCCCGGGCCCAGGGCCCCCGCCATCGTCTCGACGTCGGAGCCGATCACGCCGGGAGCCTGGCGCACCTCGGCGCCGAGCAGCTCTTCGAGGCGCTCGCCCACCGGCCGCATCGAGAGCGCCGGGTCGACCTTGCCGCCCGGGCGGCCCAGATGGGAGACGAGGACGATCGCGGCGTCGCGCTCACGGAGCAGCTCGATCGTCGGCAGGGCCGCCCTGATCCGCGTGTCATCGGCCACCCGCCCATCCTCGAGCGGGACGTTGAAGTCGACCCTGACCAGGGCGCGGCGGCCCGAGAGGTCGGCATCGCGGACGCTTGCCTTGGAGAAGCTCAAGGCTGCCAGGGAACGGCTCAGAGGACCTTGGCGGCCAGCTCGACACAGCGATTCGAGTAGCCCCACTCGTTGTCGTACCAGGCGACGGCCTTGATCATCGAGCCGTCGCCGATCGCCATCGTCTGACCGGCGTCGAAGATCGAGGAGTGGGGGTCGCCGACGATATCCGTGGAGACGATCGGGTCCTCGGTGTAGGAGAGGATGCCTCTCATCGGGCCCTCCGCCGCCGCCCTCACCGCGGCGTTGACCGACTCCGGGTCGGTGGGGGCAGACGGCATGAAGACCAGGTCGACGACCGAGCCGGTTGCGACCGGCGCCCGCATCGCGATCCCGTTCAGCTTGCCGTTCAGCTCCGGCAGGACCAGCCCGACCGCCTTCGCCGCGCCGGTCGTGGTCGGGATCAGGTTGATTGCCGCCGCCCGGGCCCTGCGCAGGTCCTTGTGCGGCATGTCCTGCAGGCGCTGGTCGGCCGTGTAGGCGTGGATCGTGGTCATCAGGCCCTGCTCGATGCCGACCTCCTCGTGCAGCGCCTTGGCCATCGGCGCCAGGCAGTTGGTCGTGCAGGATGCGTTGGAGATGATGTCGTGGCTGTCGCGGTCATAGGCCTCGTCGAAGTTGACGCCGAGGGCGACCGTCACGTCGGGCTCCTTCGCGGGCGCCGAGATGATCACCTTGCGGGCGCCGGCCGTGAGATGCTTGGCAGCGTCTTCGCGGGCCGTGAACAGGCCGGTCGACTCGATCACCACCTCGACCCCGAGATCGTCCCAGGGCAGGTCCGCCGGATCGCGCTCCGAGAGCAGCCGGACCTCGCTGCCGTCGACCGAGATCACGCGGTCGCCGGCCTCCACCCTGCCCGGGAAGCGTCCGAGGATCGAGTCGTACTTGAGCAGGTGGGCCATTGTGCCGGCGTCGACCAGGTCGTTGACCGCCACGAACTCCACGTCCGCCCCCGCAGCATGGGCGGCGCGGAAGATATTGCGCCCGATTCGTCCGAAACCGTTGATGCCGACCTTCACAGCCATGAAGTCAATTCCTCCTCGAGTCGCATGTAATGCCGATGCTAATGGCCTCTACTCGCCGACGGTGACCTCGATCTCGTACCCGTCAGGGTCCTTGAGGAACGCCGAGTAGGACCCGGACCCATGCGAGCGGCGCTCGCCGGGCTCGGAGACGCTGGTGCCGCCGGCGTCGACGCCGGCCTCCCAGGAGGCCTTGACGGCGACGATTCCCAATCCGGAGAAGCTGAGCAGCCCGAAGCCCGCCCGCGGCTCGTGATGGTCGGCGATGAAGAAGACCGGCTTCGCGATGCCCCAACCGATCGTCCCGTCCTGCTCGAAATGGCGCCGCCAGCCAAGGGGCGCAAGCAGCGCGTCGTAGAACGACGCGCTCCGCTCGAGGTCGGACACCTCCAGGAGAACGTGGTGCAGCATCGGGACCGGGAGGCTATACGCGCGCCGGGCGGGAGGTCGGCCGGTCGGGGGTCTCAGCCGCCCCGCGGAGTCCAGCGGAAGAAGCGGATCGCAAGCATCGCGCCGGCCAGCCCCCAGGCAGCGACCACAGCGAGATTGTCCCAGGAGACCGCCGCCCCCCCGGCGGGCACGTAGGCATCGAAGAACGCGTCGAAGAAGTGGCGCACGGGAAAGGCGTCGGCGAAGGCGATAACACCGCTCGGCAGCTGGTCTTCCGGGATGAAGACTCCGGAGAGGAAGTAGAGCGGCAGCAGGAGGGCGTTGACGATCGGCGCGGCCGCGTCCTGCGACGGGATCACGGCGGTCAGCGCGATTCCCAGGCAGCAGAATGCCGCGGCCCCCACCACCAGGGTGAGCAGGATCGCCGGCATCCGGGCCCAGGGAACGTCGACGCCGTAGAGGGCGGCGCCGATCGCCGCGAGCAGGGCGAGCATCATCACGGCGACGACGATCGAGTTCCCGACCCGGCCGGCGACGAAGACCCAGGACGGCATCGGCGTCCCCCGGCCGCGCTTCAGCCGGCCGTCTTCGCGGGCGATCACCAGCGTCATCGCCAACGTCTGCATCGTCGCCGAGATGATCGACAGGGTCATGATCGCCGGCACGTAGTACGTGGTCGCCGGCACCCCGCCGCGCACGTGGACCGTTTCGCCCTCGAAGACGATCGCGAGGATGACGAAGACGAGGACGGGGAACATCACCGTGAAGAACACCGAGGCCGGGTTTCGCCAGAAGGCCTTCTGGTCGTAGCGGAACTGGTGCAGGACGAGGCTCATCGGTCGGCTTCCGTCAGCTCCAGATAGACGTCCTCGAGGCTGGGACGGCTGACTTCCAGGCCCTCGAGGTCGACGCCCATCTCCAGGGCCTCCCCCGTCAGCTCGTTGAGCGTGCGGACCGGGTTGGTGGTCTCCAGGGAGACGACCTCGCCGTCGCGGCGGTAGGTGATCCGCGCGGGCTGCGCCTCGCGGTCGCCGAGGTCACCCGGGGTGCCCCGGGCGACGACCTCGCCGCCCGAGATGATCGCGACGCTGTCCGCGAGCCTCTGCGCCTCGTCCATGTAGTGAGTGGTGAGGAAGACGGTCTTTCCGAGGTCGCGCAGCCCCGAGACCACGTCCCATGCCTGCAGGCGGGCGGAGGGATCGAAGCCGGTGGTCGGCTCGTCGAGGAAGAGCAGCTCGGGGTCGCCGATCAGCGCCATGCCGACGTCGAGGCGGCGCTGCTGCCCGCCGGAGAGCTTTCCGGCCCGCGTGTCGGCCTTGCCCTCGAGGCCGACCGCCGCGACCACCTCCTCGACCGGGCGCGGCGAGTCGTAGTAGCCGGCGAACAGCGCCAGCGACTCGCTGACGGTCAGATACGGGTCCAGCCTGCAGGACTGCAGAACGATCCCGATCCTCTGCCGCCACTCGCGGCCGGCGCGCTGCGGGTCCTCGCCGAGGACCGAGACCTCGCCGGCGCCTCGATCGCGATAGCCCTCGAGGATCTCCACGGTGGTCGTCTTGCCGGCCCCGTTCGGCCCGAGGAAGGCGAAGACCTCCCCCCTCTGCACCTCGAGGTCGATTCCGCGCACGGCCTCGAGCTTCCCATAGCTCTTGCGCAGGCCGCGGACCGAGATGATCGGGGTCGAGTCGATTGGCATCGACGGGGATTCTTACGAGTCCGGCTCGGCGTCGCGGTGCTTGACCCGGACGACGACTCCGTCGCGGCCCTCCAGGTCCCGTCGGATCCGGTCGGCGACGGTCACCGAGCGGTGCCTCCCGCCGGTGCATCCGATCGCGATCGTCAGGTGGCTCTTACCCTCGGCCACGTAGGCCGGGACGAGGAACTCGAGCAACGGCAGCAGGCGCCCGTAGAACTCGCCGGCCAGGGTCCCCGACTCGACGTAATCGCGTACCGACGGGTCCCGCCCGGTCAGCGGCCGCAGCTCGTCCACGTAGTGAGGATTGGGCAGGAAGCGCACGTCGAGGGTGAGGTCGGCGTCGCGGGGCGGCCCGTTCTTGAAGCCGAATGTGAGCAGGGTCAGTGCCAGCCTCGGCTCCTCCTCCACACCGAGCATCTCCTCGCGGATCCGCCGCCTCAGCATCGCTCCGGTCAACTCGTCCGTGGAAATCACCACATCGGCGCGCTCGCGCAGCGGGCCGAGCAGCTCGCGCTCGGCGCGGATGCCCTCGACGATGCTCCTTTCCGGGGCGAGCGGGTGGCGCCGGCGGGTCTCCTTGTAGCGGTCGACGAGGGTCTCCTCCTCGGCTTCCAGGAAGAGCACCCTGGTCCGCAACCCGTCGGCCTCGAGCTCGTCGAGGACCTGGAGCAGCTCGTCGAAGTACTCGCCGCCCCGAACGTCGGAGACGACCGCGGCGCGGCGCACACCGCTGCCCGGATGGCGGAACAGCTCCCCGAGGCTGCCGATCATCCGCGGCGGCAGGTTGTCGACGCAGAAGTAGCCGCCATCCTCGAAGGCGGCGATCGCTTCCGACTTGCCGGCGCCCGACTGGCCGGTGATCACGACCACGCTTACGTCGTTGTCGGCGGGAGCGCCCAAGCTCAGCCCGTCCGGTTGAGCTGCTCGTGGATATCGCGGGCGAGCTTGCCGGGAAGGCCCGGGACCGCCTCGAGCTCCTCGCGCGTCGCCCCGAGGAAGCGCTCGGGCGAGCCGAAATGGCGGAGCAGGGCGCGCTTCCGCACCGGGCCGACGCCCCTCAGCTCGTCGAGGACGGAGCCGGTCATCGCCCGGTCGCGCCGGCCCCTGTGGTGCTCGATCGCGAAGCGATGCGCCTCGTCTCGGACCCGCTGGAGCAGCTTCGAGGCCTCCGAGTCGGCGTCCAGGTCGACCGGGGCGTCGCGGCCGGGCAGGTAAACCTCCTCGAACCGCTTGGCGAGGCTGACGACGGTCACGCCGCGCTCGACGAACGCCCGCAGGGCGCGCATCCCCGCGGCAAGCTGTCCCTTTCCCCCGTCGATCACGATCAGGCCCGGCAGCGCAGCGAAGCTCTCGTCGCGCTTGCCGTCGTGGGGCGAGAGATCGACCTGCTCGATATACCTGGCCACTCGCCGCGAGAGGACCTCCTCCATCGCGGCGAAGTCGTTCGCACGGGGCTCGCCCGCGTCGCTCGCCGTCGGGTCCACCCCCCCATCGCGCTCGGCCCGGATGCGGAACCTGCGGTAGTCCGACTTCCTCGTGGCGCCGCCCTGGAAGACCACCATCGAGGCAACGGTGTGGTCACCGCCGATGTTGGAGATGTCGAACCCCTCGATGCGGACCGGCAGCTCCTCCATGCCCAGCGCGTCCCGCAGCTCGGCGAGCGACTCGACCCGCCGCTGGCGGCGGTGCTCTCGGCGCAGGCGGTCCTGGTCGAGGGCGAGCCTCGCGTTGCGCTCCGCGAGCTCGCGCAGGCGCCGTTTGTCGCCGCGCTCGGCGACCCTGACGTCGACGGGGCCGCCCCGCCGCTCGCCGAGGGCCTCCGCCAGGAGCTCCGCTCGCTCGCGAAGGTAAGGGCCGACGACGATCGTCCTCGGGACCGACGGCGTCGCCGAGTAGAACTGGCCGATGAACTCCTCCGCGACCTCGGCCAGGTCGCGCTCGCCGCGATTCTCGAGGTAGAAGCTCTGCCGCTCGGCGAGTATCCCGTCGCGCACCTGGAAGACCTGGACGTTGGCGTCGGCGCCGGCCGCCGCGACACCTATCAGGTCCGCGGTCCCCACCGAGGCGCCGGCGACGCGCTGGCGCTCGAATAGCGACCTGATCGCGGCCAGCCGGTCCCGGTGGATCGCGGCGCGCTCGAACTCCCGCGCGGCGGCAGCCTCCTCCATCTTCGCCTGCTCATCGGCCTCCACCCGCCGGTAGCGGCCGGAGAGGAAGTCGACGATCGCCTCGACGTTGCGGCGGTACTCCTCGCGACCGACGTACCCGACGCAGGGAGCCCCACAGCGCTTGATGTAGTAGTCGAGGCAGGGGTTGCCCGAACGCCGGCCCGGCTCCGGCCCCTCGCAGGTTCGGAACTGGAACAGCTTGCCGAGCAGATCGAGGGTCTCTCGCACGCGCTTGGCGCTGGAGAAGGGCCCGAAGTAGGCGCGTCCGGGGCGGTGCCGCTCGCGAGTGAAGTAGACCCGCGGGTATTCCTCGTCGAGGCTGACCGCCACGTACGGGTAGGACTTGTCGTCGCGGAGGCGGATGTTGAAGCGGGGCCGGTGCCGCTTGATGAAGCTCTGCTCGGCGAGCAGCGCCTCGGCCTCGTTTGCGGTGACGAGGACGTCGATCCGCTCCACCCGGGAGGTGAGCCGCGTCTCACCGGCCGAGAAGTGCGAGGCGACCCGTTTGCGTATCGAGCGCGCCTTGCCGACGTAGAGAAGCTCCCCGGCGCGGTCGTAGAAAAGGTAGACGCCCGACGAGTCGGGCAGCTCCCGCCGTCGGCGCGCGAGCCTCTCCTCGCGGGAGGCGCCGTCCTGGCTCTCGTCGTCGGTCACATGGCAAAGGGTAGGCTGCGGGCTGCGTGAACCCGCCCGAGCTGAAGACGATGACGCTGGAGACGGACGGCTGGATCGGCACCCTGACGCTGAACCGGCCCGAGGCGTTCAACGCGATGAGCCCCGAGATGATCCTCGAGATGACCGTCGTCTTCGCCTGGCTCGCCGATCGCTCCGGCCTGCGCGCCCTGATCGTGACCGGCGCCGGCAAGGCCTTCTGCGCCGGGGGCGACGTCAACACCTTCCGCGACGGCGTCCGCTCCGAGGAGGTGGACCTGCCCTCCGAGGTGCGGCGCGGGGCCGAGGCCCTGCACCAGGCGATCATCGACCTGCGGCGGATCCCCTTCCCGGTGATCGCCGCGGTCAACGGCCCGGCGGCGGGCGCGGGCTTCTCGCTGGCACTCGCCTGCGACACGCGGATCGCCTCCGAGAACGCCTTCTTCGCCTGCGCGTACGGGAGGATCGGCGCCTCGCCGGACGGGGGGATGACCTACTTCCTGCCACGGGTCGTCGGCCCGAGCCGGGCACTCGAGCTGCTCCTCGACGACCCCAACATGAGCGCCGCCGACGCGCTCGCCGAGCGGCTCGTGACCGACGTCGTGCCCGCCGACGAGCTGGTCGGCACGGCGCGGGAGCGCGCGGAGAAGCTCGCCGGCCGGGCACCCCACTACGTGCGGATGGCGAAAAGGCTCACCGGCGTCAGCATCGAGAACAGCCTGCCGGAGCACCTGCAGCTCGAGCGGCACGGGATCGCCGACAGCATGGCGACCGAGGACCTTCGGGCCGGCGTGGAGGCCTTCTTCGCCGGCGAGAAGCCCGAGTTCAAGGGCCGCTGAGTGGGCTACTCGGCGGGGGCCATCACGCGGGTCACCGAGTCGCCGACGAAGCAGGGCTTCTCGTTGCCCTCGACCTCGAGCGTGAAACGGGTGACGACCTGCCACCAGCCGCCGCCGACCTCCTCGACGGAGACGACCTCAGCGCTGCCGCGCACGCGGCTGCCCGCGGGCACCGGAGCCGGGAAGCGGATCTTGTCCCAGCCGTAGTTGACCCCCAGCGCGAAACCGCTGGAGGAGATCAGCTCCTTGCGGAAGCCGTCGACCAGGGAGAGGGTCAGGTTGCCGTGGGCGATCGTCGTCCCGAACGGGCTCTCGCTCTTCGCCCGCTCGACGTCGACGTGGATCCACTGGTCGTCGCCGGAGAGCTCGGCGAAGGTGTCGATGTCCTCCTGGGTTACCGTGCGCCAGCCGCTGGGACCGATCGCCCTGCCGAGGAGCTCCTGCATTCCCTCGACGCCCTTGACCTCCACCGTCGCCATCGGTCGGCAGTCTATGCCACCCCCGAGCGCCGCGACGCCGCGGCGCAGGGCGCGCCGTCCTCCTCGCTACCCGGAAATACCTAGTGCGTCCGGCCGTGCCCGGGCGCGTCCCCGCTCCTGCCAGGCCCGCCGGCCCAGGGCGGTGGCCCCTGCGGGCCCTGGGCCGCGGCCGGAGGATCCGGGCCGGCGACCGGCGACTGCCCGCGCGCCTGCGGCCCCTGCGCGGCAGATGAGGGCGGGCCTCCCCCATGCCCATGGCCACGTGCCGATCGGGAGGAGGAGCCCCTCGATCGGGAGGAGCTCTCCGACCTATCCGGAGCGGCAACCGACCGGTCGGCCCTGCCCGCGCCCGCGGCGGCCGTTCCACGGGTGTGCCCCGGTGCCTGTGCGGCCGACCCGTGGGAATCGGCCCGCGAGCCGGGTGCAGCCGGCCCGCGTCCGTGGCCGCTCTGATCGGCGCCCTTCCCCGGATTAGCCGCATTCCCATCGACGGACCGCGTCGATCCGGGGCCCGAGCTCGGCGCCGACTGTGCCGTGGGAACGGCTTCCTGATGGGCTTCGGAGACCGGCACCGAGGGGGTGGCCGCGGGGGCCGGCGATACGCCCGGCTGCAGGTCGCGGCCGACACCGACCCCGCCGGGACCGCCTCCGGAATTGGCCGCCGCAGGCGCGCCCTTATGGCCGGCTCCACGGGTCAGAGCGGGGGCCGAGCCGCCGCGAAACCGAGCGACCCGGTGGTTTGCGGAGCGTGCCGCCCGGTCCTGCGGGGCGCCGCCGCGAGCGGGCTGCCCGGCGTCCGCCGGGGGCGCCGAACGGCCCTGGTCCTCGCCGGTGCCGATCGCGATGCCGAGACCGGGCCAGTCGCGCACCGCCTGGAACGAGAGGACGACGACGAAAGCGATCACCGATGCCGCGATCAGGGCCGTCCCCGACATCGCAGCGTGGACGTAGTGATGGGCGAACCGGTTCACCGATTCTCCTATCGACAGCTGAATGGCCCATGCAAGCCGCAGGCGCGGGAAGGGCCGTTTTTACCAACTAGTCGTTATGCGCCGACCGGCGACGGTGGGAGCGGCGAGGACTCAGGCCGCACGATCGGGTGAGGGGGGATTCGCGGCCTCGATCCAGTTGCAGAACTCGCAGGCCAGATGCCACTGATGCCCTCGGATCAGGATGGGTGGAGTGGCCGCCGGGAACTCCCCGGTGAGGCGAACCCTGAAGCCGTCTGGCTCGTCTCGGAACTGGTGGCGGATCGCTCCGATGGGTGGGCCGCCATCGCCCGTTCCGCCGGTCGCGACCCACTGGACGGGGAACGCGGGGTCCGCCGCTGTCGACACGGTGCTCGTCTCGGTCTCGTCGAGGAGTATTTGCGCCGCCAGCGGCGAGCCGCCCGTGGTCTCGACGACCCGCTGGAGCCCGTCGGGCCCCGCCGAGAGGATGTAGTGGTCGGGGCAGGCGGCGAGGAGCGCCGCCTCGTCGCCCGCCTCGATGGCCCGCCGGTAGTAGCGCGGCATCACCTCCGCGGAGCCGTGGGTGCCGGTCAATTCGACGGTGCAGAGCCGGCGCCTCCCACCTGAGACCATGGCGAGGAGCCGACCTCCTCGCGCAGACCAGCGGAGCTCGCGGGCGAGCATGCGTTCCAGGCCGTCATGGCCCAGCTCCAGCTTCCGGGCGACAAGGGCCTCTCGTCGTGCCGCCAGGCCGCCGGTCGGCGCGACGATGCCGAGCTTCCTGCAGACCGCGGTAGCTCGGCGCGCCTCCCAGGCAAGCACCTCGCTGCGGGAAACGCTGCGACCGTCGATCTCAGCTGTGATCGTCGGTCCTGCGCCGGCCACGACCAGACCCTACGCGCCGCGCCCGAGCGGCGCACCGCGCCCCTCTCCGCCGGCCATCAGGCCACCAGTCGCACCTCGAAGGCGGGCAGGGCGAAGGCCCCGGCGCCACCGAGGAGGGCGAGGATCCGATCGACGTATGCGGCGGTCTCGGGAATCGACGGGACGCAGCCGCAGGCCTCCACCGGCGCCGGCCCGGCGTTGTAGGCGGCCAGCGCCAGCCGTGGGGATCCCAGCCTCGAGATCAGGTCATGCATCAGGTGCGCCTGGGCCTCGATCGCCCGCTCGGCGTCAAAGGGATCGCGAAGCCCATAGGCCGCGGCGGTCGACGGGATGAACTGGGCGATTCCCTGTGCGCCGGCGGAGGAGGTCGCATAGGGATTGAAGTTCGACTCCGCCATCAGCTGCGCGGCCAGCAGCGCCGCGGAGACGTTCCAGCGCGCCGCCGCGCGCAGCAACGGGGACCTGAACCGCGCCGGCACAAAGCCCGGCAGGCCGGCTCCTCCGGCGAGCGAGCC
Source organism: uncultured Solirubrobacterales bacterium (assembly GCA_963712325.1). GTDB lineage: Bacteria > Actinomycetota > Thermoleophilia > Solirubrobacterales > 70-9 > VRUE01. Next base: position 353,618 of record CAVQHG010000009.1, read on the forward strand.
GTCTCCGCCACGGCCGGCCGCGTCGCCTGCTGCCGAACAGGGCTCAGGGCCGGCGTCGAAGCCGTAATGCCAGGCCTCCCAAGAGTACCTCTGGACGAAGCCGAAGCGAGCTGCGTTCTCCGCGAGCCAGCCATATGCGGATTCGGGCCCGAGGTCGAGCTCCGTTGCGCAGCGGTGCAGCGAGTGGCCCGGCGGGGCGACCCAGCGCGGGTCGGGGTGCGCTGAGAAGAGGCGCGCCTGCTCGGCGTCGGAGCGGAAGCCCGAGTTGACGAGGAGCGCCAGGCCCTCGCGGGCTGCCGCCGCCGCCATCCGGTCGAAGGCGGCCGCGACGTCGAGGCGCATGCCCTCGCCGTTGCGATAGGCGAGCGGGCCGGCGTAGCCACCTCCCTCCGCGATGCGGGGCATCGCCCCGAGCGGGCCCGAGAGCCCCGGCGGGGCCGCCGCATCCGCAACGGCCGAGGCGGTGAGCCGGTGGCCTCCTCCCTCGACCCGCAGCTCGCCGCGCACGCTCGTCCGCACCCGCAGGGGCGCGAAGGAGAGCCGATCCGGAAACGTGACCCGCAACCGCCCGAGGCCCACATGGTTGGCGCGCGCCGCCCGGTGTGCGGCGATCCGGGCCCGCCAGAGGTAGACGGCCTTCTCCATGTGCGCCGGGTTCGGAAGGCCGTTGGGCAGGGTCGGCGGCGACAGCAGTCGCGGCAGGTCGTCGCGCATCGACCGGGCTGCGGAGATCGCCGCCAGATCGGCGGCGCGTTGCAGGCGACCCTTGCCCGTGACGGCGCCGGCAATCGCCGTCAGGGCGACCGCCGCCACGATCAGCACCAGGCATCCGCCGAGCACGAGCGGCAGCGCCTGCCCCTCCTCCCTGGGTCGTTCCATGCTCCCGAGCCTGCACCGTCGCGCCGCGCGGGTGGTGCGCGCTTTGAAGCTCCTGTCGCGCGCCGGCGTGGAGAAATTGCAGCGACGGGTCGTCGAGGGAGGGCGGCGCCTACCGACCACGCCGCGCGGCCAAGAGTGCCACGGTCCGCGATGGAAGGCCACCGGGGGCCCCGGCGGGAAGGGCGCCGAGCAGGGCGCGCTTCCCCGCCACCCAGGAGAGCGGCGACTTCGCCACGGCAACGGCGAGGCCGAGATCGAGCAGGTGGCGCACCGCAAGGGCAGCGAGCGCCCGGTCGTGGCTCAGGTCGGCGCGGAGCACGGCCCCTCGCGGCCGCCCGCCACCCGGCCCCAGCGCGGCATGCAGCAATCGACCCGGCACATGAACGACCCCGAGCGCGTCCCGTGCGAGGGGGAGGACGGAGGCGGCCCCTGCGAGGCCCTCTTCGTCTGCGGGCAGGGCGAGGTGGCAGATCGCCCCGCGCGACGCGAGGGTGGCGCCGGGGACGTGGGCTGCGAGCCGTTCCTCGAGCCGGCGCGCCCCGGCGGAGCAGATCAGAGTCGGGCGGGGCGGCCGGTCGCCGCCCAGCGAGACGAGAAGGCCGGCGCGATCCGGATCCGACCCCGCGCAGGCCAGAGCGGCCGCCAACGGCAGAGAGCCACCGGCTTCGCCCACCCGGCAGACGACGATCGGGCTCACGGCCTCGAATCCGGAGGCCCGCGTCATCACCGAGGCCTGGCGGCGGCGGTCGCCGTAACCGCCAGCCGGTCGCCGATCGCCGGCGCGAGCGCCGGGGGGCGCAGGCGCACGCTGACCCTGCCGCCGGCCACGACCACCTCGGCGCTCCCCGCGGCCCAACCGGGCAGCGCCGCCCGGGTTGCCTCTCTCGCCGGACGACCGGACGCGAGAGCCAGAGCACCCGCCTCGGCCGCCCCGTCGGCAACCGTCAGCGCATAGCCCGTGGCGAGCAGCTGAAAGGCGACATAGCCGGCCAGCAGCAACGCCGGCAGGCCGGCGATCAGCTCGACGGTGGCCTGGCCCGCCTGCCTACCCACCGGGTGCGATCCTCGCTTTCGAGCCGAGCTCGAACCGCGGAATCACCGGCAGCAGGCGTGGGACCTGCACCTCGACGACGACCTCGCCCCCGCGCCCCGAGACGCGGGACCCACCCCGCAGCGAGGGGACCAGTGCCGCCCGCGCAGCGGCGCCTGCCGGACGCCCCACGATCGCGGCCCTCGAGCCGGCGCGGGCGGCGATGCCCGCCGACCAGACACAGGCGCCCGCAACCGCGAGCTGAGCGACGACCAGCACGGCGAGGAGGAGGAACGGCAGGACTCCGACCAGCTCGAGCGAGGAGCTTCCCCGCTCCCCCGCATTTGACGGCAGGGCTGGAGATCTCGAGGACACCGGCCGACAGTGTCAGTCCCGCGCGCAACCGTGACGCGCGAAATCGAACGATTCGGCGACGACGCTTCGTCGATTCCGTGAAGCGCCGCGCGGCGCTTCAGACGTAGCTGCGGGCTTCCTTCCAGACCTTGTAGATCGCCCCCACCGAGGCGGCGAGGAGCAGGATCCAGGCGACGGTGCCCGCCCCGCTGGAGAAGAGCTCGTCGGTGCCCGCGATGAGCAGGAGGATCAGTCCCAGGGCACCGTAGAGAATCGCCCGTCGGCCATCGCTGAGAGCCGCCAGCGTGAGCTGGTTCTCGCGACTGAGCACGTAGACCGTCCAGGCGATCGCGGTGAGGAAGGCCATCGTGATCAGGGTCACCACGACGTCGGCAGCGTTGCCGCCCGCGGGCGCGAAGGCGACGACCGCCGCCAGCCCCATCACGATCAGCGCGTTGCGCAGGTTTCGCCATCGACGCATGCCCAAAGCTTAGTCCCGGGCCCGGGCCGGCGGACGCGGAAGGGCGCGGCCATCGCATTCGTCGGCCGAGGCGGCACCCGGCAGGGCGGACGCGGCAGCGAGGGCGGCTCTCGATCGCCCCGCCCACGGCGGAAGCGGAAGGGCGCGGCCATCGCATTCGTCGGCCGAGGCGGCACCCGGGCAGGGCGGACGCGGCAGCGAGGGCAATCCATATCTGGTTCCTTGCCCGTCGCGGAAGGGCGCGGCAGCAGACCTGGCCGCGCCGGAGCGAGCACGCGGCGGATACTTCTTCGTCATCACCACGATGCCGAGCACCACCCCGGCCACCGTGAGGAGCAGTGCCAGGCCGGCGACCGCGATGGCCCCTCCCGCCGCGAGCGGCCTTTCGTTGCGGCTGAGGTCGGCGAAGCGCGCCGCTCCCCAGATCGCCACCGAGAAGACGACCGTCGCCCCAACCCCCGCCACGATCGAGGCGATCACCGTTTCCACCAGCTGCCTGCCCTCGACGATCACCGCCATCATCAGGCGTCCGCCTCGGCGGGGACCGGCGCGCCCTGGCGCGAGCGGCGCATGAAGGCAACCGCGATCAGCGACAGCGCGGCAACCGAGATCACGACGGGCCCCACCGCACCACCGCCGAAGAGCGCCGTCACCCCGTAGGTGGCGCCGCCGATCGCCGCCGCGGCAGGCAGGGTGAGCAGCCAGGCGGCGACGATGTTTCCGGCCACTCCCCAGCGCACCGCCGAGACCCGCTTACCGGCGCCGGCGCCCATCACGCCGCCGTTGATCACGTGGGTCGTCGAGAGCGGGAACCCGAAGTGCGACGAGGCGAGGATCACCGACGCCCCCGCGCCCTGGGAGGCGAAGCCCTGAGCCGCATCCATCTTGATGATCCGGGTGCCGGTCGTCTTGATGATGCGCCAGCCGCCGCTGTAGGTGCCGAGCGCGATCGCGGTCGCCGCCGAGACGATCACCCAGAACGGCGGGTCGGAGTTGGCGCTGAGCGTGCCGTTCGCGACCAGGGCGAGGGTGATGATCCCCATCGTCTTCTGGGCGTCGTTGGTCCCATGCGCGAGAGCCAGCAGCCCCCCGGAGACAACCTGCCCCAAGCGGAATCCGCGGGTGACCGTGCCCGGTTTCTGGCCGCCGACGATGCGGTAGACGAGCCCGATCGAGATGCCCGCGACGGCCAGGGCCAGCACCGGCGCGACGATCGCCGGGATCAGCACTTTCCCGACCAGCCCTTCGGCGAAGACCGCGCCGAAGCCCGCCGCCGCGATCGCCGAGCCGACGACGCCCCCGATCAGGGCATGGGAGGAGCTCGAGGGCAGGCCGAAATACCAGGTGATCAGGTTCCAGGAGATCGCCCCGATCAGGCCCGCGAAGACCACCGTCGGGGTGACCACGGCGGCGTCGACGACCTCGTTGGCGACCGTCGCCGCAACCGAGATCGAGATGAAGGCGCCGACGAAGTTGAGCAGGGAGGCGAGCGCGATCGCGACCTGCGGGCGGGCGGCGCCGGTGGAGATCGAGGTGGCGACGACGTTTGCGGTGTCGTGGAACCCGTTCGTGAAGTCGAAGGCGAGCGCCGTCGCGACCACGATGACGAGGATCACGTCAGACGACATGGTCAGGCGCGGCGACTCGGCCCGTCACGAGTTCTTGATGACGATGCCCTCGAGTATCTGGGCGGCCGTCTCGGTCGCGTCGATCGCCTCCTCGAGAACCGCGAACATGTCCTTCCAGCGGATCACGACCATCGGGTCGATCCCGTTCGAGAAGAGCGAGGCTACCGCGTCGCGAGAGATCCGATCGCCCTCGTTCTCGAGCCGGTGGATCTCGATCCAGTACCGGTCGAGGTCCTTGAAGTCGGGCAGGCTCTCAAGGCCCGCCGCGAGCTGTTCGCACGACCTGACCAGGACCGCAGTCAGGTCCTGGGCCTGCGACATCGGCGCCTCGATCTTGTAGAGGGCGAGGAAGTCGGCGGCCTCCTCGGTGAAGTCGACGATGTCGTCCATCTGGGTCGCGAGCCCGTAGATGTCCTCGCGGTCGATCGGGGTGACGAATGTCGAGTTGAGGCGCTGGATGATGTCGTGAGTGATCCGGTCGCCCTCCTGCTCGGCCTTGAGGATCTCCCTCCCCAGGCCCTCGTCGTCGGGCCAGGTGGCCATCATCCGGTCGAGCAGGCGCGCCGCGTGGAGCGCGTTCTGGCCGGCCTCGATGAAGAGGTCGAAGAAGGTCCGATCGCGTGGCAGCAGCGAGAAGCGCGGCACGCGCCCATCCTAGACGGCGGCGCGGGCGGCGCGGCTCAGCCGGCGGCCGTCGCCAGGTGCTCGGCAGCCCTGCTCGAGTGCCGCTCGCAGAGCTCACGCTGGACGCTGCGGGGCTCGGCCCCGCTCGGCGTGCGCCGCTCCCAGGAGCCGTCGGCGCCCAGCTCCCAGGCGTTCGCTTCGTCGGCGAAGGATCGCTCGAGCACGTCGAGGAGCTCGGCCCGCAGCTCGGGGGACTCCACCGGGGCGACCAGCTCGACCCGGCTGTCGAGGTTGCGCGGCATCAGATCGGCTGAGCCCATGAAGACGCTCGCCTCCCCCCGCGCCGGAATGCGTAGATCCGCGAGTGCTCGAGGAAGCGGCCGACCACGGATACGACCTTGACGTTGTCTGAGACCCCGGGCACTCCCGGCCGCAGGCAGCAGATCCCCCGCACGTTGAGGTCGACCGGCACTCCCGCCTGGGAGGCCTCGTAGAGGGCCTCGATGCAGCGCGCGTCGACCAGGGCGTTCATCTTCAGTTCGATTCGCGCCTCCTGCCCGGCACGGTGGGACTCGACCGTGGCCGCGATCTCCTCGAGGACGCGGTCGCGCATCGTGGTCGGCGAGACCAGGACCTTGCGGTACTCGGCCGGGCGCCCATAGCCGGTCAGGAAGTTGAACATCTCGGCGACGTCGGCGCCCACCTCGGGATCGGCCGTGAACAGGCCCAGGTCCGTGTAGAGGCGGGCGGTCGTCGGGTTGTAGTTGCCGGTGCCGATATGGACGTACTCGCGGACCCGGTCACCCTCCCGGCGGGCGACGAGGATCGCCTTCACGTGAGTCTTCAGGCCGGGGATCCCATAGACGACATGGACGCCCGCCTCCTCCAGGGACTTCGCCCAGTGGATGTTGGCCTCCTCGTCGAAGCGCGCTTTCAGCTCGACCATGCAGACCGCCTGCTTGCCCCGTTCGGAGGCCCGAATCAGCGCCGGCACCAACGGCGAGTCGTCGCTGGTCCTGTAGACGGTCTGCTTGATCGCGAGCACGTCCGGGTCGGCGACCGCCTGCTCGACGAATCGCTCGACCGAGGTGGCGAAGGAGTCGTAGGGATGGTGGACGAGGATGTCCCCCTGGCGGGTGGCCGCGAAGAAGTCGACCGGCTCGTCGTCCTCTCCCTGCAGGCGAGGCTGGGTGACCGGAGCCCAGGGCTCGTAGCGGAGGTCGCCGCGGGCCGGGATATCGGCGACGAGGCCGAGGTCGCCGAGGTCGATCAGCCCGTTGACGTCGTATACCTCCCGCTCCTCCAGGCGCAGGGCGTCGATCAGCTGTTCGCGCAGCTTCGGGTTCATCCCCGAGGCGATCTCCAGCCGCACCACCTCCCCGAACCGACGGCGGCGGATCTCGTCCTGGACAGCCTGCAGGAGGTCGTCGGCCTCGTCGGAGACGTTGAAGTCCGCGTCCCGGGTGACGCGGAAGTGGCCGTGGTCGACCACCTCCGTCCCCGGGAAGAGGGCGTCGAGATTGGCGGCGATCACCTCCTCGAGGGGCACGAAGACGTTCCCCTCCTCGCCAAGGGGCATGAAACGGCCCAGCAGCTCCTTCGGGACCTTGACGCGGGCGATGATCTCGGTCCCGCTCTCGGGGTCCCGGAGGAGGACGCCGAGGCTGAGCGAGAGGTTCGAGATGTAGGGAAAGGGCCGCCCGAGGCCGATGACCAGGGGCGTCAGCGCGGGAAAAACCTGCTCGTGGAAGCGATTGGCGATTTCGCCGCGCTCGCGCTCGTCGGCGTCCGCGAAGGTGATGATCCTGATCCCCTCCTCCGCCAGGGCGGGAAGGATGGCGTCTTCATAGCAGCGATGCAACCGGCGGTCGAGCTCGAGCACGCGGGCCTGGATCGCGTCGATCTGCTCGCCGGGGGCGAGGTCGTCGGGGCCGCGCGCGTCGATGCCGGCGTCCAGCTGGTCGAACAGGCCCGCGACCCTGACCATGAAGAACTCGTCGAGGTTGGTGGCGTAGATCGAGCAGAACCTGAGCCGCTCGAGCAGCGGCTGCGAGACATCCTCGGCGAGCTCCAGGACCCGCTGGTTGAAGTCGAGCCAGGAGAGCTCTCGGTTGAAGTAGAGGCCGGGATCGTCGATTCGGGGATCGTACCCGTGCGACCCTGCCATTCCGCCGACTCAGGCGGCCCGGGACGCCCCTTGCCGAGCGGCGATACGGTGCGAGAGATGCCCGGCGAGGCGACGATCAGACCGGTGGCCGAGGGCGACGTGGAGGCGCTCTTCGGGCTGATCCTCGAGCTCGCCGACTACGAGAGGCTCGGCCACGAAGTCAACGGTGACCCGGCGAGGCTGGCGCACTCGTTGTTCGAGGCGCGCACGGCCGAGGCGCTGTTGGCGGAGGTCGATGGCGAAGCGGTCGGCTACGCGATCGTCTGCGGAACCTTCTCCAGCTTCGAGTGCCTGGGCGGGATCTGGATCGAGGACATCTTCGTGCGGCCGAGCAGGCGCCGGGCGGGGATCGGCCGAGCGCTCTTCGAGAGGGTCGCCGCGCTCGCCGTCGAGCGCGGCTGCCCGCGGGTCGAATGGGCCGCGCTGGAGTGGAACGAGCTGGCGCTCGGCTTCTACGACCGACTCGGCGCGAGGCGGATGGACGAGTGGCGGATGCTGAGGCTCGACGGCGAGGCGCTCGAGCGCCTCGGCGGCCGCGGGTCGCCCTAATCGGCCCCAGGGCCGGCTAGGCCAGGTCGCGGGCAAGGCGGTCCAGCGTCCGCTGGGTCTCCTGCGCGGACCAGAGCTCCCGGAAGCGGGCATGAAGCAGCTCGCGCCGGGTGCGCAGCCGCTCCTCCAACGACTCGATCCCGGCGACCGTCGGCAGCATCACGTCGCAGTCGTGGACCTCGCCGAGCACGCCCTGCAGCTCCTTGGCGATGCGGCGGGCGCGCACCGCATCGGGACCGAGGCAGGAGCCGGCGATCTCGAGCACGTAGCGCAGCCGCTTGGCGGCGATTCGCATGTCGTGCTGGACACGGCCGGCAGCGGGGTCGAGCGCCCCGGCGGCCAGCGCGCGGAGCTCCTCGAGCCTGGTTGCCACGATCCGGGCGGCATTGGGCCGCAGGGGCTCGCCCGGCTTCAGGCCCCTGACCTTGCGAGCCTTCACCGGCGCGCCTTCTCGATCAGCTCGGTCAGGTCCGCCCGCAGGCCCTGGAGGCGCCGCTCGGCGAGGAACGGCGCGAGTCGCTCGTTCGCCTCACGCTGCTCCTCGCCCAGCCTGGCGAGGAGGATCTCCAGGCGCCCTCGATCCGCCACCGGCACCTCGCCCAGGAAGCCGCTCAGGAACTCGATCGAGACGTCGCGGTCACGCCGCTCGCCGAGCGCGTCGGCCAGCGCCTTGACGCTCTTCAGCGCGGCGCGGTGGCGCTTGCGCGGAAAGCAGGGCCGAAACACCTCGAGGGCCGCCCGCAGGCGCCGCGTGGCAACGCGCATGTCGTGCAGGCGCTCGACGTCGCCGAGATCGAGCACCCCGTCGGAATGCTCCATCACCTCCGCCGCGCGGACCTCGATGACCCTCGCGGCCGCGATCCGGAATTCCTCGTCGCAGTCGAATCCGCGTACCTCCCGGGCGCGCGCCACGGCGGGCAGGCTAGAGCAGCGATGGCGGGATTTCCAGCGAGGGAGGTGCCGTCTACGCGGCCAGCCGGGCCGGGGGCGACCCGTTGGCGCTGCCGTTCAGCGAGTCGAGCACCACGCCCTCGCGCAACCCGCCCTTGCCGATCTGAAGGGGCTGGCCGAGTAGCTCTGAGAGCTTCTCCAGCAGCAGCACTCCGGTGGCGAGGATGCGGACCCGTTCCGGGTCGAGCTCGAAGCGGCGGGCAACCTCCGCTGCCGGATCCCCACAGAGAACCCGCACGCCGCGCTCCAGCGTCTCGTACTCGAGAACGGCCCCGACCAGCTTGCGGAGCGAGGTCGCCGACCCCCCGACGGCGACCGCCTGCGCCGGGTGCTCGATCTCAACGTGCTCGAAGATGTCGTCGATCCGATCGCGGACCCTGCGGATCTCGCTCGCCGAGGGAGGGTCGGAGGCGATCAGCTCGTCGGCCAGCGCGCCGGAGCCGACCTTCCAGGAACGCACCTCCCGCGCTCCGCCCGGGACGCTCCCGAGGATCACCTCGGTCGAGCCGCCCCCCACGTCGACGACGCCGACGTCCCCGTCGACCGGATGGCCGAGGGTCTTCGTCGCGCCGATGAACGACAACCGCCCCTCCTCCTCCTCGCTGAGGACCTCGACCTCCACCCCCGCGGACTCGCCGATCTCGCGCGCCGCGGCCTCGCCGTTCTCAGCCTCCCGCACGGCGGCTGTCGCCACCGCCCGGATCGATTCGGCCCCCAGCTCGCGCGCCAGGCGCACCTGCGTGGCGACCACCTCCGCCACCTCGGCGATCTTCTCGGGGAGGATCGACCCATCCGCGTCGAGCGCCTTGTTGATCCGCGTGTAGGCGCGCTGCTCCATGACCTTCTTCAACTGGCCATCCACCGGCTCGGCAACGAGCACTCGGGTGGTATTCGAGCCGATGTCGATGGCGGCGCAGAGCATCCCGGGGCATCCTCCATGTTCCCAGACGACTCGGATCGCAATCCCCGCGGCTGCCGCGGGCTGCGGCTACTGGGCGGGGTGGGACGCGTCCTCGAACTCGCGGAAGAGGCCGGTGACCACGAAGGCGACCTGCTCGCCGATGTCGACCGCGTTGTCGCCGATCCGCTCGATCGCTCGGGCTGCCAGCAGCATGGTCATCGCCCACTCGCGGCGGTCGGCGTCGTCGCCGATCTCCAGCGCCAGCTGGAAGCACTCCCGGTTGAGGTTGTCGACGACGTCGTCCTGCCGGACCAGGTCGCGGGCCATCTCAACGTCCCGCTCCTCGAAGGCCCGCTTCGCCTGGCTGATCAGGGTCCTGGTCTGACGGCCCATGGTCAGGATCAGCTTCACCATCTCGTCGTCCGCCGGCGGCTCGTTGCCGGAAAGCGGGATCACCTTGCAGACGTTCACGCACTGGTCACCCATCCGCTCGACGTTCTTCAGCACGTGCAGCAGGGAGGAGATCAGGCGCAGGTCGGTCGCCACCGGCGACTGGGTGGCGAGCAGCGCGATCAGGCTCTGGTGCACCTCCAGGTAGCGGCCGTCGATCCTGTCGTCGTCGGCGATCACCAGTCCGGCCAGCTCGACGTCCTGGTGCTCGACCGCCTCGATCGTGCGCTCGAGCGCCGAGTTGACCATGTCGAGCCCGCCAAGCGCGGAGGCCTCGAGCTGGGCCAGTTCTTCCTGGTATTCGACGCGGATCCCGTCCGGGCTCATCCGAATCGCCCGCTGACGTAGTCCTCGGTCGCTTTCCGGGAGGGGCTGGTGAAGATCGTCTCGGTCGCGCCCACCTCGACCAGGCGGCCGGGGCGCCCGGTCTCCTCCAGGTTGAAGAAGGCGGTGACGTCACTGGCGCGGGCGGCCTGCTGCATGTTGTGGGTGACGATCGCGATCGTGTAGCTGGTCTTCAGGTCCTGGATCAGGTCCTCGATCGCCAGGGTCGCCACCGGGTCCAGCGCCGAGCACGGCTCGTCCATGAGCAGGACCTCGGGCTCCACCGCCGTCGCGCGGGCGATGCAGAGCCTCTGCTGCTGACCGCCCGAGAGGCTGGTGCCCGGCCGGTCCAGGCGGTCCTTGACCTCCTCCCAGAGGTGGGCGCCTCGCAGAGACCGCTCGACCACCTCGTCCTTCTCCGCCTTCTTCACCCGGCTGGCATTCAGGTTGAGGCCGGCCGCGACGTTCTCGTAGATCGACATGGTCGGGAAGGGGTTGGGCGATTGGAAGACCATTCCCACCAACCTCCGCACCTCCACGGGGTCGACGCCCCTTCCGTAGATGTCCTGGCCATCGAGCGTGATCTCACCCTCGACCCGGGCGCCGGGCGTCAGCTCGTGCATGCGGTTGAGGGCACGCAGGAACGTGGTCTTCCCGCAACCGGAGGAGCCGATCAGCGCCGTGACCTTGTTCGGCTCGATCGTCATCGTCACGTTCTCGACCGCGTGGAAGTCCCCGTAGAAGAGGTCGAGGGCGCGGACGTCGATCGTCTTCGCGGGTCGCGATCCCGTCGTCCGCCGCACGGCGCCGGGCTTCCCGGCCTGCGTCGACATCGGGCCCGCGACCTCCGGAAGATCCGTGTCCGCATCGGCTCTTGCGGCTTCGGTAGGTCCTGCCATCTCGTCCCGTCTCCTTTTCTGCACCGGCTATTTGGTCTCGGTCTTGTAGCGGCTGTAAATGAGCCGGGCCACCAGGTTGAGGACCATCACGATCAGGATAAGCAGCAGGGCCGCGGCCCAGGCCCGATCGTAGGAAGCCTCTTTCATCACCCCCGGCGTGCGGTACTCGCTGTAGGCGTAGACCGCGAGGTTCTGCATGCGGCCCTGGAAGGGATTGCTGTTGATCGAGTCGATCACCCCGGTGGTGACCAGGAGGGGCGCGGTCTCGCCGATGATCCGGGCGACGGCGATCATCACCCCGGTCAGCAGGCCGGCGAAGGCGGTCGGCAGCACGACCCGCACGATCGTCCTCCACTTCGGGGTTCCGAGAGCGTAGGAGGCCTCGCGCAGGTGGTTGGGGACGATCTTGAGGACCTCCTCCGAGGCCCTGACGACGATCGGGATCATCAGCACCGAGAGCGCCACCGACCCCATCACGCCCATTCGGACGCCGGGGCCGAAGAAGATCGCGAAGAGCGCGTAGGCGAACAGCCCGGCGACGATCGAGGGTATGCCGGTCATCACGTCGACGAAGAAGGTCAGGGCCCTGCCGAGCCGGCTTCCCCCGCCGTACTCGGTCAGGTAGATCGCCGCGAGGATTCCGACGGGGACCGAGATCGCAGCGGCGACGGCGGTGATCACCAGCGTCCCGACCAGCGCGTGCGCGGCGCCGCCGCCGCCGATCACGCCGCGGGCGTCGCTGGTGATGAATTCGAGGTCTAGGCCGGGGAGGCCGCGCTTCGCGACCTCGAAGATCAGCGAGAGGAGGGGCACCATCGCGAGCCCGAACGCAGCGACGATCGCCAACGTGACTGCCCGGTCGAACGCCCGGCGCGACCCCTCGACCGACCTCGACCACAGGTAGACGGCGGTCACGGAGAGGAGGGTGGTGAGGACGAGCGCGAGGGCGACGGTGAAGGCGCCGAGAGCGATGAGGGTGAGCGCCGAGAGGGCCGCCGAGGCGGCGACGACCGCATAGGTGGCCCACTCGGGGAGCACCCCGCTCACGAGCACGGCACGGCCGGTCGGCGCGCTCGCCGACTCCATCACTGGATGTTCTGGCGCGAGATGATCCAGCGCGCCGTCAGGTTGGTGACCAGGGTGATCGCGAAGAGCACGAGTCCGGAAGCGATCAGCGTGTTGACCGCCAGCCCCGAGGACTCGGGGAAGTCGAGCGCGATGTTGGCGGCGATCGTCGACGGGTTCGCCTGGCTGATCAGGTTGAAGGTGACGATCCCCGAGACCGAGAGGATGATCGTCACCGCCATCGTCTCCCCCAGCGCCCGGCCCAGCCCGAGCATCGCGCCGCTGATGATCGAGGACCGCCCGAACGGCAGCACGGTCATGCGCAGCATCTCCCAGCGGGTGGCCCCCAGCGCAAGGGCGCCTTCCTGCAGCCTCTTCGGAGTCTGGGCGAAGACCTCGCGGGCGACGGCGGAGACGATCGGCAGGATCATCACGGCGAGCACCAGGCCCGCGACCAGCATCGTGCGCCCGGTCGCCGAGGCGGGGCCCTCGAAGAACGGGATGAAGCCCAGGTGCTCTTCGAGCCACTTCATCGGGCCGACCGCCGCCGGGCCGAAGACGAATATCCCCCAGAGTCCGTAGACGATGCTCGGCACCGCCGCCAACAGGTCGACCAGGTAGCCGAGGGCCAGCACGAGGCGCCGCGGCGCGATGTGGCTGATGAAGAGGGCGACGGCCACCGCGAGCGGCACGGCGATGATCACCGCGATCGTCGCCGCGAGGACCGTGCCGAATGCGAGCGGCGCGATGTAGTCGACCAGGCTCTTCCCCTCGGGGAGCCTGGCACTGCTCGCTTCGACCGCGGGCATCGCTTCGACGACGAGGAAGACTGCGACGCCGGCCAGGAGGGCGAGGATGACAACGCCTGCGGCGAGCGCCGAGCTCGAGAAGACGCGGTCGCCGAGCCTGCCTCTGCTGCCGGAGGCGGCCGCCAGGATCTGGCCGGCATTGGTGGTGGTATCGGTGCGAGCCTCCAATGCCTCACGCCCCCGGAACGGGCAGGGGGCCCCGCAACCCGCGGGGCCCCCTTGCCGTCAGGCGCTCGGAACCGGTGCTGTCAGCCTTCGATGGCGGCAACGGCCGGTTCGATCTTCTTGGTCAGCGAGCTCGAGAGCGGTGCGGAGCCGGCGTTGGAGGCCGCCACTTCCTGGCCTTCCGGGCTGATCGCGTATTCCAGATAGCTCTTGACCAGGCTGGCTTCCTCGGCCGAGCCGTACTGGGTGCAGGCGATCAGGTAGGAGGTGAGGACGATCGGGTAGGTCCCTTCCGCTTCGGTCTTGCGATCCAGTTCGAACGGGAACATGTACGGGGTCTTGGCGATTTCGGTCGCCGACGGCGACTCCTCGAGGATCTTCGCCGCCGCTTCCGCGGTCGGTTCGACGAATTCCTTGCCGACCTTGATCTTGGCGACCCCGAGTTCGCCGGCCTGGCTGGCATCCGCGTAGCCGATCGCGCCTTCCCCGGCGCCAACCGCTTCGACAACGCCGGAGGTGCCCTGCGCGGCCTCGCCACCCTTCACCGGCCAGTCGCCGCTCACTTCGTGGGTCCAGATCTGCGGCTCCACCTTCGACAGGTAGTCGGTGAAGTTCTCCGTGGTGCCCGACTCGTCGGAGCGGTTGACCGGGGTGATCCGGGTGTCCGGCAGTTCTACGCCGGGGTTGTCGGCGGCGATCGCCTTGTCGTTCCAGCTGGCGATTTCCTGGTTGAAGATCTTCGCCAGCGTTTCCGGAGAGAGCTGCAGTTCTTCGACGCTCGGCAGGTTGTAGACGATCGCGATCGGCGAGACGTAGTCCGGGATCTCGATCAATTCGCCCGGCTTGCAGCGTTCGATCGCCTTTTTCAGCTCGCCTTCTTCTTCTTCGAGCGCCGCGTCGCTGCCGGCGTAGGCGGTGCCGCCGGCGATGAACTGCTCGCGACCGCCACCGGACCCGACCGGGTCGTAGGAGATCGTCGCGCCGGAGTTCGCGTTCTCGAATTCCGCGATCCAGGCTTCCTGGGCGGCCTCCTGGGCGCTCGAGCCGGCGCCCGCGATTTCACCCGAGGCTTCGCCGGACCCACCGCCGCTCGTGCTGCTGTCGCTGCCGCAAGCGGCTGCGCCGATCGCCAGCAGCGCGAAGGCGGCGAAGATTGCCAACCATCTTGAGGGACTCACTCGATCTCCTTCTTCTCGTCGTTTCGGCACGGATCTGCAATCTGTGCGTCGTTGCGGATCACGATTTCAAGTGAGGTCAGGGCAGCTTGTTACCTCGCTGTATCGGGGATGTGAAAAAGATGTAAAAGCCCTCAGTCGTCCGGCGAGAAGCGATAGCCGATCCCGCTGTGCGTGTGGATCAGCTCCCGGCCGGGCAGGGCAGCGCCGAGCTTCGACCGCAGGCGACTGACGTAGACGTCGACGGAACGGTCGGAGTGCCGTGGGATGCCCCCCCACACCTCCGCAAAGAGCTCCTCGCGGGTCATGATGCGCTGCGGATGGGAGGCGAGGCTCGTCAGCAGCTGCAACTCGCGCATCGTCAGGCGGAGAGGGCGCCCATCGACCAGGGCGGCATGCTCCTCGGGCCTGATCTCCAATCGCCGTGCGTCCTGCACGGCTCGATCTGACGTCTCGCCGGACATCCTTGGAGCGAGGATGCCCGCTGCCGCCCGCGCCGCGGGTTACCCCGCGGTGAACGTGTTGTGAATGGCCTGTGAATGGGCGCGGGCCGACTCGCCGGGCCGGCTCTAGGGGGACGCCACGGGCTCAGCGCGTGCAGGCTCGTCGACGGCCGGGCCCGGCTCGGCGGGCGTCTGCGCGGCAGCGCCGATCGATTCCGGCTCGAGCCGGTAGCCGACGCCGAAATGGGTATGTATGTAGCGCCAGCCGGGCGAACGCCTTTCGAGCTTCTGGCGAAGCTTGCGGACGAAGACGTCGACCGAGCGGTCGCCGTGGGCCATCGCGTATCCCCAGACCCGCTGGTAGATCGTCTCGCGCTCGAGCACCTGGCCCCTGGCCTCGGCGAGCAGGTGCAGCAACTCGAACTCCCTCCGGGTGAGGTCGAGGCTCTCGCCGCCGACGAAGGCCTGGAACTGGTCGGCGCGGATCTCGAGCTCGCCCGCGACGAGCGGCCCGGCGTCGATGGCCGTGCGTCCGCGGCGGTGGCGGCGGATGACCGCTTCGATTCGGGCGACCACCTCCTCTGGATGGCAGGGCTTCGAGACCCAGTCGTCGACGCCGAGGCGGAGGCCGCGAACCCGCTGGGCGACCGTCGAGCGGCCGGTGCAGACGATGACGCCGAGATCGGGCAGCATCCCGCAGACGCGCTCCACGTACGGCCAGCCGTCCTCGCCGAGAACCGCCGGGTCGAGGAGGATCGCGTTGAGCTTCATCGCGACGAGCTCCTCGGGCGGGATCGCGCTGGCGACCTGGCGCTGCTGCCACCCGGCGGCCTCGGTGCGCTTCGCGAGCACGGTGAGGAAGCCGCTGTCGTCGTCGATTACCGCGAGCCTGAAGGTCTGTTGTGCTTTCAAGGTGGGCGCCGGTGGTGGACGTGCGGCGCTTTCTCGTCTTCGAGTCAACGATTCTATGCCGGTCGGACGACGGGCAGGGACGAGAGGGCGCCGCGTTCACCGGTCTTTCACAGCCCGGGGTGCAATTTGCGGGCAACGCGCCCGGTCGCTCTCCGTTATCCGGATCTTTACGTCGCGCTCAGGCCGCGGCGTAAAACTCTCCGCTCACGAGACTCCTCTCTCGTCGCGAACGGCCCACCTGCCCCGGGCCGTTCGCTTTTTTTGTTGCGGCATGTCCTCCGCTCCCGCGCGGGCGCGCCCCCCGCACCCGGAGATCTCGCGCCCGCGCTCCCGCGTCCGGGCATGCCTCTCTGGGGCGTAGCTCCCGCGTCCGCGATTTCGCTCCCACCCTGGGTGACCCGCGCTCCCGCGTCCGGGCATGCCTCTCTGGGGCGTCGCTCCCGCGTCCGCGGTTTCGCTCCAATCCGGGGCCGCGCCCGCGCTCCCGCGTCCGGGCATGTCTCTGTCAGGGCCGCCTCCCGCGTCCGCGGCTTCGCGTCAGGAGATCGCGCCGGCGGCGGTGAGGGCGATGACGAGGGCGCCGAGGGCGACGCGGTAGACGACGAACACCCGCAGCGAGTGGCTGCCCAGATAGCGCAGGAGCCAGGCGATCGACGCATATCCGGTGACGAAGGCGATCGCGGTCGCGATCGCGGTCGCCGCCACCGAGGGGCCGCCCGCTTCCCCCACCTTGCGCAGCTCGAAGAGGCCGCTGAGGACGACAGCCGGCACCGACAGCAGGAACGAATAGCGGGCGGCCGCGACCCGATCGAAGTCGCGCATCAGCCCGGCCGAGATCGTCGCCCCCGATCGCGACACGCCCGGGATCAGAGCCAGGGATTGCGCCATGCCGATGTAGAAGCCGTCGTGTCCGTCCATGTCATCGAGTGCCCGGCGCCGGGTCGCGACCTGCTCGGCGAGCAGCATCACGAACGAAAACGCGATCAACGCCGAGCCGATCAGGTAGAGGTTGCGGGCCCCGGACTCGATCTGGTCCCGAAACAGGAACCCGAAGATCGCGATCGGGATCGTGCCGAGCAGGATGAACCAGCCCAGCTTCGCCTCATGGCTCGCCTTCCGGTACGGGACCCGCAGCTCGCCGAGCCAGGCGGCGCCGATCCTCAGCAGGCCGGCGCGGAAGAAGATCAAGACCGCTGCCATCGTCCCCAGCTGGACGACGGCGGTGAAGCCGGCGCCCGGGTCCGGCCATCCGAACAGGGCCGGGACGATCCGCAGGTGGCCGCTGGAGGAGATCGGCAGGAACTCGGTGAGGCCCTGCACGGCACCCAGCACCAGGGCTTCGAGGGTGGTCATCGGCGGCGCATCCTACGACGTGCGCTAGATTGCCCGGCGTGAGGGTTTCCTCCCGCCGCCTGACCGTCGTCTGCGCGCTCACCGCCGTGCTGCTGGTGTCGCTGCTCGCCGCTCCCCTGGCGCTCGCCGAGAACGGGGTCGGCCTCGCCGGGCCGACCACCGACAAGACGGTGACCTTCTTCTGCTTCGGCGTGATCGGCTTCTTCGCCCTGCTGCCGATCGTCCTGACCCTGATCCAGAGCCGGCTGGAGAGGCGCAAGGAGCAGCGGCAGGCGGACCTCCAGCGCTACTCCTGAGCGTCATCCGGCGTCCTCGGTCGCTCGCGTGCAGAGCACGCCACGCTCCCTGCGTCCTTGCCTGCCGCTCAGGAAAGCCGGAAGCCGCTCAGTAGGCGTTTCTCGCTCTCCCCCTCGATGCTGGCGACGACCTCGACCCTGCCCTCCAGGGGAGTGCCGCGAATCTTCGTCGCCAGCAGGTCGTCGACCTGGAAGATGCCGGCGGAGTTGTTGAGCTCGATCTCGATCCGGACGGGTCGCTCCTCGCCCGCCTCGATGCGCACCTCGTCCACGGCGGCGGCGGAGATCGAGTGGATCCCCTCCTGACCCGCCTCGATCGGTAGCCGGGTCCGGCCCTGTGCCATGTCGAGGGCGTCGGCGACGCGGACGACCCCGGCCTCGACCGTGTACGGCTCTCCGCGCCTGCGGTGGCCGATGATCGCATGGAGGATCTCGGAGGCGACGATTGTCCGCTCCGGCTCCCGGTAGCTGTCCGCCAACAGGCGGTGCAGCGCTCTCTCGGCGAGGAAGAGGCTATACGCCTCGTGGTCGGCCCGATGGATCGACATGCCGATGTCATGCAGGAGGGTGCCCCCGGCGACCACGACCTCGGCGTCGCGGTCCCGGAGACCGTGGTCCGAGACGGTGGCGGGCTCGACGCCCGACTTGACCAGCAGGCGGAGCAGGCGCAGGCCGATGTTGAGCACGATCTGCACGTGAACCCAGGAATGGTCCGACATGCCGAGGCGCTCGGCCTGAACCTGCGCCATGTACCACCAGGTGCGGACCTGCTCGTCGGCGTTCACCGCCGAGAGGAAGGCCTCGAGCCTGCGGTTGCCCCGGGTCGGGGCACGGACACGGGCTTCGGCGATCGCCTCGCGGGGCGGTCGGCGCTGAGGGCCGCCGGGGTCGGGCGCTGGCACCCGCTCTCCGTCGCTCGAGGGCCCCGCGTCGTTCACGCGGGTGACTCTAGCCTCCTGGCGCGAGCTAGCCGCAGATCGGCCAGGGACTCGACCCCGACCGCTCGTAGAGAAGCGCCGCGCGGTAATCCTGCTCGGCCGCCGAGGCGGCGGCCGGATCGCCCGACCCGCCGACCGATTCCCAGGTCCCGAGATCGAACTGGTACTTGCCTCGATAGCTGCCGCCGGAGGAGACCGCGGTCGGGTCGCCTCCCGACTCGCAGGCGGCGATCGCGTCCAGCGTCGCCTGCGAGACACCTCCGGGCAGCCCGGAGAAGGCCTCGCGACGACGGCGGCGGGCGCGAGCGCGATGCGCGACCCGGATCCTCCTCCGCACCACGCGGATCGCCTGCCGGAACCTGGCCACCGGCGGCGAGATCCGCCCGACGCTGATCGCGTTCCCGACCCCGATCGCGCCTCCCGAATCACGTTCTCGGGGAGATTGGACCCGAACCTGATGCGCGTCGCCGGGGTCGGCGGCGACCGCCACAGACGAGACCCCGGCGATCAGGGCAAGTGCCGCGGCGGCGAGCAGGACGGGAAAGAAATATGTGCGTTTTGCGAGCAAGCGCGGCACCGTGCCGGGCCGGCGCGCGTCGCAACGTGACCGCCATCACGGTCTCTTACAAACTGGTGCGCATCGCCACGTGGACAGGCACGAAGTTGCGCCTGCAACTTGGGGACCTGAACAGGAAATTGCGCCGGGTGCGGCACTTTTTCGTGCACCCAGGCCCCTGGGAGACGCCATCATCTGCCGATCTCCGAGCAGCCGACATCGCGCCTTCTCCTGGCATGCCCCGACCGGCCCGGGCTGATCGCCGCGGTCAGCGGCTTCCTCGCCGACGCCGGCCTCAACATCGTCGACGCCGACCAGCACTCGAGCGCCGAGGGACGGCTGTTCATGCGGATGGCATTCGACTCGATCCCCGAGGGCGACCGGGAGGCGGTGCAGACGCGCTTCGCGCAGGAGGTCGCGGGGCCGCTGGGGATGGAGCACAGATTCGAGGAGTCCGACCAGCGCAAGCGGATCGCGATCATGGTCTCGCGGGAGGACCATTGCCTGACCGACCTGCTCTGGCGCTGGCGCAGCGGCGAGCTGGGCTCGGCCGAGCTGGTTGCGGTGGTCTCCAACCACCCGGACCACGCCGGCCAGGTGGAGTCGCTCGGCCTTCCCTACCACCACGTGCCCGTCGCCGCCGGGGCGAGGTGGGAGGCGGAGCGCCGCGCCCTCGAGCTGCTGGAGGAGATCGACCTCCTCGTGCTCGCCCGCTACATGCAGGTCCTCTCCGCGGAGTTCCTGCGCGACCTCGGAGCCCCGGCGATCAACATCCACCACAGCTTCCTGCCCGCATTCGTCGGCGCAGACCCCTACCAACGCGCCCACGAGCGCGGCGTCAAGCTGATCGGGGCCACGGCCCACTACGTGACCGAGGACCTCGACGCCGGGCCGATCATCGACCAGGACGTGACCAGGGTCACCCACCGCGACGAGGTCGCCGACCTGAAGCGCATCGGCCGCGACATCGAGCGGCTCGTGCTCGCCCGCGCGGTGAAGGCACACCTGGACGACCGGGTCCTGCTCGACGGCGACCGCACGATCGTCTTCTGAGCCCGCGACATCGACTGGCTGGGCAGCCAGTCGATGTCGTATGGTGAATCGGGTGGAGCAGGCGACCGTTGCCGACGCACCAGTCGCGGAGCCGGGCCTCGGGCTTCCGCCCGGTCCCCGCATGCCGGCTCCGCTGCAGGCGGTGCGGTACGCCCTCAGCCCGCTGTCGTTCCTGATCGCCCTGCAGCGCCGCCACGGCAACATCTTCACGGTGCGCTTCCCCTACTGGGGCAAGCTCGTCTACGTGGCCCGCCCCGATCTGGTCAAACGCGTGTTCACCGGCCCCCCCGAGCAGATGCACGCCGGCGAGGCCAACGCGACGGTGCTGGAGCCGGCGCTCGGCCCGAACTCCGTCCTCACCCTCGACGACACGCCCCACATGCGCCAGCGCAAACTGCTCTTGCCGCCCTTCCACGGCGAGCGGATCGACGCCTACGGGAAGCTGATGCGTGAGGCGACCATGCGCGAGATGGAGCGCTGGCCGGTGGGGGAGCCCTTCGCGCTGCGCCCCCACACCCAGCGAATAACGCTCGCGGTGATCATGCGCGCGGTCTTCGGCGTCCACGACCGAGACCGCCTCGCCCGTTTCGAAGCGCTGATCGACGCGTTCAGCCGCCGCGTCAACCTGGTGACCGCCTTTCCGTTCCTCCGCCGCGACCTCGGCCGTCTCAGCCCCTGGGCTCGATTCCTCGCCGCCCGCGCTGCGCTGGACGCGTTCATCTACGAGGAGATCGACCTGCGTCGCGCGGAGGCGGGCGCCGGCGAGGAGCACAACGACGTGCTCTCGCTGCTGCTCGCGGCACGCCATGAGGACGGCTCGCCGATGAGCGACGAGGAGCTTCGCGACGAGCTGGTCACCGTACTCGCCGCCGGGCACGAGACGACGGCGACCGGCCTCGCCTGGGCGATGGAGAGGCTGCTGCGCAACCCGCGGGTGCTCGAGCGCCTGCGCGAGTCGATCTCGGCCGGCGAGGAGGGCTACCTGGAGGCGACCGTCAAGGAGACCCTGCGCACGCGCCCGGTCATCGTCGACGTCGCCCGCAGGCTGACCTCACCGATGCGGATCGAGGGCTACGAGCTGCCGGCCGGAACCTTCGTCCTGCCGGCGATCGCAGCCCTCCATTATCGGCCGGACCTCTTCCCGCAGCCGGATCGCTTCCGCCCCGAGCGGTTCCTCGAGGAAGGCGCTGACACCTACTCGTGGATCCCGTTCGGGGGCGGCGTGCGCCGCTGCATCGGTGCCGCCTTCGCCGAATACGAGATGCGGGTGGTGCTGCGGGCGATCCTCGAACGAGCGGAGCTGAGTGCCCCGAGCCCGAAGCCAGAGCGAGTCGTGGTCCGCAACATCACCCTCGCCCCCGGCAGGGGTTGCCGCGTCCGACTCGATCGGCCGCTGGCCGCGGCCTGACCCTGGCCGGCGGCCCACCGCCCCTTCCGGCCGCCTCCAGAGCACGCATGCGAATGCCGAAAGTCCCACTAATCGGTAGAGATTGCTGGACCAATCGTCCTACCATCGATGTTTGGCGCCCATTTGCAGAATCGCGCTGATCGCAACGGGGCTCCTGCTCGTCCTGTCCGCGCCGGCGGCCGCCGAGGGGCCGGTGGCATTCGGGCCAGGCGACGTCTCGGCCGGCGGAGCCCATAGCTGCGCGATACGCGCCGACGCGACGCTGGTCTGCTGGGGCGACGACTCGCAGGGGCAGCTCGACGGCGTCCCCGGCGGCAGCTTCAGCGCGGTCTCCGCCGGCGGCGCCCACACCTGCGCGATCCGCACGGCCGACAGCGCCCTGGTCTGCTGGGGCGACGACTCGCAGGGGCAGCTCGACGGCGTCCCCGGCGGCAGCTTCAGCGCGGTCTCCGCCGGCGGCGCCCACACCTGCGCGATCCGCACGGCCGACAGCGCCCTGGTCTGCTGGGGCGACGACTCGCAGGGGCAGCTGAACGGGGTGCGGGCCGGCGAGTTCGCGATCGTCTCCGCCGGAGGCGCCCACACCTGCGCGATCCGCGCCAACCGCCACCTCGGCTGCTGGGGGGAGGACGACGACGAGCAGGTGAGCACGGCACCGGGCGAGTGGCCCGACTGGCACTGGTACTGGCACGGCGAGGAGCCGCACTTCTCTGCGGTCGGAACCGGCAGCGCGCACACCTGCGCGATCTTCGCCGGCAACGGGGCGATCGAGTGCTGGGGATCCGACGACAGGGGACAGCTCGACGGCATCCCCGACGGCGGCTTCGGCGCGGTCTCCGCCGGCGGCGCCCACACCTGCGCGATCCGTGCGGCCGACAGCGCCCTGGTCTGCTGGGGCGACGACTCCCAGGGGCAGCTCGACGGCGTCCCCGGCGGCAGCTTCAGCGCGGTCTCCGCCGGCGGCGCCCACACCTGCGCAGCCCCGCCCCAGGGACGGCTGGTCTGCTGGGGGGACAACGGCCACGGACAGAGCCTCCCCCACTTCATCGGCCCCGATCCTCCGGAAGCGGTCGTCGGTGTGCCCTACGAGCATCGCCTCCAGACCACGCCCCAGGCGCCGGGCCCGGATTTCAGCCTTCTCTCCGGCGAACTGCCGGACGGGCTGCAGCTATCCCAGGACGGGCTGCTCTCCGGCACGCCGACCGCAGCAGGAAGCTACGAATTCGAGGTCGCCGCCGACAACGGGGCCACCGCCGTCGCGACCCGGACCGTGACGCTGGTCGTCGCGGAAGCAGAACCTCCACCACCTCCTCCTCCACCGCCGCCGCCACCGCCGCCGCCGCCACCGCCGGCGGTCGTCCAGGCTCCGGCCGGGCTGCCCCCGCCGGTGGCCGGGCAGAGCTTCAACCTGGACCCGGTCGCAGGCGTGGTGAAGACCAATTGCCCGGGGAGGGGCATGCTGCGCCTGCAGCACCCCGAGCAGGTGCCCCTCACCTGCGTCGTCGACGCCCGAGGGGGAACCGTCGGCCTCACGGCCTCGAAGGGAAGCAGCGGCGAGACCCAGACGGCCGACTTCTGGGGCGGCCTGTTCGGGCTCGGCCAGAGGGCCGGCGACGACCAGGAGGTTGAACTGGGCCTGTTGGGCAAACGCGAATGCGAGCGCCGCAAGCTGAAGCGTGGTGGCCGCCTCCTGCGAAGCAAGCGGAGGGGTCGCGGCCGCCGGCTCTGGGGCAGCGGCAAGGGGAACTACAAGACGGCGGGCAGCCACGGCTCGGCCACGGTACGGGGGACCACCTGGCTGGTCGCGGACCGCTGCGACGGCGCCACGGTCTTCAAGGTGAAGGAAGGGACCGTCTGGGTGCAGGACTTCTTCCGCGAAAAGCAGATCGTCCTCCAGGCTGGCGAGCGCTACGTGGCGAAGCCGCCGATCGCTCGACTGCGGTGACGGCCGCGCGGTCACTGGGGGCCTCGATCCTTGCCCTGGCGGTGCTCGCGACCGCGGCCGAGCCTGCGCTCGCCCTGCGCCTCGACATCGAGCGTGCGGAACGGCGGGCCGCGGACTTCGCGAAGCGGACCTGCGCTCGCGACCGCCACTGCGTCCGCCACGGAGTCCTCAACTGCCGCCGGCAGGCTCGGCGGGTCGTCCTCTGCCGGGTCTTCGACGACCGCAAAACCCGGATCCAGGGCCGCTACAGGTGCCGGCGCCTCGTCCGCCTGAGCCTCGACCCGCGAACCCGCAGGGTGCCGATCACGGGTCTCGGTCGCTGGCACTGCTGAGCGGAGGGCGGCTGCGCGGGGCGTACCATCCGGCGATGGACCGCGACAGGCTCCGATCCGCCCAGGCACCGCTGAAGGAGAGGTACCGGGAGGACCCAGAGGCGGCGGTCGTCACCCTCTCGGCCGAGGGGAAGCTCGGCGAGGGCGTCTCCTGCTCGGTGCGGACCGGGCGCGCCCTGGCCGAGGCCGGCCTGCACCCGGCCTCGGGAGGAGACGGGACGCTGCTCTGCTCGGGCGACATGCTGCTCGAGGCTCTGGCGGCGTGCGCGGGGGTTACCCTGCGCGCCGTCGCGACCTCGATGGGCCTCGACGTGCGCGGCGGCACAGTCCGGGCCGAGGGCGAGCTCGACTTCCGCGGCACCCTGGCCGTCGACCGCGACGCTCCGGTCGGCTTTCGCGACATCCGCCTCTCCTTCTACCTCGAGGGCGAGGCCTCGCCGACGGAGCTCGAAAAGCTGCTCGAGCTCACCGAGCGCTACTGCGTCGTCTTCCAGACCCTCAGCTCCCCGCCCGGTCTCTCGGCGAGGATCGACGCGGCGAGCGGCGCGGGCACCGGCCCCCGATCATGACCGGGCCGCTGCGGCACCTCGGAGAGCTGGCCCGGGCGAGGGCCAGAAAGCGGGTCGACGAGCGCCTCGATCGAGAGGCGCTCGCCGAGCTGGAGCTGAGGAGCGCGCCGCTGCCCGCGGGGCTCGAGGTCGAATGGCTCGGCGTTTCCGGGTACCGGATCACCTGCGAGGGACAGACGATCTTCATCGACCCCTATGTCTCGCGGGCGCCGCTGCGCAACCTGCTGCTCCGCCGCCAAGCGCTCCCCGATCCCGCGGCCCTCGACCGCTTCGTCCGGGCGCCGGGCGAGGTCGCCGGCGTCCTCGTCGGGCATACCCACTTCGACCATGCAGTCGACGCTCCCGCCATCGCCCGCCGCTACGGATGCCGAGCGTATGGGTCGGACTCGCTGGCCAGGCTGATGGCCCTTCACGGCCTCGCCGAGCGGGCGGTCGAGGTCGAGCCCTACCGGACATACGAGCTCGGGCCCTTCGAGGTCTCCTTCACCCCCAGTGCCCACTCGAAGCTGCTGCTCGGCCTGGCGGTCCCCTACGACGGTGACCTCACCTGCGAGCATCTCGACGGGCTCTCGCCGGGCGCGTACCGGTGCGGCCGGGTCTGGGGTATCTCGATCAGGGTCGCAGGGATCGTCCTCTATCACCAGGGAAGCGCCAACCTGATCGACGACGCCGTCCGCGAGAGCGGGGTCGACGTCTTCCTGGCCGGGGTCGCCGGGCGCAGCTTCACCGATGAGTATTGGCGGCGGATCCTCCCCCTCCTCGACCCCGCCGTCGTCGTCCCCACCCACTACGACAACTTCTTCCGTCCGCTCGGCGGTCGGATCGAGTTCGTCGGCAACGCACAGCTCTCGCAGCTCCCGGAGGAGATAGCCGAGGTGGCGGCAGACGTCGAGGTGGCGGCGCTTCCCCGCGGCGACACGGGATCCGAGCCATCGGCCGGATAGCCCAGGGCGGGCCCTCAGCGCGCGCCACAGTGCTTCGCGGCGATCTGCCCGATCGTGCCCATCGTCCGCATCGTCCATGGCCCGAGCTCGGCCTCCAGCGTCCTCAGGTCGAGGTCGGATTCGGAGATTCCGCCACTCGGCAGCCAGTACAGCTCTTCTCCCTCGATCTCCAGGCGGTCGTCGGCCGTCGCCCGCGAGAGCGCCTCGCTGCGGGCGATCCGCCCCGGCGCCTCCGGCAACAGCGCAACCTGGACCCGGCCGGCCGAGGCCTCGACCGCGGCGGCGTCGAACGGCTCCCTCGCCGCGATCGCCGCGACCTGCTCGCAGCTGCGCAGGAAGACGGGCACCTCGTACCCGAGAGCCCCCGCCAGGCCGGCTTCGATCCTGGCGCCGATCGATTCTTCGTCGGCGTCCTCGGGATCGACGAAGACGACGTTGCCGCTGGCGCGAAAGGTCGCCACGCCGGAGAGCCCGATTGCCTCGAAGGCCGACCGCAGATCGTCATTGGCGATCCGGCGACCGCCGAGGTTCATCCCCCTCAGGAAGGCGACGTGACGACCCATGCGTGGGCAGACTAGCCCCGGAGTTCCGGCGCGGCTAGCGTGGGGCAGATGAGCTCGGACTACGCGCGCCTCCCGCCCGATCTGCCGGCTCCCCCCGACGATGGCGCGGCCGATCACCTCGAGGGCCTCGAGATTCCCTCCGGGGTGTCCCTGCCCTCGACCGCCGGTGGCGATGTCGAACCGGCGGCCGTGGCGGCGGACGGCACCCTCGTCGCCTACGTCTACCCGAGGACCGGCACGCCGGGACGGCCGATGCCGCCCGGCTGGGACGACATCCCCGGTGCCCGGGGCTGCACCCCGCAGAGCTGCGCCTTCCGCGATGCGATCGCCGAGTTCGAGGCGCTCGGAGTCGCCGTGGTAGGCGTCAGCGCCCAGACGACCGCCGAACAGGGGGAGTTCGCCGCCCGCGCGCGCATCCCCTACCCGCTGCTCTCCGATCCGGGACTGGCGCTCGCCGCCGCGCTCGGCCTGCCGACCTTCGAGGTCGAGGGAACGACCCTCTACAGGCGCATCACGCTGATCGCCGAGCGAGGCCGCATCGTCCGGGCCATCTACCCGGTCTTCCCGCCCGACCGCAACGCCGGCGAGGTCCTCGCCTGGCTCAGGGGCCGATGATGGAGGCGCCGAGAATCGAACTCGGGTCCGCGGCCGCAGTGCGACGGCGTCTACAGGCTTAGCCGGCGCTTGATTCTCGTCTCCCGGGGTCCGCGCCGGCGGGCACTGCGGGAGAACCAGCCCCTTGGTTTTCCCCCGGCGGTCGGGGCGATCCGCCCGGGTGAGCCCGCAGTTGAAGCCGGGATCCCCCTCCGCGGGCGGGAGAGGGCCGACTCTCACATCACTTAGCTATCGACTAAGCGGCGAGGGCGAACTCATGGTCCGCACGTATTGGTTGTTGCCGGTGTTTTACGAGGCCTCCGGCCACCTCGACCTGCAACCGTTCGCACGGACCGACCACGTCGAAGCCTGTCGCCCCCGTGCTATGTCCGTTCCATTGTACGCCGCCGGGGTAGGTTGGTGGGCATGAGCGAGCTGGAATTCGACGCGGTCGTCCTCGGCGCCGGCGCACCAGGAGAGGTATGCGCGGGCCGGCTCGCGGACGGCGGCATGAGCGTCGCAGTCGTCGAGCCGCACCTGGTCGGCGGCCAGTGCTCCTACTACGCCTGCATGCCGTCGAAGGCGCTGTTGCGACCGGGAGAGCTGCTCGCGGAGGCAACCCGCGTGCCCGGGGTCTCGCAGGCGGTGAGCGGTGAGCTCGATCCCGGGGCCGTGCTCACCCGCCGCGACGAGGTGATCCACGCCCTCGACGACTCCGGGCAGATCCCCTGGCTCGACGAGCACGGCATCGAGCTCTTCCGG
This sequence comes from uncultured Solirubrobacterales bacterium, assembly GCA_963712325.1. Taxonomy (GTDB): domain Bacteria; phylum Actinomycetota; class Thermoleophilia; order Solirubrobacterales; family 70-9; genus VRUE01. The sequence continues at coordinate 380,737 of CAVQHG010000009.1, forward strand.
GGCGAGGGCCGACTCGACGGCGAGCGCCGGGTCACCGTCGGGAATGCGACGTCTCTGATCGCCGGACGGGTGGTCGTCGTCGCGACGGGCAGCAGCGCGGCGATGCCGCCGATCGAGGGCCTCGACTCGGTGAGGGCGTGGAACAATCGCGAGGCGACCACCTCGCAGGACGTGCCCGAGAGCATGATCGTGCTGGGGGGCGGCCCGGTCGGATGCGAGCTTGCCCAGGCCTGGGCAACGCTCGGCTCGCGGGTGACCCTCGTCGAGGCCGGGGGCCGGCTGCTGCAGCGCGAGGAGGAGTTCGCAAGCGAGGACGTCGCGCGACGCGCTCGGCGACCGACACGGAGTCGAGGTGCGGCTCGGCTGCCGCGCCCGGAAGGTCGGCGAAGGCGGCGGCCGGATCGAGCTGGAGCTGGAGGACGGCGACGCCCTCACGGCCGCGGAGCTCCTCGTCGCGATCGGCCGCACACCGCGCACGGCGGGCATCGGCCTCGAGTCGGCGGGCGTGGAGGCCGGCGAGGGAGGCTTCCTTGAAACGGACTCGAGGATGCGGGTCGCGGGCAGCGATTGGCTGTACGCGGTCGGCGACGTCAACGGCAGGGCCCTCTTCACCCACATGGGCAAGTACCAGGCCTGGATCGCCGCGGAGAACGCCCTGGGGCGGGAGGTCGAATCCATCGCGGAAGGGCTCGGCGCTCCCAGGGTCACCTTCACCGATCCCCAGGTGGCGGCCGTCGGGCGGACCCTGGAGCAGGCGCTCGCCGATGGCCTCGACGCAGAGGCGGTGGACGTCGGAACCGACGGCACGGCAGGGGCCAGCTTCTACGGAAAGGACACCGGGGGCACCTCGAGACTGGTCGTCGACCGGAGCCGGGGGACGATCGTCGGGGCGACCTTCACGGGGTTTGAGACCGCGGAGCTCCTGCACGCCGCGACGGTCGCCATGGTCGGCGAGATCCCGGTCGCGAGGCTCCGTCACGCCGTCGCCGCCTACCCGACCCGCAGCGAGGTCTGGTTGAAGCTGCTGGAAGCCCTGGGCCTCTAGCGTCGGCGCCCTGCTCTTGCCCGGCCTCGCGGCTAGACCGTTGAGCGGCTCTTGATGTCCTCGAGCAGCTCCGAGGGAAAGCCGGGAACCTGATCGAGGTCGTCGACCGATCCGAAGCGCCCGAGCCGCTCACGGTGAGCGAGCAGGCGCGTTGCCTGGGTCACCGAGAGGTTTTCCTGGCGGAGCTGCTCGAACGTGACCGAGTTCAGGTCGATCTGGGGCCCGCCACCCGGGGGCCCACCCTGGGCGGCGGCCGAGGGCGGCGGCGGGGGCGCCGATTCCGGCGGTCCCTGGGCCGGCTCGCCCGGAGCGGCCTGTGGAGGCTGCTGTTCCTCGGCTTGCGGCGCAGTCGGCCCCGCGGCAGGCGGCGGCCCCGCGGCAGGCGGCGGATGCGAGGGCCCGGGCGCAGGCGGTGCCTGCGGCCCGGGAGGTGCCATCGAACCGGCCTCCGGGGTCGCGGGGGGCGGTGGCGGCTCCGCGGGAGGGGGTGACGGCTGAGGCGGCTCTGGGACCGGCGTCGGCGCCTCCGCCTCGGTCGGGGGCGATCCGGGCGCGGGCGGCTCGAATGCCTGCGCCTGCGGGCTGGCCTGCGGCGGAGGCGCCTGCTCGAGAGGAGGCTGGGGAGCCTGCCGCGAGGGGTCCTGCACCGACCGCATCACGGCCTGTTCGGCTTCGAGCGCTCGTCGCTCCGCCTCCCGGGCGCGATCCTCCGCCTGGGCGACCGAGTCGCGAATCTGCCGCAGACGGCCCTCGCGCTCCGTCTCCTCTGACTTCAGCTGGGCCAGGCGTTCGGCCTCCTCGGCCCGCTTTTCGGCCTGCCTGGTGCGCTCCTCGATCGCCTCCAACCGGCGCCGGGCCTCCTCCATCGAATGTTCGTGGGACTCGCGTTCGCGCTCGATCATCTCCTCGGCGGACTGCATGTTCGGTGACGGCGCCTGCGGTGAGGGCGGCACCGCTTCCGGAGGCCCTGCCATCGGGACGATCGGCTGTGTCTGCTGGCCGGCCTGCGCCTGTTCCTGCGACCGGGCGAAGCGGGACTCGGCATCCTGCTGGAGCCGCTGCGCCTCCTGGATGCGCCGGTCGGCCTCTTCCCGGATCCGCTGCTCCTCGTGCTGGATCTGCTCGACCTTCGCACGCACGCGCCGTTCCGCCTCGGCAGGGTCGTACTCGCCCGGGGCGCCCGGGGACGGCAAGGGCGCGGGTGCCACAGGTGCCTGCGGAGGTGCGGGAGTCGGCGGGGGCGTCGGGAACGGCGCCTGCGGGGGTGCGGGAGTCGGCGGGGGCGTCGGGAACGGCGCCTGCGGGGGTGCGGGAGTCGGCGGGGGCGCCGGGAACGGCGCCTGCGGGGGCGGCGGAGCGGGCGTCGGCGCCGATGCCGGGGATACCTGCTGGCCGAGCCCCTGAAGCTGGCTGCCCTGCTCGAGCAGGTCGCGCTCGTGCGCCGCGCGCGCCGCGGCGAGCTGGCGCTCGGCTTTGGCCGACTCCTTGCGGGCCTTCCTGGAGGAGCGCCGCGACCCACCCGGACCTCCCCGGCGTTCGGCGCGCTTGCGGGCACGCTCCTCCTTGCGCGCCTTCGCTTCCTCCCGCCGCCGCCTGCGCTTCTCCGCGCGCTCGGCGCGCTGTCGTTCCCGCGAGAGCCTGCGCTGCGTCTTCTTGTCGATCGGGCCCGGGGGCGGCTGAGAAGCCCCGGGCGGGGCGGGGCCCTGCGGCTGTCCGGCGGGGGAGGGCTGCCCCTGCTGCGGAGGAGGCGAGGTCGGCGCCTGAGCGGCGGCGCCCGGCTGCGCCGCCGGCATCTGCGCGGGGGCGCCCGGCTGCGCCGCCGGCATCTGCGCGGTCTGCGCCCCGGTCCCGGAAGGTGGCTGTGGAGGAGCGGCGGACTTCGGCGCCTCGCCCTTTCGCTTGCGCCCGAATAGGCGCCTGCGCTTCTTCTGCTTCTCGGCCTTCGCACTCGCCTGCGGTGCGGGAGGCTCCCGTTTCGGGGGTGGCTGCCCGGGCGGTCCGACCGTGGCTCCCTTGGCTTTCTTCTCCCGGCTGCGGCGCTGGCTGACGCTGACCACGAGGAGGAGGATCAGCAGCGCCACGATCAGCGCGGCGGCTATGTACTTGATGTTGTCGCCGACGAAGTTGGCGACTGGGAGGAGGATCGCCAGGCAGTTGGTCATAGCCCCGAAGCTACCTCATCCGTCCCTTGAATTCGCGCTCGACTTCGCGCCGGGTGTCGCGCTCCGCGATCTCGCGCCGCCGATCCCGCCCCTCCTTGCCGCTCGCCAGCGCCAGCTCCACCTTCGCCCTTGCCCCCTTGAAGTAGATCCGGGTCGGGATCAGGGTCAGCCCCCGCTGCGCGGTCTTGCCAACCAGGCGCTCGATCTCGGCCCGATGCAGGAGCAGCTTGCGCGGCCGCTCCGGCTCGTGGTTGTCGCGGCTGGCGGGTTCGTAGGGAGGTATGTGCAGGTTTCGCAGCCACACCTCGCCCCTGTCGATCACCGCGTATGCGTCGGCGAGCTGGGCCTTGCCGTTGCGCAGCGACTTCACCTCGGATCCGCGCAGCTCGATCCCGGCCTCCATCTTCTCGACGAACTCGAATCTGTGGCCGGCGCGGCGATTGGTCGCCACGTCCCCGGAGGCCGGCGCCCGCCGCTTCTTGCCCTTCTTGGCCATCAGCTCTCCTCCGGCAGCGCCGCCGGCTCCAGATCCACGCGGCCCCGTGGAGCTTCGATCCGGGCGACGCTCACGTCGATCGGGTCGCCCATCCGCACGCGGCGCCCGGACTCGCGGCCGACCAGCGCCGTCTCGGTCTCGTTGAGCTCGAGATAGTCCTCGGTCCGCAGCCGTCGGGCCGGCAGGAAGCCCTCGTACACGTCGCCGAGCTCGCCGCCGAATGCGACGAAGGCGCCGGATCGGATCACCCCCGACACCTCTCCCTCGAACCTGCGCTGGGATTCCCCGGCGGAGAGCTCCCGTGCCAGCAGGTGGGCGGCGCAGATGTCGTCGGCCGTGCGCTCGAGGCGCATCGACTCGCGCTCCCGCTCGCTGCAGTGCCAGGCGGCATCGTGTGCCTCGGCAGAGCGCGGCGGGTCCTCGCCCTCGCCGAGCGCCGCGAGCAGCGACCGGTGGACGACGAGATCCGGATAGCGGCGGATCGGCGAGGTGAAGTGGCAGTAGGCCGGGCGGCCAAGGCCGGCGTGGCCGCTGTTGCGGTCGCTGTACTGGGCCTGCTTGAGTGAGCGAAGCACGAGCGATGTATACGCGTCCCGACCGTGCCCGCGTCGGGCCGCCTCCCTGCTCACGAGGCGGCTCGCCTCCGCCGCGAGCTCCCCGGCCTCGCGCGCTGACAACGTCGGCGGCAGCGGCGGCGTCGGTATCTCGAGGTCGCGGAGCTGGGCGAGCAGGCGCTCGACACGGGGCGGATCGGGTTGCGCGTGCACCCGATAGACGGTCGGCACCCGGCGCCGCTCGAGCAGCTGCGCCACCTGCTCGTTGACCAGGATCATCAGCCGCTCGATCAGCCGATGGGCCTCGGTCTGGGCCACTCCGCGCGCGGAGAGCGGTTCGCCCGCCGAGTCGAAGCTGAACTCCGGCTCCCTGGTCTCGACGTCGAGGCTGGTCGGCCCGCGGTGGCCGCCGAGACCCGCCGCCACGCGGCGGGCGACGTCCAGCGACCGAGCGATCGGGTGGGGTGCCCGCTCGCGGCCCGAGAAGATCGCGTCGAGGCCGTCGTAGTCGAGCCGCGCGTCGGAGCGCACCCTGCTCCGGTAATAGCTCGCCGCTCTCACCTCTCCCCCGGCCCCCAGCTCGATCTCCGCGGTGACCGCGAGCCGCTCGACTCCCGGCGCCAGGCTGCACGCGTCGGAGCTGAGCACGTGTGGCAGCATCGGCTCGACGGTGCCGGGCGCGTAGGTGCTGTTGCCGCGGTGGCGGGCCTCGAGGTCGAGGGGCGAGGCCGCCGGGACGTGCGCGGCGACGTCGGCGATGTGCACCCAGACCCGCGCCGAGTCGCCCTCGCGCTGCGCGGACACGGCGTCGTCGAAGTCGCGCGCGGTCGCGGGGTCGACGGTGAAGGTGTCGAGCCCGGCCAAGTCCCGCCGCGGCGTGGCGCGGCGGGAGGCCTCCTCGGCGGCCCGCCGCGCTTCGTTCTCGAGCGCAGGCGGGAACCCGGGGCGCCCGAGCTCCTCTCGCAAGAGCGCCTCGACAGCCTCGCGGGCCGATCTCGGCGCCGGCCCCCGACCCTGGGAGCCGCGCCGACGGGAGCCGCGCCGGCCGGAGCCGCGACCACTCACCCCGTGGCGTTTCCCCGGGCGAGCAGGACTCGCAGGGCGCGGTCGAGTGCCTCGTCCCGGCTGGTTCGCGGCAGGTCCCGGGCCCGCACGTCAGGGTGGATCCCGTTGCCGGCCAGGTTGGTGCCCTCCGGAGTGAAGTACTCGCCTATCGTCAGCTTCAGCGCCCCACCGTTGGAGAGGCTCACCTCCTGCTGGAAGACCCCCTTTCCGTAGGAGCGGGTGCCGACGACCGGGGCGCCGGCGTCGTCGGCCAGCGCCGCGGTGAGGATCTCCGCGGCCGAGGCGGTGTTGTGGTCGATGAGGACCACGAGCGGCAGCTCGGGCAGGTTGTCGCCGACCGTCCTGTACTCGGCGTGGCCCTGGGTGCGGGAGTCGGTGGTGACGACCAGTTCGCCCTTCGGCAGGAAGACGCTGGCCGAGAGCACCGCCTCGTCGAGGACGCCGCCACCGTTGGCCCGCAGGTCGAGGACTATCCCCTGCGCGCCTTCGCGCTCGACCTTTTCGACCGCTTTGCGCAGGAATGCGTGAGCGCCGAAGCTGAAGGTGGAGAGCCGCACGTACCCGAGCCTGTGCCCGTCGACTCGCTTCACCCTGCCGATCGCGACGGGCAGGGAGATCTCTTCGCGGGTGATCTCAAGGCGGCGGGTCCGGTCGCGCGCCGGGTCGAGCACCCCGACCTCGACCTTCGTCCCTTCCGGGCCCTTGATCTTCGCCGTCGCGACCTCGCTATTCACCCCCGCAATCGAGTCGCCCTCGACCGAGACGAGGACTTCGCCGACCTCGATGCCCGCCCGTTCGGCCGGCGATCCCTTGAAGACGTGGACGACCTTCAGGCCCTTCGAGATGGGGACCACCGACAGCCCGATGCCCGAGAACTTGCCCGAGATGGCTTCGTTGAACCGCGTCAGACGCTGCGGCGAGAAGTATTCGGAGAAGCGATCGTGGTACCTGCGCCGCAGGCCTCGGACCATCCCCTGAAGAGAGGAGTCGGTCAGCTCGTCGGGGCTCACCGCGCGGAAGTAGTTTTCTTCGATCGCCTCGGTCGCTTCGACGTTGAGCCCGGCGTGCCCGCCGACGAAGGCATCGCTGACGAATGCGGGCAGCCTGGCGGGATGCCCACCGAGCCAGATGCCGGCGCAGAGCAGCGCCAGCGCGGCAAGGGCCGCCGCCGCGATACGGCCGGCTCTCATCGACCGCTCAGACCTTCAGGAAGCGACGAAGGGTGACCCCGGAGCCGATCGCGGACACCAGGACCGAGGCGCAGAAGAGGATCGCGACCAACGCCGGGAAGGCGAGGGTGGTGCTGTTCTGCGCAGCCAGGAAGGAGAAGCTGTCGCTCAGCGGGTCGACGATCGTGATCTTGCCCAGCCATAGGATCAGTATGGCCACCAGGCCTCCCGTGAAGCCCACGACCACGCCCTCGATCATGAACGGCCAGCGGATGAACCAGCGCGTGGCCCCGACCAGCCGCATCACCTCGACCTCCCGGCGGCGGGTGTAGATCGAGAGCCTGATCGTGTTGCCGACCAGCATCAGGGAGGCGATGATCAGCAGCGCGGTGATCACCGTGAGGACTATCTTCAGCGCTCCGGTGACCTGCTCGATCTGCTGGGAGTCCTGCTGGCGGTCGAAGACGTCCTGGATGATCGGCGAGATCGGCTTCGGCTTGCCGTTCGGCCCGGGCGGCGTCACCGCGGCGCGGATCGTGTCGAGGTAGGAGGCGTCGTCGGCCTTGATCCGGAAGTTGGCGGGCAGCGGATTCGAGTGAAGCTGCGTGAGCAGTTCGTCGCTCTTTTCCTTGCCGAGGTCGGCGGTCAGTTCATGGAGGGCCTCCGCCTTGGTGATCAGCTTCACCGAGGCGACGTGCGGGATCAGCTGCAGCCGGCGCTCCAGCTTGGCGATTTCGGGCCGCGTCGCGTCGTCGTAGATGGCGACCCTGAACTCGAGCGAGTCGCGGACCTGGTTGCTCTTCGCCTGGGTCGTCTGGAAGACGGGGATCAGGACGCCGAGGAGGATCACGGTGACGCCGGTGGTGACGATCGCCGCCGTGCTCGGGGCCGCGTTCCGGCGCAGCGCGCGGAAGGCCTCCTGGACGAAGAACACGAGCCTGGACATCAGAGCAGCGTGTCCTGCGTGTCGTGGCCGTTGGTCGTGCCCTCCGGCCCCACCCCCATCTCGGCCCGCATCCGCAGGCCGAACTCGGTCGTGGACTCCTCGGTGTAGCCGCCGCTGACCTCGTCGCGGACGACACGGCCCTCATAGAGCTCGATCACCCGGCGACGCATGTTGTCGACCATCTCGCGGTCGTGGGTGACGACCAGAACCGTCGTGCCGGTCTTGTTGATCCGATACAGCAGCTGCATGACCCCGATCGAGGTCACCGGATCGAGGTTTCCGCTCGGCTCGTCGGCGAGCAGGAGCGGCGGGTGGTTGACGAAGGCGCGGGCTATCGAGACGCGCTGCTGCTCTCCACCGGAGAGCTGGTCGGGGTAGCTGTGCAGCTTCGTGGACAGGCCGACCAGGCGAAGGATCTCCGGCACCTGGCGCCGGATCTCCGCGCGCGGTGCGCCGATCACCTGCAAGGCGTAGGCGACGTTGTCGTACACGGTCCGGTCCGGGAGCAGCTTGAAGTCCTGGAAGACGGTCCCGACGTTGCGGCGCAGGAGTGGGATCTTCTTCTCCGCCAGCGCGCCGATGTCGCGACCGGCGATGTTGACGCTGCCGCCGGTCACGTCGACCTCGCGGATCAGGGTCTTGATCAGAGTCGACTTGCCGCAGCCGGTCGGGCCGACGAGGAAGACGAACTCACCCCGGTTGATAGCCAGGGACACCCGGTCGAGAGCCATGTGGCCGCCCGGGTAGACCTTGGTGACGTCGCGGAGCTCGATGATCGGCGCTCCGCCACGGCGGGGGCGGCGCGGAGCGCCGCCTTCTTCTGTCCCTCGCTTCTTCGCTCTTGCCATGCGCGCGGTTCCTTCTCCGGGCACAGGTTGACTCCTGCGACCGTGCGGGCACGCAACTCCCCGCCCAGATGAAGTGAGCGGCACCTTAGCAGAGCATTAGCGATCGTTAGTACTTTTCCTCGCGAGCCGCTCGTCCCCCCGCCGCCGACGACGCGCCGCGGGCATCTCGGTCGCTGCGCTCGACTATGGAAAGACGGTCTCGCCGGTGGCGGAGTCGACCAGTGAGATCGCCACCGCCGGGCAGGACTCGGCGGCGTCGAAGAGCACCTCATCGGGGGCGGTGCCGATCACCACGGCCGTGTCCTCCAGCCGGAATGCCTGGGGAGCCACCTCGACGCAATCGCCGTGCGCGGTGCACTCGGCGGGGTCCACCACGGGTGTCAGGGTCATACTGCCTCCTCTGTCGCGAGCGCCGGCCAGTGGCCGTGCTCGATCTTCTTCCTGAGTCTCGGGATCGACCGGGGCCGGCCCACGGCGAGCGCCGCGACGGGCCTGCCGGCCAGCGTGAAAAGGGCCTCGAAGTCGCGCTCGGCGGGGTTGCCCTCGATGACGATTCCGTCGGACCGGTGCGCGTGGCCCACGTACTGGATCCGTGAGCCGTACTGGTCGCTCCAGAAGCTCGGCAGCGGCGGCGTCCCCGGATAGCCGCCCAGCATCGCCTCGGCCGCGGCGGCCCCCTGCCAGGCGGCCGCATCCCAGTGCTCGGTGCGGGCGTGGGCCCCGAACCGGGGGTCGAAGGGAAGCGTCGCATCGCCGGCGGCGAAGACCCCCGGTAGCCGCGTGCGGCAGGCGGTGTCCGTGCGGATGCCCTCTGCGTCGAGGCCGCTGCCGGCGACCCATGCGGTCGCCGGGACGGTGCCGATGCCGACGACGACGGCATCGCAGGGAACGGAGCCGCCGCCGGAGAGGACGAGCTCCTCGACCCGCCCGTTGCCGCGGGCGCCCTCGATCGCCCGCCCGGCCAGCACCCGCACGCCCTCTTCGGCGTGCAGCTCGGCGAACCAGGCACCCAGCCGCTCGCCGAGGATCGGGAGCAGCGGGGCCGGCAGCGCCTCGACGATCGTCACCTCGGCGCCCATCGCCCGGGCCGTGGCCGCCACCTCCTGGCCGATGAAGCCGGCGCCGACGATCGCCAGCCGAACGCCCGGCCCGAGCTCGGAGCGCAGGCGCCGTGCGTCGGCGAGGGTCCTCAGGGTGTGGACGTTGGCGTAGCCCTCGAGGAACGGCAGGCGGCGCGCCTCGCCCCCGGTGGCGATCAGCAGCTTCTCGTAGGACAGGGCCGTGCCGCTCTCGAGCGCTACGGTGCGGGCGGCCGGATCCAGCGCGGTCGCCCTGGCCCCGAGCAGCAGCTCGATCTCCCGTTCCTCGTACCACCACGCGGGCCGGTAGCCGACCGAGTCGTCGTCGACGGCCCCGGCAAGCACCCGCTTGGAGAGCGGCGGCCTGTCGTAGGGCGCCAGCGGCTCTGAGCAGACGATCCGCACCGGGCCCTCGTAGCCGCGCCGCCGCAGCCCTTCCGCACAGCGCTGGGCAGCAAGCCCACCGCCGACTATCAACGCTCCAGCTTCGCTCATCATGCCTCCTCGAGTACGGGGGTTGCGGATATCGCCCGGCTCTCACGACCGGGCCCGATGGGAAGATCGGCGCGGGCCGGGCGGGCAACGCGCGCGCCGCGGGCGCTCGGGCGCCCCAGCATCCGCCTCGCAAATAGAGCCAGGATCACCGGGGTGGTGAGCAGCACCCAGCCCCGAAACCAGGGCGCCGACGCATCGCTGCCCGCCCCGACCGCGTGGGCCAGCCCGAGCACGTAGACGAGCACCGTCGCCCGGTGCGCCCTGCGCCAGAGCCGGGCGCCGATCCGACGCCGCGCGTAGTAGCTGAGCCCAAGCAGCGCCGCCAGGTACGCCGCGATCACGCCGAGCCCCGTGAAGGCGGTCCTGAAGCCCATCGCGAAGGGAACGGTGACCCCGGCGACCCCTGGGTTCAGCCAGCCGTCCCCGAGCAGGGTGATGCCGTGCACCGCTATCGCGACCAACCCGGCCAGTGCCGTCTGCTCGTGGATCGCCAGCAGCCTGCGCGAGAGGCCGGGACGGCGCATCAGCTTTCCCGCCATCGCCAGCCCGATGCCCACCGACACCGTCACCAGGACCAGCGCGACCAACCCCGAGGCGCGGCTCGCCAGCCACCAGCCATGGGTCTGGAGCGTGTCGGAGACCGCGCTTCGCTCATCTTCCCGCTCCCGGCGAGGGCGCCACCGGGAAGCCGGATCCGGGGCGCGACCGCGAGGCCGCCGACCAGCTCGACCCGGCCGCTGTCGTGGATCAGCAGGCCGCCGCGCCGGCCGAGCAGCTCCCGGCCGCCGCTCGGGGCCGGAGAGGAGCGCCGCCTTGGAGAGCGTCTCCGCCTCGACCGCCGTATCGGCCAGCGCCGTGGCGCCGACCAGGCCGGTCCAGGCGGGGACGCCGTGGCCCGGGTCGAGCAGGTGGTGGGCGAAGCTCCCGTCGGCCCTTCGCCAGATGCGGACGTTGAGCCCGGACGTGGCGACGCCGCCGCCTGCCCAGCCGCAGCACGTATGCACGCTCGCCCGAGAGCGGGTGCTCGACGAAGACCTCGTATGCGCGGGCGAGCGCATCGGCGCCGCCGATCCGGATGTCGCCGCCGCAGTCGACCACGAAGCGGGAGTAGCCCCGCAGGCGCTCGGCGACCATGTCGGCCGCCAGGCCCTTGCCGGTGCCGCCGGTGTCGAAGCGAAGGCCGGGCGGGCGGACGACCTCACCCGCCTGCTCGTCGACCGCGAACCGGCGCCACGGCTGCGAGGGCTCGGGCCGTGCCGGCCGTCGCGGCGGCGCCTCGGCCAGCGCCTCGGCCAGCGGCTCGCCCGCCATCCCCGCTCGCGAGCGGGGTAGCCCGGCGCGCCTCGATCTCACCGACCAGGGTCGGGTCGACGAGGCCGCCGGTGCGCTGGGCGGCCGCAGAGGCCGGCGGCGACCGCGCGGCGCAGCAGCGCCGAGGCGGGGACCCGTCGGCGGCGGATCGGCGTTGAGGGCGCAGAGCTCGCTGTCGGGCCGGAAACGGGAGAGGGCCGCGTCGAACGCGCTACGAACGCGCGTGCCCCGCTCGGCCGCCTCGGCCGCCGGCGGCATGCCGGGGCCGGGCTCGCCGATCAGCAGCCGCACATGGCTGCCCATCGCGTCGAAGGTGAGGTCGTGTTCGGCCATCGTCAGGAAGCGGTCGTCGGTCACCGGTTCGGTGGCGCGCGGCGGCTCCGCCGCGAGGTCGGTCGTGGTCGGGCCGCGTGGTCACCGGCCGACCGCCGGGGGTGGGGACGATGGTGGTGACGACCCGCCGCTTGATCACCTTGCGCACCAGCTGCGGCGGCGGGCTCTGCGAGGCAGCGGCGCCGCTGAGCTGTAGGTGAGCAGGGCGAAGAGCACCGCGAAGAGCGGGGTCGAGGCCCAGAGCACCGGCGCGGAGCTCGGCAGCGGCGCGGCCGTCTGCGCGCTCAGTCATCGCCGCCCTCGCCCTCGTCGCCCTCGCCGTCCGGCTCCGCCGGCTGCGCCGCCGCCGCCGCTGGTCGAGGTGGTCACCGGGGCGCTGGAGCCACCGCTCGAGCCCGGGCTCGCGGCGCCGCTGCTCGAGGTGGTCACCGGGGCGGCTTCCGATGCTCGGGCTCGAGTCGGACGGCGCCGCGCCGCTGCTCGAGGTCGTCACCGGTTCGCTCGAGTAGGAGGCTTCCGAGCTCGCGCCGGTCGAGGAGGAGCCGGTGGTGGCGCTGCCGTACCGAGCCTTCGGCGGCGGGCGACGAGACCGCCGACGCGCCGCCGGCGGCGGCCGCCGCGGGGTGCTTGGGCTTGGCGTGCTTGGTCACGTGGATCGTGCGGCGGATCACCTTGGTGCGCACGCGCGGGCCGATCGGCGACCTCGCTGCTCTGAGCCTGACGGCCCGAGTTGAGCGCCAGCCCCGCCAGCCCGCCCAGGGCGAGCACGGTTGCGATCGTCGCGGCTCTTTTCCTCACGTTCCTCACGCCCGATTCCCTCCTGTCGAAGTTGCCGAGGCAATTCTGCGAAGCCGCGCGCGAAGGCCCGGAAATGGGCGGGCAAAGACCTGGCAAAACCTCTGGCGAAGACGCCCGGCGCGGCTCTTCGCGCCTTTACAGTTGGCGCGATGACGGCCTCAGCCCCAGCCGGCTCCCGCATCCTCGTCGTCGAGGACGAGGAGTCGATCTCCGAGCCCTTCGCGCAGGCGCTGCGCCGGGCGGGCTTCGAAGCGCTCGTCACCGGGACCGCCGCCGGCGCGCTCGAGCTGGCCGCGAGCACTCGACCCCGACCTCGTGATGCTCGACCTCGCGCTCCCCGACGGCGACGGCCGCGACGTCTGCCGCGAGCTGCGCCGCCGCTCGAACGTGCCGATCGTGATGCTGACCGCGCGGGGCACGGAGATCGACAAGATCGTCGGCCTCGAGCTCGGCGCCGACGACTACGTGGTTAAGCCGTTCAGCGCCGCGCGAGGTGATCTCGCGAATCCGCGCGGTGCTGCGCCGCAGCGGCCGTGCGCGACGACGGCGCGCCGACCGAGCCGATCGCGGTGGGCGGGCTCCGGCTCGACCCGGGCGCCCGCCGGGCGCCGCTGGACGGCGCGCCGATCTCGACCTCTCGCGCAAGGAGTTCGACCTGCTGGCCGAGCTGATGCGCCATGCCGGCAAGGTGGTCAGGCGCGAGGACCTGATGGCCAGGGTCTGGGACGAGAACTGGTTCGGCTCGACGAAGACCCTCGACGTGCACATCGGCTGGTTGCGCCGAAAGCTCGGCGACGACCCCTCCGACCCGAGGTTCATCGAGACCGTCCGCGGCGTCGGCTTCCGCTTCGCCGCCTCGCGGAAGGAGACGCCGTAAGCCTTCGCGCGATCCTGCTCCTGGCCCTGGCGTACGTGCTGCTGCTGGCGATGATCGCGCTCGGGGTGCCCCTGGCCATCAGCCTCAGGGACCGTGTCGACGCCGAGGTCCGCGGCCAGGCGCGCAGCCAGGTCGACGTGGTCGCCGCGAGCGCCTCGGAGTCGCTCGGCCCGGTGCGTCCGAGAGCGCTGCGAGCGGCTGGCCGACATCTCGGCTGCGAGCGTCCGGGGACGGGTGATCGTCGTCGACCGAAGCGGCCGGCTGGTCGCCGACTCCGCCGGTGCCCCGCGCGGTCGCGACTACGCCGACCGCCCCGAGGTACGCGCGGCGCTCGCCGGCCGCGGCGACCAGATCACCCGCGACAGCAGGACGCTGGGGAGGAAATCCTCGCCACCTCGGCGCCGATCCTCGAGCATGGCCGGCCCGCCGGGGCGCGTGCGGATCACCCAGAGCGTCGCCGCGGTCAACAGCGCGGTCCGCGACTCCTTCATCGCCCTGCTGGCGCTCGGCGGTGTCGTCCTCCTCCTCGGCCTGGTCGCCGGCGCCCTGATCGCCCAGCAGATCGCCGGCCCGATCCGCCGCCTCGATCGCGCGGCGCGGCGCGTGTCGAGCGGCGATCTGGAGACGACAGTCGAGGTCGAGGGCAGCGCCGAGCAGCGCTCGCTGGCCCGGGCCTTCAACCAGATGACACGCCGGGTGAGCGCCTGCTCCGATCCCAGCAGGACTTCGTCGCCGACGCCTCGCACCAGCTGAGAACGCCGCTCACCGGACTGCGGCTGCGCCTCGAGGGGCTCGCCGAGAGCTTCCGCGGCGACCCCCGGGCCGATGCGGACCTCGAGGCCGCGACTCGGGAGATCGACCGCCTCTCGGCGATCGTCGACGAGCTCCTGATCCTCAGCCGCGCCGGCGAGCACGACCTCCCGGCCGAGGTCGTCGACCTGGACCGGGCCGTCGAACGCGCAATCGAGCGCTGGACGCCGACGGCGGTCGAGCGGGACATCGGGCTCGAGTCGCCGGACGGGGCCGACGGCGGCTCGATGCGCTTCGCCGCCCCCGACCTCGACCGGGCGATCGATTCGCTGGTCGAGAACGCGCTGCGCTACTCTCCGGCGGGCTCGACGGTGACGATCGCCGCCCGAGCGGGGTCGATCGAGGTGCTGGACGAGGGCCCGGGCCTCGAGGCCGGTGAGGCCGAGACGGTCTTCGAGCGCTTCAGCCGCGGCAGCGCCGGCCGGCGGGGACCGAGCGGGACCGGGCTCGGGCTGCCGATCGCACGCGAGCTGACCCGGCAGTGGGGAGCCGACGTGATTCTCTCGAACCGCCGGTCGGGCGGCCTTCGTGCTGTCATCGAGGTCGAGAGATGAGACCGCAGACGACCCTCAAATGGCTCGCCCTGGCACTGGCAGGCCTGCTGATCGCCGGCGGCGTGGCATTGGCCGGCAGCCGACTCGCGAGCAGGCAGATCGGCCTTGCATCGGAACCGATCAGCGCCGGAGACGCGCTCGCCCCGCCGGCCTCCTCGGGCCCGACACGGGGCAGCGGGGAGAGCGCCTCGCAGGGCTCGGCCTCTCACGGCGGCGAGGCGACGACGACGCCCACCGTCCCGTCCCCCCGCCGACCGAACCGACGACGCCGCCGGCCATCGAACCCGCCGGGCCCTCTTCCGGCGCCGAATCCGATGGTGGTGGCGAGGGCGGCGGCGACCACGGAGGAGGCGGGGGGAGCCATGGCGGTGCAGGCGGAGACCACGGAGAGAGGAGGAGGAGGAGGAGGAGGAGGAGGAGACGACTGACCGTCCGCTCCCCTGGACGACCGGGGGGCGCTAGCCGGTGCCCTTGCCCCACTCGCCGTGGATCGGCGGGTGGGAGACGATCGGCTTCAGCAGCAACGCCTCCCGGGCGCGGTCGGCAATCGCCGCCGCGGTCAGCCCGAAGTGCTCCATGCATGCCTCACCGGTCCCGGAGACGCCGAATTCGTCGCCCATCCCGATCGCGAAGATCGGCACCGGGTGCTGCTCGGCGGCCGCCTCGCGAATCGCGTCGGCGAGGCCTCCGGCCGTGCGATGCTCCTCGGCGCTAACCGCGACGCCGGTCTTCGCAAGCGAGGTGATCACCTCCTCGGTGGCCAACGGCTTGACCACGGCGACGTTGACGACCTCCGCCTCGACGCCGTCCTCGGCGAAGAGCAGGTCGGCGGCCTTGAGCGCCCTGTGGACCATGTGGCCGCAGGCGAAGATCGAGATGTCGCCGCCCTCGCGGAGGACGTCGACCCCGTTGCCGAGGGAGTCGGGGATCTCCTCGTAGACGATCGGCGTCGACGGTCGCCCGAAGCGCATGTACAGGGGGCCCTCGATGCGCTCATAGGAGTCGATCACGGCGCGGTAGGCCTGGTTGTAGTCGGCCGGCACGACCACCTGCATCTTCGGCATCGCGCGCATCAGGGCGATGTCCTCGATCATCTGGTGGGAGGCGCCATCCTCGCCCGTCGTGACGCCGCCGTGGCTGGCTCCGATCCTCACCCTCAGCTCGTTGTGGGCGATGCCGAGCCGGATCTGGTCGTAGGAGCGGCCGGTGGCGAAGATCGCGAAGCTCGAGGCATAGGGGACCTTTCCGGTCGCCGCCAGGCCGCATGCCATCGACATCATCCCCGCCTCCGCGGCCCCGCAGTTGAAGAAGCGCTCCGGGAAGGCCCTGCCGAACTTGATCGACTGGGTGGAGACGGCGAGGTCGGCGTCGAGGGCGACGACGTCCCGATGAGCCTCACCGAGGGCGACGAGCGCGTCGCCGTAGGCGTGGCGGGTGGCGATCGGCTCCGTCTTGGCCTCAGCCATCGGTCTCCTCCTGTCGCCCCGCGCCCAGAGCCTCCTCCTGCTCGGCGAGGCGCGCCTCGAGCTCCTCCAGCGCCTCCTCGGCCTGCTCCTGGCTGGGGGGCTTGCCGTGGAACCCGAACCGATCTTCCATGAAGGAGACACCACGCCCCTTCTTCGTCTGGCAGACGACGGCGGCGGGCTTGCGCAGGCTCCTGCTGCGCTCGAGCGCCTCGAGGATCTCGCCCATGTCGTGGCCCTCGATCTCCACCGCGTCCCAGCCGAACGCCTCGAACTTGGCGCGCACGTCGCCGGTGTCCTGCACCTCCTCGGTGGTGCCGTCCGTCTGCAGGTGGTTGTAGTCGACGATCGCCGTCAGGTTGGGGACGTCGAAGTGCGCGGCGGCCGCAGCGCCCTCCCAGGTCTCACCCTCCTGGCAGTCCCCGTCGGAGAGCAGCCCGAAGACCTGCGCGGTGCCGTCGAGGCCGTCGAGGCGCAGCGCCAGGGCGATGCCGACGCACATCGAGAGCCCCTGCCCCAGCGACCCGGTCGAGACCTCGACCCCGGGGGTGCGATTCATGTCGGGATGGCCCTGCAGGTGAGAGCCGATCTTGCGCAGGCCCATCAGGTCCTGGCGGGGGAAGTAGCCGTGCTCGGCGAGGGCCGCGTACTGGATCGGCGCGGCGTGGCCCTTGCAGAGCACGAAGCGGTCGCGCTCAGGCCAGTCGGGTCGTGCCGGGTCGTGTCGAAGCTCGCGGAAGTAGAGAGCGGCGACCAGGTCCGCCGCCGACAGCGAGGAGTCGAGGTGGCCGGACTTGGCGACGGCGAGCATCCGCACGCAGTCGATGCGGAGGATGGTCGCGTAGCGTTCGAGCTCGGCGATCGACGGCTTGCGATCGGTGCTCGCGCTCGCGCTCGGCTCCTCGGGGTCGGGGACGGGCTTCAGGGGTGCGGCATCCGGCGCGAGGCTATCCGATCGCGACCATTCGCTCGATCGGAATCCTCGCTCTCTCGGCGATATCCCTGGGAACGCTCACCTCGAACTTCATCTCGCGCAGGCTGTCGCGCAGCTTCGGCAGCGTGATCATCTTCATGTATTTGCAGAAGGCCATCCGGTTCGCCTCGATCAGGCTCGCCTGCGGAGCGGCCATCTGCAGGGGATGGAGCATGCCGTTCTCGGTGGCCACGATGAAGCTGCCGCCCGGGTTCTCCTCGACGTGGCGGATCATCCCCGAGGTGGAGAGCATGTGCACCCCGTCGGGGTCGATTTCCCCGGCGGCGACGTACTCCATCGCCTGCGTCGCACAGCCGCACTCCGGGTGGATCAGGAACTCGGCCTCGGGATGCTCGGCCCTGGTCCGGCGGATGTCGTCAGGGCGGATCCCGGCGTGGACATGGCACTCGCCGTCCCAGACGTGGAAGCGGGCGCGGCGCTCGGGGTCCTCGTGGATGCCCGTCTCCCGCTCGACGAAGGACCCCAGCCACATGTCCGGCCCGAAGAGGATCTCGGTGTCGGGCCCGTGCTCCGCCCAGATGTGCTCGACGACCGTGACCGCGTTGGAGGAGGTGCAGCAGTAGTCGGTCTCCGCCTTCACCTCCGCGGAGGTGTTGACGTACATCACGACCACCGCGCCCGGATGCTCGGCCTTCCAGGCGCGCAGCTCGTCGGCGTCGATCGACTCGGCGAGGGAGCATCCGGCATCGAGGTCGGGGATGAGGACCGTCTTCTCCGGCGAGAGGATCGAGGCGGTCTCGGCCATGAAGTGGACCCCGCAGAAGGCGATCACCTCCGCGTCCGCGGCCGCCGCTTCCCGGGAGAGGCCCAGCGAGTCGCCCAGGTAGTCGGCCGTGTCCTGCACCTCGGGCAGCTGGTAGTTGTGGGCGAGGATCACCGCGTCCCGAGTGACCGCGAGCGAGCGGATCTCGTCCCTGAGCACGGCGACCTCCTCCGGCGAGAGGTCCGGCCCGAACGTGGGTTGGATAGTCGGCAACTCCTGCATCTGGAGCCTTCCGTTTCCGATGTTCGCTGGCCCGGCGACTGAGCCGCCTCGAACCAGTCGAATGACTGCCATCGATTCTATCGGCCCGCCCGACTCGGCGAAGACCAGCGGAATGCGCGTACGGATGGGCTACGCGCCAAGATTGTGGAATGCCGGAGCTGCCCGAGGTCGAGTTCACCGTTCGGCGGCTGGGCGATGCCCTGCGCGGCGCGACGGTCGAGTCGGCGCTGGCGCCCGGGATGAACGTGATGAGGACCTACGAGCCTTCGCTCGACGAGCTCGCCGGGCGCGAGCTGACCGCCGTGCGGCGCGCCGGCAAGATGCCGATCGTCGAGTTCGGCGACCTCTGCCTGCTGATCCATCTGATGTCGGCGGGACGCCTGCGCTGGCACGAGAAGCGGGCCTCCCCCAGGGACCGTGCGTCGAGGGTGCTGATCCGGCTCGAGGACGGCCGGGAGCTGCGCCTGCGCGAGCGCGGCACCAGGCAGCGGGCATGGTCGAAGCTGCTGCCCACAGCCGAGGTCGACCGTGACGAGGCGGTGGCGCGGCTCGGTCCCGATGCATGGCCCCCGCCGGCGGCGCAGGCATTCGCCGAGCTGATCGACCAGCCTCGACATCTGCACCCACTCCTGCGCCACCAGGGTGACATCGCCGGCATCGGGCGTGCGTGGGTCGACGAGATCCTCTGGGAGGCCAGGCTGTCGCCGTTCAGGAAAGGCGCCGACCTGGCGCCGGAGGAGGTGGAGGGGCTGCGCTCGGCCCTGCATGTGCTGGGGGACGCCCTCGACCACTACGAGGCGACCATCCCTGCGGGGGCGCAGCTCCCCGATAGGCCCTCGAAGCCGCTGCGAGTCCACGGGCACGAGGGCGAGCCCTGCCCCCGCTGCGGGACGAGGATCGAGGCCGTCCACTTCTCCGAGCACCGGATGAGCTACTGCCCCGAGGAGCAAACCGGCGGCCGGGTGCTCAAGGACCGCAGGCTGAGCCGGCTGCTGAAGTGAGCTATCGGCCGGGCGCGCGGGCCGGCTCGAGCAGCAGGCTGTAGTCGAGCGTGGCCGCCGAGTGGGTCAGGGTGCCGACCGAGATCATCTCGACGCCCGCCTCGGCGATCGATCGCACCCGGTCGAGGTCGACCCCGCCGGAGGCCTCGAGGGTCGGCCCACCTCCGTCGGCGCCCTCGTCCCGCAGCCGCACGGCCTCCCGCAGCGTCGCCGGCTCCATGTTGTCGAGCAGCAGCCGGTCGGCACCTGACGCAAGCGCGAGCCTGACCTCCTCGAGGTCGCGGCACTCGACCTCGACCGAGAGATCCGGCCTGGCGCCGCGCGCGGCATCGACGGCCTTGTTAAGGCCGCCGGCCAGCTCCACGTGATTCTCCTTGATCAGGATCGCGTCGTAGAGGCCGAGGCGGTGGTTGCGCCCGCCGCCGGCGACCACTGCGGCCTTCTCGAGGCCGCGCAGGCCCGGCGTCGTCTTGCGCGTATCGAGTATCGCCGCTCCGGTGCCCTCCACCGCCTCGACGAAGCGCGCCGTGAGCGTGGCTATGCCCGAGAGGTGGCCGAGGAAGTTGAGCGCCGTCCTCTCTGCCGCGAGCAGGCCCCGCGCCGGACCCGAGGCGAGCAGCACGTCGGCGGGCGTCTCCTCGTGCCAGCGCCCCTCGACCACCAGGCTGTCGACGTCCTCGACCCCGCACTGGCGCATCGCCTCCTCCACCGCCGAGAACCCGAACGGCACCCCCGGCTGCTTCTGCACGATCCGTGCCCGTGCCCACTCGCCTTTCGGCACCGTGGCCTCGGAGGTGACGTCGCCCGGCCCGACGTCCTCGGCCAGCGCGTTCGCGACGATCTCGCTCAACGATCGGCCGGCCGGATCGGACATGCCGTCACCCTAGATCAACCCACCCCACCACCCCACACCCTCACTTCCGTTGACGCTGACTTCGCCTTTATCCGCCGATATGGCGGATAAAGGCGAAGTCAGCGATTTGGGGGTTCGTCGGCGAATCTCACGTCGGGCGCACCGGGGGCGTTTAATCCACGACGTGGGCAAAGCGCTTCCACCATTCCAGTCGGTCCTCGACCGGCACGCGGACGAGGTGCTGGCGTTGCTGCGCGGAGCGGTGGGCCGCGTCGACGCCGACGACTGCTTCCAGGAGACCTTCATCGCCGCGCTGCGCGCCTATCCGCGCCTCGCGCATGGCGAGAACCTTCGCGGCTGGCTGCTCACCATCGCGCACCGCAAGGCGGTGGACCACCATCGCGCCCGCGGGCCGCCGCCCGATTCCCGTCGAGAGGGCGGCGGAGGTCGCCGTCGCCGGGCCCGAGCCGGACCTCGGTATCTGGGACCGGGTCGGGTCGCTGCCTCCCAAGCAGCGCGCGGCGGTGACGCTCCGCTATGCCTGCGACCTGCCCCATGGGGAGATCGCCGCGGCCCTCGACTGCTCCCCCGAGGCGGCCCGCCGCAGCCTGCACGAGGGACTCAAGCGACTCAGGAGGGAGATGGCATGAGTGCAACACGCCAGATCGCCGGCCTTGCCGAGCGGGCCGCGTCCGAGGGCCTGCTCGACGTCGCCTACGCAATCGTCGACTCGCCGTTCGGCCCGTTGCTGGTGGCGGCGACCCGGCGTGGAGTCGTCCGCATCGGCCTGCCCAACCAGGACCGGGACGAGCTGCTCGAGGACCTCGCGGCACGCATCTCGCCGCGGGTGCTCGAGGCGCCCGGGCGACTGGACTCGGCGCGGCGCCAGCTCGACCTCTTCTTCGACGGCTCGCTGCGCGATTTCGACCTTCCCCTCGACTGGCGGCTAAGCCGGGACTTCCGGCGCCGGGCGCTGCGCGCGGTGGCGCGCATCCCCTACGGGGAGACGCGCAGCTACGCGCAGATCGCGAGAAGCGCGGGCAGCGGGCGTGCGGTGCGGGCGGCGGGCTCGGCCTGCGGCGCCAACCCGATACCGATCGTCGTTCCCTGTCACAGGGTGCTGCGCACCGGGGGCGGCCTCGGAGGCTACGGCGGCGGGCTGCCGATGAAGGAGGCCCTGCTCAGGCTCGAGGGCTCCCGGTAGCGGCCTGCGCCCCGCCAGGGCGCCTGCCCGGCTAAAGCGGGGTTCCGCCGGCGCCGATCTCAAGGCGATGAAGGCAGCGTCGGAACGCATCCGCTCGCACGCCACCGCCCGAATCGTGGCGCTGCTCTGCGCGCTGCTCTTGATCGCGCTCCTCGGCGCCCGCTCTCCGGCCGCAGGCGCGGCGCAGATCCGCCCGGTGGGCGGGGGGCTCGTCCCCGTGCCCGGCGCCGCCCTCCTGCTCGGCGAAGCGCAGGCCGAAGAAGAAGCAGAAGAAGAAGAAGAAGAAGAAGAAGAAGAAGAATTCGAAGGCGAATCGGACCCCGAAGGCGAATGCGGCGAATCCGAACAGGCCCAAGCCGAAGAAGGCGAAGAAGGCGAATTCGAAGAGGGCGAAGGCTGTGGAGGGGGCGTCGCCCACGGGCACGTTCCTCCGCAGGATTGCGGGTTGCGCACGGCGCGTGCTCGGGTCCTGATCCCCCGTGGGCAGAGCAGGGTGAAGCTCGTGGTCAGGTACACGTCGTTCGCGCCCGCATCGGTGACCGTGAGCTTCGGCCTCGCCGGCCCCCGTGGCGCGCTGCGGCTTCCCTCCGTGCACGCGCGCTTCGCCAGGCAGGGCCTGTTCCGGGTCGCTGAGCGGCTGGGTCTACCCCGGATGCAGCGTGTTCGCGCCGCGAGGCGCTTCACCGTGAGGATGAGGATCGCCGGCTCGCCGGGCCGCTGCGCTCGCCATGTGGTCCGCCACCTGACGATCAGGCATGCCGCGGGCGGCCGGATCGTGTGGCTCCAATCGGACTCGCGCTTGGGCGGGGACCGCTAGCCCGGCGCGGGGCGATCGCGCGGGATCGCGCGATCCAGCCACGCGCGGGCCGCGGGCAGAACCGCCCGGTCGACCCAGTGGCCGGCGGCGGGCTCGTGGTACTCGACCGGCAGCCCGCCGTCCTCGAGAAGGTCCCTCGCCCGCCGGCCGAAGCCGACGTCGATGACCGGGTCGTCGCGCCCGTGGGCGACGAAGGCGGCGGTCGAGCTCCGGCCCTCGAGATGCGGGCGCCAGCCGTCGACCGTCGGCACGAAGCCACTGAGGGCGAGGATGCCGGCGACCGCCGGCCGGTCCTCGGAGAGGCCCATCGCATAGCTCATCACCGCCCCCATCGAGAAGCCGCCGACCACGGTCCTCTCCGGCCCGACGCCCGTCTGCTCCCAGAGGAGCTCATGGAGCGAGGCGAGCGCGTCGCGCGCCGAGCGGAAGGTGTCGCGATCCGGGTGGCCCACCCGTGGCACCAGGTACCAGTGAAACCCGGACTCGCCCGGGGGGTGCAGCGGCGCGCGTGGCGAGACGACCCGCAGGCGGCGGTCGGGGTCGAGGGCGTCGGCGAGGCCGAGCAGATCGCGCTCGTCCGCCCCTCTCCCGTGGTGCAGCGCGAGCAGCCCGTCGGGCTTGCCATCGGCAGCTCTCTCGGCGTAGGAGAGGCTCGGCACGGCCCTAGGAGGCCGAGGCGGCGGTCTTGTTGAGGTAATCGCGGACGAAGTCGTCGATGTCGCCATCCAGGACGCGCTGGGTGTCACCGGACTCGTGGCCGGTCCGGTGGTCCTTGACCCGCTGGTCGGGATGGAGGAAGTAGCTTCGTATCTGCGAGCCCCATGTGACTTCCTTGACCTCGCCGCGCTCCTTGGCAAGCTCCTCCGCCCGCTTGCGCTCCTCGAGCTCGATCAGCTTCGAGCGCAGGAGCTGCATCGCCACCGCCTTGTTCTGCGTCTGCGAGCGCTCGTTCTGGCACTGGACGACGATCCCGGTGGGCTCGTGGGTGATCCTCACCGCCGAGTCGGTCTTGTTGACGTGCTGTCCACCGGCCCCGGATGCGCGGTAGGTGTCGACCCGCAGGTCGGCGTCGTCGACCTCGACCTCGACCCCCTCGTCGACCATCGGGCCGACGTCCACCTGCGCGAAGCTGGTGTGGCGGCGGGAAGAGGAGTCGAAGGGGGAGATCCGAACCAGCCGGTGGACGCCTCGCTCGGCGGCGAAGAGGCCGTATGCGTTCTCGCCCCGGGCAATGAAGGTGGCCGACTTCAGCCCCGCCTCCTCACCGGCCGAGGCCTCCTTCATCTCGACCTCGAACCCCCGCCGCTCGGCCCAGCGCAGGTACATCCGAAGGAGCATCTCGGCCCAGTCCTGGGAATCGGTCCCCCCGGCCCCGGCGTGGACCGATACGACCGCGTCGCCGCCGTCGTAGGTGCCACTGAACAGGCGCGCCTCTTCCAGCTCCGCCAGGCGCCGCTCGATCGTGGCGAGCTGGCTCTCGAGCTCCGCCGCCATCTCCTCGTCCTCGGAGGCGATCTCGGCGAGCTCGCCGAGATCCGCGACGTCCGACTCGAGGTCGCCGAGGGTCCTCAGCTTGCGCTGAGCGCGGGCATGGGCGGCGGAGATCCGCGCCGCCGCCTCCTGGTCGTCCCAGAATCCGGGACGCTGCATCTCAGCCTCAAGCCTGCCGACCTCCGACTCGAGCCGGGCGGGGTCAAAGGTAGTCCGAGAGCAGGGACATCTGCTCGCGGACGGCGGCCAGCCGCGGTGCTGCGGACTCCGTGGGTGCGACTTCGGCCATGGGCCTCAGACTACTGGTCGGCCCGATGGGAGTCGAAGCCGGCCGAGCGCAGAGCCGCGGCCCTGTCCTCGAAGGGGCGCCAGCTGAGGACCCGGTTGTCGCGCAAATCGAAGCGCCATGCCATTTCGTCGACGCCCGCCGGCGAGCCGTCCTCGTCCCAATGCCATCGGCGGCGAATCAGCGCGACGGCCCTTCCGTCCCCAGCCGCCTCGTCCTCGTAGAGCTCATCGAGCTCGATCGTCTGCTGGACACCCCCGGGCGGCCGGGTCGCCCAGACCCTGGCCGCGTCCCTCCCGCGCCGCAGGCCGCGCATCGAGTGCAGCTCGACCTCCGGATCGAGGACCTCGACGAACGCATCGAGGTCACGCTCGTTGAAGGAGCGGATGAACTCCCGCACCGGATCGTGATGGCGGCTCGGGGGGCCTTCGCCTGACATCTATGTCGAATGGCGTGCGACCGCGAAAAGCAAGCAGCTCGGCGGACGCAGGGAAGCGAGGAGGGGGGAGCGCACTCTCTAGTGCGTGACCCGATCCGAGCGACCGAGGACTCCGAGATGCGCCGCTTTGCAGCGGTCGCGCTCAGGCTCCATGGCACTTCTTGTACTTCTTGCCAGAGCCGCACCAGCACGGGTCGTTTCGGCCGATCTTGTCGTGCTCGTCCTTGACGACCGTCTCCACCGGTTCGGGAGCTTCGGCAAGCGCCGAATCAGCCGCATCGTCGGGGCCTCCCCGCGTGGCCGAGCCGGCCTGTGCCGCGACCTGCCGAAGCGCCGATGGCTGCCCCTCGAGCGATCCGCCCGAGTAGTCGAGGACCGTCGGCTCGCCGTCCCCGTTCGCGGCCAGCACGCCTTCGGCCTGCCCGGGCTCGATTTCGATCTCGGCGTGGAAGACGAGCCTCGCGAACTCCTCCCAGATCGAGTGCATCAGCTCCTCGAACATCGCGTAGCCCTCGTTTTTGTAGGCGACGAGCGGGTCGATCTGGGCGAACCCGCGCAGGTGGATACCCTCGCGAAGGTAGTCCATGTCGTAGAGGTGCTCGCGCCAGCGGTTGTCGATCACCTCGAGCAGAATCGAGCGCTCCAGGAATCGCATCAGTTCCTCGCCGAGCTGGTCCTCACGCTCGTCGTAGGCGCTCATCGCATCGTCGTCGAGCTCGTCCTTGAGCTTCACGCGATCGACCTGCTCCGGCGCCAGCCCGGCGACGTCGACGCTCAACGGCCAGATCTGCCGCAGCTGGACCTCGAGCTCCGGAAGGTCCCAGTCCTCGAGTTCGTCGCCCGGCGTGTACTCGTCGACGAGCCGCTCGATCACGCCCTCCACCTCATCGCGGGAGACGTCGGACATGTCGCGCCCCTCGAGGATCTCGCGGCGATATTTGTAGATGACCCGCCGCTGCTCGTTCATCACGTCGTCGTACTCGAGGACCCGTTTGCGAATCAGGAAGTTCTGCTCCTCCACCTTCTTCTGGGCGTTCTCGACGGTCTTGGTCAGCATCCCGGCTTCCAGCGGGATCTCGTCGCCCCCCTCGTCGACCGGCCCGAGTTTGTCGAGGATCTTGTAGATCCGGTCACCCGCGAAGAGCCTGATCACGTCATCCTCGGCAGAGAGGAAGAAGCGGGTTTCGCCCGGGTCGCCCTGCCGGCCGGAGCGACCACGGAGCTGGTTGTCGATCCGGCGCGACTCGTGGCGCTCGGTGCCGCAGATGAAGAGGCCGCCGAGCTCACGCACCTGGTCCGCCTCGGCGTTGATCGCCGGCCGCAGCTCGGCGACCTTCTCCGCCAGCGCCTCGTCGTAGCCCTCCTCGCCCGAGTCGAGGCCCTTCTTCTTCAGTTCGTGGGCGGCGAGGTGCTCGACGTCCCCGCCGAGCTTGATGTCGACCCCGCGACCGGCCATGTTGGTGGCGATCATCACCGCCCCCCGGCGGCCGGCCTGGGCGATGCGCTCTCCCTCTCGTTCGGCGTGCTCGGGCTTGGCATTGAGGACCGCGTGCTCGATCCCGTTGCGCTTCAACTCGGCGGAGATCATCTCGGAGACCTCGACCGAGACCGTCCCGACCAGGATCGGCTGCCCGGCCTCGTGCCGAGCGACGATTTCGTCGAGCACCGCCCTCCACTTGCCGTCCTTGGTCTTGAAGATCTGGTCGTTGCGATCCGCCCTGATCATCGGCCGGTTGGTGGGAACCTCGACCACCGGAATCTTGTAGATCTTCATGAACTCGGTCGCCTCGGTGAGGGCCGTCCCGGTCATCCCCGAGAGCTTGTCGTAGAGCCGGAAGTAGTTCTGCAGGGTGATCGTGGCCAGCGTCTGGTTCTCCTCGCCGATCGCGACGCCCTCCTTCGCCTCGACGGCCTGGTGAAGCCCCTCGGACCAGCGCCGGCCCTCGAGGATGCGGCCGGTGAACTCGTCGATGATCATCACCTCGCCGTCGACGACCGCGTAGTCCTTGTCCTTCTTGTAGAGCGACTCGGCCTTCAGCGCCTGCACGAGGTGGTTGACCAGCGAGCCGTGCTCGCCCATGTAGAGGTTGTCGACGCCGAGGAAGTCCTCGGCGCGCTTCACGCCTTTCTCGGTCGGAGCGACGGTCTTGTGTTTCTCGTCGAACTCGTAGTCGTACTCGGCCTCGGAGGTGTCCTTGGACTCGCCGAGGGATTTCAGCTTCTGCTTCGCTTCCTCGCCGACCATCTGGCGGGCGAGGCGGGCGAACGTGTAGTACGTCTGCGCGGCCTGCTCGGGGGCGCCGGAGATGATCAGCGGCGTCCGCGCCTCGTCGATCAGGATGTTGTCGACCTCGTCGACGATCGCGAAGTCGTGGCCGCGCTGGACGCAGTGCTCCAGGGCGGTGGCCATGTTGTCGCGCAGGTAGTCGAAGCCGAACTCCGAGTTGGTCCCGTAGACGACGTCGCAGGCGTACTTGCGCTGGCGGGCCTCGTGGTCGTCGTCCTCCTGGATCGACGCCACGCTGACCCCGAGCGCACCGTAGATCGGCGCCATCCATTCGGAGTCGCGGCGGGCCAGGTAGTCATTGACCGTGACCAGGTGCACGGCGCCGCCGGCGAGCGTGTTGAGGAAGACGGCCAGCGTCGCGGTCAGGGTCTTCCCCTCGCCGGTCCTCATCTCGGCGATCGCGCCGTCGTGCAGGACCATGCCGCCGATCAGCTGGACGTCGTAGTGGCGCTGGCCGAGCGTCCTGCGTGCCGCCTCGCGAGTGAGGGCGAATGCCTCGGGGAGGAGGTCGTCGAGCGGCTCGCCGCCGCGGGCCCGCTCGCGCAGGGAGTCGGCCTCGTCGCGCAGCTGCGAGTCCTCGAGCACCTCCATCTCGGGCTCGAAGCGATTGATCGCCTCGACCCGCTTCTCGTAGCTCCTGAATTTGCGCCCCTCGCCGACCCGGAGCGCGCGCGTGACCATGTCCCTCGCGGTGGGCATCGGTCAAGGGTATCGAGGGCGGGCGCGCCCCCCCGCCCGGACTATGCCGTGCGCCCCCGCATGCGGTTCACGGCACGGCGGGTGCGGCTTCGCTTGCGGCGCATCTCCCGGTGCTTCTTGACCTGCCGGCGGATGTTCTCGGCGAGCTCATGGATCGTGTGCGACATCTGCGGAGACGCCTCGTGCGCCCTCAGCGTGACGCCCTTGAGGCGCAGGGTCGCATCGGCCACCTGACTGTCGGCGATCGCCGGGTTGCGCTCCTCCGAGAGCTCGACCTCGAGCGTGGCCAGCTCGGACACCTGCTTGCCGACCCGGCGGAAACGCTTGATCACGTGCTCCCGCAGCTCGTCGTCGACCTCGACGTTCCGTCCCCGTATCTCGATCCGCATCTTCTGCCTCCTTGGTCGGACACCGATGCTACGCCTGCCTCCGCCCGGCGACAAGGCGCTTCACGGCCGTCTGGCAAACGTGACGGCCACGATCCGCGCCGCCCCGGCGCCACGCAGAGCAGCGGCACAGGCGGAGATCGTGGCTCCGGTGGTGAGCACGTCGTCGACGAGCAGGATGCTGCGTGGAACGGGCCCCGTGGCCTCGATCCGGGGCGGACTGCCGAGACGCTCGCCGCGACGCCGCCCCACCTGCCGTCCCACGCCCCGGCGCCGCATCGAGTCGCGGCGGTGCGGCGCGCCCAACCGCTGCGCGAGAGCCTCGGAGAGCCGGGCAGCGGGGTCGAAGCCGCGAGCCAGCCCGCGCAGGGGCGCCGACGGGACGGGCATCAGCACGCCTCCGAGCAGCGGTGCAGGCAGGAGCTCGGCGATCCGGTCGGCCATCGCGACGGCGAGCGGCATCAGCCGCCGGTACTTGAGCCCGACCACCAGATCCCTGGCGACGCCCTCGTAGGGAGCGGAGGACCAGGCCCGATCGACTCCGGCAGGCCCGGCAGCGTGCAGCGGCCGGGTCTCTCCCAGCCGCCGCGCGCACGGGTCGCAGAGCGGCGCCTCGGGAGCGCACGGGCGCGCGCAGGCGGCGCACAGGGGCGGCACGATCGCGGACCAGAGATCGGCGGGAAGGGAGATCCGGCCAGCCTCCCGGCTCGCGGCGACCCGGTGGCGCGCGATTCGTCGAGAGAGCGTCAGGAGTCCGACACGCGACCCGCCAGGCCGCCGACCGCGATCGCCCGGGCGGGCAGCTCCGTGCCCTCGAGCAGGACCGCGTCGCGAACGTAGGCGCCGGCCCCGATCCGACAGCCGTCGCCGATCACCGCGGGGCCCTCGACGCCGGCGCCGTCGCCGAGCTCGACCCGCTCGCCGAGCAGCGCCGGGCCGCTCACGGTGGCGCCTCCAAGCGGGCTGGCGGAGCGCACGCCCGCGGCGACCTCGGGCTCGGCGATCTCCACCCGCACGGCGCCGCGCAGGGCGTCGAGATTGCCCTGCCTGAGCTCGTCGACGTTGCCTATGTCGTTCCAGTAGGCGTCGATCTCGTGCGAGTAGAACGGCACGTCGGCCTCGAGCAGGGCCGGGAAGACGTCCATCGCCCAGTCCGCGAACTCGGGCACGTCGTCGGGCTCGGCGGCCCTGCTGGCACCGGGCGCAGGGAAGAAGTCGAACACCTCGGAGCGGAACATGTAGATGCACGTGTTGGCGAGGTCGGAGAGCGCCTCGGCCGGATCGGGCTTCTCCTGGAACCCCTGGATGCGACCGTCCGGGCCGGCGATCACGACCCCGTACTGGTCGGTCTCCGCGACCCGCTTCGTGGCCAGCGTCGCCAACCCTTGGTGGGAATCGTGGAACTCGCGCATCGCGGCGAAGTCGATGTCCGTCAGCGCGTCCCCGGCGACCACCAGGAATGAGTCGCCGAGGAAGTCGGCGACGTTGCGCACGCCGCCGGCGGTGCCCAGAAGGCTCTCCTCGTGACGGTAGGTGAGGTCGATGCCGAAGCGCGAGCCGTCGCCGAAATGGCCTTCGATCGCCTCCGGGAACCAATGCAGGTTGGCGATCACCTCGGAGAAGCCGTGCCTGGCGAGCAGCCGCGCGCTGTGCTCCATCACCGGCCGATTGACCACCGGCACCATCGGCTTCGGCATCGCCCGGGTGATCGGCCGCAGCCGGGTGCCGAGGCCGGCGGCGAGCACCATCGCCCTCATCGTCTGTCGAGGCTCGGAGGCTTCACGACGGCGCAAGGATACGAATTGAGCGGGCGCCGGTGATCGCCGGGCGTCGCCGCGATCTGAAACGCTGCCCGTCCACAACTCTGCAACGGCTTCCCCGATGACCACAGCCGAATACGCCGAGCTCCTCGCCCAGCGGGCACGTCCGCGGCGCATCCCGCGCTGGGCCGCGATCCGGTGGTGCGCGGCCCTCGCCTACGTCGCCGCCCTGGTCGCCTACACCGCCGTCTACGGGGTCCCGGTGCAGCGCGAGCTCGTCGTCTCATGGACCTGCGGCGCCCTCGTCTGCGCCTCGATCGGCCGGCCCCTTCGCGAGATCCCCCGGCTGGTCTTCGACTGGGTCCCGATCGTCGCGGTGCTCGCCGCCTACGACCTCACCCGCGGCGTCGCGGACTCGATCGGCATCCGCGCCCACTACACGACGATGATCGACTTCGACCGCTTCGTCTTCCTCGGCCAGACGCCGACCGAATGGCTTCAGGCACGGCTGTACGAGCCCGGTGTCGTGCACTGGTACGACATCGGCTTCACGCTTGTCTACACCTCCTACTTCATCGTCCCCTTCGCGCTCGCCGGGACGCTCTGGGCTCGAGACAGGGCCGCCTTCGTCCGCTTCGCCAAGCGGCTGGTGACGCTCGCCCTCGCCGGCCTCGCCACCTACGTCGCCTTCCCGGCGGCGCCCCCCTGGATGGCGGGGCGCGAAGGGCTGCTCGACGGGGTCCGCCGCACCGCCACCGACGGCTGGAGGGTGCTCGACGTCGGCACCGCCGCGATGTTCTCCCATGGCCAGGAGGTGGTCAACCTGGTCGCCGCGGTCCCCTCGCTGCACTCCGCCTTCGTCGCCCTGGTCGCGATGTTCCTCTGGCCGCGGGTGCGCCCCGCCCTGCGGCCCCTGCTGGCCCTCTACCCACTGGCGATGGGCCTCACCCTGATCGCCACCGGCGAGCACTACTTCTTCGACGTGCTGCTCGGCTGGGCATACGCGGCTGCGGTGATGGCGGGCTGGGCCCGGTGGGAAGCCCGCCGGGTCAGCCCAGCTTCGCCTTGAGCCGGTCGATCGCCTCGACGGCGAGCGTGTCCACGCCCCTGGCCCCAGCCAGGCGCACCGAGGCCAGGTCGCCGAGCATCACCGAGGAGAAGAGTCGCTCGGCGGGAGACCGCCCCTCCGCCCGGAGGCGGATCACGTCGGCGCCGGCGTCGGCTATCGCCGCGGCGGTCAGCTCGAAGCGCCGGTCCAGGCGAGGCTGGCCGCCGGCCGGGTCTTCGAGCATCACCGCCGACATCTCCGCATCGGCGGACAGCCCCTCCCATCCGCAGATCTCATTGTGGTCCGCCTCCGGAAGCTCCGAGAAGAAGGCCAGGACCTTCGCGTTCTCGTCCAGCTGGGTCTTCCAGCGCCTGGCCACCGCCGCGGTCAGCCCCGCCCCATAGACGACCGGGATGGTGCCCTGCAGCCGCTCGGCGATCTCGGCCGCGCTGCTCTCCAGGCTCGCGGCGCGCTCGGCGAGAAAGGAGGCGGCGCCCTCGATCTCGTCATCGACGTTGGGCGCCACTCCCGAGAGCGCAGCGGTCGAGGTCGCGACGACGGTCATGTAGGCAACCGCCGCCCGCGGTTGCAGGATCCCCGGCAGCCCGACGACCGGAACGCCGGCGTCTCGTGCGCGCTCCACGAGAGCGCCGCCGGTGCCGGCGACGATCCGCCGGGCGCCCCTCTCGCCGGCGAGCTCGAAGCAGGAGAGGGTCTCCTCGGTGTCGCCCGAGTAGCTGGTGCAGAGCACGGTCCAATCCGGTCCCGCCCAGGGGGGCGGGCGGTAGCCGCGGACCGTCGCCAGCGGACCGTCGAGGCGGTCCCCGAGCAGCGCCGCGGCAAGGTCTCCGCCGATTGCCGAGCCACCCATCCCGCAGACGACCATGCCGGCCGACGCGCGTGGCTCCAGGCGCGCCGACTCGACCCGCCAGAGGGCGTCGCGGAGGTGGTCGGGGATCGCCAGGACATCCTCGAGCATCCGGTCTCCGGGAGCCTGGCTCATCGCGCGACCACCCGCTCGCGCCGGCCAACGACCTCCTCCGAGAGGCGGGCGCCGGGATCGACCTCGACCGAGGGCGCCAGGATCGAGCGGTGGACGGTCGCACCGGCCCCCACGACACAGTCGGCCAGCAGCGCCGATTCGCGAACCTCGGCGCCAGCACCGACCCGGCAGCGCGGGCCGATCACCGCTCTCGGGCCGATCACGGCCTCGGGATCGACCTCCGCCCCCGGGTCGACGAAGAGCCCCGGGCCGCTCGGCGCCACCTGCGTCTCGACGACCCCCTCGAGGATGTCCCAGCTGGCCTGCAGGTAGCGGCTCGGGGTCCCGATGTCCATCCAGTATCCCTCGAGCAGCGAGCCGAAGAGTCCGTCGCCGGCCAGGCGCGGGAACACCTCCCGCTCGATCGAGATCCGCTCACCGGGCGGGATCAGGTCCAGCACCGAGTGCTCGAGCACGTACATGCCGGCGTTCACCTCGCCCGGGACGGGCCTCCCGGTCTTCTCGAGGAACTCGAGCACCGAGCCGTCCACACCCCTGCGGACCACGCCGTAGGCGGCAGAGTCCTCGACCGCGTGCAGGCCCAGGGTGGCCGTGGCTCCTCTGCGGCGGTGGACGCGCGAGCAGGGACCCGAGGTCGAGGTCGGTGAGCACGTCCCCGTTGAGGGCGAGAAAGGGGGACTTCAGCTCGTCCCCGACGCGATCGGCGGCGAAGCGGATCCCACCGCCGGTTCCCATCGGCGCGGGCTCGACCACGTATCGAAGCCGGGTGCCGCCGTGCTCGCCGTCGCCCAGAGCCTCGCGCAGCACGTCGGGCAGGAAGCCGCAGGCGAAGATCACCTCCTCGACGCCGTGGCTCGCCAGCCACTCGACCATATAGGCGAGGAAGGGGCGATCGACCAGGGTGAGCGCCGGCTTCGGCACCGACTCGGTGAGCGGGCGCAACCGCGTGCCCTCCCCACCGACCAGGACGATCGCCTGCACGGGTCAGTCGCGAGCCGGCGAGGGCGTGCGCTCCACCGCCCGGCCGATCCCCTCGTAGGCGAAGCCGGCATCACGCAGGCGGGCGGCGTCGAGGAAGTTGCGCCCGTCGACGATCAGCGGGTTGGCCATGCGTTCGGAGGCGACCCTCCAGTCGAGCTCGGCGAACTCGGGCCACTCGGTGACCAGCACGGCGGCATCGGCGTCCCTGAGGGCCTCCAGCGCCGAGCCCGCGAGCTCGACCGAGTCGAGCAGGTCCCGAGCCCGGGCCGTGGCCACCGGGTCGTAGGCGCAGACCTCCGCCCCCTCGCCCACCAACCGGGCGCCGAGCACCAGGCTGGAGGCTTCCCGCATATCGTCGGTGTCGGGCTTAAAGGCAAGGCCGAGCAGCGCGATCCGGCGCCCCAGCAGTGACCCGAGGTGCTTCTGGAGCTTGCCGACGACGCGCCGCTTCTGCAGCTCGTTGACCTCGATCACCGCGTTGAGCAGCTGGAAGTGATAGCCGGTGTTGCCGGCGAGCATCTTCAGCGCGCTGACGTCCTTCGGGAAGCAGCTGCCCCCATAGCCGATCCCGGCTCGCAGGAACGAGGGCCCGATCCGCTGGTCCAACCCCATGCCCCTCGCGACCTCGGCGACGTCGGCGCCGACCTCCTCGCAGACGTTGGCGATCTCGTTGACGAAGGAGATCTTGGTGGCCAGGAAGGCGTTCGAGGCGAGCTTGATCATCTCGGCGCTGGCGACGTCGGTGCGCACCACCTCGGCCCCGAGCGGCTCGTACGCCGCGACCACGGCGTCGCCCGCCACCTCGTCGCCTGGATCGGCGCCGACCACGACCCGGTCGGGATTCATGAAGTCGTCGACCGCGGACCCCTCCTTGAGGAACTCCGGGCAGGAGACGTAGCTGATCCCCGGGGCGAGGTCGCGCTTGATCGCCTCCCCGGTCCCCGCTGGCACGGTGCTCTTCATGACCAGCGTGCATTCCGCCGACCCGAGCTCCTCGACGACGGTGCGGACCCGCGACAGGTCGGCATCCCCGGAGGGAGTCGGCGGGGTGTCCACGCAGACGAACAGCATTCGGGCCGCGGCGAGCACCTCGTCGATCTTCGCCGTGAACGTGATCCGCTCCGCATTGCGGGCGAGCAGGTCGCCGAGCCTCGGCTCGTGGATGGTGAGCTCCCCGCGGCGAAGCGAATCGATCTTCCCCGAATCGATGTCGCGGGCGACGACCCGATGCCCGAGCTCGGCGAAGCAGGCGGCGGTGACCAGGCCAACCCAGCCGACGCCGATCACGCCTATCGGCTCCGGCTCACGGGACACGGCCGGCCCTCGACTTCCTCGGCTTCGGATTGGGGAGGATCACGTCCGCGGATCGTGCCACGCCGAGCATCTGATCGTTGGTCAGCGTGTTGAGGAGGTCGTTCGCGACCCAATAGGTGTTGCCGCCGCGGTGCCAGGCGACCAGGTCGACGCGGTCCCCGTCGATGTATATCTGGTATTCGCGGCCGTTGATCGTCCTCGTTTCGCTCGGGTCCTTGAGGATCGGCGGGTCGGTCCACCCGCGCAGGCCCTGCACTCCGAAGTAGTGGGTCCCGTCCGGGAGGTCGAAGGCAACGACCATCCTGTACGCGCCGTGGCGGACTCCGTCGGTGTCCTTGAGGTGATAGACGCGTGGGTCCTCAACGTGAAGGTATGGGTTGGTTTCCACGAAGGCGGCCCCGGAGGGAAGCCGCGTCGGATAGAAGACGGGGAAGCCGCCCCCCACCCGGCGGGCGACGATCCGTGCCTCGGATTCGCCCGCTTCGCGGGCACGCACGAGCCCGTCGCTGCCGGGCGGCTTGGGCGCCGCGACGCGGGGCTTCCGGCGTCGCCTGCCCTGCTTCCGCCTCTGCCGCTTCCGCTTCGCCTTGCCCCTTCTCCGCTTCGCGCTCTCTTCGAGCGAGCCGCGCGCGCCGCTGCTCGCTTCGATCCCGAGAAACTGTTCGACGGCCCCTTCGATCTCCGTCGGCGTGGCGGTCACGTAGCTGGGACCCAGCGTGGCCGGGAAATGGATCTCGTGGATTTCCGCATTGCGCGCCGAGGCGAAGAGTTTGAGCACGTCGAGGATCGTCTCCTTGTCGCTGATGTCGGATGTGGTGTATTCGGTGAAGATGTCGATCAGTTCGTTGCGGCCGAGCACCAGGTCGGCAATCGGCACCCTCTGCCTCGCGTTGCTGATGAAGTCCTGCTGACGGGCGGCGCGGACCAGGTCCGTGTCCGTATGGCGATAACGGACGTACTGAAGCGCTTTTTTCCCGCACATCAGCTGATAGCCGGGCTGCACGTCGATTTCCGCGTACTGTTCGGAAGGGGCGACCCCGAGGTTCGAGTGGTAGTAGCGACGGTCCACGTCGACGTAGACGCAGCCGATCGCGTAGACCGCGCGGACGAAACCGAGGAAGTCGACGTTGACGACGTGGTTGATGGGCAGGCCGGTGAGTTCCTTGACCACGCGCAGCGTCAGCTTCGGCCCCCCATAGGTGTAGGCGGCGTTGAACTTGTTGGTGCCCACGCCGGGAATTTCCACCTTCAGGTCGCGGGGAATCGACATCAGGGCGATCGCGTTGCGATCGGGGTCGAGGCGCAGCAGCATCGTCGTGTCCGACCTGCCGGGATCTCCCGGAAGGCTGGCGCGTTTGTCGGAGCCGAGGATGAGGATGTTCTCCGGTTCGCCGCCGTTCGTCTGGGCGAGGAAGCGCTGGACCTTGTTCTTCAGCACGTCGTTGTGGGAGAGCGCGTCGGCGATGCTGCCCAGGTAGAGGAGGATCGTGATCGCCGTCGCCGCCGCGGTGACGGAGACGATCGTCACGGCGCCGAGGGTGAACCGCCACCAGAAGCGCCGTGGCTTCGGCGGCTCGGTCCCGTCGCCCTCGGGGGGTGGTTTGGGGAAGACCGGCTCGATCATCGGTCAGCCGCCTCGATCCGGTCGGGCAGCGAGCGCAGGAAGGTCTCGAGCGTCTGCCCGTAGACGTGTAGCGACTCCACCGAGACCCACTCCGCAGGGCCATGGTGGCCTCCGCCCACTGGTCCGAACTCGACCGCGGGCACTCCCACTCGCAGGAAGGAGACGGCGTCGGAGGCGCCGTCCCGGCCGACGCTCATCGGCTCGCCGTCGTTGTGCTCGCGGGCCGCGTCGCGGAGGGCACGGACGAAGGGGGACCCACGGTCGACCACCGCCGGCGGCCGGCTGAACAGCGTCTTCACGCTCGTGTCCGGGATTGCCCGCACCTGCTCGAGCACGGTGCCCGGGTCCTGTTCGGGGAGGTAGCGGATGTCGACGTCGATCGCACATCGGTCGGGAACCTTGTTGAGCGCGTCGCCTCCGATGATCCTCCCGAGGTTGATCGAAGGGCGGTCGAACAGCTCCGAGCTCTGCCGGGCAAACGGTAGCGACTCGATGCTGCGGAAAACGTCGTGCGCCTTGAGGACCGCGTTGTCACCGAGCCACGGGGTCGCTCCATGGGCTGCGACCCCGGCGACCTCGAGCCGCAGGGCCAGCACCCCCTTCGCCTCGATTCCGATCTGCAGATCGGTCGGCTCGCCGGTGATCGCGAAGTCGCCGACGAACCCACCATCGACGAGATGATCGCTGCCGCGCTCGCTTTCGACCTCCGACTCCTCGTCCCCGACGATTCCGAGGCGCACCCGGACCCGCTCCTGCCCGCGCATCGAGACCGTGGTCAACAGCATCGCCGCCAGCGCCCCCTTCATGTCATAGGCGCCGCGCCCGAGGAGGCGATCCCCCTCCACCCTGGCGTCGAACTGGCCCGCGAGGCCGGGCACGACGTCGAGGTGCCCGTGGAGGACCACCGTCGGCGCGCCCTCAGGGCCGACCTCGGCCCGAATCACGGGCAGGCCCCTGACCTCCTGCTCCTCGGCCTCGACCCCGCGCGCCTCGAGCCAGCCCTTGACGAATCCGGCCGCCTCGTGCACCTCCTCCGGCCGGCAGGTGTCATAGGCGATCAACCGCGCCGCCAGGGAGACCAGCTCATCGCTCACGGCCGCCAGCCTTCCACGAGCTGAGCGACGATCGGCGCTTCCCAGCGGTTGGTGCCGAGGGCGCGCGGGCGATTGGCCTTCCGCGGGAATGTGCGCGAAGCGCGCGACATGCAATCTGATTCTTGCGCGGCCGCGAGGCCGCGCACTCTCTCCGGCGCTCGACGCGAAGCGAGAGCGCCCTCAATTTCCGCGGAAGGGCAACCGCCCGCGCCCTCACTGAGCGATCGCCAGGAACGCCTCGATCCGGTCGCGGTCTTTCAGTGCCCGCCCATGCGCCGCCGAGTCCTCCTCGGACTCGGCCAGGCGCCGCTCGGCGTCGGCGAGCTGCTCCCGCAGGGCCGCTGCGTCGAGCTCTGCCGGCTCGATCGCCTCCTCGAGCAGGAGCCGCGCGTGGTTGCCGAAGACCTGGAGCCAACCGTGCGCCTGGGCGTAGCTGCGGACCTCCGACTCGCCCACGTGCAGGCGAAGCTCGGTAGGCATCAGCGACGCCAGCATCGGCGCGTGGTGGGCGAGGATGCCGATTTCCCCCACCGTGGTGCGGGTCGACACCTGCCGAACGTCGCCGCTGAAGACCTCGCCCTCGGGGGTGAGCACCTCGACCTCGAAGGTCGCGCTCATTCGCACCCCACCCCCCGCCGGCTTCGATCCAGGTCAGACACGCTCGGCCGCCTCGCGCGGGCTCGGCCCTCTACGCCGCGGCCTTCGCATTCTCCGTCACCTGGTCGATCGAGCCCTGCATGTAGAAGGCCCCCTCGGGCAGGTCGTCGTGCTCGCCGTCGAGGATCTCGCGGAAGCCGCGCACCGTCTCGGCGATCGGCACGTACTCGCCACTGCGGCCCGTGAACTGCTCGGCAACGAAGAACGGCTGCGAGAGGAAGCGCTCGATCTTCCGCGCGCGGCTCACCGTCTGCTTGTCCTCGTCGGAGAGCTCGTCGATGCCGAGGATCGCGATGATGTCCTGCAGCTCCTTGTAGCGCTGGAGCACCTCCTGCACCTCGGTCGCGGTCCGGTAGTGCTCCTCGCCGAGGATGTCGGGCTTGAGGATCGTCGAGCTCGAGTCCAGCGGATCGACCGCGGGGTAGATCCCTTTCTCTGAGATCGCCCGCGAGAGCGCCGTGGTCGCGTTGAGGTGCGCGAACACCGAGGCCGGGGCCGGGTCGGTGTAGTCGTCGGCGGGTACGTAGACGGCCTGGATCGAGGTGACCGAGCCACGCTCGGTCGAGGTGATCCGCTCCTGCAGCCCGCCCATCTCGGTCTCCAGCGTCGGCTGATAGCCGACCGCCGAGGGCATCCTCCCGAGCAGCGCCGAGACCTCCGAGCCGGCCTGGACGAAGCGGAAGATGTTGTCGACGAAGAGCAGCACGTCCTGGCCACCCTGCTCCCGGTAGTACTCGGCCATCGTCAACCCCGAGAGCGCGACCCGGAGGCGCGCGCCCGGAGGCTCGTTCATCTGCCCGAAGACGAGCATCGTCTTGTCGATGACCCCTGACTCCTTCATCTCGAGCCAGAGGTCGTTGCCCTCGCGCGAGCGCTCGCCCACGCCGACGAAGGCGGACAGGCCCGAGTGCTCCTCGGCGATGTTGCGGATCAGCTCCTGGATCAGGACGGTCTTGCCGACGCCGGCTCCTCCGAAGAGGCCGACCTTGCCGCCTTTCGCGTAGGGAGCCAGGAGGTCGATGACCTTGATCCCCGTCTCGAGGATCTCCTGCGTGGGCGCGAGGTCGGAGGCGGCGGGCGCCGGCCGGTGGATCGGCCATCGCTCGGCGGCCTCGACCTCGGCGCCCTCGTCGATCGGCTCACCAAGCAGGTTGAAGATCCTGCCCAGGGTCGCGTCGCCGACCGGCACCGTGATCGGCTCACCGGTGTCGACGACCCTGTCGCCGCGCTGCAGGCCGTCGGTGGCGTCCATCGCCACGGCCCGAACCCGGTCGTCGCCGAGGTGCTGCTGCACCTCGCAGACGAGCTCGGTGGCTTCCCCGTCCCCGCCCCTCATCTCGATGCTCAGCGCCGAGTAGATCTCGGGCAGATGGTCGGGGAAGACCGCGTCGACGACGACGCCGGTCACCTGCTCCACTCGGCCTACGTTGCTTCCGTTGCTCTCAGACATTTCTTCCTTTTCCTAATTGTCGCGCCTGCACTCGCTGCGCGAATCGCAAGACATGGACCCTGTTCGTTCGCCGATCCCCTAGCCGAGGGCCTCCGCGCCCGCGACGACCTCGAGGATCTCCTGGGTGATGTCGGCCTGCCGGACCCTGTTCATCTCCAGGGTCAGATCGTCGATCATCTCTTCCGCGTTCTCGGCCGCGCTGCGCATCGCGGTCATCCGCGCGCCCAGCTCCGAGGCGGCCGACTCCAGCAGCGCCCGATACACCGAGATGTTCACGTACTCGGGTATCAGCTGAGCGAGCAGCTCCTCCGCCTCGGGCTCGTATTCCCAGAGCGAGGCGGCGTGCGCCCTCTCGACCTCCGTCGGCTCGGCCTCCGCCTCCTCGGCCTCAGCGCCCTCGCCGATCACCTCGGCCCGCTGCATCGGCAGCAGGGTCTGGCGCCAGACGTGCTGGGTCAGGGGCGAGACGTAGCGGTTGTAGATCAGCTCGACCCGGTCGAGCTCCTCGTCGACGTAGCGGGCCGTCAGCTCCTCGCCGATCTCACGGGCGTTGGCGAAACCCGGCCGGTCGGTGAACCCGACGTAGGAGCTGGCCAGCTCCTGCTGGCGGAAGGTGAGGGCGCCGACGCCCTTGCGGCCGACCGCGGAGAAGACGGGCTCCCTTCCCTCCTCGCCGAGCTCGCCGGCGAGGCGCATCCCGTCACGGATGATGTTGGTGTTGAAGGCGCCGGCGAGGCCGCGGTCTCCGGTGATCAGCACGAGCCCCACCCGCCGCACGCTCTCGCGCTCGACCATGACCGGCACGCGCGGCATGCCGCCGGCCCGCTCGGCCGCCCGGCGGGTCAGCTTGCGCATCCCCTCCGCATAGGGCCTAAGAGCTTCGATGCGCTGCTCGGCCCGGCGCAGGCGCGCCGCCGCGACCATCTCCATCGCGCGCGTGATCTTGTTGATGTTCTTGACCGACGCGATGCGATTTTTGACGTCCTTCTGGGAGGCCATGGGCTCTGCTCGACTCGCCGCTCCGGGCTAGGCCGGCGCGGCCTCCCTCTCCTCGTCGTTCTCTGCGGCGGCCTCCTCGACGCGGCTCGGGCGCGCGCGCTCCTCCTCGGACCTGATCCGCTCGGACTCGCCCGCCTCGATCGGATCGCCGTGCTCGTCGAAGTCGGCGCCGAAATCGTCGACGAACTCGGCGATCGCGGCGCCCAGCTCCTCCTCGTCGGCCTCCTCGAGCTTTCCGGTCTCGCTGATCCGGCCGAGCAGCTCGGCCTTCTCTGCGTGCAGGCGCGTGCGCAGGTCCTTGAGGAACTCGCCGACCCGCTCGACCTTGATTCGATCGAGGTGGCCGCCGGTGCCGGAGTAGATGGCCGCGACCTGGTCGGCCATCTCGAGCGGTTCGCGCTCTTTCTGTTTGAGCAGCTCGACAAGCCGCTGGCCGCGGTTGAGGGATTTCTGCGTC
Organism: uncultured Solirubrobacterales bacterium; assembly: GCA_963712325.1. Classification (GTDB taxonomy): domain Bacteria; phylum Actinomycetota; class Thermoleophilia; order Solirubrobacterales; family 70-9; genus VRUE01. Next base: position 420,571 of record CAVQHG010000009.1, read on the forward strand.
TCGGGATCGAGCTCGGAGCCGAACTGCGCGAAGGCCTCCAGGTCCCGGTACTGGGAGAGGTCGAGGCGGAGTTTCCCGGCGACCTTCTTCATCGCCTTGGTCTGCGCGTTGCCGCCCACCCGCGACACCGAGATCCCGACGTTGATCGCCGGCCGCACGCCCGAGTTGAAGAGGTCCGACTCGAGGAAGATCTGGCCGTCGGTGATCGAGATCACGTTGGTCGGGATGTAGGCAGAGACGTCGGAGGCCTGGGTCTCGATGATCGGCAGCGCCGTCAGCGAGCCACCGCCCAGCTCGTCGTTGAGTTTGACCGCCCGCTCGAGCAACCTCGAGTGCAGGTAGAAGACATCGCCCGGGTAGGCCTCACGGCCCGGCGGGCGCCGCAGCAGAAGCGACATCTGGCGATAGGCATACGCGTGCTTGGTGAGGTCGTCGTAGACGCAGAGCGCAGCCTTGCCGTTGTAGAGGAAGTGCTCGCCCATCGCGCAGCCGGCGTAGGGGGCGATGTACTTGATCGGCGCCGCCTCGTCCGCCGGCGCGGCGACGATGATCGTGTTCTCCATCGCGCCGTTCTCCTCGAGCACCTCGCGGAGCTGAACCACGGTGGACATCCGCTGGCCGATAGCGACGTAGATGCAGATCAGGTCCTTGTCCTTGTTGTTGATGATCGTGTCGATCGCGATCGCCGTCTTGCCGGTCTGGCGATCGCCGATGATCAGCTCCCGCTGGCCACGGCCGATCGGGATCATCCCGTCGATCGACATCAGCCCGGTCTGCACGGGCTCCTCGACCGGCTGGCGCTGGACCACGCCGGGGGCTTTGAACTCCGCCGGGCGGGTCTCCGAGGTCTCGATGTCGCCCTTGTCGTCGAGCGGGCGCCCGAGCGGGTCGACCATGCGGCCGAGCAGCTGCTCGCCGACCGGGATCTCGAGCAGCCTCCCGGTTCGCTTGACGGTGTCGCCCTCGACGATCTTGTCCCACGCTCCGAAGAGGACGGCGCCGACGTTGTCGGTCTCGAGGTTGAGCGCGAGGCCCGTGACGCCGTGGGGAAGCTCCAGCATCTCCAGGGCCATGCAGTTGTCGAGCCCGTGGATGCGGGCGATCCCGTCCGCCACCGACAGCACCGTGCCGACCTCGGCGAGGTCGGCGCTCGCCGTGTCCATTCCCTCGATCCTCTCCCTGAGGATCGATGCGATCTCGTCCGGCTTGATCTCCATTTCTCTTTCCTGCTCCCTCTAGTGCGCCGCCCGGGCGACGCTCTTTCGAAGTTTCTCCAAGCGATTGCGGATGCTCGCGTCGAGGACCCTGTTGCCGACCTGGAGGACGATCCCCCCGAGGATCTCAGGGTCGACGCCGCTGGCCAGGTCGACCTTCTGCCCGGTCTGGCGCTCGACCTCGGCACCGACCCGCTCGACCACCGCGGGATCGAGCTCCACGGCGCTGGTAACCGTCACCTCGAGTCGGCGGTTCGCCTTCCTCCACATCTCATCGAAGCTCCCGCGGATGCGTAACAGCTCCGTCATCCGCTGCCTCTCGATCAGCAGCGAGAGGAAGTTGACGAGCTCGTCGTCGGCGCCGCTCACGGCGCGCTTCAGCCCGTCGACCTTCTCGGCGGTCGAGAAATAGGGGCTGAAGAAGAAGACCTGCAGGTCGCGATCGCGGTCCACGGCGTCGGCGAACTGGCCGAGCTCGGCACCGACCGCGTCCAGCTTCCCGTGCTCCGAGGCGACGTCGAACAGCGCTTCCGCGTATACGCGAGCGACCTCGGCCATTACTGCGCCATCTCCTCTGCTCTCGGCCCGGCCGCGCCGGTCCCGGCCGGCGATCTCGCGGCCGAGCCTCCCGCGTCCGGGAATGGCTGGTGAGAATTCACGACGTGGAGCTCCCCGAGAGGCTGCTGAAGTCCACCTCGCCGAGCGCCTCCTCCACCAGCCGCCGCTGATCCTCGGCGCTGAGCGCCTTGCGGGTCACCTTCTCGGTGGCGAGCACGGTGAGGTCGGCGACCTCCTTGCGGATCTGCTGCAGCGAGCGCCGGGTCTCCGCCTCGATGTCCCGCTTCGCCTGCGCGACCAGCTCCTCTCGCTTCTCCTTGCCCGCGACCGTGGCCTCGGCTTCCGCCTTCTCGGCGGCTTTGCGCGCCCGCACCATGATGTCGTCGGCCTGCTCGCGGGCCTCCGCGAGGCGGCTCCGATACTCCTCGAGCAGCTCGTCGGACTCCCGGCGCTGCCGTTCGGCCGCCTCGATCGACTCGGCGATCGTCTTCGCCCGCTTGTCCAGTGCCTCCTGGATCTTCGGGAAGGCGAGCTTGCTGAGGACCCACATAGTGACCAGGAACAGGATCAGGGTCCAGATCATCAGGCCGAGGCCCGGCGAGACCAGGAAGCTCCCCCCTTCTTCGGAGGCGCCCTCGGCCGCGAGGGGTATGAGGGCCGCTGTCGCGCTTATCGGGTCCACTCGAACGGCCTAGAGGAAGAAGGCGATGAGCCCGAAGATGAAGGTGTAGAAGGCGACCGCCTCGGTCAGCGCGAAGCCGAGCCACCGGATGCTTTCCAGGTCGCTTTTCATCTCCGGCTGGCGAGCGACCGACTCGATCTCCTTGCCGAAGATGAAGCCGATGCCGATTCCGGCGCCGATCGAGCCGAGGCCGGCGCCGACGCCGAGGGCGATCGCCTTGCCGGCCGATTCGATCCCTTCGTCGGAGATCGCGGCCACAACGGGGGACAGGTCCATTAACAGCGCTCCTTTTCTAGTGACTTGCGGCGGTCGCTCCGCCGATGTAGATCGCAGTGAGGGTCGAGAAGATAAACGCCTGCAGAGTCGCGATAAGGCCGACCTCCAGGATGAAGAAGAAGAAGGCGAGCGGGAAGGTCAGCGCCCCGAGCGCCGCGATCCCGAGCAGCACCGCGAGGCCGCCGCCCATGAACAGCAGCAGCAGGTGGCCGGCGAGGATGTTCGCGAACAGTCGCACGGAGAGCGAGATCAGCCGGGCGAAGTGGGAGATCGTCTCGATCACGAAGATCAGGCCCTTGAGGAATATGCCTTTGTCCTCCAGCCCGGGCGGAAGCCAACTCGCCAGATACCGGAAGAGCCCCTTGGCCCGAATCCCTTCGACGTGGTAGGAGACCCAGACCACGAGCGTCAGCACCAGCGGGATCGACAGGTTGGCGGTCGCCGCGTAGAGGGCGAAGGCGGGGATCTCGAGGCCGAACACGTTGATCGTGTGCTCGGTGTTGGTCGGCAGCGGCAGGAAGCCGATCAGGTTCGAGAACCAGATGAAGAAGAAGAGCGCGCCGAGGAAGGGGAACCAGCGCACCGCCGTCTGCGCGTCGACGTTGCCGCCGGTGATGTTGTTGCGGGTCAGGTCGTAGGCGACCTCGACCGCGGTCTGCACCCGATTCGGCTTCTGCGTCATCCGCCGCGAGATCCAGACCATCGTGAGGATCGTCAGGCCGCTGGCCAGCACGAGGTAGAGGACCGCCTTGTTGATGCTCAAGTCGATGCCGGCGACGTGCAGGGACACCCAGGGTTCGAGCTTGAACTCGTTCTGCGGCTGGAACTCTTCGTTTTTGCCCGAGCTGCCGAAGATCAGCAGCATCAGGATCGCGATCGCCAGGTAGGCGCCGAGGCCGATCAGCACCTTGGCCCTGGTGCTCAGCCCGCTCTCGGCGGGAGACGCGCTCGTCACCTCGCTCCCTCCCCCTCGGGCTCGAAGACGTGGGCGATGCCCTGGGCTGCGAAGGAGATCGTGAAGAGGGCGACGAGGAGCAGCGCTGCCGCGAGGCCGTCCTCGCGCTCGCCGAGCAGCCCGGTGAGCAGCACGACGGTCGCCATCAGCCAGACCCTGCCCAGTGTCGTCGCCGCGATCACCCCCATCGCCCGCTGGCGCTCGCCGGCAGCGAGCTCTGCCCCCGCGCGCCTGGCCGCGAGCGCCTGGATCCCACGCTGAGCCAGCCACGCGGCGGCGGCTGCCGCATAGCCGAGGGCGGGTAGGCCGCTGAACACGAAAACCGCGAGCGCGGCCAGCAGGACCAGTAGGTCGACGTACTTGGGAGGAGACATAACACCCGCCCTACTCGTCCTGAGCGGGCGGCACGGCGACTATAGCCCAAAGGGCGGATAATTGGCTTTCTGATGCGGATTCGTGCCCTTTGTCACAACCTGTTACTAGCTGCGTCCGCGCTCAGCGGCGGCCCTCTCCGCCGTCGATCTCGATCGCCTCGAACTCGCCGGTCTCCGGGTTGAGCCGGCCGCGCCGCAGCTTGAGGATCTCGAGCACGTAGATGAGGTAGACGCTGGAGGCGACCGCGATCAGGCCGCAGGCCACCATCACCGCCGTCCACAGCGGGTCGAAGTGGCCGTGGTCGTCGCTGTAGGGGACGAAGCGCAGGGCGAGGGCGAGGCCGGCGAGGACCAGGGTCCAGCCGTAGAGGTAGGCGAGCGTGCGGCGCTGGGAGAAGCCGATGTTCGCCATCCGGTGATGGAAGTGCCAGCGGTCGGCCTGGTAGATGGGCTGCCCGTATTTGAGCCGCTTGGCGACGACGAAGCCGGTGTCGAGGATCGGGACCGCGAGGACGACCAGGGGGAAGACGAGGGCGACGACCGCGTTCGTCTTCAGGGCTCCCTGGACCGAGGCGGTGGCGAGCAGGTAGCCGAGCAGGTTGGAGCCGGTGTCGCCCATGAAGCTCGAGGCGGGCGGGAAGCCGTGGCGGAGGAAGCCGAGCGCGCCGCCGGCGGTGAGCGCGGCGAGCACCCCGGCGGCGTTGCGATCAAGGGAGAGGGCGATGACCGCGAGGGCGACCGCGGCGATCGTGCAGACCCCGGCCGCGAGGCCATCGACGCCGTCGATGAAGTTGATCACGTTGACCACCGCGACGATCCCGATCACAGTCAGCGGGTAGGCGAGCCAGCCCAACTCGAACCCGCCTACGAAGGGCAGGGTCAGGTTGTCGACGCGGACTCCTGCGACCACGGGGATCGTCGCGGCGGCGACCTGTCCGACCAGCTTCGGAAGCGCCGGCAGCGGGCGGACGTCGTCGACGACGCCGACCGCGGCGATCGCGGCCGCGCCGAGCAGGATCGAGCGCGTCTCACCGTCGAAGGGGAGAAATATCCAGCCCGCGACCTCGACCCCCGCGAAGATTGCCAGGCCGGAGAGCCGTGGCATCGGCCGATCGTGAAGGCCGCGCTCCTTGGGCGGGTCGATCGCGCCGATCCTGAACGCAAGCCGCTCGGCAGCCGGCACGAGCAGCCAGGCGATCGCGGCGGCCGTGATGAAGGCCAGGACTGCGTCGGTGGTCGTCGGGTCCATTGCGCGTGCCCGGCGGACAAGCTAGACGACCGACTCGACAGCCCCCAGCACGCCGTCGACCAGGAGGTCGGGGTCGCGACGGTGGCGGACGCCGATCGGCGCGGTGCGCCTGCGCAGCTCGAGCGCCTCGGGATCCTCGAGGACGCTGAGGCGGCCGGCGTCGATCAACGCCTCGTCGACGCCGCCCATCCGGCCCGAGAAGGTGGTGTATACGGGGGTGCCGAGAGCGACGGCCTCGCGGTTCATCGTCCCCCCCGCGCTGACCACGAGGTCGGCGTGGGCGATCAGGCTCTGGGCGTCGATCGCCCCCCGGGGGACGATCAGGTTGGGGGAGCCGAGAGCACGCGCCGCCTCGCCCTGCGCCGACGTGCGCGGGACGATCACCGCCTGGGCGCCCTCCTCCGTCGCCAGCCGCCGGATCGTCTTCCCGTAGACGTCGTTGGGCGCGTGGTATGCGGAGGTCTCTGGAGGCGGCCGGACGACGACCAGCACCTTCTCCCGGTCGACGCCGAGCCGGTCGAGGACGGCGGGGTCCGGCTCGAAGTCGGCCAGGTAGTAATCCTCCTTCAGGCCCGGGAACCGGACCAGCTTTCCCTCCTTGGCCCCGATCCGGCGCAGGCGCTCGGGCGGGATCGAGTCGGGAACGAGGACGCGCCTCGCGACTCGGAAGGAGATCTGGCGCTGAAGCCCGGCGAACTCGTAGTCCTGCATCTGCGCGGAGGGGATCCGGAAGAGATAGGAGACGACGGCCAGATCGACCGAGCCGTGAGCGATCGCCAGGTCCGGACGGCGACGCCACACCAGCCGCGCCAGCCCCGCCGACCGTGTCACCACGGCGCTCGCCTTGCCGAGCGTCGACGAGCCGGCGTGCCTCCCCACGGAGGCGAACGGGAGGCCGAGCCGCTCGAGGACGCCCTCGGTCTGGCCATACTCGCGCGCAGTGACGAACACCTCGTGCCCCTGCCGCTCGAGGCGTTCAACGATCGGCCGCAACACGAGCGGGTGCGCCGCGGCGGTGCAATCAACCCAGACCCTCACCCCTCGGCCGTCCCTCGCAACGGTCGGCGCGGCGGGTCCTGTCGCCGGTTTGGAACCGCCATCGCCATAAACCGCCGCCTCCTCCGCTTTGCGTCCGGGGGCGGCGGCATCGCGCCACACCGACCCCGCTCGCAGGGAATCAGAATTCGATGCTCGCTGGTTTGGCGACCCGAGCCAAACTAGACCGCCGCCGTCGCGGAGAGCTGGGGGTAGAGCGGGTAGCGGTCCATCAGCGCCTGGGTGCGCTCCCGGAGGGCGCCCTTCTGGGACTCGAAGTCGTCGGAGAGGGCGACGGCGATCACCTCGGCGATCTCCCGCATGTCGTCCTCGGTCATCCCTCGCGTGGTCAGCGCGGGGGTGCCGATTCGCAGGCCGGAGGGGTTCATCGGCGGGCGCTCGTCGAAGGGAATCGCGTTGCGGTTGACGGTGATCCCGACCGCCTCGAGCCGATCCTCCGCGGTCTGGCCGTCGAGCCCGGACGGAGTCAGGTCCACGAGCACGAGGTGCACGTCGGTGCCATCGGTGAGGACCGGAACGCCGCCCTGCTGGAGGCCCTCGGCAAAGGCCCTGGCGTTGGCGATCGTCTGCCTCTGGCGGGCGCGGAACTGCTCGCTGGCGGCGATCCTCATGGCCACCGCCTTGGCCGCGATCGTGTGCATCAGCGGCCCTCCCTGCTGGCCGGGGAAAACGGCTTTGTCGACGGCCTTGGCGTGTTCGGAGCGGCAGAGGATCATGCCGCTCCGCGGGCCGCAGAGCGTCTTGTGGATCGTCGTGGTGACGACGTCTGCATGGGGGACCGGATTGGGGTGCTCCCCGGCGGCGACCAGGCCGGCGAAGTGAGCCATGTCGACCATCAGCCTCGCGCCCACCGAGTCTGCGATCTCGCGGAAGGCGGCGAAGTCGAGGTGGCGCGGGTACGCGGACCAGCCGGCGACGATCACCTTCGGGCGGTGCTCGGCGGCGAGTCGCTCGACCTCGTCCATGTCGACCCTGAGGTCCTCGCGGGCGACGTGGTAGGCGACCACCTCGTAGAGCTTCCCCGAGACGTTGAGCTTCATCCCATGGGTGAGGTGCCCGCCGTGGTCGAGCGCCATCCCCATGATCTTGTCGCCCGGCTCTATCAGGGCCATGTAGGCCGCGTTATTCGCCTGCGCCCCGGCGTGTGGCTGGACGTTTGCGTGCTCGGCGCCGAACAGCTCCCTGGCCCGCGAGATGGCCAGCTCCTCGGCGACGTCGACCTCCTCGCAGCCTCCGTAATAGCGCCGGCCCGGGTACCCCTCCGCGTACTTGTTCGTGAGCACGGAGCCGACCGCGTCGAGCACCGCCTGGGGCACGAAGTTCTCCGAGGCGATCATCTCCAGGGTGCCCTGCTGGCGGCGCAGCTCAGCCTCGAGGACAGCGGCTATCTCGGGGTCGACCTCGCCCAGGGGCGCGGTTTGGAAGTTGTCCGGCAGCGTGCTCAAGGTGCGCCGACGATACCAACGCCCAGGGATAACCTTCGGCCGTGGACACGCGTCCGGCGCTCGCCCTCGCATCCCTCGCCCTGCTCCTCCTCGGTGCCACGGCGAGCGCGGCGGCCCGTACCGAGGGCGACGGCAATCCCTGCATCGGCCCGGGCTCAGGGAACCTCCTCTGCCCGGATCTGAGGGTCGGGCCGCCGACCGACCTCTACGTCGAGCACCGAGGCGGCGGCAACCGCGGGTCGCAGTACTACGGGGCCGGACGCGGCGCCCTGATGCACGCGGAAAGCGACATCCGCTCCCGGGGCCGCGGCCCCCTCGAGCTGCGCGGCCGGCGCTACAAGCGCAACTGGATGCGGGCCAATCAGGCGATCTACCGGGCGGGCGGAGGGGTCGACGTGCACCGCACGTCGATGCGCTTCCACTTCTACTACGTCGGTGACGAGTGGGGAGGCTCCTACTGGAAAGCGAAGAACCCGCTGAGCATGGAGATCTGGTCGCTCGACCGGCGGCGTCGGCCACTGCGCCGTCTGCGAACCGGCCCCAAGGTCTTCTACTGCTTTCGTGACCTGGAGCGCACGCGACCCTCGAGCCGCTCGCCGCGCCACCGCGTATATCCCGCCTGCAGCCAGGACCCTCGACGCCGCAGGCTGAAGCTGGGGACCTCGGTCGGCTGGTCGGACATATACCCCGCCGACTATGACCGCCAGTGGGTGAGCGTCGCCGGGCTGCGTGGCTGCTATGCCTTCGTGATGCGGGTCGACCCACTCGACCTGATTCACGAGTCGAACGAGAGCAACAACCGCTCCTTCCGGGTCGTCCGCCTGCCCTACCGCCCGGGCCCGCAGCGCTGCTGAGCGCTCCGCTGCGGGCGGTCAGCGAGAGATCGCAGCCATCCGCGCGGCCAGGTCCCCCTGCGAGAGCCCGCCCTCGCGCAGGACCCGCCAGCCGCCGTCCTCCTCGATCTCCGAGATGTCGACCACGGTCGATGGGAGCCCGGTGAGCGGGCCCCCGTCGATCGCGAGGTCGACGGCCTCGACGATCGTCGGCGGGATCCGATCGAAGACCGAGGGGGCCGGCTCGCCGCTGAGGTTCGCCGAGGTTTGGAAGACGGGGCACATCGTCCCCGCCAGCGGGCCCTCGATCAGCCGCAGGCCGAGGCGGCCGGGCTCCGCTCGACAGGCGAGGGGATAGCGACGGGTCGGATTGGCGACGACAAGCGTCACCGGGCCCGGCAGCAGGGCGCCTGCGGCTTCCGCCGACCGCGGGCCGAGGCTCTCGAGCAGCTCTCGCATCGCCAGCGGCGAGAAGTAGAGGACCGCGGACGGCTTGCCGTCGTCGCGGCCCTTGATCCGGTGGATGCGGGCGATCGCCTCCCCGTCGAGGGGGTCGCAGGCCATGCCGTAGAGGCCGTCGGCCGGGAAGATCGCGACCCCGCCGCCGGCAATGCAGCGCTCCAAGCCCGAGCGCGCCGCGGCGGCGCCGTCGACTCTGATCGAGACGACCTCGCTCACCGGCGCGCCACCACCACGCGCTCGATGCCGGCGAGGTCGCGACGGGTCTCCATCTCGGCGAAGCCGGCGCCCGCCAGCAGCCGGGCCACCTCGGCCGCCTGCCCCTCCCCCACCTCGAGGCCGACCACGGCCGCCCCGCGACCCCCTTCCCGCGGCGATGCCGCGCTTCGCTCCGGATGGCGGAACGAATTGCGACGTCGAAGCTGGAGATGAGGGCGCGGTAGGCGTCGAGGCCGTCCGGGCCGGCGAGCAGCGCCTCGCGGGGCTCCCAGCGGCTGACCTCGGGCTCCAGCGCCGGCCAGTCGGGCTCGGCGACGTAGGGGAGGTTGGCGAGCAGGAGGTCGAGCTCGGAGCCCTCCGCGGGAAGCGTCCCGAGGGCGAGGCTCACGCGGTCGGAGAGGCCCAGCCGCCGGGCATTGTCGGCCGCCACCTCCAGAGCCGCGGCCGAGGTGTCGGTGGCGAGCACCTCGCAGCCCGGCAGCTCGTCGGCGACCGCGAGCGCGACCGCGCCGGAGCCCGTTCCGACGTCGAGCAGGGCGCCGCGGCCGCAGCTCGAGCGCCAGCTCCACCAGCAGCTCGGTCTCCGGCCGCGGGACGAGCACACGGCGATCGACGGCCAGCTCGATATTGCGAAACCACCTGCGGCCCACGATGTAGGCGACCGGCTCGCGCTCGAGCCGGCGCCGCACCATCGCGCCGAAGGCGCGGCCGACCGCGGCCGAGACCTCGGCCCGACCGTCTGCGATCAGCGCTGTCCGGTCGCAGCCGCTCGCCTCGGCGAGCAGCAGTTCCGCGTCCAGGCGCGGGCTGTCCACCCCCGCCGCCGCGAGCGCGTCCACCGCGGCGCCCAGCGCGTCGCGCACGCTGCCGGCGGCCGCCGTCATCCGACCGCGGCCGCCTCCAGCCTGCGGCGCTTCTCCTCGGCCGCGAGCGCCTCGGTGAACTCGCTCAGATCGCCGCCGAGCACGGCGTCGAGGTTGTGCGATGTCAGCTTCACCCGGTGGTCGGTGACCCTCCCCTGGGGAAAGTTGTACGTGCGCACCTTCTCGGAGCGCTCGCCGCTGCCCACCTGGGCCTTGCGCTCGGAGGCCACCTTCGCCTGCTGCTCGGCGAGCTCGCGCTCGAGCAGCCTGGCCCGCAGCACGCGCATCGCCTTCTCCTTGTTCTGCAGCTGGGACTTCTCGTCCTGCATGGCGACCACGAGCCCGGTCGGCCTGTGCGTGATCCGCACCGCGGAGTCGGTCGTGTTGACCGACTGCCCGCCCGGCCCGGAGGACCTGTAGACGTCGACCTGGAGGTCGCTCGGATCGATCTGGACGTCGACCTCCTCCGCCTCGGGAAGCACCGCAACCGTGGCGGTCGAGGTGTGTATGCGCCCCTGCGACTCGGTCTCGGGGACCCGCTGGACCCGGTGGGTGCCGCCCTCGAACTTGAAGACCGAGTAGGCGCCCTCCCCCTTGACGGCGAAGGTCACCTCCTTGAAGCCACCGACCTCGGCGGGCGACCGCGACAGCGTCTCGGTCGAGAAGCCGCGCTCCTCCGCGTAGCGGGTGAGCATCTTGTGCAGGTCGCCGGCGAACAGCGCCGCCTCGTCGCCACCGGTCCCTGCACGGATCTCGACCAGGACGTTCTTGGCGTCATTGGGGTCGCGCTCGACCATCGCCAGCCTGATCTCCTCCTCGAGTCGCTCCAGCCGAGCGGGCGCTTCCTCGACGAGCGCCTTCAGCTCAGGGTCCTCGCCGTCCTCCGCCAGCAGCTCCCGCGCCCCCTCGAGGTCGTCGCTCAGGGTCCGCCACTCCGAGGCGAGGTCGCTGGCAGGCTGCAGCTCGCGGTACTCGCGCCCGACCTCCGCGTAACGCTCGCGATCCGCGATCACCGCGGGGTCCGACATCTGCGCCTCGAGCTCCGCGAAGCGCGATTCGATCTGCTCGACCAGGGACTCGAACATCTCAGGAACGATAGTCCGGGGATGGTGCAGCGGGCCCGACGATTGGGTCGCGATCCGCGCGAGGCCGGGCGCTTGCGGCACCGACAGACCCCGGGAGGACCCCGGGACCGGCCATCTCTAGGCGACGATCTCGATCGGCGACTCCGAGCCCTCGTCGTGTGCATCCGCCTCCAGCACCCGGCCAAGCGCCGCGATCGCCACCGCGAGCTGCTCCTCGTCCGGCTCCCGGGTGGTCAGGTTCTGGAGCATCAGGCCCGGCCACATCAGGCCACGGACCCAGGCCTTGCGGCGGTTCCTCCCCGCCCACTTGATCACCTCGTAGGAGAGGCCGGCGATCAGCGGGATGCCGAGGATGCGGGAGGCAACCAGCCAATACCAGGCGGGCAGCCCGATCGGCGCGAAGACGAAGATCGCGATCACCATCACGATCAGCAGGAAGCTCGTGCCGCAACGCGGATGCAGCCGCGAGTAGAGCTTCGCGCGGGAGGGCACGAGCTCGTCTTCGGCCTCGTAGCAGGAGATCGTCTTGTGCTCGGCCCCGTGGTACTCGAAGACTCGGCGCAGGTCAGGCAGGCGGCTGATCGCGACGATGTAGCCGATGAAGATCGCGGTGCGCAGGACCCCCTCGACCAGCCAGAAGAGCAGCGGCGAGCCAAGCTGGTCCTTGATCAGGCTGGTGAGGCCGACCGGCACGACGAAGAAGAGGACGATCGCCAGCGCCAGCGAGAGGGCGACGGTCAGGCCCCAGACCCAGCCTCCGATCTCCTCGGCTCCGTCCTCGTCCTCCTCGAGCTGGGCGTTGGCGGAGATCGACAGGGCCCTGAAGCCGATCTTCATCGACTCGGCCAGCGCGACCACGCCGCGGATGACCGGCAACCGCCAGAGCCGGTGGCGCCGTGCCCAGGGAACCAGCCGCTCCGAGCTCAGCTCGATCTGCCCCTCGGGGGTGCGGACGGCAACCGCCCATAGCGAGATGCCCCGCATCATCACGCCCTCGAGCACGGCCTGGCCCCCGACCGGCGCGTCGCGCTTCGCGACCAGCGCGCCGTCGGGCATGCGGAGGTCGGCGCCTCCGTCCGGAGGGCTGGTGGTGGCGCCCCCCACCGGGCCGCTCACGGCCCTAGGAGCGCCCGGCCTTGGCGTGCTTGGCGGCGCGCCGCTGGAAGCGCTCGACCCGGCCTCCGGTGTCGACCAGCTTCTGCTTGCCGGTGTAGAACGGGTGGCACTCCGAGCAGAGCTCGACGTGGAGGTCGTCCTTGGTCGAGCGCGTGTAGAACTGGTTGCCACACGAGCAGTGGACGTTGGCGAGCACGTAGTTGGGGTGGATGTCGGCCTTCATCGTCAGCCCAGTCTAGAGAAGTGCGCAAGCCTGCTAGGCAGCCGCCCTGCCGAGGGCGGCGATCAGCCTGTCGACGGTGCGGCCGACCTCGGCACGCGCCGCCTCCGGGTCCTCCGCCCGCGCGACCAGCATCGCCGCCTCGTCCAGCGCGCCCATCAGCAGGTGGGCGAGGGGCCGGATCGGCTGCTCGGGGATGCTCTCGGACTCGACGGCGGCCTCCAGGGCCCCCTCGATCAGGCCGAGGCCGTACTCGGCGGCGATCTCCCGCCAGCGATCCCAGCCGAGAACCGACGGCGCGTCGAGGAGGACTATGCGTTGCACCTCCTGCACGGTGCAGGCGTCGAGGAACATCCCGGCGCCGGCGCGCAGCGCATCCAGGGGAGCGACCTCGGCCGCGGCAAGCGCGCCGCTCGCGATTCGCTCGGTCAGCTCGGCCTCGATCTCGACGTAGGCCGCCTCGAGGAGATCGCGCTTGCCGTCGAAGTGGTGGTAGAGGGCGCCACGCGTGACCCCGGCCGCGCGGGCGATCTCCTCGGTCCCGACGCCGGCGTAGCCACGCTCGGCGAACAGGCGGCGGGCCGCTGTCACCAGCGCGCCCCTCGTCGCCGCCGACCGCTCTGCCTGGCTGCGCCGGCTCCCACCCGTGTCCCCCTCCTTGGCTCCTTTGACATTCATACAGACTGTATGTATCTTAGCGGCGCTCCGGCCGAATCGACGAGGAGGAAGCGATGAGCGCTCCAGCCCAGAGTCCGTACCGCACCGAGGTCGACCTCCCAGCCGGTCGAATCCGTTACCGGGAGGCCGGCGAAGGCGCTCCCGTCGTCTTCGTCCACGGGTACCTGGTCGACGGGCGCCTCTGGGACGGCGTCGTCGACGGCCTCTCGGACCGATTCCGCTGCCTGGCGCCCGACTGGCCGCTGGGGTCCCATCCGATGGCGATGAGGCCCGACGCCGATCTCTCCCCCTATGGCATCGCGGCCATCGTCGCCAGCTTCCTCGAGGCGCTCGACCTGGATGACGTGACGATCGTCGGCAACGACAGCGGCGGAGCGATGTCCCAGGTGCTGGTCACACGGCACCCGCAGCGGATCGGCCGCCTCGTCCTGACCAACTGCGACACGCACGAGAACTTCCCTCCCGGGCCGTTCAAGGCCTTCGTCGCCCTGGCCCGGGTGCCGGGAATGCTGTCGGCACTTCTGGCGCCGACCCGGATCGAGGCTGCGGCCCGGCTCGCGTACCGCCCGTTCGCCCGGCGCGAGATCCCGCCGGCGCTGGTCCGCTCCTGGGTCGAGCCGAGCCTCAACGACCGCGATGTCCGCCGGGACACGAAGAAGGTGACGGTCGGGATGAACAAGCGCTACACGCTCGAGGCGGCGGAGGCGTTGAGCCGCTCCGAGCTCCCGGTGCTGCTCGCCTGGTCGCCGCAGGACAGGGTCTTCCCGATCAGGTTCGCAGAGCGCCTGGCCGGCGAAGTGGCTAATGCGACGATCGTCGAGATCCCCGATGCCGGCACTTTCGTCCCCTTCGACCAGCCCGAGCGGGTCGCCGACGCGATCGCCTCCTTCGCCCGATCCGCCTGAGCGCGAGGAGGGGCCGCCGCAGGAGGGCGAACGGGAAGAATTCCCGTTTTGGGGGATTTTTCCGCTCCGTGCATGTTTCTCGTCTGACGGGAGGTCCATCCTGTGTGTCGCCAATCCCACACAGGACGGAGAGCTATGCCCAAGGAGATCTTCGACCAGGAACGGCCGCGCAGCGCGATGGCGAGGAGCCTCGACGAAGCGTTTGCGGGGTGCGATCAGTGGACGACGGCGCCGCCGCCTCAGCGATCGAGGGAAACGGGGCTCAGCCCCTTCTCGCCGAGCTCCTCGAGGATGACCGGCAGCGCAGCCGCCGTCCGGGCCCAGGAGCCGCGCGCGCTGTAGTAATCGGAGTCGTGCAGAAGAAGGATGTCGCCGGCCGCGGCGGCACTTGTCGCCCGCCGTGCTATCGACGCCGGCGTCGCGTCGGATCGCCAGTCCTTTGCCCAGAGCGACCATAGAACCGGCCGCAGCCCGCGAGCTCGCACCACCCGCAGCCCGGAGGCGCTGAATATCCCGTAGGGCGGCCTGCAGTCGCACACCCGGCGTCCGGTCGCCCGCTCGATCTCGGCCCTGGCACGCTCCGCATCGTCACGCAGCCGGGCGGCCGTCAGCCGCAGCTGGTTGCGGTGACGATGGCAGTGCAGCTCGGCCCGGTGCCCGGCGGCGACGATCTCCGCCGCCAGGCCGGGGTTCCTGGCGACCCGCTCGCCGACGAGGAAGAACGTCGCGGGCGCCCGCGCCGCCCTGAGCGCCTCGAGGACGCGCGGCGTTCCCTGCGGATGAGGGCCGTCGTCGAAGGTGAGCGCGACTCCCGCCGACTCCCCCTGGCGCACGGTGAGGCCGAGCGCCGAAGCGATCCCCGGGGCCAGGGGGGCCAGGGCGGGAATCGAGTGCGCCGCGCCGGCGAGGCCGAGGCCTGCAACGCCCAGGCCGGCGGCGCGCCGGCCGACCCTCAAGGCCCGCCGGGCTTTCCCGACCGTGGTGTGCTCGCTTCGATCTTCGCCGCCCGATGCGCGGAGACCGACGCGGCCGAGTCATTGTCCGTGCCGAAATGGATTCTGCTCTGGATCGGCTTGGCGATCTTCTGGTAGGGCGTGTCCCAGTTGAATAGCAGTGCCGTCGCGACGATCAGCACCGTCGCGATCACCGTCAGCCCGACCGCCGTCGCCGTACGCTCGGCCCGGACCCTCCAGACGGGCTGCTGCCGGACGCGCGGGCGGGCGGCGAGCACCCGCGAGGAGATCGCGGGCAGCGAGGCGAACGAGGAGTCCGGCGGGCGCCGCTCACGGGTCACATGCCGGAGCATCGACTCCAGCTCGTGCTCGGAGCGCGCCACCTCTGCGAGCCCGAAGCGCTCGAAGGCGGCGTTGTTGGCACGCAGGTGGCCGGGGGTGAAGCCGTAGGAGATCACCGGACAGCCTCGGATATGGGCCTCGAGCGCGGTCAGTCCCGCGGTCGAGTGGACCATCGCGTCGGCCGCCGCCATCCAATCGCTCATCTGCTCGGTGAAGCCGAGGATGCGGACCCTCCCGTTGCCGCCGTAGCGCTGCTCGAGCTTCTCGCGGGCGGTCTCGTTGCGTCCGGTGATGCAGACGACCAGCGTGTCCTCGTCGGCCAGCGCCGAGCCGATCGCCCCCTCGAGGTCGCCGATCCCCCAGCCGCCACCCGAGACCAGCACCAGGCGGGCGTGGGCCGGAACGTCGAGCGCCTCGCGGGCGTCGGCACGGGTCCTCGGCATCAGGAACTCCGGGGAGATAGGCGGCCGCATCCACTCGACCGTCCCCGGCCCGACCAGGTCCTCCACCTCCTCGATCGACTCCGGGTGGGTGACGAAGTGCAGGTCGACGCCGGGATGGACCCAGTAGCGGAGGCCCGCGAGATCGGTGATCGCCGACTGCACCGGGATCGGCAGGCGGCGGTTCTCGCGCAGCATCCCGAGCACCGCCGTCACGCCCGGATAGGTGGAGACGACCACGTCCGGGTCGTGCTCGGCGATCAGCTCGAGCAGGCCGCGAGCGCCGAGCCAGTAGGAGAGATGGTGGGTGAGCCAGCGGGTCGGGGCGAGCTTCGTGATCAGCCAGTACTGGAGGTCGAAGAGCCACGGCATCCACGTGAAGCTGACCCGCGACCCCCCACGCGCGACCGAGGAGCAGATCCTGCCCATCGCCTCCAGCCCATTGGCGATCTCGACATCGGCATCGGGGGCCGCCGCCTCGATGTCGGCCTTGATCATCCTCGCGGGCAGGTCGTGCCCCTCGCCGATGTCGGCGGTGACGATCAGCGCTCTGGGCGGCCTGTCCTCGAGTCGGGTCGCGCCTGCGAGAAGGGCGCCGGACACGTGTCCCTTGCCGTTCAGCGACGGCTGCTTGCCGGGGACGGGGTCCGGCGCCCGGGTGCTCCCCCGGACCCAGGCGACGTACCTGTGGACCCCCTCGCGGAAGCTCGTCTTCGCCCGCCACCCCAGCTCCTGGAGGGCACGCTCGTTGGAGATCACCTTGCCCGGGAAGTCCCCGGGGCGGGGAGGCGTGTGGACGATCTCGCATCCATCGGTGTTCTCCTGCACGCGCTCGGCGATTTCCAGGATGGTCACGACCTCGTCTCCGGAGAGGTTGTAGGTGCGCCCCGCCGCCTCCGGCCGCAGCGCCGCGACGATCCCTTCGGCCAGGTCCTCGACGTATATGAAGCTGCGGCTCTGGCTGCCGTCGCCGGCGATCGTCAGCGCCTGGCCTTCGAGGGCGAGATCCGTGAACTTGGCGACCACGCCGGCGGCGCGGGCGCGGGGGCCGTAGGGGATGCCGAAGCGGAGCACGGTCGTCTCGAGGTCGAAGAGCTCGGAGTAGCCCGCGCAGTAGGTCTCGCCGGCGAGCTTGGTCGCCGTGTAGAGGTGTCGCGGCGCCGGAATCGGCGTCTCCTCGTCCACCTCCTGCTCGGCGCAGTCGCTGTACACCCAGGTCGTCGACCCGTAGATGACCCTTCCCACCCCGGCCCGGCAGGCGGCCTCGAGGACGTTGAGGGTTCCCCGCGTGTTCACCTCCTCGGCGAGCACCGGGTCGGCGTGCACATGCGCTACGTCGGCCACCGCGGCGAGGTGGACCACGGCGTCGCAGTCGCGCATCGCCAGGTCGAGGTTGGCGGGATCCGTGATGCTGCCGGTGAAGGTCTCGACCTCCAGGGGCGAGTGATACGGCGAGGCGCTGAGGTCGAAGATCCGCGGCGTGATCCCCCCCTCGAGCAGCCGGTCGACCACGTGCGACCCGATGAAGCCGCCGCCGCCGGTGACCAGCACCCTCATCCGGCGTGCTCCGGCCGGTAGTAGAGCGGAACGCACCAGTGGTTGCGCGCAACCCACTCGGTATTGGGCAGGTGGTCGGAGCGGCCCATGATTCGATGGCACGGCTCTTCGTAGACGCGGCCGGTGCTCCGCTCGATCTCATCGAAGACGATGTACTTGTAGAGGCCGGACGTCATCCCCGCCGGGAGCTCCAGCCGCGATGGGTGCATCGGGTCCAGGTGCTCCCTCGCGTAGTCGTTCTTCCAGCGCACGATCTCCTCCATGCGGTCCGCCTGCACCAGGCCCAGGGCGGCGGTGAACTCGCTCATTCGGAAGTTGAGCCCGTCAACCTCGTGCTCGAACTTGCCGTAGTTGCGGAAGCTGCGGGTGAACTGGACCAGGTCGGGATTGCCGGAGACCAGCACCCCGCCCTCCCCTGTGGAGACCGTCTTCGTCGCATACAGCGAGTAGACGCCGGCGTCCCCGAACGCGCCGGGCCTGCGGTCGTTCCAGCTTGCGCCATGGGCGTGGGCGCAGTCCTCGAGCAGGAAGATCCCCTTCTCCGCACAGTACTTCGCGATCCGCTCGGCCTCGAAGGCGATGTGGCCACCGATGTGGACGAGGATTGCCGCCCTCGGCGCATGTCGCTCCGCCTTCTCCTCGAAGTCGGCGAACGACATGCACAGGTCCTCGCGGTTGCAGTCGACGAACTCGACCTCCGCCCCCGCCGCGATCGCCGCCAGCGGCGAGGCCATGAACGTGTTGGACGGGCAGAGGACCGTCTTGCCCCGCACTCCGGCGAACTCGAGCGCGGCGAGGGCGCCCCCCGCCCAGCTCGAGAGGCCGACGGCGTCGAGGCCGTTCCAATCGGACCAGCGCCGCTCGAAGGCCTCCAGCTTCGGTCCCTCCGACCACTGCTCGGAGTCGAGAACCTCGGTCCAGAGCTCAAAAAGCCTGTCGCGGTCACGGTGGTCGAACCCGATCGCGAACCTGGTCGCGTCGAGTGCAGGGCTGGATGGGGATCCCAAGGGCCGCGTCAGGCTACCAATGACCGAGGATCAATCGTCCCCGTGGGCCGTCTCGATCACCGCTGCGACCGCCCGGGAGCCGGCCAGCAGCACCGTGCCGGCGACCGCGAGCGCCATGCTGCCCACCAGTGCCACCCCGCCGAGCGGAGTCGCTCCCCAGGCCTCGCCGAAGAGCAGCGGTGCCAGGAGCACAGGCACGAGCACCTGGACGGCGAACACCATCGGCGCGACGTGAGTCGCCCGGCGCCGCTGCAGGGCGCTCATCTCGCTGAGCAGCGCCAGCCCCTCCGAGAGCGCCGCGGTCGCCAGCCAGCCGATCGCGACGACCAGCGCACCTGCCACGAGCTCGTCGGTGAGCAGCTTGGTGGCGATCGCGGTCCAGGCGTAGCCACAGCCGGCGCTGAGCACCATGAGCGTCGCCAGCCCGCCCGTCCATCCGACGTTCGCCGCTCCCCCGGGCGGCAGACGTCGGATCCGCCCGCGCAGGGCGTAGGGCGCGATCGTCGGGGCTGCGACCAGGGCCAGCGCGAGGACGAGCGCAACGGTCCCGGCGTGCTCGGTGGTGCGCGCCGGGGCCGCCCAGGCGACGCCCGCCACGCCGACCGCGATCGCCGCCACCGCGACCAGCTCCCGTAGGCCCGGCCGCTCGCCGAGCCGCGTGGTCCCGAGCCACAGAAGCAGGACCAGGCCACTGGCCAGGCAGGGTTGCACGACGGTCAGCGGCGCCAGCAGCAGCGCCACGATCTCCAGCGGCCAGCCCGAGAACCCGAGCGCCGTGGCCCCCAGCCAGCGCGGATTGCGAACCAGCTTCCCGAGCAGCGACGGCCGCAGCGAATGGTCCCCGGTCCACACCACGCGCCTCCAGGGCCTGAAACGCGATCGCGGCGTTGTAGAGAAAGGAAGCCCCCACCGCCGCGACTATTCCCAGTGCCAGCACGCCAGGACCCTAGCCTCACGGGCCGGCGGGTCCTGTCGCCGACTTGGAGCCACCACCGGAGTCGCACCCGCCGCAGGGCCGGAGACGCCGGTCGCCGGGCACCGCCCGCTCCGTCGCGGGCCTCAGGTCTCCTGGTAGAGCGGCCCGTCGCCGCCCTCGGGCAGGGTCAGGCGGCCGCCCTTGGCGGTGATCGCGCCGCACTGGACGCAGTTGGAGGCGGTGACGTGGACGTCGACCTCGGCGGCGCCGTTCTCGAGCTGCTCGTCGGGGATCTCGTAGACCTGGGCAGGGCACATCGAGACCCAGGTCTGGGCGATCTCGCGCGGCACCCTGGTCTGGATGCGGACGTGGTTGGGCGCGTCGTCGCGGGTCGCGTTGCCGGAGAGGAAGACCGAGTCGAGCTTGTTGAAGGTCACCTCGTTGTCGGGCTTGGGGTACGCGGTCGGCGGCCTTGCCGAGGTGCATCGCCGGCTCGGCGTTGTCCTCGACCTTCCAGTGCCCGCCCGGGAAGCTGCCTTTGCTCGCGACCAGCGACGTTGGCGACGATGCCGCCGAGGATCAGCCCCTTGGTCAGCGGCTGCTTCATGTTGCGCGACTTGTAGAGGTCCTTCTCGATCACCGAGCTTGCGGATCTTCTCGTCGTAGGACTCGAAGTTGACCGAGTCGATGTCCTTCTTCAGCGACTCGACGATCGCTTCCGCCGCGTACATCCCGGCGTGCATCGCGTAGTGGACGCCGGCGAGTTCGGCGATGTTGACCATCCCGGCGGCGTCGCCGGCGACCAGCATGCCGGGCACCGAGAAGCGCTTCGGCAGCGACCAGTAGCCGCCCGAGGGGATCGTCTTCGCGCCCCAGCCGACCCGCTTGCCGCCCTCGATGATCTTCTTGATGAAGGGGTGGGTCTTGAACTGCTGCAGCGCGTCGTGGACGCTGAAGGTGGCGTCGGTGTAGTCGAGGCCGACGACGAGGCCGAAGCAGACCTTGTCCTCGCCCATCGGGTAGATGAAGCTGCCGCCCGCCTCCTTGTAGTTGGCGCCCCAGCGCAGCGGCCAGCCGAGCGTGTGGATCACCCGGTCGAGCGGCTTCGGCACCTCCCAGATCTCCTTCACCCCGAGCTCCCAGGCCTGCGGGTCGGAGCCGTGCATGTCGAAGTAGTCGTAGGCGGAGTAGGTGAGGTGGCCGATCGTGCCCTCGGCCAGCACCGTCGCCTTGGCGACGACGTCGGAGCCGGGCTCGAAGTTGCCCAGCTCCTCGCCGTCCTTGCCGCGGCCGCGGTCGCCCGAGCGCACGCCCTTGACGATCCGGTCCTCGACCAGCAGCTTCGTCGCGGCGGTCTCGGCGAGGATGTAGACGCCGGCCTCTTCGGCTTTCTCGGCGAGGAAGCGGCCCAGTTTGGAGACCGACATCGTGTAGGTGCCCTCTTTGCGGAAGTTCGGCGGCGGCGGCTTCAGCGGGATCGCCGCCTTCGAGGTGAGGAAGTAGGTCGCGTCCTTGGTCACCTCCTGGTAGACCGGCGGCCAATCGGCCGGGTCCATGTCCGGGAACAGCCGGGTCATCGCCGAGGGGTCGACGTTGGCGCCGGAGAGCAGGTGGGCGCCCGGCGACTTTGCCCTTCTCGATCACCGCGACCGGGACTTCGCCGAGCTTCTCGGTCAGCTCCGGCTCGTCCTCGAGCAGCTGCATCAGCTTGTTCGCGCAGGCGAGGCCCGCCGGGCCGCCGCCGACGATCGCGACCCCGACCTCGATCCGCTCGTCGTCCGGGTCGGTCGGCGGGCCGATCACGTCGGCGCGAGTCGAACGGCGGCGGGAAGTCGATCGGCTTTACGGCAGGCATCGCTTGCTCCTTTGTCGCGGTCGAGGGTGAGGCTGAGCCGGCGGCTCAGCCTCCCTTCTTCGCCTTGATCGCCTCGGTCAGCTTGGGGACGATCTTGTGCAGATCGCCGACCACGCCGAGGTCCGAGAACTCGAAGATCGGCGCGTTCTGGTCCTTGTTGATCGCGAGGATGTTCTCCGAGCTCTGCATCCCGACCTTGTGCTGGATCGCGCCGGAGATGCCGGCGGCCAGGTAGAGCTTCGGCGCGACCGTCTTGCCGGTCTGGCCGATCTGGGCCGCGTAGGGGTACCAGCCGGCGTCGACCACGGCGCGGGTCGCGGCAACCGCGCCGCCCATCGCCTCGGCCAGTTCCTCGCAGAGCTTGAAGCCCTCCGCCGCGCCGAGCCCGCGGCCGCCGCCGACGAGGATCTCGGCGTCCTCGATGTTGACGTCGGCGCCGCGCTGCTCGCCGCGCTGGACCATCGTCGCCTTGGTCGACCAGGGCGAGAGCTCGACCTCGACGTCGACGACCTCGGCGCGTGCCGCCGCTCTCGTTGGCGTCGAAGGCGTTGAGCCGGCCGATGATGATCCCCGGCTCGGCGACGTAGCCGACGTCGGCGATCTGGGAGTCCTGCAGGATCGGGCGCTCGGCGACCAGCTTGCCGTCCTGCGACCTTGACCTGCGGTGACCTCCATCGTCACGCCGGCGTTGAGCCGCGCGGTGAGGCCGGCGCCGATCTCGAAGCCGAGCAGGCCGCCGCCGAACAGGGCGTAGCTGAAGCCCTCGTCGGCGATCACCTTCGCCATCGCGTCGACGATCGGCTGGGCGAGGCCCTCGGGCACGCTCCTTGGCCCGGTAGACCTTGGCCGCGCCGTAGTTGCCGAGCGCGGCGCAGGCGTCGTCGGCGATGTCGCCGACGACCAGCGCGGCGGCCTCGCCGCCGACCTCGCCGGCCAGCTTGGCCGCCTCGGAGATCGCCCCGAGCGAGTTCTTGTTGAAGTTGCCCTCGTCGTCGTGGAGGGCGTAGGTCAGGATGCCTGCCATCTAGATCAGCTTCCTCTCGTCGAGCCAGGCGACGATCTTTTCGACCGTCTCGTTGGTGTCCTCGTCCTCGATGATCTCGCCGGCCTGCTTCGGCGGGCGGCGGGTTGAGCGCCAGCACCGATGGTCTTCGAGCCGGCCTCGCCGACCATGCCGCCGTCGATGCCGACGTCGCCGGTCGCCTTGCCGTCGAGCGGTTTTTTCTTCGCCCCCATGATCGCTTTCAGGCTCGGGTAGCGCGGCTCGTTGATCGCGTCGCCGACGCTGATCACGGCCGGCAGCTCGACCTCGACCGTGTCGTAGCCGTACTCGGCCTGGCGCTCGCAGCGCAGCTTGCCGTCGGTGACGTCGATCTTGATCACCTGGGTCAGCGAGGGCATCTGCAGGTGGTCGGCGACGACGGCGCCGATCGTGTAGCACTCGCCGTCGTCGGACTGCTGGCCGAGCAGGACCAGGTCCGGGCTCTCGGACTCGAGCACCTTGGCCAGCGAGTAGCCGGTGGCGCAGACGTCGGAGCCGGCCAGCGCGTCGTCGGAGAGGTGCACCGAGCGGTCGGCGCCGAGCGCCACCGCCTTGTGCAGCGCGCGGACCGCGGAGTCGGGGCCCATCGTCACCGCGACGACCTCCTCGACCGGGATCGCGCCGCCCTCCTTGATCTGCATGGCGGCCTCGATGGCGTGGGTGTCGAAGGGGTTGAGGTTCTTCTCGCCGCTGCGGTCCAGCCGCATCGTGTCCGGGTCGATGCGCTTCTGGACGGCGGCGTCCGGAACCTCCTTGACCAGGACGCAGATCTTCAAGTTTCAAGCCTCCTTGGCTGTCGGCTTTGTGCCGGTTGACTGACCAGTCAATCAGTCTATCTATACACGTCGGGGCGTGTGATCGATTCAGGCCGATGTGCGATTCGTCACCCTAGTCGGCTACAGCCGCATCGGCGCCGAGCTACTTCACCGCTGCGTGGCGCTCGGCGGCGCCGCCGCGGATGAAATCGACGATCTCGTCGGTGCCCGCGCCGGGCGTGAAGACGGCGGCGACGCCGAGCTTCTTCAGCTCGGGGATGTCCTCGGCCGGGATCGTCCCGCCGACCGTGACCAGGACGTCGTCGACGCCCTGCGCCTCGAGCAGCTCGACCACCCGCGGGACCAGGGTCATGTGGGCGCCGGAGAGGATCGAGAGGCCGACCGCGTCGGCGTCCTCCTGGATCACCGTCTCGGCGATCTGCTCCGGCGTCTGGTGCAGGCCGGTGTAGATCACCTCCATGCCCGCGTCGCGCAGCGCCCGGGCGATGATCTTGGCGCCGCGGTCGTGCCCGTCCAGGCCGGGCTTGGCGACGACGACGCGGATCTTGCGGGCGGTTGCGGCCTCCATGTGCGCGGCGGAAGGTTAGTGGCAAGCCCCACACGCGTGCTGCATCGAGGCCGCAACATAGGGGTTCGATGCAGGTCGGGTACTGGGGGCTAGAAGACGGGCGACTCGGTGTAGGTGCCGAAGACCTCCTGCATGGCGGCGATCATCTCGCCCTCGGTGGCGCGGGCGCGGGCGGCCTCGATGATCGGCGGCATCAGGTTGCGCCTCGGTCGCGGCCGCCCGCTTCAGCTCGGCCAGGGCGCGCCTCGACGGCGGCGCCGTCGCGCGCGCGCCCGGGTCGCCGCGAGGCGGCTCGGCCTGCTTGCGTTCCAGCGCCGGGTCGATGCGCAGGATCGGCGTCTCGCTCCTCGTCCTCGCGGACGAAGTCGTTGACGCCGACGACGATCCGCCGGCGCTCGTCGAGCTCGCGCTGGTAGGCGAAGGCGGCGTCGGCGATCTCGCGCTGGGGGAAGTTGCGCGCGGATCGCCTCGACCATCCCGCCCAGCTCGTCGATCCGGGCGAAGTAGTCGTAGGCGGCGGCCTCCATCTCGTCGGTCAGCTTCTCGACGAACCAGGAGCCGCCGAGCGGGTCCGGCGTGTTGGCGACGCCCGACTCGAAGGCGATGATCTGCTGGGTGCGCAGCGCCACCCGCACCGCCTCCTCGGTCGGCAGCGCCAGCGCCTCGTCGAAGGAGTTGGTGTGCAGCGACTGGGTGCCGCCGAGCACCGCGGCGAGCGCCTCGAGCGAGGTGCGGACGACGTTGTTGAGCGGCTGCTGGGCGGTCAGCGAGACGCCCGCGGTCTGCGCGTGGAAGCGCAGCCGCATCGACTCCTCGCGCTTGGCGCCGTAGGTCTCGCGCAGCTCGCGCGCCCAGATCCGCCGCGCGGCCCGGTACTTGGCGATCTCCTCGAAGAAGTCGATGTGGGCGTTGAAGAAGAAGGAGAGGCGCGGCGCGAAGTCGTCGACGTCGAGGCCGCGCTCGAGCGCCCGCTCGACGTAGGTGAAGCCGTCCTTGAGCGTGAAGGCGAGCTCCTGCTGGGCGGTCGAGCCCGCCTCGCGGATGTGGTAGCCGGAGATCGAGACCGGGTGCCAGCGGGGCATGTTCTCGCGTGCACCACTCGATCATGTCGGTGACCAGGCGCATCGCCGGCTCGATCGGGAAGCACCACTCCTTCTGGGCGATGTACTCCTTGAGGATGTCGGTCTGGATCGTGCCGCCGAGCTGCTCCGGCGGCGACCCCCTGCTGCTCGCCGACCAGGACGTAGAAGGCGAGCAGGATCGCCGCCGGCGCGTTGATCGTCATCGAGGTGGTGACGCCGCCGAGCGGGATGCCCTCGAAGAGCTGTTCCATGTCGTCGAGGCTGTCGACGGCGACGCCCTCGCGGCCGACCTCGCCGAGGCTGCGCGGGTGGTCGGAGTCGTAGCCCATCAGGGTCGGCATGTCGAAGGCCGTCGAGAGCCCGGTCTGGCCGTGGTCGAGCAGGTAGTGGAAGCGCTCGTTGGTCTCCTCGACCGTGCCGAAGCCGGCGAACTGGCGCATCGTCCAGAGCCGCCCCCGGTACATCGACGGGTAGGGCCCGCGGGTGAACGGGTACTCGCCGGGCGCGCCGATCCGCTCCTCGGGGTCGGCGGGAGCGCCCTCGCGCCTGTAGAGCGGCTCGATCGGCTGGCCGGAGATCGTCGAGAACTCGCGCCTCGCGCTCGCTGCGCCCGCGGGCTCGCTGCCTGCGGATCTGCGTCGCCATGCGCTACAGTCTAGATGCGCGATTCGGCGCACCGGCGCGTCCGAGCGTGCGTAGGCGGCTGCCGGCGCCGCGTAGCGCGTGCGGCCGCAGCCGATCCGCCGACAGCGGCCAGGCGGTCGACGGCGATCGCCAGCCGCCGCCCGAGGCGCTCGAAGCGCATCGACTGCCAGTCCTCCTCGCTTGGCGATCTCGGCCAGCGCCGGGTCCGGGTTGACCACGACCGGGTGGCCGACCGCGCGCAGCATCGGCAGGTCCGAGAGCGAGTCCGAGTAGGCGTAGGAGGCGGCCGAGGTCGATGCCGTGCTCGGCGGCGAACGCCTCCATCGCCTCGACCTTGCCGGGCCCGTAGACGAAGGGCCCGTCGAAGCGGCCGGTGAAGGCGCCCTCCTCGTCGACCTCGTAGCGCGTGCCGATGCCGCCGTCCATGCCGAGCGACCGCGGCGAGCGGCTCGACCACCCCGTTGCCGGCGGCGCTGACGATGAAGGTCGCGCGGCCCGGCGTCCTGATGGGCGTGGACCTCGTCGAGCATCTGCGGGTAGACCCGCGGCAGGATCGCCGCCAGCACCTCCGGGTTCATCCGTTCGAGCTCGCGCGCCGGGACCCCGGCGATCAGCTCGCGGACCTGCCGCGCAGCACCTCCGTCGTGCGCTCTCGGTCGGTCCCGCGCAGCCGGTAGCGCAGGTGCTCGACGCCCCAGCTGGCCAGCTGGCGGCGGCTGACGATGCCGCGGCTCGCGCGCGACCCGCGCGAACGGCATCCCGCACGACCCCGCCATCAGGGTCTTGTCCAGATCGAAGAAGGCAGCCGCCCGCTGCACGAGGCTCGAGACCTCGATGACCATGGCGTCGCCCTGGCCGCCGCCGCTGCAGATCGCGGCGACGCCGAGGCCGCCGCCGCGACGGCCGCAGCTCGTGGACCAGGGCGCCGACGATCCGCGCCCCGGAGGCGCCGATCGGGTGGCCGAGCGCGATCGCGCCGCCGTTGACGTTGACCTTGTCCTCGTCGACGCCGAGCATCCGCATCGAGTTGAGCGCGACCGAGGCGAAGGCCTCGTTGATCTCCCAGAGGTCGACGTCCTCGGGGCTCTTGCCGATCTTCTCGAGCGCCTGCTTCGCGGCGTTGGCCGGCGTCTTCGCCAGGTAGGGGAAGTCGTCGGCGACGGTGCCGTAGGAGAGCACGCGGGCGAGCACCGTCTTGCCCTCCCTCTCGGCCCACTCGTCGGAGGCGACGACGACGGCGCCGGCGCCGTCGTTGACCCCGGGGGCGTTGCCCGCCGTGTGGGTGGCATCCTCGCCGCCGATCGGCCGCAGGCCGGCGAGGGTCTCGACCGTGGTCTCCGGGCGGATCGCCTCGTCGGCCTCGATCGTGCTCTCGCCCTTGCGGGACCTGACGGTCACACCGACGATCTCCTCCGCGAGGCGGCCCGCGTCGGTCGCCTCCGCGGCGAGCCGGTGGGAGCGCTCGGCGAACCGGTCCATGTCGGCGCGGGTGATCTCGAGCTCGTTGGAGACCTCGCTCGCCTCGTTGATCATCTGCTTGTCCGTGAACGGGTTGGTGAGCCCGTCGTGGACCATCGCGTCGATGGTCTCGACGTGGCCCATCCGGTAGCCGAAGCGCGCTCCCGGAAGCAGGTGCGGCGCCTGGCTCATCGACTCCATCCCGCCGGTCACGGCCGACGCTCGGCGTCTCCGGCGCGGATCGCCAGGTCGGCGATGCCGATCGAGCGCATGCCCGAGGCGCAGACCTTGTTGACGGTCTCCGAGGGCACCTCCTTGGGAATCCCGCCCTTGATCTGCGCCTGGCGCGAGGGGATCTGACCCTGCCCGGCCTGCAGCACCTGGCCGTAGACGACCTGCTCGACCTGCTCGGGATCGACGCCGGAGCGCTCCATCGCCGCAGTGATCGCGCGGCCGCCGAGGTCGGTGGCGTCCAGGGAGGAGAGCGTGCCCCCCATCTTCCCGAATGGCGTGCGTGCGGTTCCGAGGATGACTGTGCTGGGCATGTCGCGGTCCTTTCGTCTTTGCTTGTGCCGGGTCTCGGCTCGAACGCGGGCCGCATGGCCCATCGGGGACGATAGCGGAGGCGCGGGCGGGCGTGCGTGAGCCAGCGCATAGACTCGAAGCATGGGCGCGCGGCGCGAAGGGAACGCGGGATGAGGGTCGAGGTAGGGCCCGCGGGCCTCTCCGACCTCGGCGCCGGCCTGCTCGTCGTCGGCCTCTGCGAGGACGGCGAGCTTCCGGCCGAGATTGCCGGGGCCGCGGCGCCGAGGCGGCCGCGGGGACGTACAAGCGGATCACGCCGATCTACCCCGCCGGCGCCCCGGCCTGCCTGGTGGTGGGGCTCGGCCGGCGGCGCGACGTCGGCCCCGAGCGCCTGCGTGTGGCGGCGGCGCTGGCGGCCCGGGCGGCCGCAGAGCGAGAGGTCGGCTCGCTCGCCTGGCTGGTGCCCGAGGACGGTGAGCAGCGAGTGGCCGTGGAGGCGCTCGTGACCGGGACCGTGCTCGGCGCCTACCGCTTCGATCGCTTTCGGTCACGGCGACCCCGAGCGACCCTTCGCCTCCCGAGCTCGAGCTCGCTGCCGCTGCTCGCGCCGGCCGAGCTCGCGCGCGGCGGCGGAGGCGGCGCGCGTCTGCGCCGAGGCCCAGAATCGGGCTCGCGACCTGCAGAGCCTGCCGGCCAACGTCGCCACTCCGGCCTACCTCGGTCGGCGGGCGCGTGAGATCGCCTCCCATCACGAGCGCGTCGACGCCGACGTCTTCGAGCGCGAGTGGATCGCCGAGAGGGAGATGGGCGGCCTGCTCGCCGTCGGCCAGGGCTCCTCGCACGATCCGCGGCTGATCGTCCTGCGCCACTCGAGCGGGGACGGGCCCGACCCTCGGCCTGGTCGGCAAGGGAGTCACCTTCGACACCGGCGGCATCTCGATCAAGCCCTCGGCCTCGATGCACGAGATGAAGATGGACATGTCGGGCGGCGGCGGCCGTGCTGGAGGCCGTCGGCTGCGATCGCCGAGCTCGACCTGACGTCAACGTGATCGCCGTCGTCCCCGCCGCCGAGAACATGCCGTCGGGAAACGCGATCAAGCCCGGCGACGTGATCACCCAGTACAACGGCAAGACCGTCGAGGTGAACAACACCGACGCCGAGGGGCGGCTGATCCTCGCCGACGCACTCGCCTACGCGGTCGAGCAGGGCGCCGACCGGATCGTCGACCTCGCGACCCTGACCGGCGCGGTGCTGATCGCGCTCGGCTCGACCTACGCGGCGCCTGGTCTCCAACGACGACGAGCTGGCGGCGGGCGTCGAGCGCGCCGGCGAGGCGAGCGGCGAGCTCGTCTGGCGGCTGCCGCTCCACCCGGAGTACGCGGAGCTGATCAAGGGCACGGTCGCCGACCTCTCCAACGCTCGCCTCGAAGCGCAAGGCGGGGACGATCACCGCCGCCGCATTCCTGCGAGGAGTTCGTCGGCGAGACGCCCTGGGCCCACGTCGACATCGCCGGCACCGCCTGGGACGTGGCCGCGCGTACGTCGGCGACGGCGCCAGCGGCTTCGGGGTGCGGCTGCTGGTCGAGCTGGCCTCGACCAGCCCCGCCGAGGGCTGACTCAGCGGCGCCTGCGCCGCCGTTCGTCGCGCTCGGCGCCTGCCGGGGCGAGGCGTGCCGGATAGACCAGGTCGGCGGTGATCTCCTCCTGGCTGATGTCGATCCTCGGCGGCTTGGCGCCGCGGCGCCGATGCCCTGTCCTCAGCCTCATGCTCGGCCTCCTTATCGGCTCGAATTCCCGAGTTGCATGACGAAACCCGGGTCGTCAGT
Organism: uncultured Solirubrobacterales bacterium; assembly: GCA_963712325.1. Classification (GTDB taxonomy): domain Bacteria; phylum Actinomycetota; class Thermoleophilia; order Solirubrobacterales; family 70-9; genus VRUE01. The sequence goes on from CAVQHG010000009.1 coordinate 449,751, forward strand.
CACCCTAGCGGCATCGGTTGCTTGAAGCAACTCACTGTGCGAAGATCACATACGTGCTCCGCCACGACTATCCCGGCCAGGTCTGCTCGATCGCCAAGGCCCTCGAGGTGGTCGGAGAGCGTTGGACCCTGCTCATCGTCCGCGACGTGATGAACGGGCGTCGGCGCTTCGACGAGCTGCAGTCGGGCGCTGGGCATCGCCCGCAATACGCTCGCCGCCCGTCTGCAGCGCCTCGTCGACGAGGAGATCCTCGAGCGCCGGGCCTATCGGCGGAACCCGACCCGGCACGAGTACTTCCTCACCGAGAAGGGGCTCGACCTCTGGCCCGCCCTGATCGCCCTGCTCGGCTGGGGTGACCGGCACTCCCCCACGCCGGCCGGCCCGCCGCTGCTGGTCGTCCACAAGGAGTGCGGGGGGCCCGTCAGCGACCGGGGCATCTGCGAATCGTGCGGGAAGCTCCTCCATGCTCGGGACGCGCGGGCCCTACCCGGCCCGGGTGCGGAAGCGCTAGCGTTGGCCGGTAGCGCAAGCGAGTAGGAGGAACGAATGGCAACCGCAGCGGAGCTCCAGGCACGCGACCGGATCTTCATCGGCGGCGAGTGGGTCGAGCCGCAGGCAAACGAGACCCTGGAGGTGGTCAACTCCTCGACCGAGGAGGCGATCGGCACGATCCCGGCCTGCACGGAGGCCGATGCGGACCGGGCCGTGCGCGCCGCGCGCGACGCCTTCGAAAGCTGGTCGCAGACCTCGCGCGAGGAGCGTGCCGGCCACCTCTCGGCGATCGCCGCCGGGCTCGGCGAGCGCTCCGATGAGATCGCGGCGACCATCGCCCAGGAGCTCGGGATGCCGCTGAAGCTGAGCAAGATGATCCAGGCCGGGCTGCCGACCGGCCAGTTCGCGGCGATGCCGGGGCTGATAGAGGAAATCGCCTGGGAAGAGCAGATCGGCAACTCGCGGGTCCTGCGCGAGCCGATCGGCGTGCTGGGGGCGATCACCCCCTGGAACTACCCGCTCAACCAGATCGCTGCCAAGGTCGCCCCGGCGCTGGCCGCGGGCTGCACCGTCGTGCTCAAGCCGAGCGAGGTCGTTCCCCTCAACGCCTTCATCCTCGCCGAGGTGATCGAGGCCGCGGGGCTGCCGCCGGGGGCATTCAACCTGGTGACCGGCACCGGTCCCGTCGTCGGCGAGGCGATCGCGGGCCACCACGAGGTCGACATGGTCTCCTTCACCGGGTCCACGCGCGCGGGCCGCCGTGTCTCCGAGCTCGCCGCGGCGACGGTCAAGCCGGTGGCGATGGAGCTGGGCGGCAAGTCGCCGAACGTGATCCTCGACGACGCCGACCTCGCGAGAGCGATCCCGGACGGAGTCGCCAAGTGCTTCCTCAACTCCGGCCAGACCTGCAGCGCCCTGACCCGCATGGTCGTCCCCCGCGAGATGCTCAGCGAGGTCGAGGGGATCGCCACCGAGGCGGCGGAGTCGTTCACGCCGGGCGACCCGTTCGACGAGGCGACCCGCCTCGGGCCGCTCGTCTCCGACGTCCAGCGGGAGAGGGTGCGCGCCTACATCCGCAAGGGCGAGGCCGAAGGGGCGAAGCTGCTCACCGGGGGCGCCGAGCCGCCGGAGGGCCTCGATCGAGGCTATTTCGTCCGCCCCACCGTCTTCTCGGAGGTGACGACGGAGATGACGATCGCCCAGGAGGAGATCTTCGGGCCGGTGCTCTCGATCCAGCCCTACGAGGACCTCGAGGACGCGATCCGGATCGCCAACGCGACCGACTATGGACTGGCGGGCGGCGTCTGGTCGGCGGACCAGGAGCGCGCGATCGAGGTCGCCCGCAGGATGCGCACCGGCCAGGTGGAGATCAACGGCGGCGCCTTCAACCCGATCGCTCCCTTCGGCGGCTACAAGCAGTCCGGCCACGGCCGGGAGAACGGCCGCTACGCGATCGAGGAGCTGCTCCAGGTGAAGAGCCTGCAGCTCTAGGGAGCGGGCCGCCGGCGCCGCCCGAGCGGCCGCTGTCGCTAGGGAATCCCCACTCGACGCTCGCAGCCGTGCGTGACCCGCCGGTCGCGGCCCTTGCCTCCCCTGCAGACGTCGTGGCGGCCGCCGTTGCCGTAGAGGCCGTCGCGCCCGGGGCCGCCCAGCAGCACGTCGTGGTTGCCGGCACCGCCCTTGAGCACGTCGCCGCCGAAGCCGCCGACGAGCTTGTCGGCGCCCGCCAGCCCCTTGAGGATGTCCGCCCCGCCGTTGCCCCAGATCCGGTCGCGACCCTTCTCGCCGGCGACCCGGTCGTTGCCGCCGCCGCCACGCAGCGCGTCGTTGCCGCCGCCGCCGCGAATCAAGTCGTGGCCGCCTTCCCCGTAGACGGCGTCACGCCCGCCGCCGGCGACCACCTGGTCCGCGCCGCCCCCGGCGCAGATCAGGTCATTGCCCCCCTTTGACACGATCCGGTCACCGCCGCCGCCGGCGGCGATCACGTCTCGGTGGGAGGTGCCCACCAGCCGCTCCCGCTTCTCCGTCCCGACGATCGTCGCCGGCTTGCCGCGGCACGTGGCGCGGCGCGTGGGCGAAGGCGCAGGTCGAGGCGGCAACGGCAATGCGGGAGCAGTGGGCGGCACATACTCGTGTGCGCCGATGTCAGGCGCGGTCCCGGCCACCCGCGGGGCGCCCTGGACGTCGAAGGGTTCTCCCTCCGCGGCGCCGGGCAGCCCGGCGTCAATCGTCGGCGAGCCGACCAGCTCGCGGAAGTCGCCCGTCGCAGCGGACACGAACAGCGGCGGCGCCGACTGATTGCCGCCGAGGTCGATGACGCTGGTCGATCCCGTCGAGATCTCACTCAGGCTCGATGGCTCGTAGTTGGAGTTGCGCGTCTGCAGGGTCGCCGAGGCACCCGAATCGTTGGCGCTGAGCTGGATGTCCGCTTCGGCGCCGTCGATGATCGAGTTGACCATCGTGAGCAACTCGGCATCGCCGAAGAGCTGCGCCAGCAGCCTCACGCCCCAGTTGGCGCCGACAATGGTGGAGCCCTTCACCAGGGCATTGTTGGTGCCGACGCCGAACATGAACAAGCCGCCGTACCCGGTGTCCGTGGAGCTGCATACCGAGGAGCGGACCGTCCCCTCGACGAGGTAGCAGGCGTAGCCAACCGTGGTGTAGGCGGCGACGCGTTCCGCCGTCCCGTCGCCGACGTTGATGCCTCCGCCTCCTTCCCCCGCTCCGGTGCGCACGATGTCGAGATCGGCCGCCGAGGCGTTGCCGACCAGGCGCATCGTCGACCTGCCGACGGTCCGTATCAGCGACCGCTCGGTTCTGCTCTGGCCGTGGATTGCGACTCCGTCGGGTACCTCGATGACCGTTCCGATCGGAGGTGGCGAGGGTTCGTAGACGCCTGGTGCGAGCTGCACGTCGTCGCCGGCTTCGGCGACTTCGACGGCCTGCTTGAGACCACAGGGGCTCGCGGCGCTGAGGCACGGTGGTACTCCCGAGGCCCCGGGCGCCGCGTACCGGGTCGCCGCGGAGGCGGCCGTGGCAGCCCCGGCCAGGGCGGCAAAGGCGAGGAGCAGGAAACCGGCGAGACGCATCGGACATCGGCTCCAACCCGGCTCCACTCGGGGAGTTGCGCGACCGGGTAAGCCGGCTGAATCAGCCCTCCGAATAGGATTCCGGCCGTGTTCGAGCTGAGCGACGAGCAGCGGCTGCTGCGCGACACCGTCCGAGACTTCGCCCGCCACGAGGTGGCGCCCGTCGCCGAGGAGCTGGACCGCGAGAAGCGGTTCCCTTACGAGATCGTCGCCAAGATGGGCGAGCTCGGGCTGATGGGCATCCCCTTCCCCACCGAGCTCGGTGGCGGGGGTGCCGACACGCTCTCCTACGTGCTCGCGGTGGAAGAGCTGGCCAGGATCGACTCCTCGGTCTGCATAACGATGGCCGCCCACACCTCGCTGGGGACGATGCCGATCTACCTCTGGGGCACGGAGGAACAGCGGGCGGAGTGGCTTCCCCAGCTGTGCAGCGGGCGGCGCCTCGCCTCCTTCGGGCTCACCGAGCCCGAGGCCGGCTCGGACGCGGGAAACGTGAGGACCACCGCCAGGCTCGAGGACGGCGAGTGGGTGGTCGACGGCGCCAAGCAGTTCATCACCAACTCCGGGACGAAGATCTCCGGCTGCGTCTCGATCACGGCGGTGACCGGGGAGGCCGGCGGACGCAGGGAGATCTCGAACCTGATCGTCGCGACCGGGACCCCCGGCTACGAGGTGGGCGAGCCCTACAGAAAGATGGGCTGGAACGCCTCCGACACCCGGCCGCTCGCATTCGACGGCTGCCGCGTCCCGGAGGCCAATCTGCTCGGCCGCCGCGGCGACGGCTTCAAGAACTTCCTACACATACTCGACGGGGGGCGGATCGGCGTCGCGGCGATGGGCGTCGGCCTCGCGCAGGGCGCCCTCGACGAGGCAATCGCCTACGCCAAGGAGCGCCGCGCCTTCGGCCAGCCGATCGCCAAGTTCCAGGCGATTCAGGCGAAGATCGCCGACCTCTCGGCACAGGTCGAGGCCGCGCGCCTGCTGACCTGGAGAGCGGCGCTGGAGAAGGACGCCGGGCAGCCGTTCACCCTCACCGCCGCCCAGGCCAAGCTGCTCACCGGGCGGCTCGCCGTCCGGGCCACCGAGGAGGCGGTGCAGATCCACGGCGGGTACGGCTACATCGAGGAGTACCCGGTCTGCCGCTTCTACCGCGATGCCAAGATCCTCACGATCGGAGAGGGCACCGACGAGGTTCAGCAGATGGTGATCGCCCGCCAGCTCGGCTGCTGATGATCTAGCCGCCGCCGGCGGCCCCGCGCAGGGTGAAGCGAACACACGTCCCCGGCGCTGTGCCCTCGAGCCAGATCCGGCCCCCATGCGCCTCGACGATCGCCCGCGAGATCGCCAGGCCGAGGCCGGCCCTCTCGCCATCGGCTGAGCCGTCGCCCCGGTAGAACGGGTCGAAGACGCGGGCACCCTGCTCGGCGCCGATGCCATCGCCTTCGTCCGCTACCTCGATCTCGACGCCACCGCCGCTCGCAGTCCGCGCCCGCACCGTGACGCTGCCGTCCGCCGGTGTGTGGCGAATCGCGTTCTGGATCAGGTTGAAGAGCACGCGCTGCAGCTTCTCGGCGTTGGCGTTGGCGAGCACCTCGTGTGCGGGGAGCTCGGCGGCAAGCGCCACCCCCCTGGCCTCGGCCGGCGCCCGCATCGCGGCCACGGTGTCGTCGATCAGCTCGCGCAGCTCCACCTGGCGCATCGTCCAGGCGATGTCGCCGGCCTCGATCCGCGAAAGCTCGAAGAGGTCGTCGATCAGCGCGGTGAGGACCTCGACGTGGGTGCGCATCTCGCCCAGGTAGCGGTCGCGGGTCTCGCCGGTCGCGACGCCGTCGTCGATCGACTCGACCAGCAGGCGCAACGAGGCCAGGGGCGTGCGCAGGTCGTGGGAGACCGAGGCGACGAGCTGCCGCCTGGCGCGCTCGATCTTGCGCCGCGAGCGCTCCTCCCCGATCAGGCTCGTCGCCAGCCAGGCCGCAAGGGCACCGCCCGTGACGGCGAGGGCGACGAGCGCGATCTGCCCCCACCCCATTTTGTGAGGGACGGTCACCGCAGCGGCGCCGGCGAGGAACGCCGCCAGGGCGATCGCGATCGCGCGCCTCATCGAGCCCGCTCCCCGCTCATGGCCGCAACCTGTAGCCGACGCCCCAGACCGTCTCGATGAAGCGCGGCTCGGCGGGGTCGTCACCGAGCTTGGCGCGCAGCCTGCGGACGTGGACGGTGACCGTGCTCGTGTCGGTGAAGTAGGGGGATTCCCAGACCGCGTCCATCAGCTGATCGCGGGAGAAGACGCGGCCCGGATGGGCGGCGAAGTGGGCGAGGAGGTCGAACTCGAGCATGGTCAGCGCGACCTCCTCGCCGTCGAGGGTGACGGTACGCATCGCGGGCTCGATCCGCAGCGGCCCGACCTCGATCGGCGGCGCCTCCTCGGCCGGCGGGGGCGGCGAGGCCCGACGCAGGACAGCCCCGACCCGAGCCACCAGCTCGGCCGGCGAGAAGGGCTTGACGACGTAGTCGTCGGCGCCGCGCCGCAGCCCGACCAGCCGATCGGACTCCTCACCCCGCGCGGTGAGCAGGATCACCGGCACCGGGGCGCCGGGCAGCTCGCGCAGCCGCCGCATCACCTCGATGCCGTCGATCCCGGGCAGCATCATGTCGAGGACGACGAGATCGGGACGGCGCTCCTCGGCGAGCCGCAGGGCCTCGAAGCCGTCCGCAGCTTCCAGCGTCTCGAAACCGGCGCGCGCCATGTATCGACCGACGACCTCGACTATCGTCGGCTCGTCATCGACGACCAGCACCGTGCCGCCCGGGGCGTTTTCCATCGCCTCGATTGTGGCGGCTCTGGCACGGGCCGCCCCTCCCGCCGGGGCGGCGAGGCCGTTACCCGAACGTGAACGCATATCCGGTCACCCCGCGCTCGGGGTACAGCTCGAGCAGGTGGCGGCCGACGGCGGGAAGGTCGACCAGCTCGTAGAGGCGCTGGGAGGAGACGGTCACCGCACCGTCGTGGACGTCGGACCCGGCCAGCCTGGGCGGGATCGGCCTGCCGTCGAGCTGCACGCGCACCGTCCTCGGGCCCCCGGGAGAGCCGAGCACCAGGTACACGCGGCGGGCGCCGAAGCTCAGCTCCAGCGAGCCGCCTTCGGCCGTCGCCGACTCCAGCGAGATCCGCCAGCCGCCGGCGAAGGCGAAGTTGTCGCGCGCCGGCGCCGGGGGCTTGCCGAAGTCGTGACGGCCCGGCGAGACGATCGGGTTGGAGAAGCGTTCCGCGCGCGCCGCCCCCAGGTACGTCTCGGGAGTGGTGACACCCGCCGAGGCGCTGATCCCGTGCGCGCCGGAACGCCGGTTGCCGACGGGCCGCCCCGCTTCGGCCAGCAGCTCGCGGATCACCCGCTCCTTCTTGCCGTATTCGCCCTCCCCGAAGTGCGCATAGCGGACCCGGCCTCGGGCATCGATGAAGTACTCGGCGGGCCAGTACTGGTTGCCATAGGCGGTGAAGGTCGCCAGGTCGTTGTCCTGGACAACCGGGTAGTGGATCCCGTTGCGCCGGATCGCGTCTTCGACGTTGCCGGCGTCCTTCTCGAAGGGGAACTCGGGCGAGTGGACCCCGACGATGGTCAGCCCGTCCCGGCGGTAGGTCCGGTCCCAGGCGGTCAGGTAGGGCAGCGTGCGCAGGCAGTTGATGCAGCTGTAGGTCCAGAAGTCGACGAGGACGACCTGGCCCCGCAGCTGCCTGAGGGTGAGCGGCCGCCCGCCAGGGGTGTTGAACCAGGCCTGGTTGTCGACGAATTCCGGGCGCGTCGCCGAGAACCGGGAGGCCGGAGTCCCGCCCTCCGCCTCCACCGCGTCCCGATTCGGATTCGGCCCCCGCGGCGGCGGCCGCGCCCACCCCGCCCGACCGGCCGCGAACGCCCGCCAGGGCGGCGCGCGCCGAGGCGGTGCCCTCGAGGCCTTCGGTCGGGATTGACCAGGAAGCCGGGAAGCGACGCGGCGATCGAGTTCTGGAACTTGATGTCGTAGCTCGGCCGCCATCGCGAACGCGACGACGACCATGATCGCGCCCATCGCCACCTGCAGGCCGACGCCCCTCCTCGCCAGCGGCGCGGCCAGCCGCCGGCCGCCGAGCATGAGCAGGTAGAGGACGGCCGCGGACCCGATTCCGTAGCCGAGCGCGACCGCGAGCCGTCCGGCGGTGAACGGCTGCGAGGCCGAGACGGTGATTACCCCGGCGAGGATCGGCCCGGCGCAGGGCGCGTAGAGGAGGCCGAGGCTGGGGCCGACGGCGGCGCCCGACCAGAAGCCGTCGCCGCCGCCGGCTCGCTATCCCGGCCCGGCCGGCGACGCGGCTCATCGTCGCCTCGATCCGCGCCGCCAGCGACGGGACCATCAGGGTGACGCCGAAGACGATGAGGACGGCGATCGCGAGGTTGCGCAGCAGGTCGTCGGGGAGGCCGAGGGCGGAGATCACGTAGACGAGGGCGAAGGTCGCGAAGGTGAAGGAGACCGCGAGGCCGGCGACCACGCCGAGCGGTTGCCGCCGGCCCCCGGTCGCGCCCGCCGAGAGGGCGACCGGCAGCACGGGAGCACGCAGGGCGACACCGCGGTGGCCGCCCCGGCGAGGAAGCCGAACAGGATCAGCAGCGCCATCGGTCAACCCTGGCAGCTGACCTTACGAACGGAGTGACGATCGACCCCCTGGAGGCCGCCCTATTGCGGCGCTCGAGGTGACCTGCGCCCTGCGGGCGGCGGGCGACCTGCGGCGGCGCGGCCGAGCGCCGTCGCCGATCCCGTAGTGGTCGCAGATCGCCAGCTCGTGCTCGCGCAGCAGCGGCCGGCTCGGGTCGACGACCGGGCGCCAGCGGAGGCCTCCCGGTCGTGGGCCGCCCAGACGCGACCGGCGGCCCCGGCCGTACGTCGACCGGCACGGCGACGACCACGAGCTTCGGCCGCGCCGCCCGCCGGAGAGCTCGCCACCAGCCAGGCGGGCTCGTGCGAGGTCGGTGTCGATGTAGGCGCTCTGGACCTCGCCCATCGCCGGCCGCTCGAGGTCGGCGAGCGGGCCGCCGACCCAGCCGATCGCCTCGGGGAGGGCGAGCGACTCGGCATCGGTGTGCCGCTCGAGCAGCTCGTCACGCCGCGGTCGCGGGATCGAGCTCGCGTCGCACGACCCGCTCCAGCAGCTCCTGCGTCCCGGCGTCCTCGGCCGCCGTCGCCTCCAGCCGGCGCCGCATCCGCGAGGCCGCGATCCCGATCACCTCGCTGCGCAGGTTGCGGGCGCGGCGCTCGGCCAGCGTCCCCTGCGCCTCGATGAAGCCGCGGTGCTCGTCGATCTTCTCGGCCAGCTCGGCGACGCCCTCGCCGCGGGCCGCCTCGGTCGCGCAGGATCGGCACCTGCCAGCGCCCCGGGTCCTGGGAGAGCGCCAGGACGCCGCGCACCTCGCGCACCATCGTGTCGGTCATCGGGTGGTCGGCCTTGTTGACGACGATGATGTCGGGGATCTCCATCACGCCGGCCTTCAGCGCCTGGATCGAGTCGCCCGATCCCGGCATCAGCGCGAGGACGATCGTGTCGGCATGGTCGACGATGTCGATCTCCGCCTGGCCGACGCCGACGGTCTCGATCAGGACGTCGTCCTTGCCCGCCGCGTCCATCACCAGCGCCACCTGCAGCGCCGCCTCCGAGAGGCCGCCGAGGGCGCCGCGCGAGGCCATCGAGCGGATGAAGACGCCGGGGTCGAGGAAGTGCTCGGAGAGCCGGATCCGGTCGCCGAGCAGGGCGCCACGGGTGAACGGGCTGGAGGGATCGATCGAGAGCACCGCGACCTGCCGGTCGGCCTTGCGCATCTCCGCCGGTCAGGGCGCCGATCAGCGTGCGACTTCCCGACGCCGGGCGGGCCGGTGAAGCCGATGATCCGCGCCTTGCCGGTGCGCGGGTAGACCTCGCGGACGAGATCCCAGCCGGCGGGGTCGTCGGACTCGATCAGCGTGATCGCGCGCGCCAGGGCGCGCTTGTCGCCGGCGATGAGGCGCTCGGCGAGCGGGCGCCGTCTCTGGCGACGTCGGTCAGGGGCGGCCGAGTCTAGAGTCCAGCCGCCGTGATCCGCACGATCCGCTTCCTCGCCCGCAACGGGATGCTCAACTGGCGCTATGCGCGGGCTGCTTGCCAGGTACCTCAGGCGCAGGCTGCTGACGGCGGCGGGACGCCGCTGGCGCACCGACGGCATGGTCTTCTTCGGCCGCGGCCTGGAAATGCAGATCGGCCCGGCGCGGGCGGGTCGAGTTCGGGCGCTTCGTCTGGGTCGGCGACCGGACCAAGGTCCGCTGCCACGAGGGGCTGGTCGAGATCGGCGCGAAGACCGTGCTCGGCCAGGAGTGCACGATCTCCGCCTACCGGCACGTACGGATCGGCGAGCAATGCGTGATCGCCGACCGGGCGATGTTCATCGACTTCGACCACGGCGTGGTCGAGGTCGAGCGCCCGATCCGCGAGCAGGGGATCTACAAGCGCGACGTCGAGGTCGGGTCGAACGTCTGGATCGGCTACGGCGCCTGCGTGCTGCGCGGGGTCAGGGTGGGCGACAACGCGATCGTCGGCACCAACTCGGTGGTGACCAAGGACGTTCCCGCGAACGCGGTGGTCGGCCGGGATCCCGGCGCGGGTGATCCGGATGCGCGAGGCGCCGGAGGGGCTGCGCTGGGAGCGCCCGGTGGAGCCCGACCCAGACGCCGAGACGACCCTCGAGACGCCCGGTGAGGCCTTCGCCCGCGCGGCGCCGGCCAGCTCGGCGCGGATCTCGGCGGCGCGCGTCTCGTTGAGCTCGGTGCTGAGCCGCAGGAAGCGCATCGACCGCTCGAGACTCGCTCGCCGAATCGCCTCAATGCGGGTCCCCGCGCTCCCCCAGCGGCCCCCAGAGCTCCACGCCCGCCGCTCGAGCATCGGGGTCAGCTCGATCAGGACCCGGCGGCGGTCCGCCGGGTCGGCTACGCGCCGCAGAAAGCCTCGGCCCTCGAGCCGGTCGACGACCGCGGTGACGGGCCCCCGTGGTCAACCCGGCCTCCTCCGCGAGGCGCCCGGCGCTGATCTGCCCCTCCCTGTGGACGACGTCGAGCAGCGGCCGTCGGTGCGATTGATGCCGAGCGCCAGCCCCGCCGCCTCGTCCATCTTGTCGGTCGGCGACCTGGTTGGCGCGGGTCGCCTCGCCCAACTCGTCGATCAGGTCAGACTTCGTCTGATTCCGGTCCTTCGTTATGTTACCTTGATTTTCAAGATACTTGGGTATCAAGTGAATCTCTACGGAGGTCAGCGTGGACGGTGCAAACGCGATCGAGGCACTGGAGCTGAGCAAGGCCTACGGCGAGGTGCAGGCGCTCGACGGCCTCTCGTTCGAGGTCCCGGAGGGCACCGTCTTCGGCCTGCTCGGGCCCAACGGAGCGGGCAAGTCGACCACCGTGAAGATCCTCACCACCCTCGCCCACCCCGATTCGGCGGCGCGGCGCGGCGTGGCGGGCTTCGACGTGCTCGCCGAACCGGCCCGGGTGCGCGAGGCGATCGGCGTCGTCTCGCAGGCGGGCGGCCTCGACCAGGAGGCGACCGGGCGCGAGAACCTGCGCCTGCAGGGGCAGGTCTTCGGCATGGGCGGCAGCGAGCTGGAGGCGCGCGTATCGACGAGCTGCTCGAGCAGTTTCGGCCTCGCCGAGGCCGGCGACCGGCTCGTTCGCGAGTACTCGGGCGGGATGGGGCGTCGCCTCGACGTCGCGGTCGGCCTCGTGCATCGGCCGCAGCGTGCTCTTCCTCGACGAGCCGACCACGGGCCTCGACCCCGAGGTGCGGGCCGAGATGTGGGACGAGATCGCTCGCCTCACCGGCGCCGGGCTGACCGTCCTGCTCACCACCCACTATCTGGAGGAGGCCGACCGCCTGGCGGCGCGGCTGGCGATCGTCGACCGCGGCCGGGTCGTCGCCGAGGGCTCGCCGGACGAGCTCAAGCGGGAGCTGCGCGGCGACGCGATCCACGTCGAGCTGGGCGGCGCCCCGGCGGCCGACGGAGACGTCCGCGGCGGCGCTCGAGCCCCGTCGACGGGGTCAACGAGGTGATCGTCGACGAGCGCGTGCTGCACGCTCGCGCCGACGACGGCGCGCGCACCGTCCCCGCCGTGCTCGCGGCGCTCGAGGGCGCCGGCCTGGAGGTCGGCCTCGGTCACCGTCGCCCGACCGTCGCTCGACGACGTCTACCTGCGCTTCGCGGGCCGCACGCTGCGCGAAGCCGAGTCCGAGATCCGACAGGCGACCGGGATGCGGCAGCCCGATGAAGGCGCTGCGCGACACCCGACACATGACCGTGCGCCACCTGATGGCGCTCTGGCGCCAGCCCTGGTGGATCGCCGTCTCGCTCGTCCAGCCGGTGATCTGGCTGCTGCTCTTCGGCGCGCTCTTCGGGACCGGTGACCGACATCCCCGGCTTCGGCTCCGACAACTACATCCAGTTCCTCGCGCCCGGCGTGGTGGTGATGACCGCCTTCTTCGGCGCCGGCTGGACCGGGATGCCGGTGATCGAGGACATCGACCGCGGCGTCATCGACCGCTTCCTCGTCTCGCCCGGTGCGCGCGGCCGTCGCTGATCGCCGGCCGGCTCGCCTCGAGCGCGCCTGACGACCGCGATCCAGTCGCTGATCATCGTCGTTCTGGCGCTGATCGTCGGGGCGACGTTCGACAACGGCGTCGCTCGGGGTCGCGATGCTGATCGTGGTCTCGGTACTGGTCGGCTCCGCGTTCGGATGCCTCTCGATCGGCCTGGCGCTCCTGGTCCGCCGCGAGGAGACGCTGATCGCGACCGTGCAGTTCCTGCTCCTGCCGCTCTCCTTCATGTCGGTGACCTTCATGCAGAAGGAGCCTGATGCCCGGCTGGATGCAGACGGTCGCCTCGTACAACCCGCTGAACTGGGCGGTCGAAGCCGGCCGGGACGCGGTCACCGTCTCCCCCGATTGGGGCTCGATCGCCGGCAAGACCGGCCTGCTGGTGGCCTTCCTGCTGCTCTGCGGCGAGCTTCGCTATGCGGGCTTTCCGGACCTACCAGCGCTCGGTCTAGCGGCGGTCAGGTCGGAGTAGACGCGCGCCGTCCGGTCGGCGACGTCGGCCCAGTCGAAGCGACGCAGGTGCTCGTAGGCTTCGGCGACCAGGCGGCGCCCGAGCTCGTCGTCGCAGAGAACCCGGACGGCGACCTCCGCGAGCGCATCGGGGTCACGGGCGGTGAAGCGCAGCCCGGCTTCCTCGTGCGGCACCACCTCGCGCAGGCCGCCGGTGTCGGCGACGATGCAGGGGCATCCCGAGGCCATTGCCTCGAGCGCGACCAGGCCGAACGGCTCGTAGATCGAGGGGACCACGGTGAGGTCGGCGATCTTGTAGAGGGAGTGCAGGACGTCGTCTCCGATCCAGCCGACGAAGGCACCGTGCTCCATCAGGCCCAGCTCCTCGGCCTGGCGGCGCAGCTGCGCCTCGTGGGTGCCGGAGCCGGCGACGAGAAAGCGGGTGCCGGGCGCCTCCTCGATCACCCTCGGCATCGCCTCGAGTGCCAGCTGGAAGCCCTTCTCGTAGACGAGGCGGCCGATCAGCAGGACCAGCTTCTGGTCGGGGTCGGCGAACTCCGAGCGCAGGCGGCGCAGCTCCCCCGGATCCTGCGGCTGCAGGTCCTCGGGGTCGATCCCGTTCGGTATCACCGTCACCCGGTCCTCCTCGACGCCGAAGATGTCGGCGACCTGCTCCCGCATGTAATGGGAGCAGGCGATCACGCGCTCGGAGCGGTTCGTGATCCAGCGCTCGACCCCGTGGATGTAGGTCTGCGGGTGCTTGTCCACCCAGCCCTGGTGCCGGCCGTGCTCGGTGGCGTGGATCGTCGTCACCAGCGGCGCTTCGAACCGTTTGGCGAGATGGTCGCAGGCGTTTGCGACCAGCCAGTCATGGCCGTGGACGACGTCGAAGTCGAAGCGATCCCCGAGCTCGACGCCGGCGGCGAGCATGTCGGAGTTCATCCTCTCGACCCAGGCGACGAACTCGCCCAGGTCGGTCGGTCGGGTCGGCTCGCGGATCCGGTGGATCGCGACTCCCCCCACCCTCTCCTCGGCGGGCGACTCCTCTCCGCCGCGGGTCAGCACATGGACCTCGACTGCCTGCTCTATCAGGCCCTCGGAGAGCTTTCGCACGTGACGCGCGAGCCCGCCCTCGATCAGCGGCGGGTACTCCCAGGAGAGGATCAGGACGCGCGTCATCGCGGAGCTAGGGGGCGGTAAGGGGCACGAGACTGAGGTCCGGGGCGAGCGAGCGCATGCGCGGGTCGATTCCGGCCGGCGATTCTATGGCCTCGAAGGCCGCTTCGGCGTGCGCCGTGGCCCGGTGGAAGGCGTAGTCGCCGGCCTCGCCGCGGCCGTCGAGGAAGGCCCAGTCGCTCGACTGAACGGCGAGCAGCTCGCGCGCCGCTCGCATCGCGGCCTCCGCCGGCAGGCCCCGGGAGAGGGCGGCGAGCAGCCGCAGCTCGAGGCGCCGGGCGGCCCAGGTGAGGTCCTCCACCTGCGGCGAGTCCCACGTCCGCAGGTCCTTGCCCTCGCCCCAGCTGGAGGGCCTCAGCCGTCGCGGCAGCGGCTCATGCTCGGCGAGCGCCCGGTCGACCGTGGTCAGCCGCACTCCCGCCCGCTCGGCGCCGGCGAGCACCGCCTCCAGCCAGACGACCCCCTCCGACCACCAGTGGCCGATCAGCTCGGTGTCGATCGCGAAGACGAGCAGGCCGCGGCGGCCGCTCTCCGAGGCGAAGGCCCGCAGGCGGGAGGCGACGGCGTCGAGGAACTCGCCGGCCTGGCGCCGGGCTGCGCCGGCTGCCGCCTCCGGCTCGTAGGCTCCCCCGCCGACCTTCCAGATCCGCACCCCCCGCAGCGACTTTCCGGCGAACTGCGCATGGGCGGGGTCGGAGGGGTAGCCGTCGAGGGACCAGAGCCAGCCGATCGCCTCCCAGTCGATCGGCAGCGCCACCGGGCCCGCCTCGGTGGCGATCGGGGCGAGCGCCTCGAGCGGGCCCGCATGGGCGCTCTGGTCCACGCAGAACCAGCGCACGCCGTGCTCGGCCAGGTCCCACTCGAGGTCGGGGCGGTAGGCGCACTCGGGCAGCCAGAACCCGCCGTCCCAGCCGAAGCGCCGGCGATGCGAGCGCACGCCGGCGTCGATCTGGAGCCGCATGCCCTCGCGCGAGCGCGAGCAGCGGCAGCACGGCATGGGTGGCCGCCGAGGCCGCGAGCGAGACGCGTCCGCTCCGCGCGGCCTCCTTGAAGGCGGCCAGCGGCTCGCCTCCCGCCGCGTCGAGCAGCTCCAGCGCCCGCCGGTAGCGACGCAGCTCCGCCTCGCAGGCCGCCCTGCACTCGGGCGGCACCTCGCCGGCGTCGGCCTCCGCGGCGCCGATCCTCCAGTCGACGAGGAAGCGCCGCAGCCGCTCGCCGGCGCCCGCATCCTCGAGCTGGTCGGCGAGGACCGGCGTCACCGTCAGGGTCAGGTCCCGGGCCACGGCCAGCAGCGGGAGGTAGGAGCGGATCACCGCGTCGAACAGCCACTCCTCGCCGAACGGGTAGGTCCCGAAGCCCTCCACGTAGGGCATGTGCGAATGGAGGACGATCGCCAGGTCGCCGGCGCTCTCGGGCGCCTCCGCTCCACCGTGCCCGGGCACGCCCGGCTCAGGCACGACAGACGGCGAGGAAGTCGAGAGCCCGTTCCAACCGATCCGGGCGGAGCCGGAAGTCCGAGGTGGCGATCGCCGGCGTGAAGCGATCGTAGAAGCGCCTGGTCAGCCTCAGACGCGGGTGCACGTGGTCCCAGCCCATCCTGATCGCAATCTCGTGGGCGCGCAGCCTGCGGGCGTGGAAGAGCCCGAGCAGCTCCACCGAGCCGAAGTGCCGCTCGCACAGGTCCCTGAACTCCTCCTCGCGATACTCCTTCAGGTGCCAGGGGTTGTCGGACTTCTCGGCTCCGGCCGGCGCCAGGGTGAGCAGGTTCGGGGTCGAGACGTAGGCGGTGCCGCCGGGGACGAGCATCGAGCGGAAATGCTCGAGGATCGCGTCCGGGTCCTCGACGTGCTCGATCGTCTGCAGGAAGACGACCGCGTCGCAGGGCTCCGAGAAGCGCTCGACGAGGTCGCGCTCGAAGCGCAGGCCGGGCCGCCCGTAGCGCAGGCGGGCGTGCTCGTGGGCCTCGGGGTTGGCGTCGACGCCGACCACGCTCGCCGCCCCCCGGGCGGAGATCAGGTCCGACCCGTACCCCTCGCCACAGGCCATGTCGACGACCCGCAGCCCGGCAGCCCGACCGGCGATCCATTCGTAGACGACCAGGTGACGGCGGTACCAGTAGTTCTCCTCGGGGACGTCGGGCAGCGTCCGCTCCCCGGTGAGCGCGAGCGGCGGCACCCCGTTGGGCTGGTTCTGCTGGACGAAATCGGCGGCCACGGGCCCCGAACCGTATTGAGGACGCAGCTCCCCCCGCATGCCGAGCCGGGTCGCGTTCCGGCCGGCGTGACCCCTGCGCGATTCCGCGTAGAGTTCCGGCCCCGATGCCCGCCTCCCCGACAGCGACGGCCGCGCACATAAAGGACGTCAACACCCGCTATCACGACGCTGCCGCCGAGGAATACGACGCCAAGTGGGGGATCGACTTCGGCGCCACCGGGCAGCAGCAGGTGCGCCTGAAGCTGGACAAGGCGCTCGGCGGAATCGACCGGCATGGGTTCGGGGACGGCCTCGAGATCGGATCCGGCACCGGCTACTTCTCGCTCAACCTGATGCAGCTCGGAGTGGTCGAGCGGCTGACGGCGACCGACATCTCGCCGGGGATGCTGGAGCGGCTGGCGGGGACGGCCGAAGGGCTCGGGCTCGAAGCGCGCACGGTGCGGACCGAGGCCGAGGAGCTTCCCTTCGAGGACGCGAGCTTCGACCTCGTCTTCGGCCACGCGGTTCTCCACCACATCCCCGACCTCGAGCGCGCCTTCTCCGAGTTCCGGCGCGTGCTGCGCCCGGGCGGCGCGATCGCCTTCGCCGGCGAGCCATCCCGCTACGGGGATCGCCTCGCCGTCCTGCCCAAGCGCGCCGGGGCCATGCTGGCGCCGGCCTGGCGCCGGGC
Organism: uncultured Solirubrobacterales bacterium; assembly: GCA_963712325.1. Taxonomy (GTDB): domain Bacteria; phylum Actinomycetota; class Thermoleophilia; order Solirubrobacterales; family 70-9; genus VRUE01. Next base: position 466,477 of record CAVQHG010000009.1, read on the forward strand.
GGTCCGCGCCGAGCGCCGCCTGGTCGCCGAGACAGACCAGTCCCACGGGCACGCCCTGGAGGGCGAGGTCGACGTGCACGCCTTCGTCCCGGCGGAGCTCCGCCGCCGGCTGGCGGCCGCCGGCTTCGAGAGCGTGCGGATCGGCGGCGAGGAGCTGCTCGCCAATGCCTGGGGCTGGGCGCTGCGCACGGTCGAGTCGAGCGCCGAGCCGGAGAGCGTCTCCTGGCGCTGGCGCAACTTCGCCTTCCGCAGCTACGTGGCGCTGCAGAAGCTCGACACCCGCGTGCTCGAGCCGCGCCTGCCGGCCGAGCTCTTCTACAACCTGCTGGTCTCGGCTCGCAGGCCGGCCTAGTCGTCGGCGCCGCTGCGGGCGCGATACAGCCTCACCCGCGAGTCGATCCCCTTCAGCCGCCGCTCGCCGGCGAACGAGTACCGGAACCCTCCGTCGACCGCCTCCTTCGTGGCCGCGTCGACGAGCACGCTGCCGGGCCTCGCCATACCGGTGATCCGGCTCGCCAGGTTCACGGCGCGGCCGTAGTAGTCGCCCGCCTGGGAGACGGTCGGCCCGAGGGCGAGCCCGGCGCGCACAAAGGGGAACTCGTCCCCTTCGGAGTCTGCGGCGTCGATCAGCTCCAGCGCAGCGGCAAGCATCGTCGCCGGCTCCGGAGAGACCATCATCGCCGCGTCGCCGATCATCTTCACCAGGCGCACGGGCCCACGAGCCGCCTCGCTCGCCATCTCCTCGAATCGGCCGGCGACCGAGCCCAGCTCCTCGGGGGCGATCTCCTCGCCGAGCCGGGTGAACTCGACCAGGTCGGCGAAGCAGACCGAGAGCTCGGCGCTTCCCCGGATCTCCCCCGAGGCCAGGTCGGCGGCGCCAATCACGTCGCGTCGCACCTGCTCCAGCAGGTGCGCCTGGAACGCGTACATCAGGGTCGGCCCGACCAGCGGCAGCATGTGCTCGGCGGCGGCCGCAAAACGTCGAGCCAGGTCGCGCTCCGTGTCACCGGGGCGCATCAGCGTCCGGACGATGATCTCCCGGTTCGCCTCGGCGATGCGGGCCATCCCCATGCCGATCGTGCGCGCCACCTGCAGCATCCCATCCTCGGGAAGGCCGGCATCGCGAAACGCCTTCATGCGCTGCGCGGCCTCGAGATCCTCGCCGATCAGAGTGCGCTCGTCGGGATCAGAATGGTGGACGCCGAGCGCGGCGCGGAACCGTTGCAGGATCTCCAGCTCGAGGCCGGCCTCCTCGGCGACCTCCCGGGGCGTGTACCGGGGCCCGGCGCCCGCCAGCGCCCGCTCGACCGGCAGCAGGGTGAGACGCCCAGCGGCGACGGCGGCGCGCAGCTCCTCCGGGGAGGCGCCGTCGGCGGCGAGCTCCTCGAGCAGCGCCGCCCGAGCCTCGCGCGCCTGCCCATCGACCCCCTCCAGCAGCCCCTCCGCCTCGAAGTCCATCAGACGGCCGCCACGGCTCCCCCGCGCCGCGGGTCCCCCCCACCGCTGAGGGCGCCGGTCTCGAGATCGCGGGCGACGGCCTGCACGCCGCCGAAGAATAGGTTGATCGCCGGCCTCCTGAGCACCGGCAGCCCGGCCTGCTCGAGGCGCGCGAGCGCGTCCTCGTCGATGCCGGGCTCGGCCTGCACGATCCCCTGCTCGTAGTGGAGGCGGGGGGAGCGAACCGCCTCGTCGGCCGCCATCCCCTGCTCGACCACCCTGACGATCGTCTGCAGGATCGCCGAGCGGATCCGGTTCGAGCCGGCGCTGCCGAGACCGAGCTCGATCTCTCCGTCGCGAAGGACGACCGTGGGAGCCATCATCGACGAGACCCGCCGGCCGGGCGGGATCCGGTGGAAGCCGAGGGGGTTGAGGTCCTCCTCGCCGAGCATGTTGTTGAGGATCACCCCGGTCCCCGGAACGAGCACGCCCGAGCCCGAGCCGTTCGAGCAGGTGACGCTGGCGCACATGCCATCCGCGTCGAGAACCGAGATGTGGGTCGTCGAGCCGAGCAGGTCGGCGGCGGCTCGGTCGAGCGCCGAGGGCGCCAGGAGCGCCTCCGGCCCCTCCGCAGTGCAGGGCCTCGGCGAACTCGGGGCCCCGCGCGGAGTTGGCGGCGCCCATCGCGGCGACCAGCAGCTCGGGCCCGCTGCGCTCCCCCATCCGCTCCAGCAACCCGAGGCAGTAGGCGATCAGGATCCCACCGGAGGACGGTGGCGGGTTGGTGAGAACCTCGGCTCCCCGGAAGGGCGCCCGGATCGGCTCCCGCGCGACCGGCTCGTAGGCGGCGAGGTCGGACGGGCCCAGGGCGCCGCCACTCTCCAGCACGTGCTCGCCGATAGCAGCGGCGACCTCGCCGCGGTAGAAGGGGGCGGCGCCTTCGGCGCCGAAGCGCTCCAGCGCCTCGGCGAGCTCCGGGAAGCGGAACACGTCGCCCTCGCGCAGCGCCCGTCCTCCCGGCGCGTAGAGCTCACGCGTTCCCTCGAGCCGCGAGTGGATCGGAGTGAGGATCTCGAGGATGTAGGCCTGCTCGGCGTTAACCGGCGCGCCCTCTCGGGCGAGCCTGACGCCGGGCGCGACGAGGTCGCCGATCTGCGGTCGAGCCAAACCTCCGCAGCGCCTCCTCCAGGCCCGCCGCGGTGCCGGGCACGCCGCAGGAGGCGGGGCCGACGTGGAACATCTGCGTCGTCTCCGCGTCGAAGTGAACCGGGACCGGCACCAGCTCGGCCCCCCGCTCGACCCCGTCCAGCCCCGGAGCGGAACAGAAGAAGTCGATCAGGTCGTCGCCGAGCGTGCGGCGGAGCGGACGTCGAATTCTGCCTCTTCGCGAGCGGAGCCGGGGTGGGGACCTGGGTTATGGACGATCATGAAGCCGCCGGCCCCGAAGCCGGTCAGCGGGCTCTCGACCGCAAAGGAGGCGAGCACCGCGCAGACCGCCGCGTCGACGGCGTTGCCGCCCTCGCGCAGAATCGAGGCGCCGGCCTCGGCGCTGAGCGGATGGCCGGCGGCGACGACGCCCTGGCTCATCTGCGCCGCCGCGGGGGCCTAGCCGGGCAGGAACTCCGGCACGTCGATGCCGAGCTCGTCACGCCGCCCGGAGCGGCCGCCGCGCCGAGCCTCGTCCTTCTTCGTGCGGGTGATCGTCGGCTCCGCAGCGCGCCTCGGCGGCGGCGTGCGGCCGTCGAAGCGGGTGGCGACGACCGTCACCCAGACCTGGTCGCTGAGCGCCTCGTCGATGTTGGCGCCGAAGATGATGTTCGCGTCGGGGTGGGCGGCTTCGCCGACCAGCTTCGCCGCCTCGCTGACCTCGACCAGCGACAGGTCGGCGCCACCGGTGATCGAGAGCAGGATCGAGCGGGCGCCCTCCATCGAGGTCTCGAGCAGCGGCGAGGAGATCGCTTTCTCGGCGGCGAGCATCGCGCGCCCCTCGCCGGTGCCCATCCCGATCCCGAGCAGCGCCCGGCCGGCATCGGACATGATCGTCCGCACGTCGGCGAAGTCGAGGTTGATGACCGCGGGCAGCGTCACCAGGTCCGAGATCCCCTGCACGCCCTGGCGCAGCACGTCGTCGGCGACCTGGAAGGCCTCGACCATCGAGGTCTGCTGGTCGAGGACCTCGAGCAGGCGGTCGTTGGGGACGACGATCAGCGTGTCGACCTCGGCGGCCAGGTCGTCGATCCCCTTGTCCGGCCTGGTTGCCGCGGCGGGTGCCCTCGAAGCTGAACGGCTTGGTGACGATCCCGACGGTGAGCGCCCCGACCTCGCGGGCGAGGCGGGCGACGACCGGGGCGGCGCCGGAGCCGGTGCCGCCGCCGGCGCCGGCGGCGACGAAGACCATGTCGGAGCCCTTCAGCAGGCGCTTGATCTTGTCCTGCTCCTCGAAGGCGGAGCGATGGCCGAGCTCCGGGTCGGCGCCGGCGCCGAGGCCGCGCGTCTGCTCGTCGCCGATGTGGACGGTGACGTCGGCGACGAGAGCTGCAGCGACTGAAGGTCGGTGTTGACCGCCATGAACTCGACCCCGGGGATCCGCGCCTCGACCATCCGGTTGATCGCGTTGACGCCGGCGCCGCCGACGCCGACCACGCGGATCACCGGGGTGTGCGGCTCGCCGCTGCCCGGCGGCGCGTACTCGGGCTCCTCGCGGCCGTAGCGGGGCGCTTCGACGATCGGCTCGATCTCGCGGCGCTCCCGGCGGCTCCTCGGTGAAGACCCGCTGCAGGCGCTCGGGCGCGCGACGGGCCCTGCGGGCGTCGGCGGACGGCTCCTCGTCCCCGGCGGGCACCTCTCCCTCGTCGGACAGCCGCCGCGCCGGGTCCTCGCGGCCGTAGCGGGGCTCGTCGGGCACGGCGCCCTCGGCGACCCCGTGCTCGTGCTCCGCGACGGAGTCGCCCGGCTCGGCGGCCGTCGCCTCGGGCGGGTCGAGCGGGGCGTCGTCGGTCGTCGAGCGGAAGAGGTCGGCGAGGGGACCCTCGCGCATGCTGGCCCGCTTACGACGACTCATTCGCCAAGACCTCCTTCGCCAGCTCTCGGTAGTAGTTGGCGGCGTTGCCCTCGGGATCGTACTTGAGGACGCTGGCGCCCTTCACGGGCGCCTCGGCGAACTTGATCGCCTTGCGGATCCGCGACCTGAAGACCAGGTCGCCGAAGTTCTCCTCGAGGATCTCGACCGCCTCCTTGGCGTGGACCGTGCGGGTGTCGAGCATCGTCGGCAGGATGCCCTCGATCTCGACGTCGGGGTTGAGGTTCTCCTGGATCATCTCCAGCGTGTTCTGGAGCTGAACCAGCCCGCGCATCGACAGATACTCGCACTGGACGGGGACGATCACCTTGGTCGCCGCGGTCAGCGCGTTGATCGTCAGCAGCCCGAGGCTGGGCGGCGTGTCGATGCAGACGAAGTCGTAGTCGCCGCTGACCTCTCGAGCGCCTTCTCCAGCGAGCGCTCGCGGCCGATCTGGGTGCTCATCGCGATCTCGGCTCCGGCAAGGTCGATCGAGGCGACGGCGATGTCGATCTCGCGGTGCTGGATCACCTCGCTGATCGGCAGTCGTGGACGAGGACGTCGTACAGGCTCTTCTCGACCTTGTCGGGGTCGATGCCCTGGCTCATCGTCAGGTTGCCCTGCGGGTCGAGGTCGACGCAGAGCACCCCGTGGCCGGCCTCCGCAAAGGCGACGGCGAGGTTGAGGGTGGTCGTCGTCTTCGCGACGCCGCCCTTCTGGTTGGCGAAGGCGATCACCTTGGCGTGCCTGGTCGGCGCCTCCGCGACGGCTGTCGACCGCCTGCTCGTGGCGGCTGGGGGCGATCAGCTCGCCGGCCTTGAAGCGGGTGGGCTGGTCGTCGGTCGGAGATCGACGCGGACGTCACGCTCCCCGACCCGCGCCTTGGCGTATCGGCGGGGCCCTCGGCCTCCGCCGAAGAAGTCAGATTGCGTCGGCGTCGGCCTCGGGCACGGCTTCGCCATCAACCGGCGCGTCCTCAGCTTCGCTCGGGCGTGCCGGGCGCCCTCGTCGGCTTCGAAGTGCCTCCGCGGGTGGCGCGGATGTCGAGGGGGTCGAGGACAGCTCGGCCGCAGCGCCTCGGCATCCGCGCAGGACCGCGGATGGAGGTCGGCGCCATCTCCGGGAGGCGCGCTCCATCTGCTCGAGCTCCTCCTCGACGGATGCGGCTCGTCGACGACCGGCGGACTTGTTCTTGCGGCTTAGGAAACCCATTGCGCGGGTATTCGCATGGCCCGCCGCTTTTCCTGCCGCGCGCCGAAATTGCTAGGAATGGCCCGATCCCCGAGCTGCTGGACAAGCGGCTGGTGTTCGTCACCGGCAAGGGCGGCGTCGGCAAGACCACCGTCTCGGTGGCGCTCGGCCTGCGCGCCGCGCGCGGCGGCAAGCGGACGATCGTCTGCGAGGTCGCGTCCCAGGAGCACACCTCGCGCGTCTTCGGGCACACCGAGGTCGGCTTCCACGAGGTCGAGATGGGCGAGAAACTCTGGACGATCTCGATCGACCCCGACGAGTCGATGCGCGAGTACGTGCTGATCCAGCTGAAGGTGCGGGCGATGCGCGACATGCTGTTCCGCAGCCGCATCTTCAGCTACCTCGCCGCCGCGACTCCCGGGCTCAAGGAGCTGGTCACGATCGGGAAGATCTGGGAGCTGGCACAGCTCGATCGCAGGGTCAAGCGGGGGCGGAACTACGACCTCGTCATCGTCGACGCGCCGGCGACGGGGCACGGCGTCGGCTTCCTCCAGACGCCGCGCACCTTCGCCTCGATCGCCCGGGTCGGCCCGATCCGCTCCCAGGCGGAGCAGCTCGACCGCTGATCACCGACCACGACCACACCGGCGCCGCAATCGTCTCGCTGCCCGAGGAGATGCCGGTGAACGAGTCCGCCGCGCTGGAGCGCGAGCTTCGGGACGAGGTCGGGGTCGCAGTCGACGGGGTCTGATGAACGCCGTCTACCCGGAGCGGTTCTCCAAGCAGGACGCGGAGCAGCTCGAGCGGGCGGCGAACGCCGAGGAGGGAGCGCTGCGGGCGGCCGCCCGCGCCGCGCTCTCGGAGCGGCGCCGGGCCCGCTCCCAGCGCGATCAGCTGGCGCGGCTGCGGCGCCGGGCGCGGCACCGGTGAGGACGCTGCCGTTCATCTTCGAGCCGCAGCTCGGGGTCGAGGCCGACCGAGCCCTGGCCGGGAGGGTGGCCTGATGGCGTCGGTGCGACGAGGTGCTGGAGGGCAAGGACATGTGCATCTGCGCCGGCTCGGGCGGGGTCGGCAAGACGACGACCTCGGCGGCGATCGCCGCCGGCATGGCGGCGCGCGGCAAGAAGGTCTCCGTGCTGACGATCGATCCCGCCAAGCGGCTCGCCGACTCGCTCGGCCTGGCGGAGCTCGGCAACGAGGCCAGCGGGTGGACCCGGAGCTGTCTCGCGGCGCGGGCGGATCGAGGTCGACGGGCGAGCTGTGGGCGATGATGCTCGACGCGAAGGCGACCTTCGACGAGCTGGTCGCCCGCCACGCCGCGGACGAGGAGACCCGCGACCGGGTCCTCGGGAACCGCATCTACCAGCAGATCTCGAACGCGCTGGCGGGATCTCAGGAGTACATGGCGATGGAGAAGCTCTTCGAGCTGCATCAGCGAAGGCCGCTTCGACCTGCTCGTCCTCGACACCCCGCCGACCCGCAACGCCCTCGACTTCCTCGACGCCCCGAAGCGCCTCACCCAGTTCATCGAGGGCCGCTCCCTGCGGGTGTTCATGCGAGCCGACCGGGCTCGCCGCCCGAGTCGCCGGCCGCGGCGCCTCGGTGACGCTCGGAGTGCTGAAGAGGATCATCGGCTTCGACCTGCTGGAGGACCTCGCGGAGTTCTTCAACGCCTTCAGCGGCATGGTCGACGGCTTCCAGGCGCGGGCCAAGCGCGTCAACGGGCTGCTCGCCGACCCGCACACCTGCTTCCTGGTCGTCTGCGGGCCGCAGGGCGAGCCGATCGACGAGGCGGTCTACTTCCATCGCAAGCTCGTCGAGGCGAAGCTGCCGTTCGGGGGCGTCGTCGTCAACAAGGTCCACTACCCGACCGACGGGCTGGGCGAGACGGTCGCGGCGAGCGCCGAGGACCTGACGGCGCTGCTCGGCGACGAGGGGCTGGCCCGCCGGGTGATCGAGAACTTCGGCGACTACCAGGCGCTCGCCGAGCGAGACGCCGAGAACATCGAGCGCCTGACCCGTGAGCTGCGCGCCCAGGTCGTGATCCGCGTCCCGTACCTCGACGAGGACGTCCACGACCTCGCCGGGCTGGCGCAGATCAACCGCTACCTGTTCGCGAGCAGCGAGGAGAGGGCCGAAATGGCCGGCCTCGGAGGGCCGCAGCCCCGGTCGATCGACTAGCCCGCCCGGCGACGGTAGTGGTCGTAGTCGAGCTCCCGGACCTCCCAGTCCGCGTCCTCGGGGACCTGGAACAGATGGCGGACCCGGGGCGTGTCGAGGGGCTCGCGGTCGCCGATGCTGTCGCTGCGGCCGGCCGTCCACTCCATCGTCCCTCGCTCGACCGAGACCTCCTCGAGCCAGTTGGTCGCCGTGATCCGGATCTCGTCCTCCGCCGGGACCGGCTCCATGATGCGGGTGTCTTCGTCTGCCATGGGGTCCTCCTCGTAGCTTGGGACGTTGGCGGCAAGGCCCTCGGCCTCCACCGAGGGGGTCAGATTGCGATCGGTGTCGGCCTCGGGCAGGGTTTCGCCGTGAACCGGCGGGTTCTCCGCTTCGACGCCGGGCACGCCGGCCGGGTCCCCGAGGTCTTCGCCCGGGCCGGACGCCGCCGAGACGAAGATCTGGGAATCGCCGCCTTCGAGCCCGGTGGCGATCAGAGACTCGTCGGCCGCCGTGCCGAGGTCGGCGCCGAGCGCGCCGAGCGCGGCTTCGCGCAGGATTCGCCGCGTCCCCTCCTCGACCCAAGCGGCAAGCTCCCCTCCGCCCTGGGTCGGCACTCCGTTCATCAGCGCGCGCTCCAGCTCAAGCGCGCCCTCGACCCGGGCGCGGGCCTCGATCCGATCACAGCCCTCGTGGGAGATCAGCGCCGCGGCGCGCATCGGCAGCGAGGCGCCGACCGGGCCCTGGCCGTCGAGGACCGCGCGTAGGGCGAGAAGATGGTCGCTGAGGCCCTCGAGCGGGCTCAGCCGCGCGCAGCCCATCTCGAAGCGCGCCACCGCCCAGGAGAGCGCGCCGTCGGGATCCGGGCGCGCCTCGAGCTCAACCGCAAGGTCGGCGAGGCACTCGGAGTCCTCCTGGCTGAGCAGGTAGCCCCCGGGGCGGGGGGCGGGAGCGCCGGTCGGCAGCCGACTCCAGCTGCCGGCGCCGGTGGGGGCGAAGGCGTAGGGCCCAAGGCCGACGCCGCCGGCCTTGAAGAGCCGCATGACGCTGATCAGCTCGTGCAGCTGGCGCATCGCGGAGGCGGCCGAGTCGGGCGCCTCGTCCTGCTCGGCAACCGCCAGGTACTGGGGCTCCCAGGCCGTGCGGCCCATCCCCTCGCTGCGCATCGCCTCGACCGGCGCCTCGATCGCATCCGCTCGAATCAGCCGCACGCCGTGGGGAAGCTGAATGGCCGGAGGGGCCATCTTCAGGCCCACGACCGGCGCGATCAGCACCTCGGCCTCGTCGGCGCTGCGCGCTTCGGCGTCGAGCACGGCGAGCGCCGCGTCGAGCCTCTCCCGATCAAGCGAGAACTCGGTGCAACCCTCCCAGAGCTCCGCGAGGACGGCGACGAGCATCGCCGCCGCCCGCTCGCGCTGATCGGCGGGGACGGCCTCGCCGCAGCGCTCCAGGTAGCCGGCGGCGACGCCGGCGGCCTCGACCGCGTCGCGGGCAGGGCCGAACGAGGGCAGGGAGCGAAGCTCTTCCTCGCGCTCGCGGACGAAGCGCGAGGTCTGGGGCTCGTAGCGATAGAAGGCCGATTCGGGCCCGTCCTGCTCGGCGATGTCGAAGGGGATCTGCTCGCCGCCGGCGACGAGGGCGCTGAGCCTGACGGCGGCGTCGGCCGCCAGCCGCTTCAGGGCCTCGCTGAGGAGGAAGTCACGCACGCTCCCGGGTTCCGCCCCGCGCGAGGCGCTCCTGCGCCTGCACGATGCCTTGCAGCATGGCCCCGCTGCGTTCGCCTCGGCTAGACGCCCGCCGCAACCGGCTCGGCGTCGTCCGCCAGCCAGCGACGGCCGTAGCGCCGCATGTCCTCGACCAGCGGTACCAGGGCCTCGCCCTTCTCCGTCAGCGCGTACTCGACCCGGGGAGGCACCTCGGGATAGGTGTGGCGCTCGACGATTCCCTCGGCTTCCAGCGCGCGCAGGCGCAGCGAGAGCGTCCGCGGGCTGATGCCCTCCAACGAGCGCTCCAGCTCGCAGAACCGGCAGGAGCCCTCGGCCAGGTCGCGGATCACCAGCAGGGTCCACTTGCCGCAGACGATGTCGGCGGTCCGGCACACGGGACAGAGAGAGTTGCTGGTCGCGCTCATCAAGATCCGCGCGGTGTTGGGATAAAGAAATCCGCGCTACGAAAAGTGTAGCGCCAAAGCTTTACTTACTGAAGCTATGGCGCCGGAACGAGCTCGCGCGCAGTTCCGGAGTGGGCCGGCGCCCTCCCCGAGTACTTCTTGCGAGCGGTGACGATCAGGCCCAACTTCAGGACGTTGACCTTGTAGCGGACCTCGTTGTTCCCGTAGGAGAGGACGATCGGGAAGTTCGGCTCGACTTCGAGCAGCTGGCAGACTTCGAAGCCGGAGACGCACCTGGCTTCCCCGAAGACGGAATTGACTTCGTCGGAGACGAGCATCAGCACGTTCCCGGTCAGCTTGCCCTTCTCGTTGCGGCCGGGGCCCATATAGGTCACGACCGGGGCCTTCGGCCCGGGCAGCGGGGTCTGCGGCAGCACGCCGTGCTTGACCACCGGCTTCGAGGCCGAGCCCTTGCCCTGCTTGCCGCCGCTCTTGGTGATCTGCACGTTGATCGCGTAGGAGAAGAAGGCCACTTCGCCATGCTTGGTCCCGCTCGGTGCCCCGCCCGACGTCGAGGGCGGCGCAGAGCCGGCCTGGCCCGATCCCGAGCCTCCCTGCCCTCCGCCCGACCCGGAGGCGCCGGTGGTCGTCGTGGTCGTGGTCGTGGTCTCGGGATTGAGCTTCGCCCCCGCGGTCACGGGCGCGGTGAAGCGCTGCTTGAACGGGTTGTGGGGGGTGCGGTTCTTGAGCCGCTTGTGATAGTCGCGCAGTCCCGGCTTCGCCTCCACCACCTTGAGGCTCGACGCGTGGGCGATTTCGGATTCCAGCGCCGCGCGCATCGTGTCGGCGGGGGCGGCCTCCTCCTTCTTCTTCGAGCCTCCTCCGAGGACGAACGGAACGGCCACGATCGCAACCGCGACCAGCGCGAGCAGCGGCAGCAGGTGCCGGTCGCGCAGGTCCCAGTAGACGTCGACGAGGAAGTCGGGGGCCTTGATCTGGGACATCTTCAGCTCCGGGCCGAGCCGCGGGCGTTTCATTTCGCTCCTCCGATCGTCGCCGAGGCGGGAGTGCCGGTCGACGTCGTCGGCCCGGACCGCCGGGTTCCGCCCCGGCGGTGACCCCCTGGTCGGGCGGGGTCAGGTAGGTGGTGACGCCGAAGGTCGCTTCCAGATGGGGGAAGCCCTTGTTCTTGTCGGCGTTGAGCGTGAAGCCGTCGATCGTGATCAGGCGGCCGTTGACCGCCACCTTCGAGTTGTTGGTGGTGACCAGCGAGTCCAGTCCCTTGATGAAGTCGCCCAGCGTGAAGAAGCTGCCTTTGAAGGTGAGCGTGTAGGGCATCACCGCGAGGCCGGCCGGGCCGATCGTCGCACCGAGCGGCATCGTCGAGGCCGCGACCTCGGTGGCCGACACTGGCTTCGAGCTCGCGGTCCCGCCCTTGCCGGATTCTTCGGCCGGCGCGGACGCCTGCGTTGACGGCGTCCCTCCCTCACCGGGAGTGAGCACGAAGGTGTCGAAGCGGACCTTGGAATGCTTGGCGATGTGATTCAGCTGCACCAGCAGGGACGGCGTTTCGTCGTCGGCCGGGACCGCCTTGCCGAGCACGACCAGCTGCTGGTAGTCAGTGGAGAAGTGGGCCTTGGCGTCGAGGGCCTGGGCGATTTCGGAACGATGCTGGGCCAGCGAGGAGCGCAGCTCCTTCGCCTGCGCGTCGAGCTTCTTCACTTCGTCGCGCTTCGGGCTCATCAGCATCATCCAGAAGGCCGCGGCCAGCGCGGCGATCGCGAGCATCGCGACGATCACCCGGTTGGCGTTGGTCATCTTCGGCATCAGCCTTCTCCCCCTTCGGTGCCTTCGCCGGAGGAGGCTCCCGATTCCGCCTCGGTTTCCTTGTTGGTCGCTTCGGCGGCTTCGGTCGGCGTTGCCGGTGCTTGGGATTCCGCCGCGCTGGCCGGCACCGGGGCGGCGTCGAAGGCGACGACTATCTGGAATTTCGCAATGAAGCTGCGGGTGCGGCAGTCGCTCGACGACCCAGAGCCCTGGCCCCCGTCGCCGCTCGCGTTGGCCGCCCCCGCGCCGGTTTCTTCCGAAGAGAGTTCAGAGGATTCGACGCCCACCCGGGTCACCCCGTCGATGTCTTCGAGCGCGGTGACGAAGCCGGCGACCGACTCCTGCCCCGTCGTGCAGCCGCTCATCACCAGAGCAGGTCCTGGAGCTGAGGCACGCAGGCCGCCGCCGCCACTGGAGCCGCCGACCGAGGCTTCCGCCGAGGCGGTCGCTTCGAGACTGATCAGCCAGACGTCGGACGGCAGCACCAGGGAGAGTTCGCGCATCACGCGCTCCCAGTCGAAGCGGCTGTCGGCGAGGCTGGCGACTGTTTCGATCCGCTTTTCGCGCAGCAGCTGGAACTGCGTGTAGGCGGCGAGCCTCTGCGCGCGCTCTTCGGCGGCGGCGTCCTTGCGCTCGAGGTCGGCGATTTCCGCCTTGCCGTCCGAGATCTGGTTGTTGGTGATCACCAGCGCCGTGACCCCGAGCAGGAGGGCAACCAGGGCGCCGACCAGGACGTAGGCGAGGGGGCCTGAGCGCAGGGGCGCCTGCTCGCCACGGCGCTCCTCGGCGGGTATCAGGTTGACCGGGCGCACTATTCCTCCAGGGCGAGGCCGTAGGGGACGGTGAGGCGGGCGGCCGCCGTCTCGCCGTACTCGCCGAGCGCCGCCGGAGTGCTGGCGGAGATCGGCAGGCCGACGCCGGCCTCCATCGCCTCGGGCAGGCCGGCGATCGCGCTGCCCGGGCCAGAGAGCACGATGCGCCCCACCGGCACGGCGCTCTCCTGGGCGCCGTAGTAGTCGAGTGAGAGGCGGACCTCGTCGACGAGCCCGCCAAGGCCCGCTTCCAGCGCCGCCCGCGAGGCAGCGACGATCTGCGGGTCGCCCTCGATCCGCTCGAGCGGCTCGAGCAGCCCGACGTGCGCGAGCCACTGGCCGGCGTGCTCCACGGTCAGGCCACGCTCCCCCGCGAAGTGTGCGGTGATCTCCTCCAGCCCGGCCTCCGTGACGCGGGTGAAGAGGCAGGCGCGGTCGCGGGCGACCGCCAAGTTGAGCACGTCGCCGACGTTGCAGTAGAGCACCCCCTCGGCACTCGCGGGCGCCGCTGCCGCCCCCCCGTCGCCCGCCGCCGCCTCGGCGGCTCCGGCGAGGGCGCGGATCAATCCGAAGGCTGAGAGGTCGACGCCGACCGGTTCCAGGCCGGCGCTGCGCACCGGCTCGAGGAACGAGGACACCATGTCGCGGCGTGCCGCGATCACGACCACGTCGACCTGCGGCGCAGAGCCCTCCTCCGAGGGGACGCCGCCGACCACCTGGTGCTCGAGCACCGCGTGCTCGAGGGGCATCGGGATCTGCTCCTGGGCCTGGAAGCGGACGGCGGCCTCCATCTCCCCGGGGTCCTCGATCGCCGGAAGCCGCACGGTCCGCACCACCACCCGCTGGTTGCCGATCCCGAGCCTCACCCGCTTGGAGAGCCTCTGCTCCCCGAAGAGCTCCTTCAGAGCTTCGGCCACGCTCTCGGCGTCATTTACCTCGCCCTCGTGGAAGGCGCCCGGCGCCAGGGGCACGGTCCCGGCACGCTCGACCCGCACCGTGCCGTTTGCGCTCAGCTCGGTCGCGGCGACGCTGCCGGCCTCGATGTCGAGGCCAACGGTCGATCCTGCCTTCTTCTTGCTATTGAGGGAGAGCACGCCCTCCCTGCATCGACCGGAACCCCACGGACCTTTCGGCCTGCAACTACCCACTTATAGGAAAACTTCTCTAGCGACTCTCCGGGCGTCCGGCAGGCCCTGTCGGCTCAGAACGCGCCCAGGTACCAGTCGACCAGCTGGTCGCCGACCAGCATCGCGACGATCCCGCCGAGGGCGAGGAAGGGGCCGAAGGGGATCGCCCACTTCCGCGCCGCCGTTCCGTGCCGGGCGATCACCGCAAGCCCGAAGAGCGAGCCAGCGAGCAGGGCGACGAGCAGGGCGGGCGCGACATTGCGCCCGAGCAGCAGGCCCAGAGTGGCGGCGAGCTTCACGTCGCCTAGGCCCATGCCGCGGGGGTAGGCGAGAGCCGTCGCGAAGAGGAGGCCGCCCGCCGCCGCCGCCCAACCGATCCGCGCCGGCAGGGCAGCGGGTTCGGAGACGGCGACGATCGCCACCGCCAGCCCGGCCGTGACGATCAGGATCCGGTCCGGGATCAGCCTCTTCTCGAGGTCGGTCAGCGTCACCGCCACCGCCATGGTGACGAGTACCAAACCCAGGGCGACCTCGGCGGCGTCTCCCCAGAGCACCGCGACGGTCGCCGCGTAGAGCAGCGCCAGGGCCAGCTCGGCGAGGGGATAGCGGGGGGAGATCCGCGCCCCGCAGCACCTCGCCCGCCCCCGCAGGATGAGCCAGGACAGCACGGGAACGTTGTCGTGGGCGGATATCTGGGCCCCGCAGGAGGGGCAGCGGGAGCGCGGCCCGACGATCGACTCGCCGCGGGGCACGCGGTGCGCGACGACGGTCATGAAGCTGCCGCCGAGCAGCCCGCCGATCGATGCCAGCGCCGCGGCGCCCGCCATCGTCAGCTCGCGTTGATCGGGGTGGAGGTGTCCACCTCGATCCTGGTCGGGTAGAGGGGGTGGTCGTACATGATCGGGATCGCGTCGGCCGGGGTGTTGCTGCGCTCGACGCCGAGCGCCACTCCGAGCCGGTCTCCGGCGGGGACCGTGAACGGGGCGTCGGCTTCGCTCAGGGTCATCGTCATCCGCACCCTTTCCCACTTGAACTGCGGCCAGTAGGAGTTTTTGTCGGGCGTGTACTTCCAGTACGGGGTGCCGCCGTTGACGTTGGTCAGCTGGGTGTCGGTCGCGACCGGCGGCGAGCCTTCTTCATGCCGGTCGAAGAGGAACACGCACAGGGTGCCGGTATAGAGTTCGTCGTTGATGGTCCGGGTGTAGAACTCGATCGTCACGTTTTCGGTCATCACGAAGTCCGAGGCCATCGGGTCGGTCACCCACCGGTGCACACGCGACTCGGGGTTGGTCGTCGCCGTCGGCACGTAGTTGCAGCCGGAGGTGTCATCGGTGCGTATCTGCACGCCCTTGTCCGTGTCCGGCGTCGGCTCGAGGTAGAAGTCGTCGGAGTAGTCGTGGAGGGCCGGCACGGTCGGATCGGCGGGCGCCGGGTCAGGCGGCGCGCCGAGCAGCAGGGCGTCCGGCGCTCCCGGGGTCGATTCGACCTGCGGGCCGTCGGCGCAGGTCCCCAGGGTGTTGTGGAGCAGGTGGTCTTCGGTTATTTCCTGCCTTTCGGTGACCACAGCCGATTCCCCTTCCCCCGCCGCGCAGGGCGTGTCGGTGAGGAAGAACTGCTGGGCGGTGACGACGTTGCCTTCGGAGTCGGGGGCCGGGTCGTTGCTGGCGGAGTCCTTCGGGTCGACGAAGTCCGACTGGACTTCCACGTAGCCTCGCTCACCCGCCTGGTTGCCGGGCGTGTCGAGCTTGACGGCGACGATCACCCGCTTGAAGTCCTGGCTCCCCGGGCACCCCGAGCCGCAGGCTTCGTCGTTGACCCAGACCACATAGCGGTACACCTCGCCGCTCACGTCTCCGCTGGTGAAGGGCACCGGGCCGGGATCGATCGTCCCGCCGCTGACCACCCCTTCTTCGCCGCTCTGCCCGTAGAGGCTGCCGCCGTTGACGACGAGGTCGCGGTAGTCCCCGAGCGGCTGCCGGCTGACCGCGAAGGTGCTGTTCAGAACCCGGTTGTCGGGGTTCAGGGAATCTTCCGAGTGGGGCGGCGTCGCCGTCAGGGCCAGCTCTTCGTTGCTGACGCCGCGCAGCGACTCCAGTTCCTGCTGCGCCCGGTCCTGGGCCACCTGGGTTGCCTTCGCCCGCTGGGTGTTCCTGGTCGCCGTGCTGAGCAGACCGAAGGTGGTCAGCGCGCCGACCGTGAGGATCAGCGCCGCGACCAGGACCTCGATGATCGTGAACCCGGACTCGCCCTTGCGCGCCGACGGCATCTCAGTACTCCAGCGTCGCGTTGCGCAGGCTGGCGCCGTCGGAGACGGTTATGTCGGCGGGCCCACTCGGGTTTGGGATGTGGAGGGTGACTTCGACGTAGGTCGCGGCGGCTGCGCTCGGCCGGTAGCTGAACACCTGGCTGTCGTCGATGCCGTTGAAGATCCTCGTCTCGCTGATCGGTTCGGAGGATCCGGGATCCGCTTCCCCGCGCGTGCAATAGGTCGTCGTGCAGCGGTAGAAGACCTGGCATTCGATCGCCGGGGTCGAGCTCGGGGAGGGCGTTTCCGACCCGCATTCGCTGCGGCGCACGTAGGTCCGGAACGAGACTTCGGATGCCGTTGCGTGGTCGGGGTCGACCGCGACGCCGTTGCGGATCTCCCGCGTCAGCCGCTCCAGGACCCAGCGGGCAGTGGTGATGTTCTGCGACCTCTTGCTCACCTCGGGCTGCGCGCGCATCGCTCCGACGACCATTGCGCCCACCGCGCCAAGCAGGACCACGCCCATGGCGGCGGCGACCAGCAGCTCGATCAGGGTGAAGCCGGCCTCCGACCCGGTTTCGGTGATCCGACTCATCGGCGTCGTCCCCTACGGACCAGCTTGAAGACGCGCTTGCACGGGGTCTTGTCCCGCATCCCGACCGCATTGATCGCCCTCACCTTGAGCACGTGGCGGCCGCGACGCAGGTGCCGCAGCTTCTGCGGAGACCGGCAACGGTGCCAGTGGCGGCGGTCGAGCTTGCAGCGGAAGCGGCTCCCCGGCTGGCCCGTCGCGTCGATGAAGCGGAACACGGGATGCCTCCTGCGGGTCTTGAAGCTAGGCCCGAAGGTGATCCGCGTCCGGGGCGGCACGTATTCGATCGCAGCGCCGCGGCCGGCCACCGAGGCGCCGCCGATGATCGCCAGGCCGGCCGGGGGTGGCGGAGCCGCCCCCGGGCTCGCACCCCCGCCCGAGCCCGAGCCTCCCCCTCCTTCGGTGGGCGGTGGCGGCGGAGGTGGCGGTGGCGGCGGAGGTGGCGGCGGGGGCGCCGGGTCTTCCTGCCTGTAGGTCACGCCCTTCGAGCAGGCGGAGACGATGCCGTCGGCTTCGGCGGTCGCGTAGAAGGTGCTTTCGCTGCCCGCCGCGACCTCGACCTCGATTCCCCCTTCCGGGTCGGCGAGCTGTTCGGCGGTTCCTCCCGCGGGTTCGCCTCCCGGGGCTTTCGCCTGTTCGCCCGAGCAGTCCGCGCTGGTGTAGATCTTGATCGCCGTCCCGGCTTCCGCCTGGCCCTGGATCGAGGGCGTCGTCGACTGCCCGGGCGACCCGGGCACGGTCGTCAGCGCCGAGGGCGGCGCCGGCCCGAGCGGCTTCGTGTTGCCGGTCGAGACGAGCAGGGTGCCGCTCGCGGTGCGTTGGTAGACGTCTTCCTCTTCGGCGTCGATGTCGCCTTCCGTGAGCCGCTCGGCGGTGGTGAAGAAGACGTAGGAGCCGTCTGCGGAGATGCCACGCAGGCCCGGCGTGAATCCGCCGTTGCCGCCGTAGGGCCCGGTCGAGACCAGCGTCGTCGTCCCTTCGTGCCGTTCGTAGATGTCGGCCTCGAGGTCTTCGTCGGCCGGCAGCAGTGGCTCGTTGGTGACGAAGAAGACCCGCGAGCCGTCCGCCGAGGCGTCTCCGAACGCCGCGTTGACATCGCCTTCGCCGCCGCCTGCCGTGGACAGCAACGTGGTGGTGGTGCCCTGGCGCAGGTAGACGTCCGTCGCGGAGTCGGTGTCGGCCGGCTCCAGAGCGGCCGCTGTGGAGAAGATCGCCAGCGTGCCGTCGGGCGATGTCCAGTGGAACGACGCGGGTTCCGTGCCCTGGCCGGAGGAGCCGGTCGAGATCAACGTGGTGACGCCCCCAGACCGACGGTAGACGTCCCGCGCCGTGTTCGTGTCAGCCGTTTCGTCGAGCCGCTCGCTGGTTTCGAAGAAGACCGCGCTGCCGTCGCCTGCGTTGCCCGCGTAGGTGACGTTGAAGGGCCCGTTGCCGCCGTCGGGGCCGGTCGAGGCGAGCGTCGCGGTCCCGCTCGACCAGTCGTAGACGTCGGCGGAGGTGTCCGTGTCGCTGCCGGAGATCCGGTCCCTCGTCTCGAAGTAGGCGTGCGAGCCGTCGCTGGAGGCGCCTTTGAAGACGGCGCTGCAGTCGACGCCTTCGGGACAGGTGCCGTTGGTCGAGACCAGCGTCGTCGTCCCGGCGCCGATGTCGCGGAGATAGATGTCGGACAGGCCGTCTGAGTCACCGGCGACCAGGCCTTCGGCGCTGGTGAAGTAGACCAGCTGCCCGTCGGCCGAGGCCTGGCGGAAGATCGCCGGTTCCGAGCCGTTGCCGCAACCGGATTCAGAACAGGAGCCGGCGCCCTGGGAGACGAGCGTCGTCGTCCCGGCGCCGATGTCGCGGACGTAGACGTCGATCGCTTCGTCGGTGTCCGCGGCGCTCAGCTTCTCTTTCGTTGCGAAGAAGACCTTTTCGCCGTTCGCCGCGACGCCGCCGGGGACGAAGCTGGAGTCGAATGCCCCGTTGCCGCAACCGCCGGCGGCGCACGATGCGCTGCCCTGTGAGACCAACGTCGTCGTGTTCGCCGACAGGTCCCGCATGTAGACGTCCAGCGAGCTGTCTTCGTCCTGAGCGACGAGCCGCTCGCGGGTGGTGAAGAACACTCTGCTGCCGTCGGGCGAGGCGCCCGCGTAGCGCGCGTCCTGCGCGTCGTTGCCGCCCGCCGGACCGATCGAGACCTCGCGGGTCACGTATTCGCCCCCGGCGCCGGTATCCCTGGAGCGCTCGAAGACGTCTTCCCGGCTGTCGGAGTCGCCGCTGACGAGCTGTTCCGTGGTGCTGAAGAAGACGACAGAGCCGTCCGTCGAGGAGCCGTCGAAGCGGGCGGGCGCTGCGCTCGCCGCGGGCGCCAGCAGAGCGAGCCCGGCCAGGGCCATGGCGAACACCCAGCCGATGCGGTCCTTCGTGCCTGAGTCGTTGGAGGTGTCCATCGGAGATCTATCGGCAGCCTGAGTGCGATCGCTTAGGGCGCTGGCCGAATCCGTAAAAAGCGAGGGGCGGGCCGTTCGGCCCGCCCCTCGCACCTCACGCTTGGCTAGGCCAAGGCGATGCGGTCAGGGCTATTCGCCCCAGTTGCCGCCGCTCGGACAACCACCATTTTTTTCAACGGTGCATTCGAACGTCAGCGTGCCCGCGTTGTTGTCGACCCAGAATTTGTTTCCGCTCGACGGGGCTTCCGAGGTGATTCGGTAGGTCTGCGTCCCCGGTTCACCTGCGCCGCCGGCGTCCGTGATCGTCAGAGTGGCGCTGCTGAGCGTGGGCTCGATCGCCACGAGTTCAGCCGGACTGGCACCCACGTAGCTGCCGTTGTGGTCGGTCGAGTACGTCTCCATCGCGACCTGCGCGGAGTGCGCGTACTCCTTGGCCTTCGCGTCGCTGGCCTTTTCCTTCTGGTTGAAGAAGGCCGGCAGCGCGATCGCGGCCAGGATCCCGAGGATGAGCATGACGACGAGCAGCTCGATCAGCGTGAAGCCGGCCTCGCTGTCGCCGTTGAGCCGGGCGCCAACCTTGGCCCGGAGATTCTGGAGAAACATTAGGTACCTCCTGTGGTCCTAATCGTTTGCGCCAGAGCCCCGTCGCTTGCGGCCACGTGGTGTCTGTCGACCCCGGTGGAAGCCCGGCTGACCGCACCGATGGTGAGGTCTCGACGGCTTTGCGTCCCCGCCTCGCGGCGGGTTTGCCTTTTGCACCGAGGCACTGGCAGATTCATCACAGTGGCGTAATCGACCCCTGCGACGAACCCTTGATCCCCGAAACTTGGTCTACGTCGGGCGAAAAGTCGTGAACCATGCCCGGGGAGGCGAATAATCCGTAAACCGCCTACCGGATCTTGTCGTAGAGGCTGAAGATCGGCAGGTACATGGCGATCACGATGAAGCCGACGATGCCGCCGACGAAGGCGATCATCAGTGGCTCGATCAGCGCCGTCAGCGCCTTCACCTTGGCGTCGACCTCGGCCTCGTAGAAGTCGGCGATCTTGCTCAGCATGTGCTCGAGCTGGCCGGTTTCCTCGCCGACGGCGACCATGTGGCCGACCATCGGCGGGAAGATCGGGTGGCGCTCGATCGGCCCCGCCAGCGAGCCGCCGCGCTTCACCGATGCGTAGACGTCCTCCATCGCCTGCTCGACGACGACGTTGCCTGCGGTCTCCCCCGTCAGCTTGATCGACTGGAGCATCGGCACGCCAGCCGAGACCGAGCCCGAGAAGGTGCGCGACCAGCGGGCCAGCGCCACCTTCTGGATCACGTCGCCGATCTTGAAGGGGATGCGGAGGAGGAAGCGATCCCAGGCTTCTTTGCCTTTCTCCGTTTTCTTCCAGCGGAAGAAGGCGAAGATCGAGAAGGCGAGCACTGGGATGATCACGAACCAGTAGCCGGTGATCGCGTCCGAAACCATCACGCAGACCTGCGTCGGGAGCGGTAGGGAACTGTCTTCCCCGGGGTGTTCTTCGGCGATGTCGTTGAAGATGCCGACGAAGACGGGGATGATGAAAGTGACCACCGCGAGCAGGACGACGACGGCGACGCCGAATACCAGCGCCGGGTACATGAGCGCTGATTTGACCTGGCGCCGCAGGGCGTCGGTCTTCTCGACCTGGAAGGCGACCCGGTCGAGCGCGTCCTCGAGGCGCCCGGACTGCTCGCCCGAGCGGACCATCGCGCGGAAGAGTTTGTCGAAGACTTCGGGGTAGCGCCCCATCGCCTGCTCTAGGCTGCTGCCGGCCTCGACGTCGGCGCGCACGCCGGCCGCGGCCTCTTCGATCCGCTCGTCCTGAGTCTGCTCCTCGAGCGTGTGCAGGGTGCGCAGCATCGGCATCCCGGAGGCGACCAGAGTCGCGAACTGGCGCGAGAACACGGCCAGCTCGCGCATGTCGACGCCTTTCCAGCGCTTGAGCAGGTTCTCGAGCTTGAGCGGCTCGGTCTTCTCGCTGACGTCGAGGACGATCAGCCCGCGCTGGCGCAGCTGGTCGGTGACCTGGGCCTTGGACTCGGCCTCGACCTCGCCGGCGGTGGCGGCCCCGGCGACGTCCATCGCCCGGAACGCGTAGGTGGTGGCGCCGGCCACGGCTCAGGCCCCCTGCGTGTAGGCGGGAGGAGGCGGCGGGGGCGGGGGCGGTCCCGCGGCGGGCGGCGGCGGAGGTGTCGGGGGCGCCGGAGCCGGCGCGGGTGCTGAGGGGGCGGCGGGCGAGGGAGCAGCGGCCAGGCCGTTGCCGGCGCCTGGTTCGACGGGGGCGGGCGCGCCGCCCAGCAGCCGCTTCAGCTCCTCGGGAACCGCCGCGCGCTGCTCGGCGAGCGAGCGGGTGATCGTCCCGGCGCGGACCAGGCGGGCCAGGTCGGCGTCCATCGTCTGCATGCCGACCGCGCCGGAGGTCTGGACTGCGGAGTAGATCTGGTGGGTCTTGCCCTCGCGGATCAGGTTGCGGATCGCCGGCGTCGGCACCAGGACCTCGGTGGCGACGACCCGCCCGGTGCCGTCGGCGGTCGGCAGCAGCTGCTGGGTGACTATCCCCTGCAGGGCGATCGAGAGCTGCGTCCGCACCTGCCCCTGCTGCTCGGGCGGGAACACGTCGATGATCCGGTCGACGGTCTGCGCCGTCGACTGGGTGTGCAGGGTGGCGAAGACCAAATGCCCGGTCTCGGCCGCGGTCAGCGCGGTCGAGATCGTCTCCAGGTCGCGCATCTCGCCGACCAGGATCACGTCGGGATCCTCTCGCAGGGCGGCACGCAGGCCGAGTGCGAAGTCGGTCGCGTCGGAGCCGACCTCACGCTGGTTGACGATCGAGCGTTTGTGCTGGTGCAGGAACTCGATCGGGTCCTCGATCGTGAGGATGTGGTCCTGGCGCTCGAGGTTGATCACGTCGATCATCGCCGCCAGGGTCGTCGACTTGCCGGAGCCGGTCGGGCCGGTGACGAGGACGAAGCCCCGCGGCTTGGAGGCGAGCTCGCGGAGGACCTGGGGCACCTTCAGCGAGTCGAGGTCGGGGATGTCCTGCGGCACCAGGCGAAATGCGGCGCTGACGCTGCCCCGCTGGAAGAAGCAGTTGACGCGGAAGCGGGCGACATTGGGGATCGCGTATGCGAAGTCGAGCTGTTTGTTGTTCTCGAAGCGTTTGCGCTGGTCGTCGTTGAGGATGCTGTAGACGACCTCCCGGGTCTCCTGTCCAGAGAGCACCTGAAACCCGTCCATCGCCTCGATCCGGCCCTTGTCGCGCATCATCGGCGGCACGCCCGGCGTCAGGTGGACGTCGGACGCGTTCGCCCGCACCATGCGCGCGAGAACCTCTGCGAAATCGAAGTCCATGGGTTCCTAGATCGACCTCGGTGCCGCGATCCTGGATACCCGAAATCGAGCATGCATCGGCTCAGGCGGTGACACGCAGCACCTCCTCGAGGCTGGTCAACCCCCTGCGCACCTTGTCGAGGCCGTCCTCGCGCAGGGTCAGCATGCCCTCCTCGCGGCCGACCGACGCGATGTCGGCCTCGGCGGCCTGATCGATCGTCATCTCCTTGATCCGCTCGCTCATCTCGAGCACCGAGAAGATTCCGATCCGGCCGCGGTAGCCACTCTGGTTGCAGCGCGAGCAGCCGACCGGCTCGTAGGCCTCGAGCTCACCGCCGACACGAAGGTTGGCCTGTTCCAGCGCCTCCGGTGGCACCAGCGCCCTGCGCTTGCAGTGCGTGCAGAGCTTGCGCGCCAGCCGCTGGGCGACCACGCAGTCGACCGCGGAGGCGGTGAGGAATGACTCGATCCCCATCTTGGTCAGCCGGGTGACGGCGCCGGGGGCGTCGTTGGTGTGCAGCGTGGTCAGCATCATGTGCCCGGTGAGCGCCGCCTCGATCGCGATCCGGGCGGTCTCGCCGTCGCGGATCTCGCCCACCATCACGATGTCCGGGTCGGCGCGCAGGATCGAGCGCAGGCCGGTGGCGAAGTCGAGGCCCGCCTTGCGGTTGACGTTGATCTGGTTGATCCCCGACAGCCGGTACTCGACCGGGTCCTCGATCGTGATGATGTTCTTCTCGACGTCGTTCAGCTCCTGCAGAGCCGCGTAAAGGGTGGTGCTCTTTCCCGAGCCGGTCGGCCCGGTGACCAGCACCGCGCCGTATGCCTGGCCGAACGCCTCCTGGAATCGGAGGCGGGCGGATCCGTCCATGCCGAGGTCGTCCAGCGAGCGCTGGGCGTTGTCCTTGTCGAGGATGCGGATCGTCGCCCCCTCGCCGCGCTGGGTGGGCAGCGTGGTCACGCGCAGGTCGACGCGGCGGTCCTCGACGGTGACGCTCACCCTGCCGTCCTGCGGAACCCGTTTCTCGGCGATGTTGAGGTCGCTCATGATCTTCACGCGGGAGACGACCGCGTTGACCATCCGCTTGGGCACGTGCGCCGCCTCGCGCATCACGCCGTCGACCCGGAAGCGGACCCGCATCTCGCCCTCTCCTGCCTCGAAATGGACGTCGGAGGCCCCCTCTCCCACCGCCTGGCCGAGGATGCTGTAGACGAGTTTGATCACCGGCGCGTCCTCGGCGCTGACTTCCATGTCGGCGACTTCGGCGAGCTCCTCATCGTCCCCCTCGCCCTCGTTCACCGCCTCGCTGACCGCGTTCTGAAGGGTGTTGAGGCGGCCGATCAGCGCCTCGATGTCCTCCTCGGCGGCGACCGCGACCCTGCAGTCGAGGCCGGTTGCGATCTTGATGTCGTCGACGGCGAGCACGTCGGTCGGGTCGGCCATCGCGACGAGCAGGGTCGTCTTGTCAACGAAGCCGACCGGCAGCGCCCGGTAGCGGCGCGCTGTGGCGACCGGGATCATGTTCGCGGCGGCCATGTCCACCTGGTAGACGGCGAGGTCGACGTGGTCGCGGCCGTAGCGCTCGGCCACGGCGCGGGATAGCTGCTGGGCGTCGACCACCCCCTGCTCGTGCAGCAGCCGCTCCGGCGCGTTCCCCGCGGTCCTGGCCTGCTCGACCGCCTGTTGTGCCTGCTCCTGGGTGGCGAAGCCGAGGTCGACCAGGACGTCGGTGATGAAGCCCTGGTGCCGGCCGCGGGAGATGGGCGATGTCAGGCCGGCGGTGCCGCCGCCCGTGGAGTCGATCACGGGTGCGGTCGAATCGCCCGATTCGGGGACAGCGCGGAGATGGCCGTTCCCTCCGCTCCGATCCGCGCTGCCTCCGGCATCGTCGCGCCAGTCCATCTTCGCCCTAGGGGTGGTAATCGACCGTCGGGCCCTTGTAGCCGGCGTCGATCACCGCCTGCTCCACGCTCTGGCCGCTCTGGAAGCCGTAGCTGACCGAAGCCGAGGGGGCCGAGTGGTCGAGGCGCCTCGGCCGCACCACCACCAGAGCCGGGACGCGATCGACCCCGACTCCCTCGGTGATCGCCGCGTAGCGCGAGATGCGCTTTGCGGGCACGACGAAGGGGGCCACCCCGGGGAGGCGGGAGAGCCTGCGGGTGGCGGAGCGCACCAGGCGGTCGTCGATGCCGCCGTCGTGCACGAAGAGGAGGGCCACGGTGCGGTCGTCCCGCCAGGCGGCGAGCACGTCCGGTGGTGGCGGCGGCGCGGCGTTGGCGGCGCCGACCTTCGCCAGCGCCGCTCCGAGGCTCGCGGAGGAGGCCGCTTCTTCGGCGGCGACGGTCGAGGAGATCTCGGTCGCCGACGGAGCGGCCGCTTCCGATTCGGCTCCTTCGCCCCCGCCTCCGCCGGAGGAGAGGAAGAAGAAGGCGGCGGCGACCAGCAGCACGGCGAGGATCCCCACCTGGACCAGCGGATTGTTGTTGAGCTGCTCCCTCATACGTTCGCTTGTCCTTGATCGACCGCGATGCGATGCGACTTGAGCGCCGGAAGGCGGTGGCCCCCGCATGGGAGGGATCGTGCGGGAGTCAGCTCAGCATTCGGCGTTCGGTGGCGAGGCCGTGGCGCCGGTGCACTCCACGTAGTGCGTGCGTTCCCAGAGGCTCGTGTAGTTGAGGTCGGGCGGTGAGAGACCGGGGTCGGATTCGACGGTCGGGGTTCCGTGCAGGCGCAGCGACTGCCCCGCGACCATGCCGACCCAGGTCGCGTTGCCGCCGAGGTCGATATCGCTGTGGGGAGCGTAGAGCACGAGCTCGTTGGTGTCCGAGCCGCCGGTCAGCTTGACCGTGGTCGGGATCGTCGTCGAGCCGAGTACGTAGAGGCCGATCACATCGAATTTGCCTTCGTCGGGGTTGTACCCGGTCGACTTGATCGTGCCGTTCCCCGCCACTTCGATCTGCGATTCGCCGGCTGAGATGCCGCAGTTCTCGGGAGTGTCGAAGAAGATCCGCACGTGCGATCCCGCGGCCATGATCAGTTCGCCGTTTTCGATCTTCAGCCGGCAGACGAAGTAGTCGGTGCCGCCCACGGTCAGAGTTGCGTTCTGGGAGATGTTGATCGTCCTCGTCGCCGCGTCCCACGGCCTGTTGGACTTGCGTTGCTTCGAATAGGGGTCGACTTCTTTCGACGGTTCGGGCCCGGTGCAATCCGGCACCAGCCGGCAGTTTGAGTTTTCCGTTTCGATGTTTTCGGGCGGGACGATCTCCGGCAGGTCCTTGTTGCCTTCGCTGACTTCGCCGTCGCAGTCCGGTTCGGGGGCGGTTTTGCCGATCCCGTGGCGGATGTCGCCGCACAGCGTTCCGCTGCCTTCGCTGGTGATGTCGCCGTTGGTGCCGACGTCGGTTCGCACGTCGGGCGTACCTTCGAGCGTGATGTTGTCCTGGCCGATCAGGTGCTCGTCCGCAAACACATTCTGGTCGTGGTAGGAGACGAGGCCGACCTCGACCCTGCGGCTGACGCCGTCCGCGGTTCCGACCGCGACCACGTCGAGTTCGCGGTCGGCTTCGAAGGCGCTCACCCGGTAGGAGAAGGTCGAGCCCCCGACGCTCTCCGGTTCGGTTGCCGGGCACCAGCCGCCGGTGGGCGTCTGGTATTCGCCGGCGGGACCGACGCAGGGGTGCGCTTCGCTGGGCATGAAGCGGTTGAGTCTCAGCATGGCGACGCTGGCGCCGGCGTCGGCGGCGGCGATCGCGTTCTTCGACCCGTTGTCGCGGCCGGCGCCCTGCTGCACGTCGATCGAGGAGAGGACCGCGGCGCTGGCCAGCCCGAAGCTGGCGATCAGGGCGAACAGTGCCGTCGGCAGGGCCATGCCGTGCTGATCGCGCAGCAGGTCCCGGAGGCGGCGCCGCAGTTTGCCGGCAATGTCCATCGCGATGCAGATCGACCTGGAGACGGCGTTCCTTGAGTGGAGAATGTGCTGCTGAATCCGTCTGGACGCGCGTACTAGCGCCTATTCGGCCCCGGCGAGCTGCTCGATCCCACTCGCCTGTCGCCCTCCGGCCGCCAGCATCAGTTTGAAGTCGTGCGGGCTGGAGGCATAGTCGAGGGCGACCTCCTCGGCGACCTTCCCCTCCATCACGTAGCCGAGCAGGGACTGGTCGAAGGTCCGCATGCCGTAGTACTCGCCCTCGGCGATCACTTCGGTGATCTTGCCGGTCTCCTCGGGGTTGAGGATCAGGTCCTGGACCCGGCCGGTGACGACCAGCACCTCCGAGGCGGGGACGCGGCCCTCGCCGGTGATGTCGGGGACCAGCCGCTGGGCGATCGCCCCCTTCAGCGTCGCGGACAGCATCACGCGAGCCTGGTGCTGGAGGTGGGGCGGGAAGAAGTCGATGATCCTGTTGATCGTCTCGGTGGCGTCCAGGGTGTGGACGGTGGAGAGGACCAGGTGCCCGGTCTCGGCCGCGGAGAGCGCGGTGCGCACGGTCTCCTCGTCGCGCATCTCGCCGATCAGGATCACGTCGGGGTCCTGGCGCAGCACACGACGCATCGCCCGGGCGAAGCTCTCCGTGTCCGAGCCGACTTCGCGCTGGTTGACGATCGAGCCTTTGTCCTCGTGCAGGTACTCGATCGGATCCTCGAGCGTCACGATGTGATGCGCCCGGGTGCGGTTGATGTGGTCGATCATCGCCGCCAGCGTCGTCGACTTTCCGGAGCCGGTCGTGCCGGTGACGAGGATGATCCCGCGCTGCTCCTCGGCGAGGCGTGTGACCACGGGGGGCAGGCCGAGCTCCTCGACCGAGCGGATTTCGAAGGGGATCGCCCGGCAGACGATCGAGATCGAGCCGCGCTGCTTGAAGGTGTTGACGCGGAAGCGCGAGACCCCGGGGATGGAGTAGGAGAAGTCGGCCTCTCCGGCCCCCTCGAATTCGGTCAGAGAGCGCACCTCGGCCATGTCGTGAAAGGCCTTCTCCGTGTCCTTGACGTCAAGGGGCTCGTATCCCGGGAGTGGCACGAGCTCGCCGTGCAGGCGAATCGTCGGCGGGGCTGAGACTTTGACGTGGAGGTCCGAGCCGCCCTGCTCGACGAGGGTGCGGAGTGCGGTGTCGATATCGAACATCGCGGCCTTTATCGGCCGCGATGCCCGATTCATTTAGGGCTCTACGTGACTTCCCGCAGTTTCTGGGCTTCGCCCAGCTGCTGGAGCTTCTTCAGGCTCTGGTTCTCGATCTGCCTGATCCGCTCGCGCGTGACGTTGAAGGTGCGCCCGACCTCGTCCAGGGTGCGCGGGTGCTCCCCACCCAGGCCGTAGCGCAGCTCCAGGACCCGGCGCTCGCGGTAGGAGAGATTCTCCAGCGCCTCCTTGAGCGCCTCTTTGGTGAGCAGATCGGCGGCCCGGTCGAACGGCGACTCGGCCTTCTCGTCGGCGATGAACTGGCCGAACTCCGACTCCTCCTCGTCCCCGACCGGCTTCTCGAGCGAGACCGGCGCCTGGGCGGAGCGCTTGATCGAGTCGACCTCCTCGGGGTCGATCCCGGTCACCTCGGCGATCTCCTCGGGCGTCGGCTCCCGACCCAGCTCGGTGACCAGCTTGCGCTCGGCGCGCCCGATCTTGTTCAGCTTCTCGACCACGTGGACAGGGATGCGGATGGTCCGCGCCTTGTCGGCGAGGGCGCGCGCGATCGCCTGGCGGATCCACCAGGTCGCGTAGGTGGAGAACTTGAAGCCCTTGCGGTAGTCGAACTTCTCCGCCGCCCTCACCAGGCCCAGCGTTCCCTCCTGGATCAGGTCGAGGAAGGGCAGCCCCTGATTGCGGTAGTTCTTGGCGATCGAGACGACCAGACGCAGGTTCGACTCGACCATTTTCTGCTTCGCGTCGAGGTCTCCGCGCTCGATCCGTTTGGCGAGTTCGA